>CALVHA010000012.1 GCA_944327255.1 Candidatus Gastranaerophilales bacterium | reverse complement strand
TAACCCATTGGTGGCTTTCCGTTTATCCACATCCCTTTTTTCTTTGATGCCGCAAATTTATCCCGAATTCTTTCACCTGTCACTTCACGTTCAAATTGAGCAAAGGATAACAAAATATTTAATGTTAACGCAATTAATAACTGTAGAAAAAAATATGGTTGATGAAACGCTTTACAGTCCAATGCTAAACCAATATAAATCATATCCTTTTGTAATAAGCATTAAAGATCTTTTAGAGTACACAATTTCCCAAAGCGACAATAATGCCTGCGATATTTTAATAAAATATACAGGTGGAATTCAGGAAGTAGAAAAATTTATACATGATTTAGGTTTTTACAATATAAAACTCTCTGTTAATGAACAAGAAATGAATAAAAACATAGAAAAACAATATTTAAATAAAGCCTCTCCGGCGGATATAGCAAAATTAATGAAATTGGTTCACGAAGGGAATATCTTATCCAAAAATTCCGTTCTTTTTCTAGACGAAATTATGATAAAGTCAAATACAGGGATGGACAAACTAAAAGGTGGAATTCCGGATGGGGTTATCATTGGGCATAAAACAGGAAGTTCTTCCAGGAAAAAAGATGGTATAAAAATTGCCGATAATGATGCGGGCTTTGTTATTTTACCTAACGGCACAACTTATTATATAACTGTTTTGATTAAAGATTCAAAAATGTCTGACAGTACTAATGCACAAATAATTAAGACTATATCTCAAATAACTTACGAATATTTTATGAGATAAATCTTAATTTATTTTCAGTATAGAATTTTTAATATATAATTATAATATACAATTTAAAACTAATTATGAAACAAAAACTTATTGACAACAACTCAAATGAACTCATAATATTTTTAAGCGGTTGGGGATGCGATGACATCCAGTTTAAAAATATGCAATCGTCAAAAGATATATTAATATGCTGGGATTATACCAGCCCGGAATTCAACTTTAACTATAACGATTACAAAACATATTATCTGATTGCTTATTCAGCAGGAGTATTTATGGCAGGACTTATACAGGATAAACTGCCGAAAACTGAATTAAGAATTGCCATTAACGGGAATCCACTTTTAACTGATGAATATTTTGGAATTCCTAAACATATCAGACAAATTTTTAAAGACCTAAACTTAGATAACTATATGGATTTCAGAAAAAGATATCTGGTCTTTGATAATAATGAGCTAGAATTCTTCAACAAAAACGCCTCAGAAAGAACTTTTGAAAGTTGTTTGGACGAAATTAATAAATTAGAGGATTACGCAACTAATAATAACAAAATCCTTAATTTTGACCACGCAATATTATCAGATAATGACAAAATTTTCACTCCATCACATCAGCAAGAATATTTTAAAGGAAAATTTAAATTACTAAAAAACTCTGCTCATAATGTTTTTTATTATTTCCGAAACTTTGATGATATAATATCATTTTAATAGTAATATTCAAATATGAAAGTAACATTAAACTTAGACAAACAAACTTCTTTTAATGGGATAAACATACACCCTAAGGATTTGGCATATAAACAAGCGTTACAGAATGGTTTAAAAGATTCTTTCGGAATTAAATGTAAAATAGAAGATTTAGAATCTGTAGCAGGTCCGATGGAATTAAAAAATATTATTAATAAACTAAAAACATTTCAATATGAAGTAGGAGAGAATTTCAGAGCCAATTTTCATCTTCACACAAGGGCATCCGATGGGCATTTGACTCCAAAAGAATTTCTCGAACAATGCAGAGACTGGGCAAATAAAATTTTTAAATCGGGAAAATCTAACGACGGTTTACCTCCGTTTTCTGCGGCAATAACCGATCACGATAAAGTTGACAGCACTAAAGAAGTTATTGCATTGATTTCACAAGAGCCAGATAAATATAAAAATTTCAAATTTGTTTCAGGCTGTGAATTTTTATTTCATGGCTATAAAGAGCCTCATCCGGCTTTTGAGGCTGTAGGACTTGGATTTAATCCATTCGACAAAGAGCTTCAAACATTAATGAAAGGCTTTGCTTCTCATAATCATGTTTCAGAAACTAAAAAAGTTCTTAATGCCGGAGGAATCCTATCTTGGGCTCATCCAATAATTACTCCCGACAAAATCAATCCGGACTTCTTTCAATTTCTAAAAGCTAATGGGATTAACGGAGCAGAAGGAAATTATCAATACTCAAAATGGGATCAAGAATACATAAATGCAGTAAAACCAAGTCTTGAAAAACTAATCAAACAATTTAAAATGTTTATGACAGGTGGTACAGACAGCCATAAAAAATCTATTTTTTAATAAAAATGTAAAATTATGTTAACATATTAGCAATATTTCTATCTCTAAAACTTTTATATAAATAAGCAACAAAGGGGAAATTAAAAAATGGGTTTACGAGTTGGATTAAATCTTGTTAAGAGATTATTTACAAATGGGACAAAAAAAACTTATACTGCAATTCCTGCAGTTCAAAAAAGAATGACACAGGTAATGACAGATCCTGCAACCGGAATTATAAAAATGGAAAGGGGAATTAACGTCGCAGGGAAAGAAGCCCTTGCTACAGTGGAAACATTGCCTGATGGGACTATAAAAACCAGTATAACCGAAGATGGAGTCACCAATATATGGAGAACAAAAAAAATTACAAGAGGCAACAACTCCAATGTCTTTGGAGGAAATAATGTCAAAATAGACAAAGAACACACTATATACTGGTGCTCCAAGACTACAACAAAACTCTCTAAAGATTACAATCCTTCTGGCATATTGGAACACAAAGAATTAGAATATCTAAAAAATATTGGAAATGAAAAATTTATAAAACATAATGCGATTCAAGACAGAGTCTATAATGAATTCAAACTTAATAGCTCAGCAGAAAATATGCTGAAAAACCCTCTGGAACATAGACATATTAAACACTCACTTGATCAACAAGATAATTATCATTACTTTGCGGATGGAAGTTCTACAAAATATACCAGGACTATTGAAGCAAAAAAGCAAGCTGCGATAGATGCTGCTAAAAAAACGGAAGAAGAAGCTCGAATTGCAAAAGAAGCCGCAGAAAAAGCCAAATTAGAGCTGAAAGCTTCAAGACCTAGAATGAATATAGCGAAGGTTATCGGTAAAAATATTGAAGATTTAAAAGTTAATGAAAAGAAATTTGCTGATGGGACAATAGAAAGAAGTTTTACAGAGCCTGAAACTGGCAAAATTTTAGTAAAAACTCAGGATAAAGGGATCTTGCACAAAGAATGGATTTACGGCGGTAAAGCCGATATGATTTATATGAAACAAGTTGGAAACGATAAACCATATATTATGGCCAAAAACGGGAACTACACGCAACTACAATATGAAAAAGACGGAATAATTAAAAATAGGAAAGAATTAGTTAACAAGCAATACTATAATGACGGAGAATCGTATCTTGAACGTCAGATTTACGGAGATAATCTAGTTTCTGCAAGAGGTTCTGTAACGGTATATGATAAAACCGCAGCACAAAAAAGACAAGAATATAAAGAGATAGCAGACTCGTTCCCTGATTATCCAAAAGTTCATATATGGCAAGGAGAACCAGCTAGGAATCCTTATATAGACGGATTATCATATGCTCAAAAACAAGCCTCAAAATATTTAAAAGAATTAAATGCTGATGCACAAAAGAAAGTCCTAAATTTCGAAGATTTGCTTAGTGAATATAAAGCATAAACATATAAGATATAATAACAACATAAAATAACAGGAGTCTAAAAATTCCTGTTATTTTATATTACGATATCAATTTCATTTCCAAGTGTATCTAAAATATTCTTGTACATTTCCTGAAAATGTTTGGATTTCTTGAAATCACTTGTATAATGAGAATTAATTTTCTCAGTTGCAAGTTTTATCTGAGGATACTTCTGCATAATTTTAGCACCGATAATTTGAGCCTGACCTTTGAAACCTTTATTCCCAATACGATTTTCAGACTTAGGATTTAATTTCAAAATAACATCACGGACCCCATTTAAACCATTATTATTCAGAATTTTTAAAGTAGTAACCTCTAGCACATCTTTAGTATTTAATTTTATTCCGAAAGCAGGATTATACTGCATGCTGTTATTTATATTCATATTTATATTAAATCAAAACAAAATTTTTTTTGCCAACAAAAAAGAACCATCGAATTGATGGTTCTTTTTTTGAGATTAAAAATCATTATTTTGAAGTTGGATAATAATCTCTTACGATACCTTCAAAAGCATCCTGATAGATTTGTTTGATATCAGTCATTAGAGGATATGCTGGGTTTGCACCTGTACATTGATCATCAAATGCCAATTCAACCATTTCATCCAATTTTTCGTTAAATTCAGCTTCTGTAACACCAAAATCTTTGATTGAATTTGGAAGATTTACAGCCTTCATTAACTTGTCGATTGCTTCAATTAACAATTCAACTTTTTCATCATCATTCTTACCACCCAAGCCTAATTCATCTGCAACCTGGCCATATTTAGCCTTAGCATTAGGGAATCTGTATTGAGGGAAGATTGCTTGTTTCTTAGGACAATCTGTAGCGTTATATTTAATAACTTGTCTGATCAACAATGCGTTAGCTACACCGTGAGGGACATTAAACATAGCACCCAATTTGTGAGCCATTGAATGGCACAATCCTAAGAATGCGTTAGCAAATGCCATACCAGCAATAGTTGCTGCATAGTGCATTTTTTCTCTTGCTATAGGATCATTAGCACCTTCAGTATATGATCTTTCTAAATATCTGAATACTAACTTACTAGCTTCCAAAGCATTTGAATTAGTGAAGTTAGTAGCCATAGAAGATACATAAGCTTCCAAAGAGTGAACTAATGCATCAATACCAGATGCTGCAGTTAAGCCTTTTGGCATACCGTCAACAAAGTTAGGATCGATAATTGCCATATTTGGAGTTAAGGCATAATCAGCAATTGCATATTTAACGTGAGTTTCATCATCCGTAATAATTGAGAACGGAGTAACTTCAGAACCTGTTCCTGAAGTAGTAGGAATAGCAACCATCATCGCTTTCTTGCCTAAATCAGGAATTCTGCAAATTCTCTTTCTGATATCCATAAATCTCATTGAAATATCAGAGAAGTCAGTATCTGGTTGTTCATACATCAACCACATAATTTTAGCAGCATCCATAGGAGAACCGCCACCTAATGAAATGAATACATCCGGTTCATAAGGTCTGATGATATCCATAGCTTGTCTAATAGTTGATAATGTAGGATCCGGTTTAACATCAAAGAAGATTTGATAATCAATACCGATTTCATCCAATACATTGGTAATATTATATACTGCACCTGAATTGAACAAGAATCTGTCAGTTACAATAAAGGCACGTTTTTTACCTTGAAGTTCACGAAGAGCTAAATCAACAGCACCTCTCTTGAAGTAAACTTTAGGTGGAACTTTGAACCAGAGCATGTTTTCTCTCCTTTCTGCAACCGTCTTGTAGTTCAATAAATTTTCGACACCAATGTTACCTGAGATAGCGTTTTTACCCCAAGAACCACAACCAAGAGAAAGTGACGGTTCTAATTTAAAGTTGTACAAATCACCGATACCACCTTGTGCTGATGGAGAGTTAATCAATACTCTGCAAGTAGGCATTTTTTCAGCATATCTGTCAATTCTATCTTGATGACGGGCATCAGTATAAAGATCTGCAGTATGACCTGCTCCTCCTTTAGAAACAAGTTCATAAGCCATTTCTGCAGCATCTTCAAAATCTTTTGCTTTATACATTGTCAAAATCGGAGACAATTTTTCTCTAGAGAAAGGATCTTCCCAATCAACAGAAGGTCTTTCAGCAAGAAGAATTTTTGCATTTTCAGGAACTTCAAAACCTGAAAGTTCTGCAATTCTGTGCGCACTCTGACCAACGATATCAGGATGAGCTGTTCCACGTTTAGGATCAATGAATGGAAGAGCAATCATTTTCTTCTCATCAGCAGCACTTAAAAGATATGCACCTCTGTAGATAAATTCTTTTTTTACTTCTTCATATACTTTATCAACAACAACAACAGATTGTTCAGAAGCACAAATCATACCATTATCAAATGTTTTTGACATAAGGATTGAAGAAACAGCCATTTGAATATCTGCAGTTTCATCAATAACAGCTGCAGCATTACCAGGACCTACACCTAAAGCAGGATTACCTGAAGAGTAAGCAGCTTTAACCATTCCCGGACCACCTGTTGCAACGATACAAGCAATTGAAGGGTGTTTCATCAACTGGCTTGAAAGATCAATTGAAGGAACATCAATCCAACCGATAATATCTTCAGGAGCACCTGCCTTAACAGCAGCTTCCAAAACTACTTTTGCCGCAGCAATAGTACATTCTTTTGCTCTAGGGTGCGGTGAAAAGATAATTGCGTTTCTTGTTTTTAAAGCAATTAAAGCTTTAAATATTGCAGTAGATGTAGGGTTAGTTGTAGGAACGATACCTGCAATAACACCTAAAGGTTCTGCTACTATTTTAATACCGTTAGTCTTATCTTCTTTAATAATACCGCAGGTTTTCGCATTTTTATGTTTATTGTAGATATATTCTGATGCGAAGTGGTTTTTAATAATTTTATCTTCAAGAACTCCCATACCTGTTTCTTCAACAGCCATTCTGGCTAAAGGTATACGGGCTTTATCTGCAGCCGTAGCAGCAGCTTTGAAGATTGCATCCACTTGTTCCTGAGTAAATGTTGAATAAATTTTCTGAGCTTTCTTAACTCTTTCAATAAGCAATTCCAATTGCTCGGCGTTGTCAACCAAAACAGACTTATTCAAAGTCTTTTCAAGGTTTTCAACTGTTTTTTTGCTTTTTGTTGCCATAAGTTTTTCTCCTTTTTATAACAAATTTTGTTTTTTGAAATCTTTTCCACACGCCTAAAACTTTTGCAATTCCTTAATCTTAACAGAAATGGTAAACAAAAATCAAATTCGTGAATTATTTCACAATTACATTTTAACGCAAACACCTGTAAAAAGCAAGTGTATTTTTTACAATCTTTATACAAATTTAATATTTAGCTTTTAATCTTATGTCCGCTCTTACTCCGAATCAAAGACCGTTCCAAGGCTTCTTGTGCTTCCATTTTAGCCTTAAAATTCTCATCTACTGTCCCATTTTTTGCTTCTAAAGAATCTTGATCATAATTGCCTGAAGAAACAGCAGGGGTATCATTGTGCGCAATAGATTGCTCCTTTGCAGACTGAGGAGAACTATATTTGGAATAATCATCATTAATCAATGAAATATCCTGTCCTGTACCACTTTCTTCATTAGCTTTTGCTGAATTATATTCTTGAAGGAAGGTATTTGAATCAACTTCCTGACCATTGACCAGATATTTCCCTTCCTGAACTGTAAATGTTTTTGGTTCATCACTGCCATTTACATATACATCCGTTGTTGATCCCGGTGAGAATCCTGCATTAACAACATTTTGATCCATTGACTGAGCAGCTTTATACTGAGCTTCAGAAACTTGATAACCGTTGCAGTAATATTGACCGTTCCGCTGTTCTAACGCACCTGTTCCTTGAGATATTCCTGCATTTTGAAGTTCTTCAGAGGGATTATTCGCAGTTTCAGAAGTAGCATCTGCAGTTTGTCCCTCCATCTGGTCAAGTTTTTGCTTTCCATCTTCTATACCAGCAGTCATTTCTTGATTTGTTTGAGTGACTTCTTTGTTTGTTTGAATCGCGTCATCAGCCTGAGCCTCAGTAGTTTCAACCTGATTTGCAGCATTAGAATCTTGTTGTTCGGCATTGTTTACCTGAGTTTCACTCTGATCTACCGCTTCACTTGCTTGAGCTTCTTCTTGTTTTGCCGCTTCTAAATCCTTTTTAGCTTGAGCTTCTTCTTGTTGAGCAGCTCGTAAATCAGCTTGAGCCTTATTTATTGCTGCAGTATTCGGATTTTCCGCTGTAGCAGCACTCCTAGCTGCATCTAATGCTTGTTCAGCATTTTTAACATTATTAGTAGCATTGGTCAACTTATCTTGTGCCTGCTGAACTTTGTTTTTAGTCTCGTCATGTATACCTTTATTTGTCTCTAAAGTTTCTTGGCTCTGATTAACATTTTCTTCTGTTTGCATTTTGCTCTTTCGAGCATTATCTGCGTCTTTATTCGCAACTTTTACATCATTATTTGATTGTGTTTCCTGCCTTTGGACATTTTTTTGCTCAGTAACGGCTTGATCAACCGCAGGTTTTAACTCTTCTATACTACCAGCCTGATTCATCTTATCAAGAGCAGCCTTACCATCGGCAGATGTTGAATCTTTTTTCTTAAAAGTACTGCCGATCGCATCTGCAAGTGAATTTATTCCACTTAGAATACCTTTAGCACCACCACTACCTGTTTGCTGTGTAGAACCCTGCTGAATACTTGCATTAGCTTTCTGCGCATTCTGCATAGCTTTTGCTTCCAAACGATCCCACAACTCAGCACGCTGTTGAGGCGCAGAGGTCTTTAATTGATTAAAACTTATATTTAAGGATGCTCCGCCACGGAATGGATTATTGCTAACATTAGTAAATACACTACTATCCCATTTCGATTGAATAGACGAATTGGTAAATGTTTTTGAGAAAGTACTACCTTTAGCAAGTTGGTACTTCTTAACATTCATTCCAAAATCAGCATTAAACCCAACAGTCATTAACTACACCTCCTTTGCAAGTTGGTGTAATAACTAAACGGATATTTTGTTTGGAATTCAAACTTAATAAACATTTCTCTCTCAGATTTAACTAATCCCTATATTTAATAAAACTTTTTAATTCAATACTTTTCATCTCGCATAAATTTTGTTACAAAATTTACATTTCTTGTATGAAAAATTTTTCTTCTGTATAGGTTATACTTTATCTATGAAAAAACTAACTCAAAAAATAAGAAGATTAGCTTTGACATTCAGAGCAAAAACTCTTGAAAAATTACTAAAAAAATCTTTTGGCGATGATATGTCAAAAACCATAATTTCATCAACTGAAATTATGACATTAAATGCTAAGACATTAGAAGTAATATCAACAGTTCAAAAAAATGTTACGGATATAATTAAAACCACAAATAATAACCCTCAAAAACTTCTTGATTATATAGAAGCGCAGGGGACAAAGGTATTTAAAATTAAAAATGCTACCAAACTTCTTGAAAAAGTTAATGAACACACAGGACTTATAACAGAATTACATGGAATAAAAGCCCTTTATATTAACATCATTACCGGTCAGGGAACAATTTTTATAACAAAACCTTTATTTATAATAAGCGATAAAGAAATTGATTATTATATGCTTCTTAGAGAATTTTATTTATGGTATTCCTTAAAGATGAAACTACCCGGATTCGATTTTAAAACACAGGAAAAATTCAAAAAATATCTAAAATACAGCCAAAATGCTTCATTTAAAAAATTAAGCTACGAAGAAATGATTAAAATTAAAGAAGCAATTGCCAGAGATAAAGAAGCTAACGAATTTGTCATGCAGGTTATCCGCGAAAAAGACGGAGGTGCAAATGTCTTCGGAAAAATGACAACAGGCGGAGCAAATATTTAATATAAAAATTGCAGAAAAATACCGCTTATAATACTTATTCCCAGAAGAATTGCAATAATCTTTAAAGTATCTTTTATTTTATTTGCCTTAATCAAAACAAGGAAACCTAATCCTGCATTAGACATTAAACCAGCCATAGCAGAACCAAATGATATAGAACCTTTTATAAGCATTAAAGTTATTGCAATAGAAACAGCACAATTTGGTATCAAACCTATAAAGGCCGTGATAACAGGCTGAATTATTTTAAAAAACAAAGAATTATTAGAATAAAGATTACTAATAGCGTCTACGCTTATAAAATAATTTAAAACAAGAGTTATCAATAGAATGAATACAAAAATATTTAACGTATGCTTAAACGGATGAATAATAAGACTTCGTCTTTTATGAGTTAATATTTCGTGATTACAACATCCTGTATCGACATGCGTTTCTGTCGTTGAAACAGGCATTTCTTCGTCCTGTTTAAAGATAATATCCACAAGATATCCGGCAATAATTGCGACAATGAGTTTTATAAAAATTATAGGTAATATAAAATGATACTGGGAAGGATTAGAAAGCAATACCGGGATAGCCTCATCGGAAGTTGCCAGATATATCGCAATCAGAGTCCCTCTAGTTATGAAATGCCTTACATACAAAGTACTTGCAATAACAGAAAAACCGCATTGAGGAATAATCGCAGCTATACTACCAATTATAGGTCCGCTTTTTTGTGATGATTTCATAAATTTATTGACTTTATCAGAAAAGTAAAATTCAAAAAATTCAACAAGTAAAAATATTACGAACAAAAACGGTAAAACAGCAAAGCTATCTACTACAGCATCAACTGCCCAATCCGCCATCCCGATATTTTCAAAAAATTCAGCCACCATATATAGCACCTCTCAAATAAGATAATATAATAAAAAAACTGATGTTGCTATTTATTTAAAGTTATGAAAAAATAAAAATATGAAATCTTTAATCTGGCATAAAGACAGTACAATTGAATTAATATCAAAAGAAATTCCTACGGTCCTGCATCCCAGAGATGCAATAGTAAAGGTAACATTATCAACAATTTGCACAAGTGATTTGCACATAATTAACGGTTTTGTTCCGAAGGCAATTCCAGAAACAACACTAGGACATGAATTTGTCGGAGAAATTGTTGAAATAGGTAAAGATGTCAAAGACCTTAAAGTAGGAGACAGAGTTGCTGCAAACTGTGAAACATTTTGCGGGGAATGTTTTTTCTGTAAAAAAGGGTTTATAAATAACTGTGAAAACGGTGGTTGGGAATTAGGATGTTCCATCGACGGGTGCCAAGCCGAATATGTAAGAGTTCCCTATGCGGATTGCGGATTAGCGAAACTTCCAGATAATCTAAGTTATGAAAATGCCTTATTTGTTGGAGATATTTTATCAAGCGGATACTGGGGAGCAGAATTATGTGAAATAACACCTGATGATACCATCGTAGTGATAGGAGCAGGTCCCGTCGGCTTATGTTCAATGCTAAGTGCTAAAACTTTTAATGCAAAAAAAATTATTGCTATAGATATTGATGATAACAGATTAGAACTGGTAAGAAAAGAAAAACTTGCAGATATCACGCTTAATCCAGCAAAAACAGATATTGAAGCAGCAATAAAAGACTTAACTTCAGGACGCGGGTCTGATGGAGTAATCGAAGCTGCAGGAGGAGAAAACACATTTGAACTTGCATGGAAAATTGCACGCGCAAATGCCATAGTTGCAGTAGTCGCAATGTATGAACAAAATCAAATTCTGCCACTTCCACAAATGTATGGGAAAAATCTTATTTTTAAAACAGGCGGAGTTGATGCGGTTAATTGTAAGAAGTTATTGGAATTGATTAGTGCAGGAACAATCAATACGGATTTTTTAATTACTCATAAATTACCTTTAAGCAAAATAAAAGAAGCTTATAAAATATTTGAGAAAAAAACAGATAATTGTTTAAAAATTGGGATTACACCGGATTAAAACTATTCTCCAATATGTTCAAGAGCTTTTTCCAATATACTTTTTACATGATAATCATCTAAAGCATAGTACACATTTTTTCCTTTTTTTCGGGCTCTCACAAGTTTCGCTCCCCTTAAAACTTTTAACTGATGGGATACTGCAGACTTTGTCATATTTAACAGGACCGCAAGATCCCCTACACACATTTCACTTTCTTCAAGAGCCCAAAGAAGCTGTATCCTTGTTCCATCCCCCATTACCTTAAAAAAATCGGAAAGTTCATACAGCAGATTCATATCAGGCATATTTGGCTTAACCATGTTTACAATATCTATATTAACAGCTTCACAATCCGAACGTTTATCTTCCATAACAATTTAATTATAGTATAAATTGAACAGTTGCTCAATTGTGTAAACTTTATTTAAGAAAAGCAAACATAATCTTGACAATTGAACAGTTGTTCAATTATAATATTAATAGATTCAGTTTTATAAGGAAGAAACTATGTGCGAACATGAACACAACCACGAACACTGTGACGAATCGATGCCAGTAATGAAAATTTTTGCAGCCATACTTATATTTATTATAGCCATATTGCTTGATACCCCAGAAACAATAAAATTTTCGATATTTATGATTGCGTATCTAATTGCCGGTGGAGATGTGTTATCAAAAGCATTTAAGCATATTGTGAAAGGGAAAATTTTTGATGAAAATTTTCTTATGGGGATAGCCACCCTTGGAGCTATCGCAATACATGAATATCCTGAAGCCGTAATGGTTATGATACTCTATCAGATAGGAGAATACTTTCAGCATAGAGCAATTAAAAAATCGAAAAATTCAATTACCAAATTAATGGATATACGTCCCGATTATGCAAACATTGAAGATAACGGTAAAATAATTAAAAAATCTCCTGATGAAATCAACATGGATGATATTATTATAGTGAAAACGGGAGAAAGAATTCCTTTAGACGGAATTATAATTGAAGGAGAGGCAACTGTTGATACCTCTGCGCTTACTGGAGAATCTGCACCTAAAATTATAAAGCAGGGCAGTAATGCAATAAGCGGATGCATAGATACGAATGGACTTATAAAAATAAGAGTTACAAAAGAGTTTAGAGAATCAACTGTTTCTAAAATATTAGAATTAGTAGAACACGCCAGTTCTAAAAAAGCTAAGACAGAAAATTTTATAACAAGATTTGCAAAATATTACACCCCGCTTGTTGTGTCTGGTGCATTATTACTTGCATTTATACCACCACTGATTATAGGAGGAGAATTTGTCTTGTGGATAGAGAGAGCCCTGACATTTCTTGTAATTTCTTGTCCTTGTGCTCTAGTAATATCTGTTCCTCTAGGCTTTTTTGCAGGGATTGGCGGAGCCTCAAAAAACGGAATTTTAGTAAAAGGCAGTACATATCTTGAGGCATTATCAAATCCTTACGCAGTTGTATTTGATAAAACAGGAACACTTACTAAAGGAAATTTTGCAGTAACTGAAGTTAACCCAGAGGCAAATATAAGCAAAGATGAATTGCTTGAACTTGCGACGTTAGCAGAATATTACTCTGATCATCCAATTGCTGTTTCATTAAAGGCGGCATATAACAAAGATTCAAGCAAAAAAATCTCTAATGTTAGAGAAATCGCCGGAAATGGCATAGAGGCAAATATTGATAATAATGTAATTTTGGCAGGAAATAGCAAATTATTAGAAAAATATCACATTCAACACCCTGAAATTGATAAATCAGGTACCATCATTTATGTAGCTAAGAATAATGAATATTTAGGTCATATCACAATTTCTGACGAAATAAAGACTGAGTCTTACAATGCAATAATTTCTTTAAAAAAATTGGCGAATAAAATTGTAATGCTTACAGGAGACTCCTTAAAAACTGCAGAAGCCGTAGGGAAACAACTTGGAATAACAAACATTTATGCCCAGCTTTTACCAGATGATAAAGTTGAAAAAATAGAAGAATTAATAAATGAAAAACCGAAAAATAAAAATGTAATTTTTGCAGGAGACGGAATAAATGATGCTCCTGTCCTGACTCGTTCTGATGTCGGAATCGCAATGGGGGGATTAGGATCTGATGCTGCAATAGAAGCCGCAGACATTGTTATAATGGATGATAATCCTTCTAAAATCAGCACAGCAATCAAAATTTCAAAAAGAACAATGAGTATTGTTAAACAAAATATCATTTTTGCGATAGGTGTCAAAGTAGTATTTTTGATACTTGGAGCATTTGGTTTTATGACAATGTGGGGTGCAGTATTTGCAGATGTCGGTGTAACCCTTATTGCTGTAATAAATTCGCTTCGAGCACTCCACATAAAAACAAGAGGTAATTAATCCCTCTTGTTTTATATAAATATTTTAATGCAAAGCATGTTTTAAAAATTTACATAACAATTTATATGCCGCTTTTGTAGCCTTACTTTCTCTCAGAGCATTAAGCATCAAAAAATCATGACAGGTATTATTGATTCTAACACAAGCAGTGTCAACACCTGCAGCAATAAGCTTTCTTGCATATTCTTCCCCTTCATCCCGAAGAATATCATTTTCCGCAACGATAACCAATGCAGGTGGCAGACCTTGCAAATCTTTAATATCCGTTTTTAAAGGAGAAACACACATATCATCTTTATCCTTTTTATCAGTCAAATATTCATCCCAAAACCATTCCATGGCCTTTTTAGAAAGCCAGGGCCCATTTTCGAAATCATTATAAGATTCTGAACTCATATCCGCATCAGTTACAGGATAAATTAAAGCCTGAAAACATAAATTTATATCATTATTTTTCTTAGCCATTAAGGCAACAGCAGCAGCCATATTGCCGCCTGCACTATCACCGACAATTGCAATCCGCTTTGCATCAATATTATATGAGGAGCCATTAACGGATAAATATTTCAGCACACCGTAAATCTGGTTAATGGCCACAGGATATTTTGCCTCTGGAGAGCGGGAATATTCAACAAATGCTACAATAGACTTTGTATGAATAGATATTGTTTTTATTGTCATATCAAAAACATCTTTATCTCCCATAACCCATCCGCCACCATGACAATATACGATTAAAGGAAGTGTTTCAAAATTTCCCTGTGGTTTAACAAATCTTACATTTACGGTTCCTGCTTCTTCAGTCGGAATCTCAACATCCAGAATATCTGCATTCAACTCCTGGTGTGTTGCCTTCTGTAAATCAGATAAAAAATTACGAGCATCTTTCGGGGAAAGTTCATATAAAGGCTTACCGTTCTTTTCTGAAACTTCTTTAATAAATTTTTCTGTAATCTTATCTAAATTTGGTAAGTTCACCATAATATCTCCTTATATCTTAATTAAAAGAAATTTACTATCCTTTAAAGCAAGAACTTTATGCTGTTCATCTTTTTTGAACATCAAAATTTCGTCTTTATTAACTTCAAATTTCTGCGCATCAAAATGTAATTCAATTTTTCCGTCAATAACATAAACAGCGGCATCACATGTCGAAGTATGAGTATCAATTATTTCATCTTTTTTAATGGCAATAACACTTAAATTACTGTTATTATTTTCCATTAAAATTTTTCGCTCAAATTTACCATCCTCAAGATCTATTAAATCTTTTGCTTTTAAAACATTATAAAACATAAAACCTCCTTAAGTTATTGGTACATACAGATTAAACCGAAATAAACAAAAATATGCATCCAACAACAAGGTAAATTTAAAAACTCAAAAACTAATTTTGTATTGAAATTTTTATGATATAATAATAAAAACTGCAGGAGGGGGCACCTAATGAATAATAATATACTAAAAAATTTATCGTATGGAGTTTATGTAGTATCAACAGTAGATAATGGGAAACCTACCGGCTGTATAGCAAACAGCGCAATGCAGGTAACTCATGACACTATTGCAGTTAGCATTAACCACGATAATTATACAAACAAATGCATTAAAGACTCCAAAAAATTTGCATTATCAATTCTTGGAGTAGATGTTAGTGATAAAATTATTCCGGTTTTTGGCTTTACATCAGGAAGAGATACCGAAAAATTTAAAGATATTGCTATAAAAGAAATTGACGGACTTGACATAATAGCAGATTCTACAGGATATATTATATGCGATGTTATAAATCAAATGGAAACTGATACGCATACCATTTTTCTCGGAAAGATTGTTGACGGAGATTTACTAAATGACCAGATTCCTATGACTTATGCCTATTACCATAACGTAAAAAAAGGGAAAAGTCCGAAGACAGCTCCGACATATATAGAGGAAAATCTTCAAAATAATACCAAACTTGCATATAAATGCATCATTTGCGGATATATATATGAAGGGGATATAACAAAAGAACCTGATTCTTATGTTTGCCCGATTTGTAAACAACCTAAAACAAAATTTATAAAAATTTAGGAAAAAGAATGTCGCTTTATAAATCCATACTCCCGCTTCTAAATCCCTCCAAATCAAGAGTAATATATTTTAAACCTAATGATTTTAATGAAGCGACTATTAAATCTTTTTTACTCATAAAGAATTGAAATTTTTCTGGTAAAATTTCAATTCTTGCAATAGAATCATGTAGTCTGCATCTACAGCATTCAAAACCTTCCTTTTTCAATATTTTTTCAGCTTCGGCTACAAGAAAAATTTTTGATTTTATAAGTTTCTCTTCATAAGGAAATCTTGTGGCCATACAAGGAACAGACGGCTTATTAAACATGTCCAACCCGCATTGTTTTGCATATTCTCTTATTTCACTTTTAGTAATTTCATACACTGCAAAAGGCGAAATAACCCCAAGTTCAGCCAAAGCCTTTCTTCCAGGACGATAAACCTTTAAATCATCAAAATTAGTTCCGTCAAGTACAAACTTACAACCATTCTCTGATGCTACCTGAATTATTTTCTCAAACATCATTTTCTTACAATGATAACATCTATCTCTAGGATTATTTATAATAAAAGGATTTTGAAAAACATCAATTGATAAAACTATCTGGCGTATTCCGTATTTAGTACACAATTGCTTTGTTAATTGGATTTCATCTTCGGTCTGAAAATCAGAATGAATAGTAATCACCAGGACTCCAAGATCTTTACATAAGTAAAGTAATAAGGAACTGTCTATTCCGCCTGAAAGAGCAAGGCATAACCCCTGCTCTTTCAATTTTAGTAAATTCTTTTTTAAATTGTCAAATTTATTCTGCATTTTCTTTAACCGTTTTTATATTAATTAAATGGCATATACTAAACATTATAACTATAACAAGCAAAAGGCCGGCAATACTTCCGAATGTAAACGGCAGATTCAAAAACACAGAAGATTTTGCCTGTATGCTTTCAGCCATATTATAAAGAACACCCTGAGTCTGCATAACAACAGATTCAGAAATATTAAGCAAAGACCATTCCAATCCATCAGGTTTTTGAGAAGCATATTGAGAAATTACACCCGCCAGCAATAAAGATATTAGACCAAATAGATATGATAATTTTTTACTATCAACAAATTTTGCAAATACTACAATTCCGGCAGTAACTAATCCCTCTGCTATTCCAATCACAAAATGTATAGACTGCATCAAATAAGTAAAATTCATAATCTGGGAAATCGCAATAGATCCAGACAAAAAACCTTCTAAAACAACAGCAATAGAACCCAGTTGAAGTGCAACGACAGAAGATAAAACTGTACCCCAAACGGCTTTATTTTTATCGGCAAGCGGTTTATACACAAGAGGATAAGCAACCAAACAAGCTAAAAAAGCCATATTAAAGATATTACAGCCTGATGCAAGAAGTCCACCATCTGCAAAAAAAACAGACTGAACCAATAGAATAGAACACATCGCAAGAAATGCAACATAAGGTCCTAATAGTATAGAAAGTAAAATACCTCCAACAATATGCCCGCTTGAGCCGGTAGAAGGAATTGCAAAATTTATCATCTGCAAGGCAAAAACCAACCCCGTTGCAACAACAGACAGTGCAATTTTATCCTTTGAAAAATTTTTCTTAGATTTTTTGAACGCATAAAAAGCCGTGACAGCTGCAACAGCTAACATTGGAATTCCGGTAACCGGACAAAATAATACCATTTCCTAAATGCATAGTTATTCTCCTTTTCTCTTTATTGACATCACTCTTAAAATAGGGTTTTCGTAGTTTCTTTTTCCTGCCCCATAACCAACTTTTTCTATAATAAATTCATCCGGTAAAGATTCTCCAGAATATATAGCAGCACAAATAGCTGCACCTGTAGGAGTGACCATTTCCCCGTTATTATCAGAAATCTTTAAAGGTAATTTATAAGCAGAAGCTATTTCACAAACCGCAGGAACAGGAACGGGGATTTTGCCATGCTGACATACTACAAAACCTTGACCATCTGTAAGTGTTGAAAAATATACATTCTCAGGGGCCAAATCATCAAAAAGCACTGAAAAACTAACAATATCAGCTATTGAATCAATTGCTCCAACTTCATGAAAATGCACTTCATCAATATTTTTTCCATGAACTTTAGCTTCAGCTTCAGCGACAATCTTAAAAATTCTTTTTGCAAGTTTTTTGGCACCATCTGTTATGTCACTATTATCAATTATTGCGCAAACATCATTAAGATTTCTATGTTCATGATGATGTCCACATTCATGTTGATGGGCAGGAAGAATTACATCAAAATCCGTTGCAGTAATAGAATTTACAGCCTTTTTAGAAATATTATATGTAAATTCATTATCAAGATTCATTGATTTCAAAGCCTTATCCAGCTTGTCTCTATCAGCGCCCAAGTCCAAAAGAGCCGCAACAGACATATCGCCAGAAATTCCCGATATACATTCAAAATATAAATCCATTTATTTCCCTTTCACTATAAGTTTATTTATTTGTGACGCACTATAACCGGCATTAAACCCGTTATCTATATTAACAACAGTAAGACCTTCCGCACAACTGTTAAGCATGGTTAAAAGTGCGGACAAACCATTGAAAGAACTGCCATAACCTACAGACGTAGGAACAGCAATCACAGGGACATCAACAAGTCCAGCAATAATTCCGCCAAGAGCACCCTCCATGCCTGCAACAGCAATAATAACATTCGCTTTTCTTATATCTTCAATTTTATCAAATAATCGGTGTATCCCTGCAACACCCATATCATAATATTTTTTAACGTTACTCCCAAAAAATTTTGCAACAGCAGCAGCCTCCTCTGCAACAGGAATATCTCCTGTACCTCCAGTACAAATCGCAACTTCACCAACAAGTTCCTGTTGATTTTGCACTAATGTTAAAACTCGTCCTTCCGTATTATAACTAACATCCGCAAAAATTTTCTTTACAGCCTGTGCCTGTTCTAAAGAAGCTCTTGTTCCTATTACATTTTGTCCTTGATTTTTAAGAACAGTAAATATTTTTATAAGTTGTTCACTTGTTTTACTCTCACAAAATACCGTTTCAGAACAACCTCTGCGTTTTTGACGTTCTATATCAAGTTTTGCAAAATCAATATCTATATACTTATCACTCATTCTTCACCTTTTTGTTATTTAACCTTGCAATAAATAATCCTGCTTCAAACAGAAGATATGTAGGTATCCCGAGCATAAGTTGACTCACTATATCAGGCGGAGTAAAGATTCCTGCAAGGATTAAGATAATTACAACAATATACGGACGCATATTACTGAGAGATTCATATGAAATAACACCAGCCCTGACAAGAGATACTGTAATCAAAGGAGCCTGAAACATTAAACCAAATGCAAGGGCCATAATAAATGTAAGATTGATCATATTTGAAATTCCGAACATCGGATTTATGTTACCGGACGAAAAACTTAATCCAAATCTGACAACCATGGGCATTATAACAAACAAACAAAATGCTGCGCCCAATATAAAAAGAGATGTTGAAGACAATACAACTGTCCTGATAAAACGCTTTTCATTTTCATAAAGTGCTGGAAGGATAAAATCCCATATTTCTTTTGCCATATAAGGGAAACAAACAATAACTGCCAGTACAATTGCTGTTTTAATTTGAATTATAAAGACTTCCATAGGCGAAAAAAAGTTAAAAGCAACCTGACCAGAACCAGCAATAATCTTTATAAGCCAATTTAAACATCGAGGTGAAAAATATAATGTAAACGGCATTACAACACATAAAGAAATTAAACATCTAAGTAATGTTTCTCTAAGCGCTTCAAGATGAGATATTAAACTTTCATCATTAGCATCATTCATTATTTTTACACATCTTTCGGTTTATACTCTTCAGGTTTTTCCGCAGAATCTTCAATTGCATCCTTAAGCCCTTGAGCTTCTTCCTTTAAAATACTTTTTGCTTTTTTGTATTCATAAGAGGCTCTACCAAGAGCTCTTGCTATTTCCGGGATTCTCTTTCCGCCAAATAGCAATAAAATAGCGACTAATATCAGTAATATTTCTGTTATTCCAAGTGACATAGCGTTCTCCTTATATATCTAATATAACTATAATAATTTTTGTTCCTTAATTGGGAATACTTCAATTGCACCAAAATGACAAGCATTTTTACAAGCTCCACATCCTATACATTTAAGAGCATTTAGTACAGGGGCTTTGCCTTCCTCCTTAATTATAGCATGTGCAGGACAAACTTCCGCACAAATTCCGCATAAGGTACATTTTTCATTATTAATCATTGCCATGCCTATACGTGTCTTTTGCTTATCCTCCAAAGGAAGCCGTCTAATTGCCCCAGAAGGGCATCCTTCTCCACATTTTGCACAATCAAACTTACAGTATGAGTCAGAGTAATCAAGATGCACCACGCCAAAATCTTTATCGGCCTTTTTAATGATTTTATTCGGGCAGTTTTCTACACAAAGATTACAATTTAAGCATTTATTAAAAAATCTTTCTTTATCAACTGCGCCTGGTGGCAGAATAACATCCTTAAGTTTTTCAGCAATTTTATCTTTTATCTCAATTCCTGATTTTATCATTGCCCCGAATAAGGCCGCCACCGTCCCTGCAATAAGAATCTTTCGTCGTTTAAGATTAAATTTAATCTCCGGTTTAGGTTTAATTCCCAATATAATTGCATCTTTAGGACAAACACTCAAACATTTAAAACATTTAATACAAATTTCATTATCAACAGATTTTTCTTTTGAATTTATACATCCTGAAGGACAATTTTTTCACACATTCCGCAAGAAATACATTTTTCTGTCATATAAATTTTATTTAGTGAACACTTTGCAATTAATCCTAAAACAGTTCCTACAGGACAGAAATTTGAACAAAACACTCTATCCTTCAGGAGTACAGCAACAAGGATAATTACAAAAGCAGAACAGCCTAAAGTTGCACCAGACACAGCAGAACCGAATAAAGTATAAGGTTCAATATACCTTATAGCAATAGCACTTCCACCAATAAGCAATCCCCACACAATAGCAGAAACAAAATATTTTAAAGGAAAATTTATCTGTTTTGTACAGGAATTTTTTCTAAAACGATTTTTTACAAAGCAAAAAATCTCCTGCAAAATTCCGAAAGGACAAACAAGAGAGCAATAGATTCTACCAAATAGAAAAGTTAATCCCATAAGCAGTAAAAGGATTACAAGTGCTGCAACAGAAAAATCAATAAATACTCTCTGTATAACCGGTAAAAACTGGACATCAAATATTTTTACAGGATAAAACACTCCTAATAGTCCTATAACGGCAAAAATAAAAATTATTAAAGCAATAACAAGTCTTACCCTATATAAAATATTACCTTTCACTGAATTTATCCTTTCTTCCCAACTTCTTGTACAGTTTCATCCACTTTCTTCAACAGAGCGGGGATATCAAGACCTTGCGGACAATTTTTTGAACACAGATGACAATTAATACATTTATCAGCTCGTTCGTCTTCTTTAAGAGCATTATAATTAATATTCAGCATAAAACCCTGTCCATTTGACTTATAAACATTATACAAACCGAATATCGCAGGAATATTAATACCACGTGGACAAACTTCCATACAATATCTGCAGGCTGTACAATTAATTGCCCCTTGGGATTGAATAATTTTTGCAACCTCTTTTGCAATCTGCTCTTCTTCAACCGTGAATTCTCTAAAATTTGTAAAAGTATCGATATTTTCTTTTAACTGTTGAAGATTACTCATTCCACTAAGAATTGTAAACACACGTTTTTTACTGCTGACCCATCTCAATCCAAATGAAGCCTGAGTATCATCCGGACAATCTTCTTTTAACTTAGCAGCAGCTTTTTCAGGCAGATTACATAATCCACCACCTCTAAGAGGTTCCATAACAATTACCGGAACTTTTGCATCATCCGCTATTTCGTATAACTCTTTCCCATTTATTACTTCCCAATCAAGGTAGTTCAGTTGAAGTTGGCAAAAATCCCACTTATGTTCATGAATTACTTCTCTAAGCATATCCGGATCTCCGTGAAAAGAAAAACCCAGATATTTTATTAATCCGTCCTTTTTAAGCTTCAAAAGCTCTCCATACATATCATTATCTCTATAATTTTTTATAGTATTTTTATTGATATTATGAACCATATAATTATCAAAGTATTCCACCTGACATTTTTTCAATTGTTCATCAAATATCTTTCTAACATCAGAAGGAGAGTTAACAAGATAGGCCGGATTTTTATCAGTTAAGAAAAAACTTTCTCTCGGGTATTGTTTTAGAATTTCTCCTATAGCATTTTCAGACTTCCCTTCAACATACATATATGCCGTATCAAAATAGTTTGCACCGTGTTCCATAGAATAAGCAACCATTTTGTCAAGTTCAACCATATCAATTTTCCCGTCACGCATAGGGAGACGCATACAACCTAGAGCAATAAGAGGGATTTCCAAATTATCAAATTTTCTTCTTACTACCTGATTTTCAGATTTTTTTATTTCTTTTTTACCGCATCCTGCGAGCAGAGCAGCACCGCCCGCAACAAGAGTTGAATTTATAATAAATTCTCTACGTTTCATATTTTTCTCCTTAAAATTTTAAGTTTATTATCCAATTTTTAATATCATCAACTTTTGCACTGCGTTCATACGCCTCATATCCCTGTAAAACTTTAGCATGCGGAGCTAATTTTTTTATATCGGAATATGTCAATGAAGAACCTCCACCTCCATGTGTACAGAACGGAATGATAATTTTTCCATCAAAATTATTATTTGCTATAAATGTTTTAACAGGAGAAGCCATTGTATACCACCATACAGGAGTTCCTATAAATATTATATCATAACTTGTTACATCTCCGTTAGAAACAAGTTCCGGCATATAGTTCTTTTGCTTTTCCTCTTTAGCTTGAGCTACAACAGTATTGTAATCTTTAGAATATGGAGTCTTAGGAACTATTTCAAACAAATCTGCATTTGTCATATTCTGAATTTTCTTTGCTAAAGCTTCTGTATTACCAGTATAAGAATAGTATGCAACTAAAACCTTTTTATTATCCATATTTATAATTTCACTACCTGAAATTGCTGTGATCTTACACAAGAAAAAAACGCAACCTAAAAGTAATAATAACCCTGCAAATAAAAATACCTTTTTCATAAACTCTCCACTTTTATTACATTTTATTATATATTATATTTTAAAGCTTAGAGTCAACTCTCAGTCAAGTATTTTTTTTAATTATTATGTATAGAAGACCTTGCGCATCATTTTAAGTAACAAATTGAGCACTAAATACAACTTCATCGAAAATTATTTAATCGAACTCTGAAAACTGCTGTAAATATTAAAAAAGAGCCTTTAATTAGGCTCTTTTTTAGAAAAAATACCCGAGATGCGATTCGAACGCATGACCTACCGCTTAGAAGGCGGTTGCTCTATCCAGCTGAGCTACTCGGGCGGATCCAGAGGGCGTCTACAGACGTTTGGTTTCTTGGGGTATCTGTATATTCCCTCCGTTTTTTATATTATCATAAACATTTTTTTCTGCAACATATTTTTTTTATAAAATGTTAAATTTATTTAAGATTTTTTGTCAAAAGGCAATTTTCATAAAACAAATTCCTTTATATATATGTTAGGTAGTGTATTTAAAGGTTATGTTATGACGATTACAAGCGAATTACTCGACATATGCGTACCAAGTGGAATTTTCTTTTACAGAAACTACAAAAAAGCTACGGACGATACAGAAAATGGAGAAAAAGCCAGAGGAACGGTTGCTTTTGCACAAGGAGCCAAGATTGTTGACGGAGTCATAAAATATACAGATAAACCTGGTAAAGTTGGAACTAAAGCTTTAAATATATTTAATGAATATGCAAAACAATACAAAGCTATAGATTACGCAGGTAAAGCAGTTAACTGGGCTACTCATAATGTAAACCCACTAATATGCATATCAGGCGGGATTAAAGTTTTAAATTCCGACGACAAAGTTCACACGGGAATAACTCAGGTTGGCGCCTTATCCGGAATGTTTTTAGGGGAAGGATTAATGAAACTACACATGGGTAAAGTTATTAATGAACAGAATATTCTAAAACTTGCCAATAAATTTAAAGATACGAAAGGTTTAAAAAATATAACACAATATATCCTAAAATCAGGAAACAGCAACAAACTGGCATCTATAATAAAAGGATTATTATTTGTCAGCGGCTCAATAACATCATACAATTTGGGAGAAAAACTTGGCAATGACACAGCTGACAGAATTTGCAAAGACATAGGTATTGATATATCTAAAAAAATCAATCAAAAGGTCTAGCCATATTATTCGAAAATATGGTATAATTCTAAATATAATGAAGAGAATTATACTTTTTTCTACAGTTTTATTACTTTCGATTATCAACACAAACCCTTGCTATGCAATTAAAATAGGGTTACAAACCGGTGTTGACAGAATTGGTGTCGGCTCATCAAATGCAACTTCAATTATAGATGCAAACACTAACAAAACAGTTTGTAATGTAGAAGCGATGAAGGGCTATGAAATTATCCCGTACAAAAATACAATGGCAATCAGGTTAAATGGAAAATTTTATCAAATTTATTCTGACAATATTGTATTAAAACCTGCTGAAGGTGGTTTTATAAGTGCTAAACGCAAATGGTACAGAGGATACCTGATTATACAAAACAAAAATCAAAAATTAACGGTAATCAATAATGTCGATCTTGAAGATTATATAAAAGGCGTAGTTCCTTCTGAAATGCCTTCCAGCTGGGAAATGGAAGCTCTTAAAGCACAAGCAATTGCAGCAAGAAGTTATGCACTGGCAAACCTTGGGAAACGAGCCAGTTTGGGCTATGACCTGAAAGATACGCCTGAAGATCAGGCATACGGAGGTGCAAGTGCAGAAACCTCAAGAACAAATTCTGCTGTTCAGGAAACTGATGGATTAGTACTTACATATAATTACAAAGTAGTTCCTGCATATTACTCTGCGTCCGCAGGCGGAAAAACCTTAAATGCGAAACAAGCATGGGGAAACGATTTACCATTTATCCGTTCAGTTCCTTCTTATGACGGAAACGTTAAGAAAAACGGACATGGCATCGGCATGTCTCAACATGGCGCAAACAATTTAGCCAAACAAGGATATAATGCATATCAAATCCTACAATATTTTTATAAAAATGTTAAATTTGCTAGAGCGAATGAACACTCTGTTTAATCAATATATCAAAATATTTAGTATAAATTAAGTAAAAATTTACTTGTAGACATTTGCTTAAAAATTACACATTCCCGTAACCAAAGGGTTTTAAGGTGTTTTACATTTAAAAAACATACTATATCTTAAAAAAAGTCGCATAAAATCCCCAAAACCCACTTGCAAAAAGCAAATAAAGTGATATAATAATTTTGTCGAAGATAAAGCATGCGGAAGGAAATGGTTTCTGAAGTCCGTTTGCATAAGGAAGAAGGAGGTTCATAATGAACAAAGAAGAATTGGTAAAAGAAGTATCTAAAAAAGCAAAAGTTTCTCAAAAAACTACAGCTGACGTTGTTGCAGCCGTTTTAGAAACAATCGAAAAAACAGTTTCTAAAGGTAAAAAAGTTACTTTAGTTGGTTTTGGTACATTTGAAGCTCGTAAGAGAGCTGCTAGAACTGGTAGAAACCCACAAACTGGTGCAGCGTTAAAAATTGCTGCTAAAACAGTTCCTGCATTTTCTGCTGGTAAAAAATTCAAAGAACTTGTTAAATAGTTTTTTAATCAAGCTAAAAGACCGAGAATTATCAATAATTCTCGGTCTTTTTTTTTTACATCTAAGTTAAATATTAACTATTACCATTATAAACTCTTATATAATTCCAATACGAACGAAGAACCTTTTTTACATAATTTTGAGTCTCAGGATAAGGAATTTGTTCAATAAATGCATCTGTATCATTATAATATATAGAACTTTTCCAACTATTAACAGAACCAATTCCACCATTGTATGCCGCAATCGCAGAAACATCCATCCCGCCCAAAAGCCCTTTGATAAATGAATAATAATAATTCCCTAGCATCACATTATGAGAAGGATTCGCAAGATTATAAGCTGAAACCGAATGCTTTGCTGCAATTTCAGCCGCAGTTGTAGGCATTAATTGCATCAAACCTTTTGCGCCTACGACACTTCTCGCGTTACTATCAAAATAACTTTCCTCTCTTGCAATTGATAACATAAGCGGAGCATTGTTTCCAGCTTTATCTGCATAATGCTTTATATCATTATAATAAACAACTGGATATACCAGACGCCAACGCAAATCACGCTTATCAGGCTTTTGCTGTATTTTATCCATTGCGTTTCTGGCAACAACTATTGATTGTTTAAAATCTCCCTTTTTATATAATACCCAGCTCTTTATAAAATCATCATAGTTTGAGTATTCCTCTAATACTTCAAAATCCTTCAAAAGAATAAGCCTATCTAAAAATGTATGTCTACGCTCATAAGGAAATTCAACAGGTTTTTCAGAGATATAAGAAGTAATTAATGGTCCCTTAATATGTTCTAAGCGTAAGTAGGCTCTATATGCATAATATGAATCAGGATATTTAGAAATTACGCTTCTATAATAACTTATATAATCCTGATAAGATTTAACACTTTCACTTAATCTACCCATATAATACATAACCATAGGTGTATATTCAGAATTCTTGTATTTATTTAGGAATGAAATTCCTATACGCTGAGCATTTGCATAATCATTTGCACGAAACATATGTAAAAAGACTTGCGATTGTGCATCATCTACGAATTCACTTGTAGGGAACCACAAATACAAATTTTTATAGCAGGCCAATTTTTCAGCAGCTGGACTATATCGACATTTTATATCCATTAAATAATCTTTGCCGCGTGTTTTTGAAATTCCTATAAGTTTAACTGCAGCTTGATATTTAGACGGAACCAGAGTCATATAAGTATCAATTGCAGAATATACATCTTCTTTATCTATATAATCAGCATTTCCGTTCAAGCCCCATTCTGTAAGATAAATTGCCCTTGACACATTACCTGCCGCAGCTGCATTTTTCACTTCCAACGCCCAAGCATTTTTTAAATCAGCTTTTTTAGCATAAGTTTCAGCATTTTTATAATCTCTAAAAAGATAATAAGATTTTGCCATAAGCAAATAATCATCTTTTGATATATTTTTATCAATCTTATTCCAATTTTCAATAACATTAAGAGCAAGTCTGCCAGACGGAGCCTGTTTTAAGTAATGTCTAAAATGATTTTCAATATCATTTTTTACTGAAAGCGGAAAAATTTTCTGATTTTCATATTCTTTAAGCATCAACAATCCGGCATAATACTCCGAAGCAATTGCATAATCACTGTTCGGGCTCTGATTAATAATACTTTCAAAATATTTTTTAGCCTTTAACGGATCTTTATCAAGCAATGCCTGTGCCAAATTATATTTTACTTTAGTTGCAAGAGTATGACGTGGATATAAAAGAAGAAAAAGCCTATATTTTTTTACCGCACCATCATAATCTTCAATTTTATTAGCGCAAACAGCCTGATGGTATATAGCAAGAGGTTTCAACGGAGATGAAAATATAACTTTAGAAAATTCAAAATAGGCTTTTGAATACTCATTTTTTTGAACAAGTTCCAGAGCTCCGGCATATATTTTATCAGTCTTCTGCGGAGGTTGAATCAAAAATGCATAAACCAACCCGCAAATAATAAAAACTACAAGACAGTTAACGAATAAACGTATATTTTTTTTCACTACTTCCATATCAACCATACACCATTATAATAACAAAAATTTTAACAAAAAGAAATTAAAGCGAAAAAAGTTTACAAAAACATATAAATCATTTATAATTAAACAAAAGAGAGGGTATAATGGAAGGGAATAGAGAAAACACCGTAACACGACCTTGGGGATATTTCACGAATATTGCTTACGGCAAAGGATACTTAGCCAAAATTCTTCATGTAAACACAGGACAAAAGCTATCCGTCCAATCCCACAACCACAGAAGCGAACACTGGTTTGTAGTAAAAGGGATTGCGAAAGTCATTCTTAACTCAAAAGAACTTATTTTAAAGGAAGGAGATAGCCTTGATATTCCGTTGAAGTCCATACATTCTCTACAAAACCCTTACGATATGGATTTAGAGGTAATAGAAGTGCAACGCGGGGAATTATTATCAGAAGATGACATTATCAGATATGAAGACATTTACGGACGGGCTTAATGAATAACATTCTTTAATTGTTTATAATATCCACTATCAAGCAGTTTAAAAAAGCGTTCTGTTGTATATGGTGCCAGTGCACAAACCCATTCCCTATCTATATAAAGCCCTTCAACAAGTCTAGCAAAAAGTTCTGCTGGTCGTTTGTAATATTTTTGTATCCGGTTAATTCTTGAAGAAATCCTTTTTTGTTTTCTTTGACAAGAACGAAGACGTATATATGCAGCAAAAGGCCTCGGCATATCAGGAAAATCTTCTTCAATAGCGGAAACTGAAAGGATAGTGTATTTTTTTCTGAAAAAGCCTGTTAGAAGTTTTACTCTGTCATATTTAAGAAGATATTTTGCATCAGATTTTTTAATATACTTTTCAAAGTCATTAAACTTTTTTGAGCGCATAAAACTTGGGAAGTCTTTTTTTATAATATTTTCATACTCTTTAATCTGCGATTTAACTCTGTCTTTATGCTCATAAAGTCTTATACATAGAGAGTTTTCATCGACAAAATTAGTAACTTTAATAAGTTCCTGTTCAAAAATAGGATTTTCTTCATTAAAAATCCGCTTAAACGTCCCCCCGTTTTTTGCAATATCAGGCTCTAATCCATAATGAATATAATGAGTGAATTCATGTAATAGCGTAGGAACAATACGGTATGGGGGAATATTTTTAGAAATATCTATTCTATTTTTAAGGAAAAAGCCAAGATGCCCGCGAGCCTTTGTTGTTGTATTAACCTTTAATCCCAAGCTCTCAAAGTACCTAATCAATTCATTTGCATCCATAATACTTCCCTTCAAATAGATTATAACATGAAAAGTTATAATAAAAGTTTAGCCCACAACAATATAATTAGGAAGTTTTTAGCCCGAAGAATATATTTAAGAAAATATGGATAGGATGAGAGAATTAAAAAGCAAGATCCTCTAATTGTTTCTATTCTTTCGGAATTCGGACATTTGTTAATTTATTAAAAAGAGCCATAATTTCTTTTGGATAAACATCTCCGTTTAACAAACCAGAAATAGTTTCTGCAATAAATTCTCCAGATGAAGCTTTACTATCTAAAGGTAGAATCATTGAATCAACCTCTGTTTTAAAAAATTTTCTATTTAAAATTCTTTTCATCAACCAAGAATACATTGATTGATTTTTAAAATTCATCATATGTCCCATTTCATGAAATAATAATCCAAACTCATTGTAATGCGTATTTAACCAAAATGTTTTTGCCGGATTAGAATAGGTTTGGTTAATCTCCAGTAATATATCAAATCTATTTAGAAGTGTGGAATATAGTGATAATTTTTGAGGATTAGTAAAAGAGCTTGGCTTCTCCTTATATTTATAAATCATTCTTTCCAAAATTTCGTCTTTATCTGCTAAATCTATACAAAAATTTTTTTCTAAATCTTTTTCTCTTATTTCATCAAAAAGTTTCTGTAGTTTATTATCTATATTTGCATAGGCAGCTTTGTTAATCCAAAATAAGTCTTTGATGTCATTGTATGCCGCTAAAGAATTTTTAGACTTTGGTATTTTTAAATATTTTAAGGCAATCTCAGACGGCATGTATGTTTTACCACCAAACTTGTTGCTTATTTTAGTTAATCCTTCGTTTATCCAGTTTGCAGTATCAAGATCATCAACATTAAAATCTTTTATCTTGAAATTCTGTGATGCAAAATTTGCAGCCTCTTCAATATTTTGAGCTTTGACATATTTAATAAATTTGTTAAGATTAAGCAATTCTCCATTTTTAATAAATAAAGAGATCCCTGACATAGAAAATCCAAACAATGATAAAGTTGAATTTAATAAAAACAAACTTGGCTCTGTTACTCCTGCACAGGCACACATCGTTTTTCCTACTGTAGAAGTAACTATACAGTCAAAACCAATTTTTCTCAAATTATTTCCGTTAATTATATGACCTTCAAAACTTGTTTTTTTATTAGCCATATTAACATTATTAGAAAAGATATTAGCCTGTGGAATGGCGTTAATTCTCATTATACTTCTCCAGATAATAAATTGCCGTTATTAATAAAAACACTAAAATTTATTTTTTGCTATTTAGCAAAAAACCTAATCAGCTTATCCAAATATTATTAGGGCTACAAATCAATATATGAAGATACGCCACGCAAATAATCTTAATACTTTATAGAAAATTATACACTTTTGTATTAAACTTTAGTCAAAAGTTGATATAGGGAATGAGGTATATTGAAATATGGCAATAAGATTTGATGCCGGAGAAGTCATAACCGCTATGGTTACACCATTTGACGCAAAAAGAGAGATTGATTTTAACAAAGTTGAAGAGCTCACCCATCATCTAATAAGTCATGGAACTGATGCCATTCTGGTAGCAGGGACAACCGGAGAAGGTCCGACTCTTACTCATGATGAAGAAATTGAGCTATTAAGTACTGTTAAACGAGCTAATGAAAATAAAGCCAAAATAATAATGAATGCAGGTTCAAATTGTACTCAAACAGCAATAAGAACAGCGAAATTAGCAGAAAAAGAAGAGGTTGACGCAATTTTATCCGTTGTTCCTTATTACAACAAACCATCTCAAAAAGGCATGTTTGCGCATTTTTCTACAATTGCAGAAAGTACCAAATTACCTATAATTATATATAATATTCCTGGAAGAACAGGAGTGAACATTCTACCTGAAACGGTTGCAAAGCTTGCTGATAAATACGAAAATATCATAGGTATAAAACAAAGCTTTAACGATATGGATACCATTACCGAACTTAAAATGCGCTGTCCTGAAGATTTTGTTATATACTCAGGCGATGACAGCCTGACACTGCCAATGCTCTCTCTCGGGGCTCATGGCGTAATTTCTGTTGCCTCACATATTTTAGGAACAGAACTAAAATCAATGATCAGAAATTATAAAACAGGAGATGTAAAAACAGCTCTTAACATGCATAGAAAGTTATATCCCGCATTTAAAAAACTTTTTATGGCACCTAATCCTGTTCCGGTAAAAGCAGTTCTTGCTCATCTGGGAATTATTTCAGACTATGTAAGACGACCTCTTATTGAGCTGGATGCAGATGAAAAAGAAGATTTATTTAAAGTTATAGATAAATATACATTCGATTAGTCTTGCAGGCTATCTAATTCTATAAAACTTTTGAATAAAATAATAATAATCATATAAAAAAGGGGAAAAAAGTGAAAAACAAAATTATCTTGTTTTGGGCAATCGTATTGATAGTTATAGCGTCAATCGTCACGATTTGCGTAAAACCAACAAAATTAGGACTTGATTTGGTCGGCGGTTCAAGACTTGTCCTTGAAGCAGAAACAACTAAAAATATCGCCACTATTACACCGGATGTAATGAATCGTTTGCAATTCGCAATTGAAAACCGTGTAAATAAATTAGGGGTTGCCGAAACTGTCGTTCAACAGGTTGGCGACAAAAGGTTATTAATTGAAATTCCTAACGTAACAGATTTAAAAGAAGCAAAAGCCTTCTTAGGAGAAACTGCTCAACTCGTATTTAAAAAAGAAGCTATAGGACCAAACGGAGAACAAATCTGGGAAGATGTAGGACTTACAGGTCAAGACTTATCTAAATCTACATTAAGTACCGATCAAACAGGTCAATGGGTTGTATCTTTAGAATTTAATGCTGAAGGTTCAAAGAAATTTGCAGAATTAACAAAAAATCTGGTAGGCAAACAGATGGCAATATTCTTTGATGGGGAACTCCAATCTGCGCCTGTAATCAGAGAACCTATCTATGGCGGGAAAGCACAGATATCAGGTGGTGAAAGTGGATTTGAATACGCTGAAGCAGAAAGAATGGTTAACCTTCTGAATGCCGGTGCACTTCCTGTTCCTGCAAAAATAGTTGAAGAAAACACAGTAGGCCCGACTCTTGGAGCTGACAGTATAGCAAAATCAAAACTTGCAGGAGCTATAGGACTGGGATTTGTAATGTTATTTATGCTTTTAGTTTACAGATTACCTGGTTTGATTGCCGATATTGCATTGATTATATATAGTTTAATTTTATTTGCTCTGTTTAAAGCAATTCCTGTAACATTAACTCTGGCAGGTATTGCAGGCTTTATTCTTTCAATCGGGATGGCCGTTGATGCAAATATTCTTATTTTTGAAAGAATGAAAGAGGAATTAAAAGCTGGAAGAAACTTATTTACTGCAATCAATTCAGGTTTTGACAGAGCTTTCACAAGTATTTTTGATTCTAATATGACAACTATTATTACAAGTATTATTCTTTATATGCTTGGTTCAAGTATTGTTAAAGGATTTGCCTTAACACTGGCAATAGGTGTTGTTGTTTCAATGTTTAGTGCAATTACAATTACTAAAAACTTTATGCACTTAATATTTGGAACAGGAGAATTAAAATATCCGGCTCTGTTTGGTTTAAAACAATCTGAAATCGGAAAAGCTTATGAAGCAACAGAAACTAAACGTGAAAACGCTCGTTTCGGGATTTTAGACTAAGGAAATAAGAGGTAAAAAATGGCAACAAGTATAAATATAACATCAAGACATCTTATAGATATCGTAAAATACAGAGCTTTATGGCTTGTTATTACGGCACTTCTGCTCTTACCTGGAACAATAGGTTTAATATGGGCAGGAATTCATAACGAACATCATATTCCTTTAAAAGTCGGGATTGATTATACAGGCGGCACGATTTTACAATATGGTGTTAAAGAGGACATTTCAAATGACGCTTTGGGAAAAATAAGGGTTGATTTGGAAAGTGCAGGACTTGAAAATCCAAATATTCAGATTATTCATGCTAATGCTGAAAATCAAAAAGAAAATAAAGATATAAAAAATATTATTTCAATCCGTACCAAATTTATCGGCCACGAAACAGAAACTGTAAATCAGATAACAGACGTTCTTTCAAAAGATTATCAGAATCCTGATTTAATTTCGGTAAGTTCAGTCGGACCTACTTTAGGAAAGGAATTATTTAAAAATTCATTAATAGCTTTAGCACTTGCATTTCTGGGTATTACAATTTATCTTTCAGTAAGATTTAAATTTGATTATGCATTAGCAGCACTGCTTGGAATCGCTCATGATGTATTGTTTGTAGTCGGTGCGTTCGCTTTACTTGGAATATTTTATAATGTTCAGGTTGACGGTTTATTTATTACGGCAGTTCTTACTGTTGTCGGATTTTCTGTTCACGATACAATTGTTGTATTCGACAGAATTCGTGAAAACTTAAGATATTACTCCAAAAAATTATCTTTCGGAGAAATTGTCAATGCATCTGTTAACCAGACATTGACAAGAAGTATCAATACTTCTTTAACTATTCTAATTACTTTGTTAGCTTTATATTTCTTCGGCGGAGTAACAACAAAGGATTTTGTACTGGCAATGATTTTAGGGATTGCGATCGGAACCTGGTCAAGTATTTTCTTCTGCTCAGTTCTTGTTGAATTCTGGGAAGATAAAAAGAAAAAAACTGCTGCAGGTCAAACTGCATAATGTAAAATTTCCATTTATAAAAAAGACACGATATATTAAATCGTGTCTTTTTTTCTTATATAAAACTTATCAAAAACTTTTCTTGTAGAAGTTTTAACTTTTTCGTAAAACTCATAATTTCTTAACTTTTCAAGTATTTGTTTATTTAAATCATGGGTTTCGGCAGCAAGGAGTCTAAACTTCATTTCATTGAAATACGCCTCTTTCAAATTTTCAGAACATAGACCATACTGTTGGATAAAAATATTATATTTAAATTGGAATAAAGCATATTTAAATGATTCATAAAATTTAAATTTATTAATATCTTTTTCTATTAAATCCATTATACGGAATATATCTGTAGCTTTTGGAGCTTCTTTTAGTATTTGAACAGTTTTACGATAGAAAATATCATCATTAACTAAAATAGATTTTGCATATAATAAAGTTTTTATACAAAAATACATATCTTCATAATTCAGATGTTCATTAAAACAGAGCTGATTTTTTTCAAGGAAGCTTTTATTATAAATTTTATTTTCTACACATAAGTTATTTGTAAAAGGTCTTTGACAATCGTTAAACGTATGAATTGTATCCTCTGATTTATGTCCGTTCCAATCCGCCACATCAAAAAAGACAAAAGGAATTATATCATTTTGACCAAACATATAATTACTTGCATTAAACATATAAATGTCAATATCTCTTCCAAGTCTGTTAATAGAATCGACAAAAGTTTGATATAAATTTAAGAAAACCCAATCATTAACATTGATAAAGGAAATATAATCTCCACTTGCAATTTCAACGCCTTTATTTCTTATAACACCACCTTCTGTATTTTCCTGATGAAACACAATTATACGATCATCTTCTGCTTGTAACAAACTCAGAATTTCTCCACTTTTATCAGAAGAGACACAATCTATACAGATTATTTCTAAATTTTGATATGTCTGAAATCTTATTGAGTTCAAACATTTTAATAGGGATTTTTCACTGTTAAAAACAGGAAGTATTACAGATATTTTCGGATTAATCATAATACTGCACCTCAAACGGACTGTTTTGGAATGTCGAAAAATCCACCGAATTTAAAAGTTGAAAACGCTTTGCACAATCCTTTTCAATCGGCGTATAGTCATCACTTTCATATAATTTATAATCTATAATTTTATTCAATGATTTTATCGAATTAAAAAATGATTCCTTCTCCTCAGGTTTTAATACATTATATTTATGCAAAAAATCCATAATCATCAATATTGAAATTGATGGCTTATATTTTTCAAAATAGCCGTATTTCTTCAGAATATCCTCTACTCTTTGATAAGCGATAAGTACATCATCTGCGTTTTCCTCTTTTACGGTAGGACAAATATTTCTTCTGTCCCAATAATAAAAAGCCTCAGGAATATAAGTTACTCTTTGGGCATTAGCATAAACCTCAGCCCAAAATGGAATATCTTGATAAGAAATATCTTCATTAAATAAGATTTTATCTTTAATCAAATTCGTTCTATACAACTTAGACCATGCGGAAACTGGAATTAACCTGTAAGAAAGACTACCCATTTTATCTATAGAAAAAGGGGAATCTTTATAATAAGTTTTAAATGCCTGAATTGAAGCCAAAGTATATCCGGGAGCATCCTGATTTTTCCATAGAAAGTCAAAAATTACAACATCAGAATTATTTTTCTTAGCATTTTTATATAAAAAATCAATTGTAATTGAAGAAATTCTGTCACATGGATTTATAAAAAGGATATATTCTCCACTCGCAGCCTTAATCCCCATATTTCGTGCAACAGCAAGTCCATATTTTTCTGTATTTATAATATTAACTCGAGAATCAAATTTTTGATAATGTTCTAATATGTTTAAGGAATTATCCGTTGAAGAACTATCTATGCATATTATTTCAATATTTTCAAAAGTTTGAGAAAGTATTGAATCAATACATCTTGCAATATATTTTCCGGCATTATAAACTGGAACAATTACTGTAACAATTCCATCCATACAAATAAGTTTACTATTTTTATTTAATAAGTCAAGACTTTAAATTAATTAACAATACAAAGGCAGACTCTAAAATAGAGTCTGCCTGAACTTTTTTATTAAAATACTTAAGTTTATTCTTTAGTATATTCCGCATCAATAACATCATCGTCTTTTTTATCATTAGATTCTGAAGATGCACTTTCAGTATTTGCAGAAGATTGGTTTGCCTGATCTTCTTTTTGAACTGCTTCATAAGCCTTTTGAGAAATACTAAACATTGTCTGTTGTAATTCATCTGACAATTTTTTCAATTCATCGGTAGGTTTATTTTCATCTAAAGCCTTTTGAAGAGCAGCTTTTTGTTCGTCCAATTTAGACTTATCAGCAGCATCAATTTTCCCTTCAAAATCTTTAACGATTCTTTCAGCAGAACCAATCAAGCTTGTAGCATTGTTTTTAATCTCTGCTTCTTCTTTTTTCTTCTTATCTTCAGCAGCATTAGCTTCAGCTTCTTTAACCATCTTATCAATATCAGCTTCTGATAAGTTAGAAGAATTTGTAATAGTAATCTTTTGTTCTTTGTTAGTAGCTTTATCCTTAGCAGAAACATTTACAATACCGTTTGCATCGATATCAAATGTAACTTCAATTTGAGGTAGGCCTCTCATTGCAGGTGGAATACCATCTAATCTAAACATACCTAAAGATTTATTATCCTTAGCCATTGGTCTTTCACCTTGAAGAACATGAATATCAACTGCAGTCTGGTTATTTTCAGCAGTTGAGAAAACCTGAGATTTAGAAACAGGAATTGTAGTGTTTCTAGGAACTAAAGGAGTCATAACACCGCCCAAAGTTTCAATACCTAATGTCAATGGAGTTACATCAAGTAATACAATATCTTTAACTTCACCAGCAAGAACACCTGCCTGAATAGCAGCACCAACAGCAACAACTTCATCAGGGTTTACTGATTGGTTAGGTTCTTTACCGGTATATTCTTTAACAAGTTGTTGAACAGCTGGAATACGAGATGAACCACCGACTAAAACAACTTCATTAATATCACTCTTAGAAACACCTGCATCTTTCAAAGCTGTTTCAACAGGAACTTTACATCTATTTAACAAGTCACGGCATAAATCTTCAAATTTTGCTCTTGTTAAAGATAATTCAAGGTGTTTAGGTCCGTTAGCATCTGCCGTAATGAAAGGTAAGCTGATACTTGTTTCCAATACAGATGACAATTCTATTTTAGCTTTTTCGGCAGCTTCTTTTACACGCTGCATAGCTTGTTTATCATTCCGGAGGTCAATTCCTTCTTGTTTTTGGAATTCATCACAAATCCAATCCATAACTTTTTGGTCAAAGTCATCACCACCAAGATGAGTATCACCTGAAGTAGAAAGAACTTCGTGAACTCCATCACCGATTTCAAGAATAGATACATCAAATGTACCACCACCTAAGTCGAAAACAAGTACTTTTTCAGGCTTATCTTTTTCCAAACCGTAAGCAAGAGCTGCAGCTGTAGGTTCGTTAACAATACGAAGAACATCCAAACCTGCAATTTTACCAGCATCTTTAGTAGCTTGTCTTTGTGCATCGTTGAAGTAAGCAGGAACAGTTATAACTGCAGATGTAACTTTTTCTCCCAAATAATTAGAAGCATCATCAGCCAATTTTCTTAAAATCATAGCTGAAATTTCTTGAGGGGTATAATCTTTACCTTCAATATTTACTTTATAGTCTTCGCCCATATGTCTTTTAATTGAAGCGATAGTTTTATCAGGGTTTAAAATTGCTTGACGTTTAGCTAATTGACCAACCAATCTTTCTCCAGTTTTAGAAAAACCAACAATAGAAGGAGTTGTACGAGAACCTTCAGCGTTGGCAATAACTGTAGGTTTTCCACCTTCCATAACAGCGACTACAGAGTTTGTCGTCCCCAAGTCGATACCAATTGTTTTTGCCATAATTAATTATCTCCTTTTACTTAATTAACATGCTTATTACTTTTCTATATTATTGTTATAACATTATTTTCAACAATCATTAAAAAAATAAACAAAAAATTAATAATTTAAGGTAAAAATTTTTATCTATAAAAATTTTTTAAGAAGATCTTCATAGGTATCAACAACACAAATATTATTCTCAATACCGAGTTTATGAGGAGTGACATCTAATGCAGTTATATTCTCTTTTACTGCATAAACTTCTATCCCGTGTTCCAGTGCGGCAAAAACAGCAGGACTACCAAGAGAATCATAAGGCATAACCATAAAATCAACATTTTTAACAGAAATACCGCCAGATTTTACAAGTTTTGGAGCCTGAGACAATCCTAACAAAATACAAGGTAAAAATGTCGGGGTAATATATTCTGAAGCAGCTTTTGCATTGACTAACTCAGAAGAAATTTGATAATCTACAAAAGCAGGAGAATGAGCACACGGGATACAGAGTCTTTGAGAAATATAATGAGAAATAATCGCCTCAACCCCACCGACCGGATCCGTTCCAATCCCCTGAGAATAGTTTTCATTTAACTCTTCAGGATCTTCAAACATACATACAAGAGCAATCGCATCACAGCCATTTTGAATAAGTCTTTTGACAGATAAAAGCATTGTTTCAGGATTTTTTACACTCCCGTAAGAAATACCGCTTCCATCTAATTCAAACCCTATACCTACAGGTTCTTCCGTTATTTCATAATACGGGATATCAATTCCGTAGACTGTTTTAACCGCATTTATTGTATTAATATGAATATTTAAAACATCTTTAGGGATTGCTTTATCAAAAACAACTCCGATATGATTCGACTCCATTATTGGATAAAGATTAATATAACCCTTTACAAATTCATCCAAAGAATAGCCTTCAACATACAGCATATTATCATTAATACCGGAAAAACCACCAGCATTAACGACATTCGGATTAACAATCAATTTTGAAAGTTTAGAAAATCGTCTTGCCCAAACACTTGCATCTCCTGCATACCCTCCAATAGTAGCACCAATACCAGTCGGCACGACAAAAATCCCTAATTTTTCATATTCATTAATCATATTCATATAATACACCAAAAAAGCGGTATTAAAACCGCTTTTAAGTAAGTCTGCATATTCAATTTTGAACTATCCTTGCTGTGCACCTCCATATGTAAAGTCATTTTTGATATTACTTGATAATAATTTTTGCCATGAAGATTCATACTGCGTAATTGTATTTAATCTCGTTTCAAGGTTATTTTTTTGCAATTCCAGTTCAGACTCCCAGGACTCGATATTAGCAAGTTCAAATTCATGTTCTTTCAAAAGCTGCTCTTTAAGCTCTTGATATTCATCCTGCAAGTCTTCCTTATCATAGTATTCATAATAATATAATTGTTCTTTTTGGTTGTATTTATCCTGTAATTCAGCGGTCTCTCTTGATGCAGCCATAATATTGAACATTACATCAGATAATTTTTGGTTAATCATTGATTTTTGTTTTGTGTACATCAACAATGTTTCTTGTAAATTAGATATTGCCATAACTCTCGCCTCTCTTTTTTAGCTCTCTTACATATATAAAAACAATCCAAAAGTTCTAATTTCAGATGATGTTTTATTTGTTACATTTATTTACAATTGCGTTAAGAGTTTTATTATGCTAAAATTCCACTTATAGGAGAGCGAAATGGACAAAAAAGTTTTTAGATTAAAAAATAATATAGAAATTTTTTATAAAAAAAATGCAAATACCCCGAGAATAGCATTATGCTTTAATTTAAAATTCAACAAAAAAGAAACCGTTCCAGGCATCGATGCTATAATGGCAAGACTCTTTATGCAAGGGACAAAAACTCGTTCCGCAGAACAGCTGGCAGAAGAATTAGACTCATATGCAATAGAGTTTTCAACTGATGCAAGACCTGATTATATAAGATTAAAATTCTTATGTTTAAATGAAGATTTTGATAAAGCATTGGAATTATTAGAAGATGTCATTAAAAATTCAACATTTGAAGATTTTGAAAAAGAACTGGCCAAGATGGAAGGCGAAATCATTGCAGAATTGGACTCCCCAAGAGCAAAGGTTATAGATGGGTATTATTCAACTTTATTTGCAAACCACCCTTATGGAAACACAAATTCCAAAATTCTTGCAAATATCAAAAATATAACAAAAGAAGAAGTTTTAGCAACTTACAGCGAATTAATAAATAACAGTAAAAAAGTTATCGCAATTGTGGGAGATATAGATTTTCAAAAAGCAGAATCAAGTATAACAAGAGTTTTCGAAAACCTTCCGGATTCAATAGAATTAAAAGATTCAACTCCTGTTCCATATTTAGATAAAACAAAATTATCCGAAATAATCAAACCGGATGCCAATCAAGCTCATATTATTAAAGGTTGGCTAACAGGATCTTCTTTATCACAGGATTATCCTGCACTATTATTATTAAATATTATACTCGGAGCCTCTGGCTTATCATCAAGACTATTTCTTGAACTCAGAGATAAAAAAGGGCTCGCTTATGTTGTAAGAAGTTGTTATGAAACATTTGCGCAATGCGCGGATTTTTATATCTATATAGCCACAGAACCTAAAAATATAGAAGTGTCCCTTAAGGGTTTTGATGAAGAAATCGAAAAAATAAAAAATATACTTGTGAGTGAAGAAGAATTAGAAAATGCAAAAAATAATCTTCTCGGGAAATGGGCTTTCACACAAGAAACAAATAATAGTCAAGCAATAAGCTACGGGAATTATGGAATACTAGGGCTAGGATTTGATTTCAATGAAAAAGCACGCGAGAAAGTAAAACTTGTTACACCTGAACAAATTCAGAAATGTGCAAAAAAATATTTTAATGATAATTCGATTATTTCAATCCTAAAACCTTAGCCTATCGGGCAATACGTTTCATTAACTAATCGCCTGATAATAATAATGAGGTATTGAGAGTTGAAACGTTTGATTATTATATTAATTATCCTTATAATGTCTGTGCAAAATGTACAGGCATTATCTGAGGTTAATGTATATATTAATGTAACTTCTCAACCCGATATAAACCACATCCTAAAAATATTTCAACAAACACTGCCTGTTTCAAATAATTCAATAGCATATACAATAGTACCAAGAGGATTGATAATAAGTATTGCAGAAGACAAGTTTTTCTATGGAGACTCTATAAAGCTGACCGAGGAAGGACAAGAACTACTCTACAAAATATCGAAAGGGCTCAATAATCTCAAAAATAACTGTGCTATAGAAAGTCATACAGACGAACAATTCCCGGAAAAATCAATATATAAAGACGATTGGGAAATAAGCATTAACAGAGCAACAGTTATTGCAAATTTTTTGACACGCTACTGCAATATAGAAAAGAAACGTCTGTTTCCAATAGGTTTCGGGAATTCAATGCCATTCAGAGAAACCGTATCCCCAAGAGATTTTACGGATAGTCGTATAGATTTTGTTATTTTTGATTATGCTTACAAAAGATAGATTATCCAACAGTCGAATGTCAAAAATTTTCTTTACAGATAATATTCTGTAGAGAAAGGAGTAAGAAATGACAGAAAAATTAGAAATGTATCGCTGTAAAATATGCGGTAATTTCGTTCAGGTAATTCTCGACGGATACGGAGAATTAGTGTGTTGCGGAGAAGCAATGGAAAAAATTAATCCTAATACAACTGAAGAAGTTAAAACTGAATATCATATACCTGTGTATAAATATACAGGGAAAGATGGTATCGTTATTCAAGTCGGGGTAGAACCGCATCCAATGATAAAAGAACACTATATTATGTTCATAGAAACGATCTCAGAAGACAAAAAGCGTGTAAAGCTTCAATATCTTGAACCTGGAGATCAACCTAAAATGTTATTAGAAAGTAAAATCGGTAAAGAAAATGCCCTCGCATTTTGCAATTTACACGGTTTATGGAGGGGCGAAAGTGATTAACAAAAAAGTAGAGGACATTTTAAATGCACAGATTAATAAAGAATTCTATTCCGCTTATTTGTACCTTGCTATGTCTGCTTATTTTGATGAAATTGGTCTTAAAGGATTTTCTAATTGGACAAAAGTTCAAGCTAAGGAAGAAGTAGACCATGGAATGATTTTATTTGATTATATTATTGAACGTGATGGGAATGTTGATTTGAGACAAATTGAGGCTCCAGAAAAGAACTTCGAGAATCCGTCACAAATTTTTGATCTTATTTTAGAACATGAAAAGCATGTTACAGACAGCATCAAATGCGTGGCAGAGCTTTCCGAAGACGAATGCGATATGGCAACAAGACACTTTATCAACTGGTATATAAGTGAACAAGTTGAAGAAGAGGCAACTGTCTCAGATGTTATCAAAATGTTAAATATGTTCGGAACAGAGAACCCTATACTTTACCATCTTGATAAAGAACTCGGGAAAAGGCTATACAAGCCTCATACATATAAAAATTAAAATAAAAACAGGCTGAACCAATCAGCCTGTTTTTAAATGTAAAATTTTATTAATATTGTAGCAAAATAATTTATTTAGAGGATTTAATATATCATTAAATTTTCTATACTGGACACGTAGGTAGAATAATTAAAACATGGGAGATTATAATTAAGCTTCCAAACACAGAGGTTAAAGAATCATGGTCGATAACAGGTCAGCGGGATTTTTTGGAATCGGAGGCGCTTTTAATTTCAAAAGCGGTGATATTTCAGGGACTGCGGCCCGTACACAGGATGATAAAATGGGGCAGGGCGGAGAATACTTTGCACAACAGGGGCAGGAAGAAGAAAATGCAGAGCAAAATTCCGAAAAATATATGGATAGAAGTGCGGTTCTTCGTGCAACCTTAAACTCTCTGGCTATGATGAATGTTGCAAATGTAATTAACGCAAAAAAGCTTGAAGCTAAAAAACAAGAAGAACTTCTAAACACACAAAAATTATTAAAGAAAAAACACGAGGAATCTCTACTTAGAAGTATTAATAGTAGTGAGGATTTAAACTTAGATAACTCTTCTGATAACGACAACGGGATAGAAGATATTGTTGATTAAAGGAAAACACTTGTTGTAATTACATTTTTGTCGTCTTTTTGTTCATCTTTTTTAGAACCGTTCATCAGAAGTTCACCGTGATAAAAAGGATTTGAACCATTTTTATCTTTTGAAGTTTCCTGGCTTATGATACTGTTGAAAACCGTTGTTGGAGTTTGCTGTTCTTTTATTGTTATTTCATTAACAGCAACTGTCATTTTTCCTTCAACATTTTTCTGGGTTTGTGCAGCCATAGAATTCAAATATTGAATAGATGCAAGAGTGTTTTGATTTAATTGAACTTGCAATCCGGAATTATTTAAAGCGATTTGTTTTGCAGTGGCAGAGTCAACTTTACCATTATACAAATCTACGCCTAAGTCTCTTTGTTGGAAAAAATTACGGGCATTTTCGACGTTATACTGGCTGTTTTTCTGCTCTGCACGTTTAAGAATAGACTGAGACACTTGTTGCAAAGTAGTTCTGTCAATGCTTAATCCCATATTATTCAATTGTTCATAAACACCTATTGCCATTAGCCTATATCCCTTTTTAATTTCCTTATGTATTTTATATCGGCATATATATTCGAAAACTTTAAAATTTTAAATCTATTCTTTACATAACTTTACAATAATAAAAAAACAAGCAATTATTTTTCTTAAAAACACTTTATATATATACAATATATAATCGGAGAGTATAACTATGGTTGATTGGGCAAATCTAAATAAAAATCTAAGTTATGTTAATGACGGACTACAGTTCGGCTTAGATCTAATGCGCCCTAAAAAGGCAGGAGAAAGCCTTGGTGAAAAAGTTTCTGCGGCAGGTATAAACCTGTTCGGCAATGCAGCAGCTACACAAAATGCCGCAGAATTACGGGATTGGACAGGAAGTAATCTCGGTTATTTAGCTAAAAACAGTGCGAACGGAGACGGAGGTCAAGCACTTCTTAATACAATGAACGCAAGTCTGTTTACCCACCAAAATAGAATGTTGTTTGGTGCAATGTTTGGCCCGCCTATAGGATTTTATGGCGGAAACATTTGGAATAGCAGTGCAATGATGCCGGGAGGAACTTTCGGCCCTGGCTTTGGCGCTCCAAGCTGGCCTGGAGGAGATGTCTTCAGAAGTTCTTTCTTCCGAAACGGATGGTTCGGATAACAAAATATTATAAAAAAAACCGAGAACTAACTAGTTCTCGGTTTTATATTTGTCCAGCATTAATTTTTCTTTGATCGTTTTTGACTTTTCCACGTATAATGTGAAACAACCCGACTCCTAAGGCAGTAACTCCCGCATATAAATTCCCCTTCCATCCAATACTTTTTGCAGGATGTTGTAAAGTGTCAATCAATGATAAACCCTTTTTCGCAGCATCAGGGATGGCCCTCGTCACCCAATGATAAGTAGCGACAGTAGTTCCTGCTAAAAAACCATAAATTAAACCTTTAATAACAGATGAAGTAGCGATAAATATATTACCAACTTTTAAGCTTGTATTATTATTCTTCGGAACTTCCTGCTCTTGAACCGGATTTATAACCTTTGCAGGTACGGAAGTCTCTGGAGTTAAAGGAGAATCGGCTTTAAAATTAATAGCTGGATTAAAATGAACTAACACAAGACCACTCCAATTTTATACGCATGCATATACATTAAAACTCAATCAAAAAACTTTTTGCGAATTTAAATAAAAATTTTTACAAAAATACAAAATCGTAAAATATTTTGTTATAAAATAATTTTATGATAACATTTGATAGTTTGACATTAAAAGCTTTTACTGAGGAAAATTCCGAATTTCTGACGGATGCACGAATTCAAAAGATTCAGCAGCCGACAAGACGCGATTTCATACTTACAATCAGGAAGAACAGAACAACAAAAAAATTATATATAAACATTAATCCTCAACTCCACCATTTATGCTTTATGAATAAACAGAACGAAGCAAGACGGATGATTGAAATTCCTCAGAAACCTCCTATGTTTTGCATGCTTTTAAGAAAATATCTTGAAAATGCAAGGATTTGCAAAGTAAATCAACCTCAATATGAACGTATTTTTGAAATCTACGTAGAAACTTACAACGAAATAAGCGAAAAAATTTATCTCTGCCTTGCAATAGAGTTAATGGGAAAACATTCAAATGTAATACTCTATAATGACGATACTAATGTTATATTAGGATGTGCTCATAATGTCGGAGCAGAAAAAAGTCAGGTTAGAGAAATGGCAGGAACGTTACCATATACATATCCGCCAAAACAAAATAAATTAGATATATTAACTTATAATGGAGAAATTAATTATCAGTCCTTAAGTAAGGATTTTTACTGGTTTTCACAGTCTTTTGCAAATCTATGTACAGGACAAAATCTGAACAAATTAAAGGAATTCGTATCTTTAAAAGGGATTAGTCCGGTAATTTCACAGGATTATAAGACTTTTTCACTCTTCGGAGAACTGATTAATAACGGAATAAGTCAAGAGAACATTAATGAAATGATTGATAACTATTTCACTCATTATCAGGAAGAAGAGAAATTCAAATCTCTAAAAACACACCTTTTAACACTTGTTCATCAACGACTAAAAAAGACTGTCCATTCATTAGAAAAAATGACATCACAAATATTGAAAGAACAAGATTGTGATACTTATCGCCTTTATGGGGATTTGATAATGGCAAATTTATACAATAACAAGGATTTTACAGAAGAAATTGAAGTTTTCGATTATGAAAACAACAAAAATATAAAAATAAAACTTGATAACACAAAAACATTAAAAGAAAATGCAAACAAGTTCTATAAACTCTATAACAAAGGTAAAACATCAAAAGAAAAACTCAATTTGATGTGTAATGAATTAACACAAACAAAAAGTTACTTAGATCAGATTGAATATTCGCTTATAACAGCTCAAACATATCAGGAACTATTAGAAATTAAACCTGAACTTATTGCGGACGAAAATAGTAAAAATAAAATTCATAAAGCAATTGAACCTGAAAAAATTCTCAAAGGAAATTATACAATCTTTATAGGGAAAAACAACCGACAAAATGATTATATCGTATCAAAACTTGCAAAATATAATGATTTATGGTTCCACACAAAAGACTGTGCAGGCTCGCATGTTTTGCTTAAAGGAGATAATCCTTCCGATGAAATAATATTGGAATGTGCGAAGATAGCAAAAAAATATTCATCAGGTTCATATTCATCAAAAGTTGGCGTAATATATACAAAAAGTAAATATCTGAAAAAACCGCCTAAAGCCAATCCCGGGTATGTAACTTACAGTAATGAAAAAGAAATTATTGTTGATTAAACTTTTATAAATGCAGTTAAATCAAGAGTTTCCATAGATACATTTTAACATAAATGAATTACATTTAGAACTATAATCGCGCCCCTTTAACTTATTAGTTTATTTTTAGGATGTAAAAAAAAGGGAATCTGATAGATTCCCAAGAAAAAATCAACTATTAGTTGCGAGTCTTTCTATTTCTTTGGTTAATTTTTCCCGAATATTTTCTTTTGTATAGAAGAATCTATCATATTTTTCTTTAATATCCGGTTCTAATTCGAAATTAGATTCAACATAATGTTTAATTCTATTTATAAGCTCATTTTCTGTATAACAAACATTTGATATTAAATATTTTTTATATTCAAACCTTTTCATATCTTCTCTATCAAATTTATTAAGAATCGGGTCGTCTTTGTCTAATAAATAAAATAAAACCGGCTTGTCTTGAAACATAAAATCAAATGCAACAGATGAAAAATCTGTTATTAAGCAGGACGATTTTTTTATATATTCTGATATATTATTCATATCAATTATTTTTACATTTTCATTATTTATTTTAAAATCAATACCATAATTAGTTAAAAGTGAATGATGCAAAGCAAAATATAATTTCACATGATTTATATTGATATAATCCAATAAATCTTTATTATTCAATAATGTTAATATTCTCTTTTTATAATAAGATTCTTGGAATTGTAGAAGACTAATTTCACGAAAAGTAAACATTATAAAAATACTTTTTTCTTCTACAGTATTATTTTTTTGTAACAAATCCCAGCGTGGCAAACCACATTTTATAAATTTTTCATCATCCCAATTATATTTTTTAAATATTTTGTATTCCATCTCACTGGATATCAAAATTTTATCAAATTTTTCTTGAAACAAATATCCTTTATACATAACACTTTCTTTAAAAAATATCTGACCATGTTGTATAAATATATATTTTAAATACGAAAGTTTTTTTAAAAATTTGTTTATAGAATAATGCCATTCTCCAAATGATGAAATAATGCATTTTGTTCTAACTAAAATATTATAGCAATCCTTCAATAATTGATATGGAGAATCTTTAGTCGACTTTTCCACAATAATTATTCTTTCAAAAGCATTTTTTTCTTTTAATCGCATATATAACTGCGAATCTTTCAAAACAGCATAAAAAATATTATAGCCAGAATTTTTCATGTATATAAACAGAGAATACGCATCTATATTTTCAGCATTTGAATCAAATAAACAATCAAACAACAAATATGTATCTTTAGGGTATTTCTTTTGGGTCTTTTTTATCTTATTTATATAATATTGTTCTAACTTTTTCGAACCTTTTAAATATTTAAACTTGAATTTTACACCTAAAATAGTTAATACTTTATGCTTTTCTGTATTACACACAGAAAATACAGCGTTTGATATTTTTATTAATTTTGTATATTTTTTATGCTTGAACGTTTTTTTTAATTTTTTATAATATCTTAAATTGTCAACAAGAGAAGATTCATATTGCTCAAAATATTTAATAAATTTCTCAATTTCACTATAAAATTCTTTTGTCAATTTAGTATCTTTTAAAATGACAGAAAGTTTCCACTCCACAGATTGTGCAAATCTATCCAGTATATGCACTTGTGTATAAGGAGAAGAATTTTGAAAAGATGAAAGACTTAGTAAATAATTGATAGACTTGAATATTTCATTATTTTGGGCAATTTTAATATTATACATAGCACTTGAGCTACGTTGCAAATAGTTATACAGCGGGGTTGCTAATACTGATATTTTAGGATTTTTTAAAAGTAATTTCCATAAGTATACGGCATCTTCAGCCATTTGTAAATTTTCATTATACAAAACATTATTAAAACTTCTTCTAATAAGTTTTCCCCACATAGAAGTTGTAACATAAAAAATATTATCTATTGCTTCATTAAAATAAAAACACTCATTCCCATCAAACTTTTTACACCAACTGTATTTCCACTTTGTATTTCCCTTTACTGTATAATAATTAAAGATTACCAGATCAGAATTATCTTTCTCAATTGTTTGATAAGCTTCTTCGCAAGCAGTTAGTTCTAACCAATCATCAGAATCCACAAACATCAAATATTTTCCAGTTGCACGTTTAAGCCCAAAGTTACGTGCTTTAGACACTCCTTCATTCTCTTTATTAATTATAGTAATCCTACGATCCTGCTTCGCAAATTCGTTTAATATTTCCAAAGAGTTATCTGTAGAACCGTCATTTATACAGATAATTTCTATATCAGTTAATGTCTGATTAATAACGCTATTCAGACATTTTGGTAAATATTCTTCTACATTGTAAACTGGAATTATTATACTGATTTTTGGGTTTGAACTATTTATAACTTTCTCCATTTACTTCCCTCGCAAGATTTTATCAAAATTTTTCAATGACTTACTATATATCTCTTTTTGCATTTTCAACAAATTGTTTTGAAGTATTTTGTATTCATTTGAATTAAGATTAATGGCTTTTTTCATTGCAGAGCCTAAATCTTCATTTTTTGCATAAACAATAGAATTCGTGTCATTAAAATTATAGACTTTAGCAAATTTTTCTTGAATAATACATGGTTTCAAAAAGCCATAAACAAGCTGAAAACCACCGCTTGTACCATCTTTAATATATCTGTCATGTTCCGGATTGTCAGGATCTAAAAGCGGAATAAAATAATCAGACTCTTCAAGTACTTGATACATTTCAGCAAAATTCAGTCGCCCCTTTAACACAATATGTTCCTGAAAAACAGGCTCTAAATTTTCTAACTTTTCCTGAAATCTACCTGCAATAAGAATTTCATAATTATCAACTCCGGAAGATTCCAGTGTTCTTATTGAATTAAACAAAAGATCTACATTTTTCCGTTTATTTTCCAATGCACCAATAATACAAAATTTGATTCTAGGTCTATTTAAATCAGTAATTTTTACATTTCCAAAATAATGAGGATTTACAACAATAGACTCATACTCTTCTATTTGAGCAGGATTTGCCAGTATTATTTGCTTATCTTCAGGAATTTCATTTATTCTGTCAATATGATGTTGAACATAAATATTTTGTTTCTTCCCAGATTTCAAATCATCAAAATATTCATGAATATCAAGCCAATCTTTAGAATTTAAATATACAACTTTGGAATTAAATATTACTCTCTCATATTTAGAAAGTTTCGGATTTCTCATTAGTGAGGCAACTTGTTCTCTTGTATATTTAAAAATTTTGACATCATACGGATAATTACATAAACTATTATCCTCAAAATCCGAGAGAAGAATATCAACATTATATCCCAAATCAATCAAATATTTTGTGACACCAGGTAATGTCTCACGATGACAGACATAATTAGGTTCAACAAGAAGAATCGTATTAGGGCTTATTTCTCGGTTAAAAAAATCCGTTTTAAACTTAGTTTCAACTTTAAACTTAAGTTTTAACCCAAGTAAAGTAATTACTTTATGTTTTTTATATCTGCATCTTTCATTCCTAACCGAAAAAATCTGTTCAAGATTATACAAACAAATCCTCCTTCTTAACAAATATTTAATCCTAAAATTTTGCATAGGTTACTTGACAAAACATTTATTGGACAAATCTGTATTATAACTCTTGCGCTTTTAAAATATTTTAAAATTTTATATGATTTTAAAGTCTTTAGGGCATTAATCGGATATCTATCATCCAAAAATTTTACAAAATTATTCACATCAACCAAGCAAGTCCTACCATTTGATGATTTTTTTAAATATCCGATAGAAGCCTTGAAAAATTTATCAATTATCCGAAGTTGAGCTTTTAAAGACTGTGCCCTAAATATATCTTTCTCATACAAAACTTTGAATGAAATAAAATCACTTGCTATACAATTTTTATTATTTGTGGAAGAATCAAATCTTCCAACTCTATATACATATAAAGGCTTATTTATTAAACAATATCTCGGATGAAAAAAATAAGTCATCAAACAAAATAAAACATCCTCTGCAGTTTTAAGCCCCTCTATGAATTTAAACTTATATTTTTTTAAAAAATCTAAGCGAAAAATCTTATCCCAAACAAAAATTTGAAACTCAAAATAATCATTTAAAGAGTCATTTACTAAAAACTCTTCTATTTTTTTACTGGTCCAACCTTTAATAAGTTCTCCATTTTCAAGATTATAGCTCCCAAAAACACTGATATCAGCATTATTGCTTTCAATTGAATTAACAGCTGTTTCACAGGCTTCTGGAAGCAAATAATCATCGCCATCAACAAACATTACATATTTACTTTTTGCAATTTGCAACCCGATATTCCTTGCAGCAGCAACTCCGCTGTTATCAATATTTACAACGGTGATTCTTGAATCTACCGAAGCATATTTATTCACAATATTTAAAGAATTATCTGTTGAACCATCGTTTACACAAATTATCTCAATATCTCTTAATGTTTGAGACAAAACACTCTCCAGACATTTTTCAAGATATTTACCGACATTATATATCGGAATAATTATGGACACTTTTGTATTGCTCATTATTTACTCCAGCATATAGAATATTATTCGATAATTCCAATTAATGTTCTATAATTCATGTCACAAAATAACATATTTGTCAAGGAAAACTTGTCATGATTAAACATTATTATGAGCGGTTAATAATATGTAAAATGAAAAAGAAGAATTATGGATGAAAAACAATTAAAGAAAGATTTTGGGAACAGAATCCGCTACATAAGAAAACAAAAAAAACTTACACAAGAAATATTATCTGAAATAGCAGATATAGATCCTCAACATTATTGTAAAATTGAAAACGGAACACATTTTCCATCTCCAAAAATATTATAAACATCGCAGAGGCTTTACAGGTAAACATTCAGGACTTATTTCTTTTTAACAACAATAATGAACTATTAGATAAAATACTTATTAGTATGCGCAAACTCACTAATCAAGAGCTTGCATTTATATATGCAACAATTAATGAACTTCTTAAATTAAGATAAAATATAACATTAAGCAAGAATTCCAGAATCAAGAATTTTTTGAACTTCATCATTCATTATTTTATGAATTTCATCTATACTCATAGTTCCGTCTATTGATTTAAAATTATATTCAGACTTCATATTATTATATTCATCAAGACATTTCTGCTGATATATTTTGAAACTTTTATAAAAATCCGTAGAAAAACCGACATCTCGCCCGCTTTCATAATAATTTAAACCTGTAGTTCCGATTATACGTTTCAGCAAAACATCAACAGGCATATCAAGATAAAAAATTAAATCAGGCTCAGGAGCATAATCATACAAATTTTTAACCCAGTTAATATCCTGACCTCTCACAACATCTCTTGCAAGCGCAGTATAGTAATATCTGTCAAGTAAAACAATAAAGCCGGATTTTAATGCAGGAATAATCTGATTTTCAAGCCTGTCAGCAAAATCTGCAGCATATAAAAGGCTATATGTTGTAGCATTCAATAAATTACGTTCTTTTGCATCATCAATAACATTTGCAATAAGCCTTGAAGTCTTCCATTCTGATACCATTACACCATATGACTTGTCCTGAATCGAACGTTTCAAAAGCTCAAGCTGAGTAGATTTCCCTGAACCGTCCGTTCCCTCTATCACAACAAGAAGACCTTCATATCCGCTTTTAGTTTTATATTTTTTTCTAACCATAATTTCCCTAGATTGTTATACCTTTAGACTTTAATATATCACAAAGCATTTCTCTAATTTTAACCTGTTTAGAATGGATTGAATCTGTTGCATCAAGTTGAATAAGTCCATATTCTTTAACCATTTTTTGATATTCTTTTATAACTCTACCCTGAAAAATCATATAGCTTTCATAGGGATCGTTACTGAGTTTCAAATCCATACCTGCTTCGTAAAACTTTGGTGCACGATTAAAACAAATTCTCTCCATCGAAAGTTTAGGATCAATGTCAAAATAAAGAGCCAAATCAGGTTTGATTGCAAAGTCATAAACATTTCTAACCCAATTAGCATCAACACCTCTTGCAACATCACGAGCAAAAGCAGTATAGGCATATCTGTCAGCAAGCACTATAAAACCTGCTTTAAGAGCCGGTGCAATAACCTGCTTCATTCTATCTGCAAAATCTACAGCATGAAGAAGGCTAAAAGTTCTCGGAGAAAGCAGATTTTTTTTCTTCGCAAGCTTAGTGGTTTGAGATATTAACTCCGAAGAGTTCCACTCGGTAAAAATTACATCCTGACCGTTATTCTTCAGCCAATCACGCAAAAGAGCAAGTTGAGTAGATTTTCCTGAGCCGTCAATCCCCTCAACACAAACAAGTGTTCCCTTCAATGTATGTTTTTCGTTTAACTTTGACAATTTGCAGTTCCTTTATCTTCTAATTTTGCGACATTAATTTTACCAAACTTAGCAGACAGGTTGTCGATAAGGTGAATAAAATACAGTTCAGGTTCTAAATCCTTTTGATCTAAATCAATAATAGCCCCCCAATCACTTCTGCCATGATGTGCTGCTATCATTTTTGCAACGGGTTTAAAACCTTCATTCATACAAATGGAAAACCCGTATTGGGAATGAGAGAGCCATTCCTTACGGAAATTTTCATCATAATCAATTAAACCAGTTTCCAGATCTATTGTATACTCAAATATTTTCCCTATATCATGCAATATGCAAGCCGCAAAAATATTATCACGATTAAATTTATAATCTGCCATTTCCATATTAGCTTCTGCGAACTGCAAGCATTCTAAAGTATGCACCAGCAATCCGCCGATATAATTATGGTGCATAACTTTCGCCGCAGGCATTATTTTTATTCTTTCCTTATGCTCCATAAAATATCTCATAAGAAAAGTGTTGATTTTTTCATCATGAATCTTATCAATATAGTCAATTATTGCTTCATAGTATTGTTCTCTCTCCGCTTCTGACAACCCAGTCTTAGCTTCCTTAACAACCTCCAAAGCAGAGACAAGACAGTTGTTAAATTTTTCATTAAAAGAAGCAGATACAAGCTTAACCAAATTCCCAGTTCTAAAAACCTTACTGTCAAATCTGTTAAGTGTTTCTTCCCAGAGAACACAATTTAAAATTGAACTATCTTCTGTGTTTTTTAGCTGTAACTTTCCCATTTTTGTTCCTGCTTTAGTATCTCCGACAGAGAAAGTTACTACTTCATATATTACATCAGTATTAAACATTTAAAATCCCTTTTAATTTTTATTTCTGTCAATAATTTTTGCATCATTATTCCATTTGAAAGATGAACGAATTTCCTGACCGACCTTTTCAATAAGATGCTCTGAATTTTCTTTTCTCAAAGCGTTAAAATTCAAACAACCAGATTTCATTTCCCCGAGAAACTCATCTGCAAAAGCACCTGATTGAATATCCTTTAACAATTCTTTCATAGCTTCTTTTGATGTTTGCCCTATAACTTTCGGCCCTCTTGTCATATCACCGTATTCTGCCGTATTAGATATAGAATATCTCATATCCGCAAGTCCACCCTGATTTATCAAATCAACAAGAAGCTTCATTTCATGCAAAACTTCAAAATAAGCCATATATGGTGAATATCCGGCTTCAACAAGAACATCAAAACCTGTTTTTATCAAAGCAGAAACTCCCCCGCAAATAACAGCCTGTTCTCCGAATAAATCCGTTTCAGTTTCCTCTTTAAAAGTAGTTTCAATAATTCCTGCCCGACCGGCACCGATCGCAGAGGCATATGATAAAGCAACTTTTTTAGCATCACCAGAAGGATTAGCATATACTGCAATCAATGAAGGGACCCCTCTTCCAAGAATATACTCGCTTCTTACAGTATGCCCAGGACCTTTTGGAGCAACCATAACAACATTAACCCCTTCAGGTGCAACAATTTTTTTATAATGAATATTAAACCCGTGAGAAAACATTAAATACTGACCATTTCTCAAGTAAGGTAAGATTTGTTCCTTGTATACATCAGCCTGAATTTCATCAGGGATGAGAATCTGCACAATATCAGCCCACTTAACGGCCTCTTCTATACTCATAGTTTTAAAACCATAATCACGCGCCTTACGGTTAGATTTTCCATCCAGACGGAGCCCTAAAACTACATCACAGCCACTATCTTTTAAATTTGTTGACTGTCCGTAACCTTGAGAACCAAAACCAATAATAGCAATTTTTTTGGTTTTAATTAACTCTGTGTCAATATCTTTATCCAAATAAATTTTCAATTTATCCATAAGCACCTCACAAAATCCCGTCACGTAATCCTAGCATAAATAACTTGCCCCGTCAAATAGAAATCTATCCTTGTTATAAAGCGGTTATAATTAAACAAACATTATAACAGATTAAATATTTATAAATTAGCTAAAACTTATAGCATTTTAATCAGCTTCGGAATAATTTCAAAAGCGTCTCCAATCATTCCGTAATCACATATTCCAAAAATAGGCGCATCTTTATCAGTATTAATTGCAATAATTTTTTTAGAACAATTCATTCCAATAGTATGCTGAAGAGCACCAGAAATACCACAGGCAATATATAATTTTGGGGAAACAGTTTTTCCTGTCTGTCCGATTTGAATCTCTTGAGGAGCTAATCCCATCTCAACGGCAACCCTTGAAGCCGCAATTGTCCCACCCAATTTATCAGCCAGTTGTTTTATAAGTCCAAATCCCTCAGAATTTTTCATTCCTCTTCCTCCGGCAACAATAATCTCAGCACTATCCAGAGTATTGATTTCGTTAACTATCTTTTTTGACAATTCTAAAATTTCCGTTCTAGAAACAAAATTAGTTAAATTGACTGATAATTTTATAAAAGCCGTATCTCTCACAACATCCATAGGAGAAGGCTTAAATACTTTAGGGCGAACAGTTGCCATTTGAGGGGAATTTTTAGACAAAATCGTCGCCATTAACTGCCCCCCAAAAGTCGGACGAGTTGCCGCAAATTTCCCTTTTTCATCAATATCTAAGCCAGTACAATCCGCAGTTAACCCAGTATGCAATGCAGTAGAAATCCTCGGGGCCAAATCCCGTCCTTGACAGGTTGCACCTATTAACATAATTTCCGGATTAATCTGTTCTATAGCCTGAATAGCAGCCGTTGCAAACAAGTCAGTAGTATATTTAGAAAAACGTTCATCAACAACATAAAAAACCTTATCGAATCCGCTTTTTTGAAAAGCCTCCTTATATTCATTTATTAAATCTGGTTTTATTAATAAAAGAGCCATAACAGGAGCATTATCAAGCTTGGCAGACAGCTCCAGTGCCTTATTAGAAAGCTCAAAAACAACTGTATGCAAATAACAGTCAGAGGTTACTTCTGCATAAACTAAAATTCCTTTATTCATCAGTTCCTCCGCATTCTTTTAGAACATCTACAAGCGCTTCAATATCAGATATAAATTTACATTCGGCATTCTTTTGAGGAGCCCTGAAAGCTCTGCTTACATATGTTGGAGACCCTTTCAAACCAGCATCGGCCGGTTCCATCCCCAAATCATCAATTCCATATGTAATGATATCCGCCTTTTGAGCTCTAATAATACCGTTAATTGTAGCACGCACAGGTTCAAATGTATCTTTTAAAACACAAATAAGTGCAGGCAGTTGAACTTTAATCTTTTCATAATGATCGTCAAGCTCTCTTAAAACCGTTAAATAACCATCAGCATAATCAATAATTTCCTTTACGTAAGTTACCTGAGGAATATCAAGGAAATTAGCAATACTTGGTCCTGTCTGTGCAGTATCCCCATCCACAGCGAATTGTCCACAAACTATTAAATCATAATCTGATAATTTTTCACTAATAGCCTTCGCAATTGTCTTGCCAGTTGCATAAGTATCAGCCCCAGAAAATTTTTTATCAGATAATAACACAGCACTATCAACACCGACAGCAAGTGTTCGGCGTAATACATCGGCAGCTTGTGCAGGCCCCATAGTTAATGCAGTAATACTAACATCATATTTATTTTTTAAACGCAAAACGGACTCTAAAGCATAAACATCATAAGGATTAATTATACTCTCCAGCCCTTCGCGTTGAATTGTGTTATTTTCAGTCCATTTGATATCAGATGTATCCGGAACCTGTTTAACACACAATACTATTTTCATATATTAAAACTCTTTAATTAAATACGTTTTTTAGGGATTTGTTTTGAATTTGCATCAAGCAATGCATTAAAGCCCATAATATAAACCGAACATTTCTTAATTGTCGGAATATACCAGCTGCAACGTTCCTGAGTACAAACCATGTCTACATCAGAACCTGCACTCATTAATGGACAAAAAGGTATTTCTCTCTTATCTACCGCCATATTTTCTCCTTTATATTAGCTTAAACATTTGCCTGTTTTAGCAAATTACAATTTTCATCACGTTTTTTCTCTTGGTCCTTATAAATTCTGGTTCTGTTGATAACTTCATCAAAATCTATTTTATGAGCATCAAAATCAGGACCATCGACACAAGCGAATTTAACTTCACCACCGACAGTAACACGGCAGGCTCCACACATACCTGTACCATCAACCATAATAGGGTTCATACTTGCTTCAGTATAAATACCCTTATCACGGGTTAATTCAGCAACAGCTCGCATCATTGGCATAGGACCTACAGCTATTGCATAATCTATTTTTTCATTATTCATTAAACGATCAAGAACAGTTGTTACAAAACCTTTTTCTCCTAAGGAACCATCATCTGTTGTGATGAATAATTCTGTACAAGCATCCTTCATCTTATCAGCCCAGAAAATTAAATCTTTATTTCTGGCCCCCATAATCATATAAACCTTATTGCCAGCCTCTTTGAAAGCTTTAGCAATCAAGTAACAAGGAGCAGCACCATAACCGCCGGCGAGACAAACAACAGTTCCGTATTTTTTAATATCTGTAGGCTTACCCAAAGGCCCCACAACATCAGCTATCTCCTCACCAACATTTAGCTCGGCTAATTTTTTTGTAGAATACCCTACAGCCATAAACACAATAGTCAAAGCTCCGGTTTCTTTATTAACATCAGCAATAGTCAATGGAACACGTTCTCCGTTTTTATCTGCTCGAAAAATTATAAACTGACCTGCTTTAGCATTTCTCACAACATAAGGGGCATCAATTGTCAATTCGTATTGATTAGGGCAAATTTCTTTTTTTGCTAAAATTTTATATCCCATCTTTTCTCCTCTTCATTACTTAATAAAAACATTATAATTTAAAACATCAAAATAAGCAAGTAGAAAAATGGAAATTAAAGCAAGGAGAGAGAGTCTTATGTACTTGCAAATAAAGCTTGTTTTTAATAAGATTTTGATACATACAGATTTACGGAAGGTGAGATAATGAGTAAATATTTATTGGAAATCGGAACAGAAGAACTTCCTTATAAGTTCATACCGCAAGCTATAGAGCAGTTAAAAACAGGATTTAACAATTTTTTGAATGATAATAAAGTAGGTTTTGAAAAAGTTGATGTTTATGCAACGCCAAGACGCCTTGCTGTAATAATATCTGGCCTTGTTGAAAAAAGTGCAGATGAAGAAAAAATTGTAAGAGGCCCTATTGCAAAAGTCGCTTATGACGAAAACGGGAATCTTACAAAAGCAGGAGAAGGATTTGCACGTAAAAATGGGGTTGAACCTCAGAATTTATATGTAGAAGATAATTATGTTCATGCAAAAATAATCGTAAAAGGGAAATCTATCGTTGAACTGCTTAAAGATAATGTTCCTACAATAGTTTTAAAACTTCAAGGCTCACACTTTATGCGCTGGGGATATAACGATGAAAAATTTTCCAGACCGATAAGATGGATTGTATCAATTCTTGATAAAGAAGAAGTTAAAATAAAAATTATTGATAAAGAATCTTCAAATATTTCAAGAGGCCACAGATTTGCACAACAAAACGTAATTATAGGACATCCGGATGATTATAAAGAGATTATGCGCAACTGCTGTGTAATTGTTGATCAGGATGAAAGACGTAGAATTATAATTGAAAAAGCACGAGAGGAAGCAGACAAACTCGGTGCAGTTCCTTATTATACGGATGATTTACTTGAAGAAGTTACATTTATAACGGAATATCCAGTTCCTGCTGTGTGTGAATTCGATCCTAAATATTTGGAGATCCCTGAAGAAGTTACAGTAACAGTTATGGCCGTTCATCAAAGATACTTTGCCCTCCATAAAGATGGCAAATTAATTAACAAATTTATAACCATGACAAATTATATCGGCGATGAATTTACAAATATTAAAGCTGGCAATGTCAGAGTTATTAAAGCAAGACTTGATGATGCTGTATTCTTCTTTAATGAAGATACTAAAAAACCTCTTGCAGATTACGTAGAAGACCTTAAAGGCGTTACATTCCAAAAAGGTATGGGCTCTGTTTATGATAAAACGCAGAGAATAATTACATTATCTAAAGATATTGCTAAATCCTTAAATATTGATTCAAAAACAATTGAACGTACTGCTCTTTTATGTAAAGCAGATTTAACAACTCAGCTTGTATTTGAATTCACTGAACTTCAAGGTTTCATCGGAGCAGATTACGCAAGGGTAGCAGGAGAAGACAAAAGAGTTTGCGATGGGATTAAAGAACATTACTTCCCACTTAATGCGGAAAGCGAAACTGCAAAAAGTATTGAAGGACAAATTGTCGGAATTGCAGACAAACTTGATACTATTTGTGCAGTCTTTGCAGAAGGCAAAAAACCTACGGGTTCCTCCGATCCGCTTGGAGTAAGAAGAGCGGCATTAGGAATAATAAGAACAATCCTCGATGCTAAAATTAAAGTTAATTTAAATGATTTAATTATCAAAACATTACTTCTTCTTCCAATCAAAACAGTAGAAGGAAATGTTATAGATAAAGTCAAAAATATTGCGGGCTCAAGTGTAAACAGACTTTCAGGAAAAATTTTGGAAGAAGTTAATGAATTTATGGTTCAGAGATTAATAATTTTCTTGTCCGATAAATATTCTAAAAACGTTCTTGAGGCCTGTGCTTCTAACAAAAATCCGCTTGAAGATCTTGCAGATTATGTAAAAAGAGTTGACGTAGTTCAAACTCTTAATAATCCTGCATTAATGGAATGTGCTAACAGGGTTATAAGAATATTAAAAGAAGATTCAAAAAAATCCGTTAATAAAAATTTATTCAATGTAAGTGCAGAAAATATGCTTCTTGAACAAATAAATACGGTTAAAGAAAGCGATGATTATAAACAATATCTTGAATCGCTAATCGCAATCAATCCTTCTGTTGAAAAATTCTTTGAAGATGTTTTAGTCATGGATAAAGATGAAACAATCAAAGAAAACAGACTCGCATTGTTAACATTATTAAAGAAAAAATACGAAAATCTCACAGATTTTTCTAAGCTATAACAAGCTTTCAAAGATTTGTAAAAGATTGTAAACATTCTTTGTAAAAAAGTAAATTATTTTTTTCAGGATACTTTACAATAGTGTAAGAAACAATAATCAAACGTAGAGGTAGATATGTTAGACCGATTGAAAAACCTTAAAATCGTAAAAAAATTAAACGACTCAATTAGCCCGAAATTAAGATGGTTGAATTATGCCAATCATACAGCAAATAAAAAATCTACCGATTACATTAAAATGATAAGCGGAGTTGAAGAACTTCAGGTAAATTCTGACGAACGTAGGCTGGAAGCAATGGTCAGAGAACAATTAAAGGAAGAATTCCCGAATATCGAGAATATGAAATCCTATGAACTTCTTGTTGATGCAGTAATGCACAATTTAAAGAAAAAACAGCTTCAAGCCACTGATAATCTTGATATAGAATAAAAAGATTATCCTCCATAAAAAGGTAGCACCCAGAAGGGTGTTATTTTTTATATTATAAATAAAAGAATGCGAATCAGTGATGTTCGCATTCTTTATAATGAATAGCTAAATTCTTCTCTAATACTTTGTGATAATCGTTGTTTGCAGGCTCCATATTCTGCCTCAACCATTTCCAGCTGGATTTGATATTCTTGCATTTCATGATTTAACTTCTCTTCCAACAGCTTTAATTTTTGCTGTCGTTGTTGAAGAGTTTTCATAACAGGAGATTCAGGATCATAATCAGTCCCAACTTTAATCAAATCATTACAAGAATGAGTTAATCCCATTTTGGTCATTGTAATCTGCTGTATTTTAAATTGCAGATCTAGTTTCTGACCGTGCAGTTGATGCAATCTGATTGTATCTGTGAGAATACCCATTTACTACTTCCTTTATCTGGTTTCATTAAGATTGTTCCCTTTCAGAAAGCTATGCTGGTTATTCTCTGCAATCAACTGTTCCATCTTTTGGAATTGATGTCTGTGATAGTTTAATCGATACTGAGCCATTTTTAACTTTTTCTTCATTGTCAAGAAATCTTTTAAACCTTCCACAATAGAATTCGCCAATGCTTTCAGCGGGCTTTTTCTTATTATAAAGTTTTTTGAATATATCAAGAAATCTATTATTCTTTTTATATTCATCTCCAAAGTATCTCGAAGCATTTTGCTATATTCTACTCCTATAACACTTTAGATCTACATGTATATAAAAACAAACACGATTCAATTATTGCGTATTTATTTAAAACATCTTAACATGTCTTAACCTAAAATGTCTTTTATCTTATCAACATCCTGAAACGAGGATTGCATATCTGTTCCATTACTACTTTTTATCGGAAAATTTCCATGAAACTTTAATGAATTTACGGGGTGAGAAAAAATTCCGCAATAAAAATTAACAAACCTTTTAAACATGGTAAAAACGATATTATCTTTTAATAATTTATCAAATATAGTCCGTAAATATATTCTTTTATCCATAATTATGCTTTCACACTAAAACTATAAGTTTTGAATAGCTTTACTATCTCCATCAATAGATTCTTTTAACATCTTTTTAACAACGTCACCCTGTGTATCAAGCATCTTACAAACCGTTTCAATATTTCTTACCTTATTAGAAAGGATTGTATCTGCATTCGCTGTAATATTACCTGTAACACGCTGGTAAGCCGATAATGCTGCAGAAGTAGTTCCCTGCATCAAATTACCCATAACAAGAGCAGGAAGACCGTATTCGCCCAAGTATGGTGCCGCAGACTGCATAATTCCACCCCATCCAGAAATAATACTTGCGACAGGTAAAACAATATTTTTACCTACAAATCCGTAACCGTTTGCAGCTCCGACTCCATAAGCAGCAGCACTTGCAATATCGGCTAAACCGCCAATTCCGGAAGCATAACCGGTTGCAACTCCTGAAGTTGAAGTTCCAGTATCAGTTCCCCATCCCAAAACAGAAGCGGCACCACCTGTATAAATACCATCAGACCAAGAAATCGGAGCCGCCCCGCTAGGAAAGCCAGAATAATTATATAATGAATTAAGTCCGAAAGAAGAACCTCCATTCATTGAAGAGTAATAAGAAGTTCCAGGTATATTCATTGATTCAGAGCTTCCGAAAACTGTAGCATATGAAGATGGAGCCAATAAACTTGCCATACGATATAAAAAACTACCAGTATTTCCCCATCCGGTACCACCAGCACCCGAACCTGATACCGTTAAGTCTCTCAACTTATCATAAGTTTCCCATAACTGAGCCTTCGCATCCGAGCTTGCTGAACCAAATTTATTTGCTATTACTAAATAACTGTCGTTTTTGTAAGACATATAAAATACCTCTTATTTTTCTCTTTAAGTCTCTTTTAATATTATTCAAAAGTCTTGAATGTAGATTCAATATTCTTTTCAATAACTTTCTGAACAGCTTCCATCTCTGTCTGAAGAGCTTCCTGTTCTGTATCAAGCTGACGTAATCTTAATTCTAATGTACGGTCTTGTTCCTGAATTTTTTCAGTCTTAGCATTGATATCAGCTATTCTCTTTTCATAAACTTGCATATCATAATTATATTGATTCATTGCATCTTGATATGCATCCTCATCTGTTTCGGTTGCAGTACTTACAGGGTAAGTAGCTGAAGAATCTTCATATCTTATGGATTCAATACGCCCGTCTTCATTTATATCAACAATAGCTTTTTGTTGTTGTTCAATTCTTGTATTTATATCTTTCGCAGTATAATACATAAGCTTATCTTGATTTTCAGTTGGAGCAGATTGATCAGGCGCACTTTGTGCAGCTGCCATCAGGTCTGATAAACAAGCAAAACGGGTTTCTCCCTGATACTCCCAAACATAAATTTCATCTTCACTGGAGTTCGCAAAATCAGAAGTTGGCCAATCTTTACAAATTTGATCATATGCTGCTTTTTGGGTACTGTCAGTAGGATCATACTTCGTTAATGTAGCAGTCCCAATAAATGATGGAATATCAGATTGAACAGAATAATCATCTACTGCATCTGTTCCGCTGAGAGAAGCGCCCGTTGTAAAATGGATACTTCCGTCTTCGCCTGTAAACGTATATAAATCATCCTTTAATTTTGCAAAATCCGGATAATTTTGAGAAATAGTCATATATGCATCATGTTGAGCCTCATTATTTTCATCATAAACACTCACAGGCGCCCCATTTATTGTATAATTTCCATTTCCGTCATCTGTTACTGAATCTCTTGCTATTGTTCCCTTAACTCCGGTAGTACCAATTTGAACTTGAGGGTTAGTAAGCCTGTTTTGAACACCTGTATAGACATCAGCATTATGATAATGAGTTATCATATAATTATAACCATCAGGATCATCCGTTAACTGAACCATATCCTCAATTTGTTCCGTAATTGTTCCATCAGTATACGAATATTTAAGGGTTGTATAATCTTGCGTACTAGGTGCGGTCGGAACTTCCAGAGCTAACAATTCATTAAATGTATTGGCACTTTGATTTGCCAGTGCTGTACGTGCTTGGTTAATCTGTTGTCCTTCATATTCAACGTTAGTTTTTCTAGCTGTTAAACCTAAATATCTAGCCTGTGAAGCTGCCATACCCATAAGCTGCTCTCCTTCTTACGCACAATTAACTACTACTTATTTTCTATTTAATTATATTTTCTAAAAAGTCAACATAATTGTATAATTTATTATACGGCAAGTTTATTTATTTTCTTTAATCATATTTATTAAAATCATATATTTATATTAAGTTTTTATACATATTTCATTTACATAACCCAGAAAAAAAGCCGGTGTAAAAACACCGGCTTTTTCTATTATTCTTAATCAGATTTTAATTTTCTTCAGTTGTTTCTTCTGCTGGTTCATTAACAGTTAAGGCGATACGCTTATCAGTTGGATTAAACTTCAAGATATAGGTCATAACCTTATCCCCAACCTGCAATATATTGCCATCACGATTTTGGAGTTCAACCACTTCATTATGAGGTAATAAAGCCTCAACACCAGGGAATACTTCAACAAAAGCTCCAAAGTGTTTAATTCTTGTTATTGTACCTTCAACTTTGTCTCCTTCTTTAATTTGTTTTTCAGCTTCAAGCCAAGGATCAGGCTCAAGATTTTTCAAACTTAAAGATACGCGTTGTTTGTCATGATCAACTGCAATAACTTCGACATCAATTTTATCGCCAACTTTCAATATATCAGTAGGATGGTCAATCCATCTCCAAGATAATTGAGATAAAGGTAACAATCCGTCAATACCACCAAGATCAATAAACGCACCGAAATCAGTAATTCTGACAACATCACCTTTTACGATTTGTCCTGCTTCAATTTGAGCAAAAACATTTTTTCTTGCTTCTACAGCACTGTCTTCATAAACTTTTTTATTTGAAAGAATAAAGTTATTTTGCTGACTGTCTAATGTTAAAATTTTCAACTCAATTTTAGAACCTACTTCTAAATCAGTTTCTTTTGTACGAAGTTGTGAGGAAGGAACAAATCCTCTAACATTTGAAACTTCAACAAGGATACCGCCCTTAACAATTCCAACAATTGTTCCAAGAATTGTTTCATCCGCAGCCTTAGCTTTTTCAAGTTCTTTCCAAGCATAAGCAAAGTCAACTTTTTTACGGGAAAGAAGAAATTTGCCGTCTTCATCTTCCTCTCTGATAATCAGGAATTCATACTCCTGCCCTTTTTCAAATTTATCTTCAACTTTTTCATCTTTATCAACGGCTTCTCTGGTTGGGACTATAGCAATTGTTTTAGCTCCGATATCAACCATTACACCCTGAGCGTCATAACCGCATACAATACCCTTTACAAGGTCTCCTTTCTGAAACTTATAATCGTATTGTTTTAATAATTCTTCAAAATCTAATTCTTGTGATGTCATTTTTACTCCATTGTCTAAGACTTTATCTAATAAACTTGCTATTATCATAGCAGAGCATTGTCAACTTGTAAAGGTTTTGTAAAGTTACTTAACATTACTTAAAGCACGCATTCATAAATATTTTTAACATATCAACTCCCGGAGCAACAATTGTTTGCAATTTATCTAAAATTCCAGCCATTTCATTTTGGATATAAGGAGTTGAGCCTGTTGCACATTTACCATTAACCAATTTCCCATCTTTCATAATAAAACAATCTACTGCATTATCATTCCATAGAACTTTTGCCGTTTTATTATCTTTTAAAGGTATGCTCATTAATTTTTTACCTTGTTTAGAGGCCATTTCCACAAAATTCCAGCCGACATTTTGAATTGCCATAATTTTTCTCCTTTTCAAATTTTAACATATATAAAAACAGGACATAAACTTTTTTGCGTCATGTCCCGTTCTTTATATTATTTTTTTTTACATTTCTTAAGATTTTAATGAAGTAATAAGTTCGTTAATAGCATTTTCCTGAATTGTTATTTCTTCAATTCTGGATTTTGTTTGCTCTATTAATTCCTTAGGAGCATTCGCTACAAACTTAGGATTATTAATTCTTCCTTCCAAAGATTTTTTCTCTCCGGTAAGTTTTGCTAATTTCTTCTCCTGACGTTTAATTTCCTCATTAAAATCAATAAGATTTTCCAAATTTAAAACAATTTTTGAAGCAGAAACAACCGCCGTTGCCGTTTTGTTAGGAACAGGAGCGTTTACATCCGCATAAGCAATATTTTCAACTTTTGCAAGTCTTCTAATATATGATTCTATTGCCTCAAATACAGGTCTTTCTGATTTTTCGGCACGAATTTCTATATCAATCTTCAAAGAAGTTGAAATGTTAAAACTTTGACGAACATTTCTTAAGGATTTAATTGTTTCAAATACCAGCTCCATCTCCTGTGATTCTTTAGAATATACAAACTTATCATTAAAAACAGGATATTCCGCAACAATTAATGCAGGAGCTTTTTCGCTATCGAGGTGAGGAAGAAGCTGCCATACTTTTTCCGTAATATGAGGCATAATAGGATGTAACAATCTTAAAGACATATCAAGAACATACCTTAAAACTCTCTGTGTATTAAGTTTTAAATCTTCATCCTGAAGTTGAATCTTAGCAATTTCAACATACCAGTCACAATATGAATTCCAGAAGAAATCATAGAGGATATGAGCAGTTTCTCCGATTCTGTATTCTTTAATATTTTCATTTATTTCTTTTGCAGTTGAATTAAGCTTGTCCAAAATCCACTTATCTGCAATTGTAAGATTATTAAAATCAATTTCCTTACCATCAACACCTTCAAGATTCATTAAAACAAATCTTGAAGCATTCCAAATTTTATTTGCGAAATTTCTACCGTATTCAAATCTTTCATCACTGATTTTAATATCCTGACCACCGTATGTACAAAGAGAAGTCATTGTAAATCTTAATGCATCACAACCGTATTTATCAATAATTTTAACGGGATCTATAGTATTCCCCTTAGACTTAGACATCTTTTGCCCTTTTTCATCGCGAATAAGCCCGTGAATATAAACCGTCGAAAAAGGAGCCTTTTTAGTAAACTCTAATCCCATAGTAATCATTCTGGCAACCCAGAAGAATATAATATCAAACCCTGTAACAAGAGTCGTTGTTGGATAGAATTTCTTAAAATCATCACTTTCGGTATTAGGGAATCCCATAGTTGAGAAAGGCCACAAACCGGATGAAAACCAGGTATCAAGAACATCACTGTCTTGAACGTAATTTTCCGGATCCGGATTTTCTTTTGCGACAATCATTTCTCCTGTCTTCTTATGATAATATGCAGGAATTTGATGTCCCCACCATAATTGACGGGAAATACACCAATCTCGAATATTTTCCATCCAGTTTAGATAATTCTTTTCCCATCTGTCAGGAACAAACTTAATTCTGCCGTCCTTAACCGCAGCAATTGCTTCTTTAGCAAGCGGTTCCATCTTAACAAACCATTGTTCTGAAAGAAGGGGTTCAATTGTCGTACCGCAACGCTGACATTTTCCTACATTATGCTCATGGTCTCTTGTTCTTAACAAGAAATTTTCGTAAGAAAGCATCCCGATAATCTTTTCTCGCGCTTCATATCTGTCTAAACCATGCAGAGAAGGAGGAACTTCACCACAAGCTTTCATCTTTCCGTTTTCATCCAAAATCCAAATAGGTTTTAAACCGTGGCGTTTTCCTACTTCAAAATCATTAGGATCATGAGCAGGTGTAATTTTAACAGCACCGGTCCCGAAACTTTTATCAACATATTCATCAGATATAATAGGAATTTCTCTGCCAGATAAAGGAATAACAACCGTTTTACCTATTAATTCAGAATATTTATGATCAGAAGGATTAACTGCGATTGCAACATCACCAAAAATTGTTTCAGGTCTGGTAGTTGCAACAATAATTGCACCCGACTCGCCTTTTAAAGGATAAGAGATTTCCCACATATGACCAGCTTCTGTCACATATTCAGTTTCTACATCAGAAATTGCACTGTTACAGCGAGGGCACCAGTTTACTATATATTTACCCTTATAAATTAATCCTTTTTCGTATAATTTAACAAATACTTCTTTAACAGCTTCCGAACATCCCGCATCAAACGTAAATCTTTCTCTTGAACGGTCAAAAGAGGCCCCGAGACGCTTACATTGATCCAAAATTGCAGATTTATGCTCATTTGCCCATTTCCATGTTTCTTCAAGGAATTTTTCTCTTCCAAGATCATAACGGCTTAGGCCCTTAGCTCGGAGTTGTTTTTCAACAACATTTTGAGTTGCAATCCCTGCGTGATCAGTTCCAGGAAGCCAGAGGGTTTCAAAACCTGACATTCTATGATATCTGGTTAAAATATCCTGAAGAGTTTCGTCAAGAGCATGCCCCATATGCAGAACACCGGTAACGTTAGGAGGAGGAATTACAATTGAATAAGCAGGCTTTTTACTTTTAGCATCCGCCCTAAAGTAATCTCCATCTTCCCAAAACTTATAAATTTCAGCTTCCGTTTCAGTTGGCTCATAAACTGTAGGTAAGTCTTCATATTTAATCTTAGTATTTGTCATAAAATCCCTCGTAAATTTCTTTTATGACAAGAAAATAACACAAAAAAACAATTTAATAAAGTTTTATTTTGTGGATTCAAGTTACACTGTGCTATAAAATAAATAAAAAACAATCAGCTCATCATTGATTGAATTTAAATGAATACATTACGCCGAATAGATCTTTAAAGTTCTTTCAAGGTTTTTAGATATTATGGATTTTACCGAGTCATATTCCGTTTGCAAAGCATTGTGTTCTGTATCTAAAAGTTTTAACATATTATCATACTGTTTGTCTTTAGCTTCTATATCTTTAGTCGTTGATTCATAAATCGCTTCCGCTTTTGCTATCGCTTCCTCATTCGTTTGTTCGGAGATGTCTAACGCATTTGTATAGATTATTGAGCTCCATTCATAATGCTTCAAGCCGGTATTCATTTCTGTAGGGTTTGAATAGTTTACCCGTTCTAACGTTATTGTGCCGGTTTCCAGTGCATATTTTAACCAGTCTGAACTATTCATTAAGCCGTCTTCCAATATATCCCATAATGGTTTTCCGTCTTCGGTTAAGCCATTCCCGGGGGAGGTTATGTTATCGCCTTCGATTACTCCGTCATTCTCTTCGTCATGAATGCCGTTGTCAAATCCGTCTATTGTTGTTTTATAGATACTTGCGCCGTTCATTCTGTGCCACAGGTTTATATACCACTGGCCTTCTTCACTTTCCTGGTCTGAGTTGATGACGGTTATAGTTTCTTTAAAATCATTTATGTCCGGTTTTTCAGGTGGGACGTTCCATGCATCGTGTGCTGCCTGATATGCTTCTTCGTCAGGTACAAATACTTCGGTTTCCGTTATATCCTTTTCCCACTCTTCCAGTGCTTCCTGATAAGCTTCCTCATCGGGGATCATTGGGGGTTCTGGAACCTCGCCATCAACTGGGATTTTTTCAAGAATTCCCTTTAAATCATGTTCGATTAGATGGTAATAGCGTTCTTTTAAGGCTTTCCATTCGGGGTCGTTATCATCGCCTACAAGACTATCAACTTTATAAGCAAGATCAGCAGGAAACTGAGAGATACCATAATGATACATATCCTGTGCTAGCTCTATAATCTTATCTGTTATCAACTGTGTGCCATCACAAGCTATTCCGCCACAATCCAGATTTACATCTGTACCATAAAACTCATGTTCATGTTCTCCGCTACAACCGGCAGGTTCGCCACAGGCGGTCTTACCTACTAATGCCGCGGCTATTCGATCCATAATTTCCTTGTCACCACTTGTGCCATTTACGCCGCCTTCTGGTTCATCCCACCAATGCTCTCCATATGACCCAATCCCAGGGATACCATCCACTGACATATGAGCAAGAACATGCAAATAATGTCTCACTTTATTATATTCCTTTGAGCTTGGATTGCTTGAACAAGAGAAACATCCGCCGGCTGTACCCTCCATAAAGGCTTCATATAATGACCAAGTCTCAACATCCTCATCGCCTTCACCAGGTTCTATTACTGGCGGGACCCAATCAGGATCTGGGATTAGGAAATCATTAGGATTTGGTTTTGGACGATTATGGGTTATCTCCGTTTTCCATTCCCCGTAATCTTCCGGTTGGGGTTCATTCTTCAACCAGCTCTCAT
>CALVHA010000011.1 GCA_944327255.1 Candidatus Gastranaerophilales bacterium | reverse complement strand
GGTAATAAATGAAAAAAGTGGAGAATTAGAATATCTTGCACACCATTATACAAAAGAAGAATTTTCAAAATTGTTAAAGAATGCAGGTTTCAGGACTGAAAATTATATCATTAGCCCTGTTCAAACCCGTTCCGGTAACGTAATTGACGGTCACACTATTATCGCAAGAAAAATTTCTGAAATTAATAAGGATTAGTTTGTAGGTTGGGCATAAATGAATTGTCCCCACTAAAACGTAATCGGTCAGTAGGCAAGTTTTTGAATATAATAAGAATGAGAAAACAAAAAAGTCCCCAAAGGGACAATTTCAAAAATGGGGCAAGTGATGGGTTGAACTTCGAACCTGGGGTAAATGATATTGTTAAATTTGCACACCTTTGTTTGCATGATGAAGAAACGATTGAACAAGTTAAGGAATTTCTTATTAATTGTAACAATTCTTGATTTACTCGTTACATTTAGGCAATTTCTGAAAGCTCAAACTCTTTATATTAATATAGGGGACAATAAGGATATTTCTATGGGATTGACAAAAGTCGCATTAAATTTTATGGTTAAAAATGGCAAAGGTGAACTTGTTAAAAGTTTGCTATGTCATACAAAACCACCTAAAATGCCAATAAATATTAAAGGTTTAAAATATAATCCATTAAATATTGATACTATTCAAATATCACATTTGTCAAGAACAGATAATTCTACTATAAAGACCCTTATAGACATGGGTATTAAAGAGAATGATGCCGAAATATTGGTCAAAGTTTGTCCATCAGAAGAACTACTTGAGACTCTTAAATTTTATAAAGATAGTGGCAGTCTTAATAAATTAGTTCCTGTTATGATAGAAGAATACAATAGGCTTTGTCGACCATTTGGACGGAATTTGAATTTAGGTGGTTACAATAAACGTATTAGTTTTCCGAATGAATTAGGTGATGTTGATATTATGACATTAAGTCGTAAACATCGAACTTTAACGGAATTTAAAAATGGTGAATTAAAATGCGTACAATTACCAGAAAGTGCATACTTTACCGCAGAAGAAAAAGTACAAAAATCATTAGTTGATAAAGCGTTTAAAAAAATAAAAGGTACAGATTATGACATGTTTCAATATCGAGGCGAAGTTCTTAGTGAAAATTCCCCTTATTTCCAAAAACTGAAAGGTTTAAAAGAAGGGGATATTTTTGATATACCTGGTTATGCTTGGACAACAGATTCATCTAGATATGCTTTTGGAACTTATGCAAATGGTACAAAAGATATGCTAGAATTTTTTAAGAAATGGAATGTTAAACATCATATCTTATGCCCAGAAGGTACGAAAATTTTTGCTTCTCGTTCAAGATTAGGACAAGAATTTGTAATGCCTTGTGATAGTAAAATGAAACTTATAAAAAAAGAAATTGATGAAGCAAACAGAGAAATAATTCTATACTCCGAGCATATACCGTCTTAATATGTAACACTACAGTAGTTCAAAAGCCAAACAGAATCTACAATAATATAAGTTCGAACCCTGAAAACCCTTATCATTCCTAATAAAAAAGCACCCGAAGGTGCTGATTTCAAAAATGGGGCGGGAGATGGGATTCGAACCCATGCATATCGGAACCACAATCCGAGGTCTTAACCACTTGACGACACCCGCCATATTTTTAGGGTACATATTTATATTAACATAAAAATTTTTTTTGTCCAGAACTTTTTATTTTGGGACCTTAATGATATTCTTGCCAAGTTTAAATTTAGACCTAATTTCATCTGCACAATTTTGCGCTTTACTATAAGTTGAATAACCCTCACTGAATATTCTATGTCGTGCTCCATTAAAGTCTATAAATTTAACGGAATATCTGGTTACTTTCTGTGAGCGATGTCTATTTCTACGGTGTTTATATGTTGTATATGCCTCTACCGTTACGTCCTTAACTTTGTATGGGTCAATTATAAATTCCATTTTTGTACTATTAAGATAATTAGTTCTCTCTACAATGCAAGCTTTTTCTTTAAAGCTTTTCTTCTTTATAAGAAAATAAAAAAGATATCCCCAAGATTATAAGAGCAACTATAACTGATACTATTCTTAAATTCTCTCTCATGTAATAAAACAAAATATAGATTTCTCCATAAAAAAAGCCCCGTATGGGGCTTCCTATTTAACTAATTCTTTGAAACATATATCCTATACCGCGAGCCGTAAGAATTAACTCTGGATTAGCAGGATCTGTTTCCAATTTTGAACGTAATCTTGATATGTGTACGTCAACAACACGAGTATCAATTCTGTGATCAGGTGGATAAGCCCAAACATGTTGAAGAATTTCGTTTCTTGAGAATGCCTGACCAGAATTATTTACAAGTAATTCCAATAAGCTAAATTCCATACCGGTCAAACGAATTCTTTCATTTTTTCTGAATACCTGACGACGTGCAGTATCAATTTTAATATTTCCTGTAGTAATAACATTTTTTGTAACTTTGCCTGAAGGTGTTACAGATTCACGATTATTTGTTCTTCTAAGAACAGCCTTCACACGAGCCTCTAATTCCTTTGGAGAGAAAGGTTTAATGACGTAATCATCTGCTCCAAGTTCTAAACCTGTAATTCTTTCTGACACATCACCAAGAGCTGTTAATATAATGATAGGAACATCAGCAGTTCTTCTAATTTCTCTTGTAACTCCGTATCCATCCATTTTTGGCATCATAACATCCAGCACAACTAAATCCGGATTATATTTGTTAAAAGCATTTACAGCTTCCTCACCATCTGCGGCTGTATAAACATCATAACCGGCCATTTTTAATCTAGTTTCCAGGATACGTCTGATACTTGCTTCATCATCCGCTAAAAGTATTCTTTGACGATCTTCTGATTCATTAGGCAAATCCATGTTCTCTGTCATTGTTTTCTTTTTCCTTACATTACATTGATAATCTAACACCTTTAATAAGAATAAATATTACAAAATATTTAGTTTTCTAAATTTTCTTGAATATTTATAACGTTATATTAATATAATTTAACAAAAATTGCAAGTACTTTTTTGTTTAAATAGAAAAAAAAGCCGGATTAATTTCCGACCTTTTTCTTATTTTAAGCATTCAACTCCTCTAATTTCGCATTCTCTTTTTTCATTAAACCTTTTTTTAGACCGAACCAACCGAGCAATGATAGTGTTCCGCAAGCAAGTGCTCCAAATACTGAATATTTTCCTATAGTTTTTATAGGTGCATGACCTAAACCCTTGTCTATTGCTCTAATTCCTTCTAAAATACCTTTCTGCATGGCTTTAAACGGCTCGCTGAACCAGCTGAGGTCTTTGCCTAAACCGCCGAGTGCCTTAAGCATATCTTTGCTTATTTTAATTTTAGGATTATTATTAAATTCTTCAAACATTTGTTTGGCGACTTTACCCCAGGCTTGTTTTTCTTCAGGGGTGAAATTCTTAACATTTTCTATAGCTTTTGCAAATCCTTCTGCAATATTTCCGGTCACGCTGCCGACAATTTTACTTGTTTTTTTGTTGAAGCCGAGAAATTTCATAACGGTCTGCCCAATTGTAGAGTCAATTTTCCCTTTTAAGCCGCTTCCGTAATTCCTGATATTTTTCTTGACGCTTACTGCGCTGATAACTGGATCGAGAACCTTATCGATTACAGCAGAAGCATGAGGGTCATTTGCAAATGCTCCATGTAAGCGTTCTGACATTGTTCCTGCAATATTCAGAATTTCTTCTGCAACAGCTGGCGATTTCGCTTCTTTAATTGTATTGATAAAATTAGACATTTCAGGGCTGCTTACAACAGCTTCTTTAAATTTATCTACATATTCGCTGATTATTTTTGCATAATCTGGTTTAATAATACCCTTTGCCAGCTGTCCAGGTAATTTGGCAACGCCTACAACTCCACCGAGTACTGCACCACCGACCATTCCACTTGTTCCAGCAACTACTCCTGTTGCATTTACCGTTCTATCAGGATTTTTTGACACATAAACAACTTTTTGTTTTGGTATTTGATTTTCATTGTTTTGAACATTTGTCTTTGCTGTGGTAGTCTTGTTATTCAACAAATCACCAGCAAAATTGATATTTGATATTCCAGCCATTTTTTCTAACCTTTCAAATATTCCTACTTATTAATCTAAAAAAATAAAAATTCAATTTATTGCTAATTTTTGCTGAAGTATTACAAAATATTAATTTAATCGTTTTTCAACAAAATCTCTGAATTTAGCCAAATCCTCTAAAGTATCAATACCAATAGGAACAAAGTCTACAATTGAAGTTTTAATTTTCATCCCGTTTTCCAATGCTCTCAACTGTTCAAGACTCTCTGTTTTTTCTAACGGAGTTTGTTTCAGTTCCGTCATTTTGATTAAAGCATTCCTTTTGTAACCGTATATTCCGAGATGTCCATAAAAGGTCGCAATTCCGGTATTTCTTTCGAAAGGAATTTTTGAGCGGGAGAAGTATAATGCGTAACCGTTAATATCAGTAACGCATTTTACAAGGTTCGGATTATTAATTTCATTCTCATTTTTTATTTCGCGAATGAGTGTAGAAATGTCTGCTTGCTCATCATCTTTTACATTCTCAATGACGTTATCTATACTTTCAGGTTCAATTAGTGGTTCATCGCCTTGCAGATTAACAACAAAAGAAATTTCAGGATGTCTGTCCACAACTTCTCTTATTCTGTCACTTCCGCATTTATGTTCAACTGATGTCATTTCAACATTTCCGCCAAACTTTTTAACGGCATTATAAATTCTTTCATCATCTGTAGCAACTATAATCATATCAGCAAATTTTGCCTGTTGCGCTTTTTCATAAACCCATTGAATAATCGGTTTCCCTGCCACTTCAATTAATGGTTTCCCTTCCAGTCTGCTTGAACCATATCGTGCAGGTATTATAATTGCTGTTTTAGACATCATTTCTCCTTATTTTTCACAATTAATGCGACCCATTGATCCTGATGCATTTCTTCAATTAATTCAAGATCATGCTTTTTTATTGCATCAAGAACAATCGTCTTTTTCTCGTCCAGAATTCCTGATAAGACCATATAAGCCCCATCTTTCATTATGGACTTTAAATCTCCCATGATTTCCGCAAGAATATTGTGCAAAATATTTGCAAGAACAAAATCATATTTTGTGTGAATTTTGTCCGCGGTATTAAGTTCAAAAATGCATTTAACATTGTTTTTTTTAGCATTTTCTTTAGCAACATCAATAACTGTGTCATCGTTATCGCATCCGTAAGCGTGTTTCGCACCGAACTTCATTGCACATATTGCTAAAATCCCTGAACCCATTCCTATATCTGCGACTTCGGTATTTGCCGGCATATATTTTTCAATTGCCTTCATGCAAAGCTGGGTTGTCTGATGTGTTCCAGTCCCAAATGCACATCCCGGCTCAAGTTTAATCATAACTTCTTCAGTTTTTGGTGTATATTCAAGCCAGTCGGGAACAACGACTATTTTATCTGATACTCTTGTTATATCCCATTTTTCTTTCCATTTTTTCGACCAGTCTTCATTATCTTTTTCTTCAAATGAAAACTCCCAACTCCCGAGTTCATAATCACTAAATCCTCTGGACTTTAGAATGTTACGCTGTTCTTCAAGAATGTTTGAAATTTCTTCTGGAGGTTTTTCTGTCAAGAATACTCTTAAAGTGCCCTCTGTAGTAGAAACCATCTCAAGATCTTTATAAGTCTCTTCTGCAAGTACAACCCCTTCGCAGGGTAAAGTTTCAAAACAAATCTCTGATATAATATCTTCAAGTTCAGGATTTATTTTAATTCTTAATTCATAGTATTTTTCGCCCATAATACTTATCCTTCGAGAAAAGCACCCATTTTTCTATACTTATTATATCTTTGTGTTTTAAGTTCATCAGGTGACAATTTTGATAAGTCATCTATTGCTGATAGAATAGTCTGTTTCATTTCACTGCAGATAAGTTTATAGTCATGATGAGCGCCTCCGATAGGTTCTTTTATTGCCCCGTCAATTATATCAAATTTCATCAAATCTTTTGCTGTAATTTTGAGAGCTTCAGCCGCTTCCCCTGCTTTTGCTGCGTCTCTCCAGAGAATTGAAGCGCAACCTTCTGGAGAAATTACCGTATAATATGCGTGTTCGAGTAAATATACCCTATCTGCAACTGCAAGCCCTAATGCTCCGCCTGAACAGCCCTCACCTGTAATAATTGCAATAACCGGAACGTTTAATTTGCCCATATCACGAAGATTCGTTGCTATGGCAAGCCCCTGCCCCGTTTCTTCAGCACTTATTCCAGGGTATGCTCCAGGAGTATCAATCAATGTCACTATCGGCATATTAAATTTACTTGCATGTTTCATTAAACGCATAGCCTTTCTATAACCCTGAGGCTGTGGCATCCCAAAATTGTATTCAAGGTTTTCTTTGGTAGATTTACCCTTCATCGTACCGATAATCATTACAGGTCTGCCATTAATCTTTGCTAGCCCCCCTATAATGGCTCTATCATCCATGCCCGTTCTATCTCCGTGAAGTTCAATAAAGTCTTCACATATACCCGACACATAATCAAGAAAATTCGGACGCTCAGGATGTCTTGCTATCTGCAATTTTTGAGCAGGCTTAAGGTTAGAATATAAATCCTTTTTATAGTCTTCTGCCTGTTGTTCAAATGTTTCTATTTCTTTATTTAAATCCATACCGGACTCCAAACTTATTTTTTTAAATTCTTCAATTTTCTTTTCAATTTCCAATATCGGTTTCTCAAAATCCAAAATTGTAGTCATTATAATATCCTTACTCTTATTCATGCATTGACAAAATATTTGCTAATGTTTTTCTAAGCTCGCTTCGTTTAGAAACAACGTCAACCTGTCCGTATTTCAACAAATATTCTGCGGTCTGGAAATCGGACGGTAATTTTTGGCGAATAGTTTGTTCAATAACTCTTCTTCCTGCAAATCCAACTCTTGCACCCTGTTCGGCAACAATAATATCCCCGAGCATACCAAAACTTGCGGTTACGCCACCAAATGTCGGTTCTGTAATCAAGTTAATATACAAAATACCTTCATCATCAAGTTTTGAAGCCGCAAGGCTTGTTTTTGCCATTTGCATGAGGCTTAAAGCGCTTTCCTGCATCCTTGCACCGCCTGATGAAGTTATAGCAAGAACCGGAAGTCGTAATTCGATTGCTTTTTCCATTAATCTTGTTACTTTTTCTCCTACAACACTACCCATTGAACCGCCCATAAAGTCAAAATCCATTATCGCAGCAGCAACTTTATGTCCTTCTATTTCTGCCAAACCGGTAACAACAGCATCATTAAGATTTGTTTTCTTTTGAGCTTTATCCAATCTGTCTTTGTAAGATTCCGAGTCAAAAAATTCAAGTGGATCTGTCGGTTTAATGTTTGAATCGAGCTCTTGGAAAGAGTTCTCATCGAATAATTGCTTAATACGTCTTCTTGCATTTATTCTGAAATGGTAATCACAAACCGGACATACCATATCATTTTTATCTAAATCTTCTTTCAATAATTGAGCACCACAGTGAACGCATTTAGTCCACAGAGCAGGATCTCCTTCAGTTTCAACACGAGCCTCAAGAGCTCTACGTTGAATTTGAGCCTCCTTACGTTTTTCAAACCAATCTTGTATTGTCATAAATAATATCCCTAAAATTCTATTTACTAAATAATTTTATACCAAAGAAAACAACTTTGCAAATTTTTTAATATCTTATTTTAGAAGCTCTATCCATTTCTCTTTTTTGATTTTTTTTAGCTATTGCATCACGTTTATCGTGTAGTTTTTTCCCTTTTGCAAGACCGATTTCAACTTTGGCAAAACCTCTTTGAATATATACCTCCAGAGGCACAATGGTGTATCCGTCCTGCTTCACTTTTGAGTGCATTTTTAAAATTTCTTTTTTTGTAAGTAAGAGTTTTCTTGTGCGTTCTGCCTGATGATTGAAGCGGTTCCCCTGTTCATACGGTGAAATGTGGCAGTTGTATAAAAATATTTCATTATCTTCTATTTTGCAGAAACTGTCTTTAAGATTAATTGCACCTTTCCGAATTGATTTTATTTCTGTCCCGGTGAGCACAATTCCGGCTTCGTATTTATCAAATATATTGAAATCATGAAATGCTTTTCTGTTTGTTGTTATGACTTTTCTTTCCATAGACGAATTATAACATAAAAAGAAAATTTATTTGTTTAATTTCATATATAAGAAGCATTTTACTTTATGCTCATCATTTATTTCTATATTCTGTGGTGGGCACTGTGTACAGATGTCCATGCAATTTGGACATCTTGTGTGGAATTTACAACCGTTTGGAAGATTTGCCGGGGATGGAAGGTCTCCTTCAAGAATGATTCTTTCCTGCTGTTCTCCGCTTATTTGTGGTACTGCACTAAGTAAAGCCTTTGTATAAGGATGTTTTGGATTAACAAAAATCTGTGATGTTGTGCCGGTTTCAACAATTTCTCCCAGATACATTATTGCAACTCTGTCTGCCAAATATTTTATTACACTCATATCATGTGTTATAAGTATAAATGTGAGTTTATATTCATTTTTGAGTTGTCTGAGCAGATTTATAATCTGCGCTTGAATACTTACATCAAGTGCGCTGACTGGCTCGTCGGCGAGAATAAATTCAGGATTCAGCACAAGTGCACGTGCAATAGCAATTCTCTGTCTTTGCCCGCCTGAAAATTCATGCGGATATAGTTCAAGACACTCTTTGTCAAGTCCTACTTTTTCAAATTTTTCCTTAACTGTTTCGTAAATCTGTATATCTGAAAGATTTGTATTAATTTTAAGGGGTTCTGACAAAATATCAATAATCTTCATTTTGGGATTTAGGCTAGCGTATGGGTTTTGAAACACCATTTGCGCTTTTTTGCGATATTCTTTAAGTGCCTTTTTATCCATTTTAAGTACATTTTGGTCTTCAAAATTAATTTCTCCGCATTTTGAAGTCTCAAGTCTTACTATCGCTTTTGCAAGAGTGGATTTCCCGCAACCTGATTCCCCAGCAATTGCAAGAATTTCACCACGTTTAACGTTCAGTGTAACCCCGTTTACGGCATGAATAATCTGCTTTTCTCCCGTAAATCCCTTGTCTGTTTTGTATTCTACGTATAAATCTTTTATTTCAAGAAGATTTTCCATAAATGCATTTTATCTTATGGAAAAATTAAAATCAATCGTTAACCTGTGCAGAATTAAATTTCACGTCTTCCTTCAATCGCGCGGGCAATTGTTATTTCGTCAGCATACTCTAAGTCCGCTCCAACAGGGAGACCAAAGGCGATTCGAGAAATTTTAATTCCAAAAGGTTTAATTAATTTACTTAAATAAAAACTTGTAGCCTCACCTTCCACTGAGGGGCTGAGAGCAAGTATAACTTCTTTTACACTCTCGTCAGTTAATCTATTTAAGAGTTCTTTAATCCTTATATCTTCAGCGCCAATCCCGTCCATTGGTGATATCAGTCCCTGCAGAACATGATAAAGACCGTTATATTCATTTGTTTTTTCAATTGCTATCAGATCTTTTGTCTCCGCAACAACACAAATAGTAGATTTATCTCTTTTGGGAGACTGACATATTTCGCACGGACTTGTTGAAGAAAGGTTAAAACAAACTTCGCATGTTCGTGTATTTTCCTTTGCTTCAACAATACTTTGTGCAAATTTTTGCACCTCAGACATTGGCATTCTGAGTAAATAAAATGCCATTCTTTGAGCAGACTTTGGCCCCACTGACGGGAATTTTTGAAACTGCTCTATCAGAGTTGCAATAGCTTTTGGATATATCATATTAGAATAATCCCGGAATATTTAATCCGCCTGTAGCCTGTTTCATTTTTGCTTCCATTTCCTTAGAAGCTTTATCGTTAGCTTGATTCATTGCTGATGAGATTAAATCTTCAAGCATTTCAAGTGATTCGTCATCAACATTTACTGCATCGCTTGTTATTTTTATTGATTTAAATTTACCTTGACCATCACAGGTAATTTTAACAGCTCCGCCGCCTGCTTCCCCTACAATTTCCATTTTTGCAAGTTCTTCTTGTGTAGCTTTTAGTTTTGCTTGCACGTTTTGAGCCTGCTTCATAATTTGCATTATGTTCATAAATTTTCCTCCTAATCTTCTTATTCGTTTAACTGTGACTGTATTTTTATGTTACAGATAGCATGGTTTAAGATACACATTTTGTACTTTTTATTATACAATAAAAATATGGTAAGTAAAACATATGTTTCACAATCCTTAAAAAACGGAAGATTGATGCGCTGGACTTTTATGCCTTTAAAGGTATATATTGCTCCTATGAAGTTTTATGCAAAGCAGGGTCAGGATTATAAATATAATGCGCTTGTCCGTAAGGCTCTAAATGAGTGGCAAAAAGCTACAAAAGGAAGAGTTTCTTTTACCGTCACCAATGTGCTTCTTGAGTCTAATATTAATATTGATTGGAAGCGGGTTGAACGAAAGGCGCTCGGACACTGTTATTTTAGTTACGACCCAAATAATAGACTCTATGGTGCAGAAGTTGCTATTGGACTCACTGACGGTTTGATTCATAATGATTATTCAGATGAGAGTGAAGTTTATCATACAATTTTACACGAAATTGGGCATGCAATTGGGCTTGGACACAGCCCTTACAAAACGGATATTATGTATACTCCCCATCAGAAAGGTGTGCATAAGGTTTCTGAAGGAGATGTACTTACCATTAATTGGTTGTATAAATTTCCGCAAGGAGCGACTCCTTCTGAAATTGCTTCAAGATATGGAGTTGGCGGAAGTGATATAGATCAAATTATTGAGCGGATTATGTTGAAGAATGCTCCTAGTGAATTTGAGAAGGTTAAGAGCTCAATGCAGCTACCTAAACGGGATTTGCTGGAGGAAACTGAAAATATAGCCCTTTTACATATGTATCATATGTCATTGCAAAATGTTTCCCTGTCGCCGCAGGCTCAGGAATTTTTTAAGAAAAACCCAAAAAACAGGCCTGGTAATGGATAAATTATGAAAGTCGTTATTATTGGAAAAGGCGAAATGCTTGCTAATTTAATAAGAGGAGCGATGCTTGCGGATGTTGATATTGCAGGAGTTTTTCGCTATGACCGCCTGCTTTATAGTCCCCTAAGATTATGGATTAACGATTTTTTCAGAAGTTCTCCTGAGCTTACATTGATGAAAAAACATAAAATTTATGATATTAAGTGCAGATCAGTTAATTCGGAAGATTTTAAACGAGAAATATTAAAGCTTAATGTTGATGTTATGCTTGTAGGAACCTGGAGGGAAAAATTTAAACCGGAAATAATAAATTTACCTGTAATTGGAACTATTAATGTTCATCCTTCTCTTCTACCAAAATACCGAGGACCTAATCCATATCTTCAAGCTATTTGGCACGGTGAAAAAAAATCCGGTGTCACTTTCCACCTTATGAGCGAAAGATTTGATGCGGGACCAATTCTCGCCCAAGGAGAGGTCGAAATACTTGATGGAGATACTTCAAAGGAACTTAAAAATAAAACTGTATTTAGGGCAAGATTAATTTGTGCAGAACTTCTACACAAGCTGAAAACCGGTTTTATTGTACCGATTCAGCAGGATGAATCAAGGGCAACTTATTATTCAAATATTAAGCCTGAAGAGATGACTCTTGATTTCACAAATGAAACTGCAGAAGAAATCCATTCTCATGCAAGGGCATTTCATCCTTTTATGCCTGTTTATATCCAAGATAAAAGTAAATTTTATGTTGTTAACCCATACAGAGTGTATGTTACTGATAAATTTGCACCATGTGGTGAGTTTTTAGAAAAAAACATCAGGCGCGGGATTGTAGAAGTCGGTGCCAAAGACAATAAAGCCCTCCGATTTGAAGGGCTGAAAGTCTATAAACGTTTTAGAATATTTTAGTACCTGAAATCTCTTTCTCCAGATTCTATTTTATTTAGTTTATCAGCTAAATCATCTTCAAGTTTTTTATCATTAAAGAGCTTCAATTCTCTTTCAATTAATTTTTCCCCTGCGTTTTTTGTTTCTTCAGATGCATAGTCTTCAATGTATTCTTTTAGAGTCATCAGGGCGTTTGGGTCACAGAAATTATGGATTTGTTCATTCTTACATATTTCCATAAATCTTTCACCGGTTCTCCCCTTTCTATAGCAAGCTGTACAAAAACTTGGTATGTAGCCCAAATCTATAAGCCATCTCATCACTTCATCCAGGGGTCTTCTGTCCGAAATATCGAATTGTGCAGAATTTTCATCTTCTGGCATAGGTTTAAAATATCCTCCGACACTGGTTTTTGAACCTCCGCTGATTTGAGAGATGCCCAAGTGTAAAAGTCTTTCCCTGCATTTTTGGCTTTCTCTTGTTGAAATAATCATTCCAGTATATGGAACAGAGATTCTAATACAAGCCACAATTTTGGCGAATGTATCATCATCTATTCCATTATCAAATACATTAGGATCTATGTCGTCTGCTTTTCGTATTCTTGGGACACTTATTGCATGAGGTCCAACACCGTAAGCTGCTTCAAGGTGTTCTGCGTGCATTAGAAGTGCTGCAAATTCATATTTATATGACTCAAGTCCAAATAGTACTCCTAAACTTACGTCATCAATTCCGGCTTCCATCGCTCTGTCCATTGCTTCAGTGTGGTAGGCATAGTTGTGTTTAGGACCTGTCGGATGAAGTTTTTCATAACTTTCTTTATTGTATGTTTCCTGAAATAAAACATAAGTTCCGATGCCGACATCGTGCAGCTTTTTGTAGTTCTCAACAGTTGTAGCTGCAATATTGACATTTACACGTCTTATTGCCCCGTTTTTATGTTTTACACTGTATATGGTTTTAATTGAGTCCAAAATATATTCAATCGGATTATTTACGGGATCTTCTCCCGATTCGATTGCAAGACGTTTATGCCCCATATCCTGAAGAGCAATGACTTCTTGCCTTATTTCTTCTTGTGTAAGTTTTTTTCTCGGAATATGCTCATTTTGCTTGTGATAAGGACAATATACACACCCGTTTACGCAGTAGTTTGACAGATAAAGCGGAGCAAACAACACAACTCTGTTCCCATAGTAATCTTTCTTTATTTTTTCTGCAAGTTTAAAAATTTCGTCGTTTTTTTCAGGAATATCGCAGGCAAGTAAAACAGAAGCTTCTCTATGTGTAAGCCCTTTTTCTTTTCTTGCCTTTTCCAGAATTTTATCTATAAGTTCAATATTATTTTTATTTTTGTCAGCGTAAGCAATCGTTTCTATAACTTCCTCATGACAGATAAAATCTTCCGCCTTATGTGATTTAGGATTGTACATATTTATCTCCCCTTAACAAATCTATGATAAATCCCTGAAAATTAAAAGTAAAGTTTTATCGTGTAAGGGTAATTAAAATATCTGGCGGATATGCTTTGACGTCTCTAATTTGGAATAACTCTGCTTCTTCAATATTATCAATTGCTCTATAGTCATAGCAAGACAATGCCTTATTGTCTCCGACAATTTTAGGTGCAATAAAATGGTAAATTTTGTCCGCATACTTTAGTGCTTCACCGTTTAAATGTCCTCCAGCCTCTATTAATACACTCATAATTCCGTATTCATATAATTTGTTTAGTACAAATTCCAAGTTTACCTTATTTCCATCTATAGGAGCTGGACAAAAAGTTATATTTCCAAAATTTTCAGCATGCAAATTTTTATCATGAAAAACATAAATTTCGCCGTTTTTATAAATTTGAGAGTTTTTAAAATCCGTTTTCAAGTTTCTGTCTATAATAATTTTTTTGCGGTGAAGCATTACAGGATTATCTGCAAGCACAGTTCCGGATGATGTTAAAATAGCATCATATCTGTTTCTTATCTTTTTTACTTCTCTACGGGCAGATTGTGATGTAATCCACTTTGAACTGCCCGTTGACGTTGCAATTTTCCCGTCAAGTGTTGTAGCTGTTTTTATTGCTGTAAATGTTTTATGTTCCGTCATATTTTTTATAAAAACTTCATTAAGCGCTCTGCATTCGCTTTCTAAAACATTTTCTATAACATCTATCCCCGCATTTTTAAGTTTTTTTATTCCGTTCCCTGCGACAATCGGGTTAACATCACGCATCCCAATTACTACTCGTTTTATACCTTTTTCTATAATTAAATCTGCGCATGGCGGGGTTTTGCCATAATGAGAACAAGGTTCTAGGTTTACGATAAGTGTTCCATCTCGAGCTTCATCATTCTTCAACTTCAACAAAGCATCCCTCTCTGCATGTGCTTCCCCACATTTTTTATGATAGCCATTTGATATAATATTTCCTACTTTATCGAGAATAATACAACCAACCAGAGGATTAGGAGATACATTTCCTTCTCCCTGTGATGCCAGATTTATACATATTTTTATTAATTTTTCGTAGTCCATACTTGTATTTTATCAAAAAAAATGCTATTGTGAGTATGAAAGATAATAGAAGGAGAGAATATGGTAGACTTAAAGTATATTGGACACAGTGCCTTTGAATTCAAAACAGGTGATAAATCAATTTTGGTTGATCCTTATGTGTCTGTAAATGAAAAATATGATTATAAAAAATCAAATATTGTTGATATTTTTGTAACGCATGGACATTCTGACCATCTTGGACAGGCTGTTGAAATTTCAAAAAATAAAAAAGCTCCTATTACGGCTGTGGTCGAAGTTGCAACTTACTGTTCCTCTCAGAAGGCTAAAACACGATCGGTTAATTTGGGTAGCTGGCTTAATTATGATTGGGGAAGAGTTATCTTCCTTCCGGCCTATCATTCAAGCTCTTTACCTGACGGTTCATATGGAGGTGTTGCTGCAAGTATTCTTTTTGATATAGAAGGTGTTAGGATTTTTCATGCTGGGGATACTTGTTTAACCCCTGATTTTAAAACTTATAAGGAAATCTATAGACCTAATATTGCACTTTTGCCTATTGGTGGAACTTATACTATGGATATTGAACACGCTGTCGTTGCTGCAGACTGGCTGGGCGCAAAAACTGTTATTCCTATGCACTATAACACATTCCCAGAAATTCAGGCTGATCTTAAGAGATTTGCGCAGCTAATGCAGGTTAATAATACAAATTGTGCAATCCTTAATCCTGCAGAAATTAAGCAAGATTAATTAAATTTTCTATTATAAAAAAAGCCCTTTAGAAATAAAGGGCTTTTTTTATACTTTTTTTATTTCTGAAATTGTAGGATCCAAAAGTCTTCTACCATTTGCAAAGCTTATCGAGCATAGAATTTTATTCCCGTACTTAATCATTTTTTCTACAATCCCTTCACCATATTTAGGGTGAAGAACTTTATCTCCAGGCTCAAAACTAGGAGAAGTATTATTTGAAATAGGGGATTCTGCCGGATAAATTGGCACTACTGGAGGCTGCTCTTCTTCAGAAACTCTGTCTTCCAATTCCTCATCGACTACTGTCTCATCAGTCATATTAAGATGTTCAATATAATCGAGGTCTTCTTCTGTTAATGGTTCAGGTATTTCCTCACTATCAGACTGTTTAGATGCGTTGTCTAATATTTCATTAATCTCAGGCAAACTTTCTTCTTCTTCTTCTTCTTCTTCTTCTATCACAGGTTCTTCAAGAATATCTTCTTCCTCTAAAGGTTTTTCTATGTATTCTTCAGATAATACCTGTGGTTCATTAAGCTCAATTCCTTCATTCAATTCTTCTGTTTCAGGCTCAACCACTTCTTCTTCAATCATTGGTTGTTCTGGTTCAACTAGGATATCTTCGTCAATTTGAGGTATAGGCTCTTCATTCAGCACTAATTCATCAGCATTTTCTGCCTGTGACTCTTCTCTAATATCTTCCTCAATGCTTTTCTGAACTTCTTCCTGAGTATTCTGTTGTGGTAAATCTATAACTTCTTCCTGTTCCTCAGTTGTCTCCTGCAATTCTTCCATTTCACATCTAGACTGTTGTTCATCTATTTGAGGGAGATCAACGAGATTTTCTGGTTCTTCTTCTTTTATGGCTTCCAGAGGCACGTCTTTTTGTATAGTTATCGCCGTATCTGTAGCCATTGTTTCATAGTCATATGAATCTGATTCTTCAGAAAAATCGTCCTTCTGCTGGATATTTTCGTCTTTTCCAGCCTCCTGTTGTATCGGTGAAATATTATTTTCTTCTTCTGCCTTTATTGCATCATCTAATTCCTCAATAGGCATCATTTCAACAATAAGAGGAATATTTTGCGTCGCCTTTCCATATATAATGCACTCATCTGTATTAAGTTTATTTAGAAACACATTATATGAAGCAAAGTCATGCTGTACTGTTTGAGGTGCAAATAATATCATATTGCTTGCACGATCCTTCAATTCATACAAATATTTATAATTATGAGGACAAGATATTGTTGTATAAATCTTGTCCTGTGCAAGCATTTTACGTATTAATTTTTTATCTGCATTGTCATTATTAATTTCCGCAAGTGAGTATACGAATAAATCCATTGCACAGATTTCATCATAGATATAGCTAATAATTTGTTTTTGCAATACAGCATCAGCTCTTGAGATATCAAATGTTGTTGACAAGTTCCCTCTAATTGCGCTTCTAATACACTGAATTTCTTTTGCAGACTGCGCAAACACCTCTTCTTCTTTATATTTTAAAAGCCTATTTTTAAGAAGTGCTAGTTCTGGTATTGATAATTCTCTATATTGAGATTCGACAACATCAATAAAGTTATTAAATGGAATAAAGTTGTCTAAAACAGTTTTTGAATATTCTTGAACTTCAAGAAATATATCCTGAATTACCGCTTTACTTGTAGGATCAACGTCATTCAAGTCGTTCTCGTAGATAAAATTAATTGTTTCATAATTTAGAGGGAGTTTAAAATCTCTTCCAAATACAAGTTTATTTTCTGAATTAATTGTTCCAGTCGTATCAAATATGACAGATTTACTATGTTTTTCTGTTATTTGTTTTGCAAGATTTGATAGTAAAATATCTGTATTTTCTGTTTTATCACAACATATTAAAAGATTTTTTTCCAATGCAGAATAGTCGATATTTAAAAGGAAATTTTGTTGAGCAAGCTTCCCTATCTTTAGTGGCTCAATAACCGGTAGAATATCAAGAAGTTCGTTAGAAGAAAGACTTGTAATTGTTGCATCAAGTTCAGGGATTGTACCATTATAATTTTTAACGATACCTTCTTCATTAAAAGTAAACAAAAGTTTTACTATTGCATAATTTAGACCACTGTCTGCTTTCAAGCTCATAACCTGAGCAACATATGGATATTTGGAATCTTCAATTATTACAAATCCGGCAAGTACAAGATTATCCTGCGCTGTATAAGAAATTTTTACCAGATTATTTTTTACTTCTAATATTTTCATTGATACTTCCTTTTACTACCAGTTTAATTTTATCACGAACATGCTTTTTTTGTGTCAAATGGTTAAAATCCGTTTACATTTTCCTCAAGCTTGTTGTATATTTCTATTGTGAGGAGACATATTTTTAAATCTCTCTTTACAAGACTCTTTATTGTATTTTTGTAACATTTTAGTAATGCTTTATTTAAACCGTTATCCTCCTGTAAATATTTTACAATTTCTTCAGTATGTTCTTTTTCTCTTGTATTTGGCTCTATCTTATCCGCAAGAAAGATTATTTTTTCAAAATCACTCATATCGATTTTCCCTAAAGTATGCCATCTTATTGCAGAAAGAATTTCTCTATCGCTGACGCCGAAGTCTTTTTCTGCAATATATGCACTTACCGGGGCATGAAGAGTCTTATAATTTTGAAGTTCACTTTCCTCAATCTCAAGGTTATTATGGATAATTTCCAATAATTTTTCATTTGGAAAACATTTTGCACAATCATGTAAAAGTCCTGCAATATATGCTTTCTGCTCATCTAATCCATACTTGTTTGCAAGTTCTCTTGCACAATTAGCCGTACCCAGTGAATGAGAGTATCTTTCTTCACTAAGGTTTTCTGCAAGCCAGTTTTTTATTTCCGCTTCATTAAGTTTTGTATAAACCATGTTTTCTTATATATTCCTCTACTTTGTGTGGGACAAATTTTGATAGTTCAGTACCTCTTCTTATAAAATTTCTTAATTCCGTTGAGGATATATCCTCAAATTTCAGAGGCATAATTTCAAAATCGTACCCCTTTTTATTTAAATAATTGAATTCACTCTCATTAAAATTTGAATCTCTTAAAAATACTAAAAATCTAAGCCTTTCTTTTAATTTATCAGTTTCATACCAGCTTTCTATATGTCTGAAGGCATCTGTCCCTATAATAAATTTTATCTTATTTTCTGGCAAATACTCTTTACACAATTCACATATAGTGCGATAGGTATAAGATGTTCCGCCGAGCCTATATTCAATATCAGATATTTGAAATTTGTTGTTATTTTCAATTGCAAGTTTAACCATATTTAATCTATGCTCAGCCATTTTGATATCACAAGGCTTATGTGGTGGAACAAATGCAGGAATAAATATTATTTTTTTTATTCCGCAATTATCTATTACATAATTCGCGACTCTCAAATGTGCGTTATGAATAGGATTAAACGTTCCTTGAAATAAACATAATTCCATAAGCAAATATTATCATAAATGTTAATATTTGTAAATTTTTTTATACCCATTTTAAAGTTTATTCCACCATTTGTCGTAGATAATAGAGTATAACTATAAGGATATGTGCATATGGGAATGTCTGCAGGACAAGCCAGATTATTAACAATTACTCAGCGTCTCAACGATAATGAAAGACAGGCGCAGAGTATTACTAATGCTAAAATGAGGCTTTCTGACAGTACTGCGCGAGTTGGTGAGGAGTATCTTGAAGCTTTAAACGCTACCCAGTTAAATTACACTACTTATGATTCCGAGGGAAATAAAATATCCCAGAAATTGACTGCAGCTATGCTTACACAGTATTCGGAGCTTAAAACTCAATATGTAATTGTTAATTCCTACGGACAGGCAATGGTTAGTGAAGCCGATGCTGGGAATTTTGAAAATAGTAATTCGCTTGAGGAATTCCTACAGAACTATGATACCGATGATTCAAGCGCGAAGAACTGGTATACAAATTTATGGTACAGAATGAATGGAAATAATGACACAAAATCACCGGCTTCAGAACAGTCGTGGACGGTTCTAAGTGATGCAGACTTAAACAGTACAAAGTGGATTCAATATGCACTCCAAAACGGAACTGTTACTCTTGAAGTTGCACAATATGCAGAAACAAGTGATGATGAAAATGCAGTTGATAATATTGAATGGAAATCCGTAATTTACACGTCTGCTCTTGATATTGTTGAAACGGACGCTGACGATTCTACACTTGCTAAAGCTGAAGCAGAATATAATTATGCATTACAACAAATTCAGGCAAAAGATAAAGAATATGATAATGAACTGAAAGCTCTTGATACAGAGCACACAGCGCTTGAGACTGAATATGATTCTGTAAAACAAACTATTGAAAAGAATGTTGAAAGAAGTTTTAAGGCATTTAGCTAAATTTGCCGGATAAAATATCTATTGCACGTTTTTCAGCTTCATCCGCACTCTTCAATGCTAAATCGGCTTCTGCTGAATTCGTAGTTTGCTGTATATTCAATTTTACAGGCTCGGGAGATGGAATATATCTAGTTGCTTCAGCCTGATTTACTTGTTTAGTTTTTTCTTGTGAGGTTCCTTCAGTTTTTTGTTTTGGAGTAACGCTTGATTTAATGTTTTTATTCTCAGGTTGCGGTTGTTGAGGTTTATTCTGTGTATAAATATTGTTGTTTATCATTGTTGTTGGCTGAAGAATTTCCTGTTGCAGATCTGCATCCTTGTACTTATTCAGTAAATTTGTTGAGTTATTTCCCTGAGCTGACAGTTTAGAAATTTTCTGTGTTTGTTGAGTATTTTTATATTTATTTAACAGGTTTGTTTCGCTAGGATTAATGGTTGCCTGTTGTGCTTTTGCCAGTTCTTCCTGATGATGTTTTTCCGCTTCTGCTTGTTCCTTCTCAAATTTTTCTTTATCAAGAATGGAATATTTCGGTTTCCCGAATATTGCATGACAGCCTTTTACCGCAAGTTTATTAAAGAACGTTGCAAACACTACCATTGGTAAGATAAACCTTACAGGGTAACCTGCCATTTGTTTTAGCCAGTATTTAGGGTTGCAGGCAAAATCTTTCAATCTTGGCCCGATATTTTTGAGGTATTGAATAGGATTTTTCGTAATTTCGCTAATACATAGATTAACTTCTTTTTGTTTAACTCTTGTATAAGGTCTTACCTGTTCTAAGCCTACAGTTATAATATCTGCGCATTTTCTGGACATCCAGACAAAAGGATTTTTCGTTTTAGGTCTGAATTGTTCTCTTAAAATCTTTCTTGCTTTTTTATATTCTTTTTTATTTGCAAATGCGCAGTTCATAACTTTTTCGTTAAATTCTTTTACTGCGCGCCTGTAGTTTTCAATCTGTTCAGGCGTCATACCGCTGTACTGCAAACCACCGATTTTATGCATTAACTTAATCGATGGAGGCATAAATACAAAGAATCCGATAAGTTCAGTCATCCTCTCTGCAAGGGATCTAAACTTATCACCTGTAGTTTCTTGTTTGTTAGCCATAATTAGAGCTTCTGCCAGGAAGTATGCCTGTATTAAAGCCATAATTTTCCCGCCTGCTATTCTGCTTGTAGCTCCTTCCATAATCATATTGGAAAGTTTCGCCATCCCTCTTCCGAGTTTTGAGCTGTGCATTGTATTAGACATACCTTTTGCAGCTTGCAGTAGGTTGGCAATTTCTGTAAATTTGATTTTTCTACCGAATATTTCTCCGTTAATTTTTGTCGCAATATTTTTATCTGACCATCCAACTCTTGCATAAATATTTTTATTTACACGTTTAAATGCTTCAATAAGTTTATCGTGATACTTTAGCGGATCGCCTTTTAAAAGTTCAAATTCTGCTGCATCTTTAAAATTCATTGACTTGATTTTAAGATCTTTTACCAGCTTTGCTCGAAATTCCGGTTTTGTATTATATTTAAATGCACGAATAGTCTTTTCAGATTTATCCGGACTTAATAACCTGAATTCTTCAGCTTGTAATATAAGTGCCTTTTCTTCTGCGGTTGCGGCCTTTTTGAGTAGAGCTTCTACTCTTTGAATGTCAGCTTTTGTTGCGCCCAAACAGTCTAAATCTTTTGCAGATTGTACAGGTTTCAAAAATGCGTCACAGGCATTTGATATATCATGAGCAATCATGCTCAAATCACCGTGAAATTGCTGTTTTACAAGTGATAACTCTGGCTGTGATGGGGTTCTGTCAAAAGCTCTCAGAAGTGCGGATTTGTCATATATGTTTTTCTTTGCAAATCTTTGCCCGCCAAGAAGTACTTTATTAATTCTCTCTGCAACAGGATTTTTAGTAAAGAAATTTGTAATTTTATCTCCCAAATTTCCTATTCTGCCAGGAATTGACTGGGAATACTCCCCACCGCATGCTTTTATATACCTATCCATAGCCTGATTCATGACAAGCCATACCGGCAATGCAATCCCCATCTGGAGCATAGGGTCTACTTCTGAGAAAGCATTTACACGATTGGCAATGTAGTTATCGTTTGCAGCATCCTTTATTCGTTCTCCGTTCAATTGTGCTTGCATTGCAGGAGGATATTGATTCCCCCCAGCTGTGTTGTACATGCCAAAGTTCGCAGTTGTGCTGCCGAATTGCGGATTATGAAGTTTATCAAAATTATTTACCATTACCTGCCATTTTCCCCTATATTATTATAAAAACATTTGCATCTCAAAAATTGCGCTTTAATGAATGGTAAATTTTTAATGTAAAGTTTTGTAAAGAAATAAGCAAAATTTGAAATTTAAAAATGTGTATATACTTTATATATATACAGAGAGCAAATAAGAAGAGAGGCAATAAGATGGCAGTCGCTAACTTAAAAAAAATTGATAAAAAGTTAAATGATTTATATAAAGATCAAATAACTACAAATACAAAGGCCGAAAACTTCGTAGACAGATCAGAAGTCTTACTGGCTCAAATGAATTTTATTGCAGTAGCAAATAAACAAGCTTTACATTTAGTTTAAATAATTTTTTATAATATAACTCCAATTAATTTTTCCCCTACAAATTTTGTACCTGATTTTATCCCCTAAAATCAGGTTTTTTTTTAGGTTCAATAATATCTGTGCAGAGCTGTAAGCACGGGTAAAAATTCTGGATCAAGATTCTTTATTTTGTTATATTGGAAAGCATAATCAAGTAAAACCATAAAATATAATTTGTTGCTAGTTAGCCAAAATAAATTTTGTGTTAAAATCCAAGTATGAAAAAAAGATCAGAAAAAGTTTCACTGCTTGCACAAAAATTTGCAATGAGAATAAAGTTTGAGCGTTTAAGACGAGGCTTTTCACAAGAAAAACTTTCCCAATTTGCAGGGATTGGGAAATCTACACTATCACAAATTGAGGGACAGCTTTGCTCTCCTAGTTTAGATGTGGTAGAAAAAATTTCAAAAGCTCTAGGCTACAGCCCAGCTGAACTTATTTCTGATGAACAAATTTATATCTAGTGACAACCTGCTTTAAGAATATCATCGAGCATTCCAGTCATTGCATTTTGCAACTTTTCACATTCCTCTTTGTTTTGAGCCTCAAAGCGAAGTGTAAATACAGGTTCTGTATTACTTTGTCTGATTAGTGCAAAGCCACCGTCAAAGACTATTCTCATACCGTCAAGTGTAATAATATCTTTGATTTCTGTTCCAAATATGTTTTTGTTATTGTGAACTTTTTCTTTTACAGCTTCAAGAGTTGATTTTTTAAGCTCATTTGGACAAGGATATCTCAACTCGGGTGAAGAGTATACCTTATCAAAAGGTTTTAATAAGTCACAAATAGTAAATTCAGGATTTTCCTTTCTGTTTTCAGCAATTACTTCAATAATTCTGCATCCTGCATAAATTGCGTCATCAAATCCAAAGTATTTGTCTTTAAAGAAGGTATGACCACTCATTTCACCTGCAAGAATAGCACCGGTTTCTTTCATTTTAGATTTGATATAGCCATGACCGGTCTTGCACATAATAGCATCCCCGCCCATTTTATTTATACTGTCATAAAGAACCTGCGAACATTTGACTTCACTTACGATTTTTGGACAAATTCCATCTTTTTTGCATTCTCTGATAAGTTCAGTCGCATAAATTAAAAGTAACTTGTCTCCTGTCAAAAATTTACCACAGTTATCAATAACTCCAATTCTGTCACTGTCCCCATCATAAGCAATACCTATATCAGCCTTTTCGCTTATAACAGTATTTTTTAGCGTGTCAAGAGTCTTTTCAACGCTAGGATTTGGGTGGTGGTTAGGAAAAGTTCCATCAGGTTCTGAAAACAATTCTACAACTTCACATCCCAATTCCTTGTATAATTTTGGTCCTACAATACCGCCTGTTGCGTTTGCACTGTCAACTACAACTTTTATCCCCTCTCCAATTCTTCCAAAACGTGATTTCATATCTTCGATGTAAGTAGGAATTATATCATAACTTTGTACAAGCGATAGATTAAGTGATTGAATATTTTCACTCCAGTTATTTAAAGTAATTTCCTTTACTTCTTTGATTTGTTGTTCTGTAAGTGTTTGGTGAGCATAAGTCATTTTCAATCCGTTATATTCTTTTGGATTATGGCTTGCAGTTATAATACATGCCGCTGTAATTTTGTTTCCATCTGTAAGTCTTTCCGGAACCCCAACAACTTCTGAGTAATATCCTATAGGAGTAGGAGCAAGCCCCAAATTAATAACATGTGCACCGGTTGAAGTTATCCCTGATTGAAGTGCATTTGATAATGATTGTGAATGAGTTCTGGCATCCATACATACAGTTAAATAAATTTCACTTATACTTTTGCCGGATTGTTCTTGTAAATATTTAACAAATCCTCTGCCGACATTATAGAAAAGTTCTTCCGTAATATCTTCCCCATAAATTCCTCTAATGTCATTTTTCCCAAATGCGTGATTATATTTTTCAAACATGTATAATTCTCCCTAATTCTTGCCTTTATTGTATAATTATAGCATGAAAAAGCTGATAGATAAATTTTTAAACAATCAGAGTTTTGCAGGATGGATTTTTATACTACCTGCTCTTTTGGGAATGATTATTTTTATCATAATTCCGGTTATATGCTCTTTTGGTTTGAGTTTTGTTGAGTGGGATCTACTTAATCCCATTAAATTTGTCGGACTTAAAAATTACAGAATAATATTTTCAGAGCCTGCTTTTTACAAAATTTTGATAAATACTTTTGTATTTGCAATTTCAACTTCTGTTTTTGGAGTAATTATTCCTCTTATACTTGCAGCGTTGCTTAATTCAAAAATCAGAGGAAGTGAATTTTATAAAACGGCTTATTTTTTACCGTTTATTACCCCTATGATTGTTATCGGAATTGTTTGGGAGTGGATATTTGATCCTAATATAGGCCTTTTAAATACTGTTCTACACATTCATATAAACTGGCTTTATGATACGAATTGGGCTATGCCTGCATTGATTATTGTCTCAGTATGGAAGCTTATCGGATATAATATGATCATTTTTCTTGCCTCACTTGGCGGAATTTCCCAAAGCGTATTTGAGGCTGCAAAAATTGATGGAGCTAATGCATTTCAAACTTTTAAAGATGTTACAATTCCGATGCTTTCACCGACTATATTTTTTGTGGTTATTATAACTGCGATAAGTTCTTTCCAAATATTTGATTTAATATATCTTATGACGCAAGGCGGACCTTTAGATAGCACTAACGTCCTTGTATATGCCATATACAAAAATGCTTTTGAATACTTTAATGTAGGAAAGGCGTCTGCAATGGCCTATATCCTGTTTGCCATAATTCTTATATTGACCTTAATACAGTGGCATTTTAGAAAAAGACTGGTGTATAGCGAAGCTGACTAGTTATAAATTTTCAGAAATATTTCCTTGGCTGAATTTAGGGAGTATTTTTGCTGTACGTAAGTTAATTTTTGTAAAAATTGCTTAAAAATATCTAAAGTTGTAACCGTATTATTCCGATATATAACACATCATTAGTGGAGATGTGGAAAATGTATGAAGAATTAAAAAACGAAGGAATTATTGTTGAACTTAAAAATTTAGTTGATAAGGCTGAAGAATTTAAAAGTGACTTGGATTGTTATTGTGAATTTATGCGGGAATCTTTTTTAGGTACGTCGGGCATAAATTAATCTATAGGGGAATATAAAAATGTAATCTTTTTGCATACTCTTTCAATATGAAAATTGTTATTATCGGCGGAGTTGCCGCAGGTGCAAAGGCCGCAGCAAAGGCAAAAAGGGAACTTCCGGATGCGGAAATCGATATTTATACTGACGATACACATGTATCATATTCTGCGTGTGGAATTCCATATTATATAGAAGGAAATTTTGCAGACTACAGAACACTATTGGTTCGTTCCCCAGAAGAATTTGCAAGTGAAGGTATTAATGTTCACCTACAGCATAAAGTCACGAAAATTATTCCCGAAACCAAGCAAGTGCTTGTTCATAGTTTGCAGGGAAACAATGTTTTTCTTGTGAGCTATGATAAGTTAGTTATTGCAACAGGTGCAAGACCAATAATACCGCCAATAAAGAATAACTGTTTTAAAAATATTTTTACTGTAAGAAAAATTGAGGATGCTATAAATATAAGAAAAAAACTTGAAGATTCAAAACGTGCTGTTATAATCGGGGGAGGTTATATCGGTCTTGAAATGCTAGAAGCATTTGTAAGAAACAATATAATAACTACACTTATTGAACGCGGGAATTACCTTATGCCGGTTTTGGATGAGGACATGTCCGAACTTGTAAAGGAACAGTTATTTAGTATTCATGATGAAAAATTTGAAATTATTACAGGGCATACGGTTACAGAATTTTGTGGAACAGAAGATGGGGTAACTTCAGTTGAAACAGAAAATGGACAAGTTTTTGATACTGACTTAGTTGTAATTTGCACGGGTGTCAGACCAAATGTTGAAATAGCTGTTGAGGCAGGCATTAAACTTGGAATTACCGGTGCAATAAAGGTCAATAAGCGTATGGAAACATCAATTAAGGACATATATGCTTGCGGTGATTGCTGCGAAGAAAATTTTATAGTTACCAATACACCAGTATGGATGCCTCTCGGCTCAAATGCCAATAAAGAGGGGAGATGTGCTGCGATAAATGCTACTGGAGGATTTGATGAATTTAGCGGAGTTCTTGCGTCTGCAGTTACAAGATGTCTGAGGTTAACAATATCTATGACCGGCCTTACTGAAAAAGAGGCACAAAAGCATGGCTATGAAACTATTTCTGCAAAAGTTACAAAAAATGATAAAGTAGGCTATATGCCGGACGCAAATAATATAACTTTAAAGCTCATTGCTGATAAAAATACCGGGAAACTCCTCGGCGGACAGGCTGTTGGAGCTGGAGACAGCGATAAGCGGATAAACTCTCTTGCAACAGCACTTCTTGGGGGATTAACTGTAGAAGAGTTTGTGCGTAATGACTTAACATATGCGCCACCATTTTCGCCTACCATTGACCCACTTCTTAATGCCGCACAAATTCTGCGAGCAAAATTTAATTCAAAATAGATTTTGCAAGATATTTAGCAATACCCTCACCCATTGAGAAACAGCTTGTTTGCACTCTTAGTGCTCCTTGTGCAAAGAAATCTGCTGAAACACATCGCCCAGCAACGAATAGATTATCAATATCATTTGACATCATGCACTCGATAGGGATTTGATAATCCTGGACAACTTTAAGTGTAGAAGAATTTTTCTTTTTTGAATGTACATCAATTGGATAATTGGCAATAACGACCGGATTTTCAAATTTTTTACCTGAAATTATATCGTCCATTGTATAAACATATTTTCCTCTAATTCTGCGTGAAGTTCTCACTCCGAGCATATCTGCAATATTTGATATATAAGCTTTCTCAAATCCAGGAAAATACTCCTTACAAAAATTGCTAAGTCTTAATATGGTCTTTCTGGCTAATATAAGTGCCTTTGAGGCATCTTTTACAGCAAGAGTATCATTATAATCAATAATGCGAGGACAATTAAAAGCAATAGTATTCGGCATTCCAGCAACTGTAAACACCTGAAAGTAGTTACTGTCGTGAGGTTTTAGCAGCCCTTTCTTCTCCGCATCCTTAAATAGGGGGCGTAAAGCCCAATTTTTGTCCATATCCCAGGTATAAGCAGTAGACAAATGAATCTGCCCGTCGATTTCTTCGGCAGTTGTTACATTTCTATCTTTATCATAATCAAGAAGCCAATCCGAAAATCTTTTTAAATCAATTCCGCTCATCATAAATCTCAAACTTACCGGTTGATTTTCAGATTTTTTTTCTAAAAATTCACAATCGCAAAATTTTCCAATTTCACAATTTCCTGTTGAGTCTATAACATATCTCGTTTCGATAGGTACTGATAATTTTTTAGTGTTAACTTGTAACTTATCGTTATATACTGATAAGATTTCTTTCGAGATAGTAATTGACTTAATTAAGCGATTTGTCAACTCTATTTTAGTTATATGCGTATCGAAATAGACATCTACATTGGCTTTCGCCATTAGTGAATCTAATGCAATTTTTGTAAGTTCAGGATTAAACCAACCAGGATTATTTTGATAAGTAATTTGTCCGCCAATCGCATGCAATTCATTAACTAAATCGTGATAAAAATCAGTGTTAATTTGATTGTCAGAAGATTTCATTGCCGGTACAACAAGTCCTGATGTTATTGTACCGCCAAGATGTATATTTTTTTCGATTATCAGTGTTTTTAGACCTAGTTTGCCGGCAGTGTAAGCGGCAGCGCAGCCTGCAGTGCCACCTCCGACTATTATAACATCGTATTTTTTTGTATTTTTCATTTATTACCCTTTGTTTTATTTTGTTTTATATATTTTGAGCTGGAAATTAAGGAAGAATTTTCCACTTCAGTTTTATGTCGATCGAGTATTGCCTCATTAAGGGCTGTTAAATTTTCATCACGATAAAATATGCCTGCTCTGGTTTTAATAAGCCCTAAATCGTATTCTGAAAGTGGATATTTAATAAGGTCACAATTTTTTGTTGCGAGTGTCCCCATAAATTTTCCGGCAGATTCATTATAAATTTTTCCTACTGAAAAACCTGCATTCAAAAAAGCGTTTCTAACAGCAGCAGAATTTGAATAAGTAAATATCATCCCATTTGCTTCAAGATGATTGTATAAAAGTTTAAAAAAATCTAAAGTCCAAAGGCATGGACACTTTGCAGGTGTAAATGCGTCCAAAAATATTAAATTATACGAGTTAGTATCATCTTTTAGTTCCGCACGTGCATCCTTAATTTTTAGTTCAAAATTAAAGTTCTTATATAATAGGCTATTAAATACTTTTTTATGACGTTTTGATAGATACTTATAATATATATTATGTAAAAATGCATTTAATTGCCATTTACGGGTATAATTACCTCCTTGAATTTTGTAAAAATTAAATAAAGAGCAAATAGAGGCATTAAAATATTTACGGAATTTTTTGTTCGAAAGTAAAGTTTCAATATCTGAATTTGATAAAATATCTGGATTTGATTCTATTATTTTGTTTAATATTATTATATTAAGCTCATCAGGATACATTATTAGAGATTTTTGAATTTTATTATCATTTCCTGTTCTCTTTAAAAGTAGTTTTTGTATTGATTCGTTTTTAAAGGGCAATTTATAATTTTTTGGAGGTGCAGATTTTGAATTAATGAACGGTGAAAGATATGCAAGAGTTTTATCAGTATCGATTGCTTTGATATAAATTTTAAAATTATTAAACCATGTAGCAGGTTGTATAGCAATTTTATTAGAATTATTATCGGAATATATCTTGGCGCTATATAATATATTTTTTTGATTAATTTTATTATTAGTATCTGTCGAATCGTTATAATTCTGAATATTAACATTATCTGTATATATCTTTTCGTTATATTCTGATAATGTTTTTTTGTTTACCAAAAATTTTTTTTTGAAATTTAAAAAATAATTCAAAAAACTTTTTGAATTATAACCGATGCCAAAACAAATATCTAAAATTTTTATTTCATTATTATTATAGAAATAACGGTCAAGCTCCGCAGGAAAAATAAACTTTTCATATGCCTCAGATGCCGCCCCATAAGTTGAGTGGTAGATATCGTCATCTGATGGGCTAAAAAGTCCTACAGAACCATCATTTGTAAAGTACGGATAAAACTCATACATATACATATGATACAACTTTGCCACAAATTTGGGCAAGTTCTCAAAGTTTTGTTGCAAAATGCGCTATTCAGAGTGCGAAACCACTCTTGCACCTTGATTTTCTACAGGGAATGTATGTAATTGAGCTTTAATATTAAGCTCATCCCATGTTTCCTTAACTATAGATTTCATTCTGTCCAAATTATTTTTTTGAGAAACTATAAGAATAGAAGGCCCAGCACCACTCAGAACACAGCCAAGTACATTTTCCTCATGCTTAAGATTTTCCATTATTTTCTCTAAGCCTGGTACAAGTTTCATCCTATAAGGCTGATGCAATCTATCTTTCAGGGCAAGCTTCATTAATTCTGCATCTTTTGTATAGAGTGCTTGAACTAACATCCCCATACGCTGAGCATTAAATATAGCATCTTCAAGAGGAACATCCTTAGGCAAAACTGAACGGGCAATTTCTGTAGGCAATTCGTATTCAGGAACGCAAAGTGTCAATACCCATTCTTCAGGCCAAGGAAGTTTCCTATAGACAATACTTCCATCTTCCTCACCAGAGGCAAGTGTTACCCCACCCACAATAGCAGGTGTAACGTTATCAGGATGTCCTTCAACTTCTGTAGCAATTGACAGTAAAGCAGCTTCATCGGCTGGTCTGCCTAATAATTCATTCGCGGCAATCAGGCCTCCGACAATTACAGAAGCGCTACTTCCAAGTCCACGAGCAATAGGAATTTCCGAGTGAATTGTTATTTTTAGTTCGCTTGGAGTTTGCCCAATTGAATTATAAAGTAGTTCTACGGCCTTATATATAATACTGTTTTCATCAAGTGGAATATGTTCCAGCGAAAATTCATCTGTAACATTTTCATTTACAAGAACATTAATTTCAACACCTGTTCCCGGCAATACAGTTTCTTCAATGGTAACTGTATTATATAACGGCAAGGCAAGTCCCATACAATCAAAACCCGGTCCCAAATTTGCTGTTGTAGCCGGCACTTTTACGCTGACTTTCATCTTTACTATCAACCTCTTTCTTTCTGTATACTATTATAACACAAAGATATTTATTGTGAAGATTAAAACAAAAAACCGGCTAACAACCGGTTTCTGTCATTATTATAACTTAGTTAATTCTTAGCCTGCATCAGGAACTACCGATTTGACTTCTTCCTTGACTGCTTGTGCATAAGTTTTTTCAGTCTCTTGCCACAATGCCAGTTCTGATTCCGCTTGTTGTTTTTCAACTGCTAAGCGCTCCTCTTCATCTTTAAGTGGTTCTAAATATTGTTCATACATAAGATCTGCGCTTTGAGCAATCATCTCTTTCTGCATTTGGTAATTACTTTGCATTGCGAATATGCTTTGCTGTGCACTTTGATAGGCTAACTGTCCTTCTGTCGTAAGATTTCCTTTAGAATCTTTCATTAACAATGAACTTTGCAATGCACTTTGTAATTGCCCCATTTTTTGTGTATAGCCAGTTTGCATATAACTATTCTGGTAGCGCTGTTGGTTTTTAATTTGTCTTTGTAATGTACTCATCTGTCTCTGGACACGACCTGCTTGCAGGTTGATGCTCATCAGCTTCCTTTGGGCCTGGAGCTTCATCCTTATCGCATATGATTTCATAAATGATGATGTTAAGAAACCCATGTACGTATCCTTCGTGTTTATTACTCTTAAATATATAAACGATATATATAATGTAAAATTGCCTTTTTATAAGTATAAATGTAATATTTCTTTACAATTATATAAGATGTTTAAAAGCTAACTACCAACACGGTTCCTTCCATTGTGTTTCGCGTTATATAAACGCTTATCCGCCATTTCAATTATTTCTTCTGCAGATAGACCATCCTGTGGGTATGCAGCAACACCAAGACTGATCGTTACAGAGGTCTCTTTTCCATTTGGAAGATGAAAATGTTTGGAGGAAACTCTCTCACAAATTTTTTGTGCGGTAAACACCGCTAAATCATACTCTGTTTTCGGAAGTATTATACTCATTTCTTCTCCACCATAACGACAAGCTATATCAGTGGCTCTTATATTCTTTTTCAGTGTCTGCGCAACCTGCCTTAATACAGCATCGCCAGCCTGATGCCCAAATGTATCATTAAACTTTTTAAAGAAGTCAATATCAAGAATTATCAGAGAAAAAGGAGATTCATAGCGCTTTGAGGCTTCAACCATCATTCTCATCTGCTCTTGAAAATATCTGTGATTGTATAAATCTGTTAATCCGTCTGTAGTTGCAAGTACGTATTGCTGCTCAAAATCTCTAGATTTGATAAGATATTTTACGATATAAGCTGTAATAAATGTAACAATTGCAAGTCCAAGCGGATAGACGACGTCAATCCATAAATTAAAATATTTCATTGCATAATAAGTTGCAAATACATAAAGAATATATACTGAAAATGCTGCCAGCGAACCAACGAAAGCAGATGACTCATTCATAACAATTAAAATTGTCATAAGAGCCAGCAGAACACCCATTAATACCGTAAAAGAGCGGTCGCATTTCCTGATAAAATTGTTGTCAATAATGTTATTTACGTATGTTGCCTGAACCTCAACTCCAGGATAAATTCTTGAAGATGGAACTGTTTTTATATCAAATAAGCTTGAAGCAGTTGTGCCAAAATAAACTATTTTATTGTTAAAATTTATATCCAGATCAGTTTTTTTTCCGCTAATAAGCTGTATAACTTTATATAAAGGAATATAAGGATAAGTTTCATGTGGACCATACCAATTTAAAATGGCACTGCCATCCTTATCAAGATATATTTTTCTATTGCCTACTAGTAAATTTGAGTTTGGATCAATCTGAAGCTTTGTAAAATCATATTGTACATCTGAGTGAGATTTAATATAATCCATACCAACTTTAAGCCCTAACTGAGGATAGTATTTATCCTGATACCTAACAAGCACCGGCATTTTTCTGAGAATACCATCCTCTGCACGGGTTACGTTAATCATGCCTATGTTAGATGAATTTTTTAGTATTCCATCAAGAATTTTTCTACAATTTGTATATGTCTGAGAGGCAAAACTTACTCTACCAGAATTATTTTTTAGCGCAACACTCATTCCATCTGGAAGTACTGGAGGAGTCCGTAAGTCTGCATCCTGATTATCCAAATTCATTGATACAAAAATATTGTCATATTTTTTCATCATATCAACTAGCATTTGATCAGATTTAGGATCACTCCGCATGGAGTTAACAAACATTAAATCAAAGGCAATACTCTGTGGTTGTTGCTTTTCAATGTACTCAGCTATTTTGGCATAAACACTACGAGGTAGTGGCCATTCCCCATATTTTTCAAGAATATACTCATAAGTTGCATCGTCAATAGCAATAATAACAATATCACTGCTCACTGATTTGCTGTTTTCTTTAATCATGAGATTCTGGCGCAAATCAAACGTACGATTTTCAATCATTGATATGAATGTATTAAAATTTGTATTCTTTACACTGACAACAACTGTAAGTATAAATAACAAAAGCCATATTGAATATAAAATCTTTTTAAGCATACACCTAACCCAAATCTACATTATCAGTATAATGAATTCTTGAAGATTTGGCAACAAAATTTTTTACTAAAAAGCGTTTCTCTAATATAAAATTGTTAAATTTTAATATTTCGGTTGAATATGATAATTCATCGGGATTTTTTAAATAACGTAGAAGACATTGTTCATGCAAGTTCATCTAATCACCTATAACATAAATACACGCCCTGAGGCACATTATTATTATGGTAAAATCAGTTAAATAAAACATCAACTAATTATATAGTTTTGGATAAATTTTATCATATATTTAGTTGACTTCATCCTTTTTTGAAACCACAAGGGCGTTGGAGATTGCAATTCCGCCTTTAAACGCAGGTTTATTAACTACCTGCCCATCTACATACATTACGGTTGAACCTCCACCGTCCAAATTTATCGCATTTGTACAGCCTGCTGCTTTCATAAAATTGGCAAGCTGCATCAAAGTCATTCCGACAGAGCTTCCTTCTCTGCCGTCAACTGCAACCATTATTAAGTTATTATCGGCAGTATATCCAATTGCTGTTCTTGGATTTTTTCCGCCTATTGCGCCGAGTTTTTGCGCTGTCATATCAACAAATACCTTAGAATCTTTTACAAGATATGGCCCCCCGCTTATTATATGGCGTACATTTTTCCAGTTAGGGCTAAGCGAAATATTTATTTTGACCTTCTTTTCTGAAACAAATTGTTCTAACTGCTTTTTAGGGCCGACAATAACATATCCGTTCTGTGGAATCTCAAGCGGTGAGGATGAACTTGCAATAACTTTATTATCTTCTATTGCAACCTGCATTCCATATCGCGGGGACGCAGGAGCTTTTTGTCCCCAAGCTTTTGTATATGCGATAACATGTGTCGAGAGGGTTCGTGGCTGATTAATATTGTCTATTTTTATTTCCTTATCCCCTGCTTTCATGGTTGCAGCCATTTGAACCCTGGCGACACCAAAACCGTCATCAAATATTCCTATTGCAGCTCTATCATACATAGGACCTGTGTATATATCCCCGTCTATCATTAGAGTACCAAGAGGCACCCCCGTTTGTGGCTTAAAATATGTTCCATTAATTGCTACAATAGAATTTGTATTTTTTGCTATTGTTGTAATTGTTTTTTTGCTATGCAAACTATCTTCTGCGGAAGAAAGGGTAGGTTTTATTTCAAAGTCTGAGGCCAGCTTCCTGTCAATCTCTACTACATTTATTCGAACAGGACGTCCGTCATAATATCTTGTCATTTTTACATGTTTTACCCCGTTTGAGACTGTTTTGATTAATGAATTAGGATATTTTTTTCTGATTTCTTCATCAAATTTTTTTGAGCGCTCTTCAGGAGAAATTTCTTTTTTCATCTTTTCAAAAATATAACCAGTGTCGATATTTATATTTGAAGCTGGCAACTGAGCCAGAGTGTCATCCGCAAAAATCGGCGGATTAAAAAATAAGTATTGAAAAAGAATAATGCTTCCCGCTACTGCAATATTTAGACCTATGGCAGTTAATTTTTCAGTATTCCCGTTTTGCATGACAAATAGAGTATCCATAGCGTCACCTCATTTTGTTAAAGTAACCGGATACCTTTTTTATTTTAGAGTGGGGTGGGGAATAACACTCATCGGAAACCTAAAATAACCATTCAGGAACTTCCTACTATTATTGTAACATAAATTTACAAATAGTTCAAGTTCTCTAATAGCAAGCTTTTTACAAAACTAAATATAGTATTTTCAACACTTTATCTTAATATTTCTTTATATTTCATATAATTAATAAGTGAGTAATCCTTGGTAACAATCCCTGCATCCATCAACACAGACAAAACGTCAGATGAGTATAAAGAATCATAATACTCCTTAAGTTTTCCTTCTTTATAAAGCTTTACGTATTTTCTAATATGTTTTCCAATGTCTTTATCGTCTAGAGAAAGGGAAAAACGTTTTACCTTTGCCTCAAAGTCTTCATAGGATCCGTCACAAAAGTGATAGAGTATTATGTCAGGATTTGCGGAAACCTTCTTACAAATCATATCAACATCATGATTGCCTGCATGAATTTGTTTATAGCCAAATGATTTATGAATAATTTTCTTGCAGGAGCATTTATCAACAAATCTTCCTTCTTTTGGGAGATGAGGGTGTAGCTCATACCAGAACTCAGGAATATAATTTATAATAAAATATGGTGATAATAGCCTCTCATCACTTCCGTCAGGGAAAGAAAAAGTCGAATTAAGAGTGATTACATTGCCAGCATAATATTTTAGAATACTTTTCTTCAGATTATAATCTTTGGAAAAATAAAATTCATCCGCATCTGCATTTATAATCCAATTTGCTTTATATTTTTGTTTTGCAATCAGGATCATTCTGTGTACACGCTTAACTTTTAGAAACATTTCATTATTGACTACTGTTATGTCAATTGGAATCCCTTCTTTTTTCAGTTTTTTGAGTATTTCCAGCGTTTTGTCGGTAGAGTTATGCACAGTTATTATAAATTGATCTACTCCCATTGCATAGTGAAAACGAATATTTTTTTCAATAATTTTTTCTTCATCTTTTATAAGCAAAGTCATAACAAGTTTTGTACGCTTATTTAACAGATGTCTTAAGTAGTTTTTTAGCTTAATTCTGTATTTACCACTCTTTCTAAAAGACCTTAATAAATAATATAAACAAACCCCTGTATTGTTAAGTGGTTTTCTCATATTTTCTCCTTAGTCAATATTAACAGGCTCTCTCTGAATTTTGTCTATCGCTTCACGCGCTGTATAAATAAGTGCTTCAGGAACATTAGAAATTGTTGTAAACTGCCTTAAAATATCTACAACACGCTTAAATGCCCTGACAATATCGCCTTCTCCCATATCAATCTGCTCAGTAATACTTTCCCACTCAGAACCTTCAACCCAGAGTTCTATTAGAGAGCTAAAATATGGGTTTATATAGCAAGGCGCTTCAACTAAGTAAACATTTTGCACCTTTTCAACTTTTCTCCTGATATTTCTTATAAGATTCAAAGATTTTCTAACCGGCTCTGAAAACGGTATATATGGAATGTCAATTCTTAAATCTTCAGTAGTAATTGCACAAATTACAGCAGCAAGCTGTGATGGGGTTAAGTTTTCCAAAACTTGGGAATTAATTATTTCAGCAATAAATAATTCGTTTTCTGAGCGTATTTGGGATGTCATTATGCCCTTTTCCGTCGGATAATCATCAATTATATATCCAAACTCTTTTAGAACGGCTCGATGGGCCAGAAACTTGTTCCAAAAAATATCTCTTTGACGATCAATTTCTTTTTCAAGTTTATTTTGCCGTACTCGTATACGTTCAACAACTTCAATGTTTTTTGAATGTTTTTTGTATAATTTGCACTTATCGCATTGAAATTGATGCATCTGTGCAAGCATATCCTTTGTTTTTTTCCCAAATTGTATTGCTTCTGGTGATAGCGGGCGATTTTTAGAGCGTTCTTGTTTGCATATTTTCTTATAAGTCTGACGATTTTGGACGTAGATGTGCCTTAACTTATCATACTCATGCAAATCTTCATCACTGTGTTTAAACGGACACACAAATTCTCGCTCTTTAATTTCTGCATTATATGCTCCTTGCATGGCTAGTAGCGGTTTTAAACGTGAACCTGATGAAAAGTAGCCAAAACTTTTTAATATAAGTTCTTTTGCTTCTTCAAGGGAAAATCGCTGCAATAAATTTAAAACCATAGAATAACTTGGCGAAAATCTGCTTTCAAGTGGATTGGCATCGCTTAAGACAAGTTCAGCAACTTCCTCGGGAGTTTGAAACATTGTTCCAACGATAGTTACATAACCGACTTCATCCATCCCTCTTCTCCCAGCTCGTCCAGACATCTGTAAAAATTCACTTGCTGTGAGCATTCTATGCCCTGAGTCTGTTCTCTTACTCGTTGAACTAATAACCGTGGAACGGGCCGGCATATTTATTCCGGCTGCCAGTGTTTCAGTCGCAAAAACAACTTTTATAAGTCCTCTTTGAAAGAGTTTTTCAACAAGATTTTTCCAGCCAGGCAATAATCCGGCGTGGTGGGAAGCCACACCTTGAAGCAGATAATCAATATGTTTATTATTATAAAGATGAGGATTTTCCGCAATGTACTCATCAATAAACTGCTTTATTTGCGCTTGCTCTCCACTCGTTATAAGTTCAAGATTTGCACATTGTTCCATTTGCTCATCACATTTTTTACGAGAAAATGTAAAATATATCGCAGGCAACATATCCTGATCCGCCAAATTTCTTACAATATCTTTTACATGAGAACGTTGTTTTTTACGTTTAGGTCCCCAAACACGCTTTTCAGGCTTAATTTTTTTGTTAAGCTGACCTGTCGGAGTAAATAAAGGTAAAATCTTATCAGGTTGAGAACTGTCAAAGTAATAAAACTTCAAGGGAACCGGCCTGAAATCAGTGTTAACAAGTTTTGTATCTGAATGAACCGTATTGATCCATGCGGTTAGCTCATCGGCATTCGCTACCGTTGCTGAAAGTGCAATAATCTGAACATTTGTCGGGCAATATATAATACTCTCTTCCCATACTGTTCCGCGCTGTTCGTCATTCATATAATGAACCTCATCAAGCACAACATATTTTACATCTTTTAAGTTATCTGCAACAGCACCAAAATTAGTACCGTAAAGCATATTTCTAAAAACTTCTGTTGTCATTACAACTATTTGTGCTCCCCTGTTTATTGAGGTATCACCCGTCAAAAGTCCGACTTTATCAGCACCATATTTTTGAGAAAAATCATAATATTTCTGATTTGACAAGGCCTTTAAAGGAGTAGTATAAAAAATTCGTGTTTCATTTTCAAGGGCAAGATGAATTGCGTGCTCCGCAATAACTGTTTTTCCCGCGCCCGTCGGAGCGCAAACTACAACACTTTTACCTTCTGAGATATAATTACACGCGTCTTTTTGAAATTCGTCCAGCTCAAATGGGAAATTGTACATCATTACTCCTTAGTGTTATACCTATATTATAACACAGATTTGAGGAAGTTAGAACTTTATTTCGGAAACCGGTTTAGAATATTTAATCAAATAATTATTGTAAAAAGAATTTGCAACTTCGCGCGAAAGCGTTAACTTAATGGATGAACCATTTTTTAAATATAAAGTAAAATCATACCAGAATGTAAGCTTTGAATCTGGCGACTTATTAACATCAAAATCAGGCATTAAATCACTGAAGTAATAATCATTGTCATATGCGTGAAAACATAAATTATCGATATCAACGTAAAGATTTGGCGTCTTTTTTCTCGCGTTTTTCATAACGAAATAACATAATAATCCAAATATTAAAAGGAAAGTTCCTCCTGCAAAAGGGATTAATAGATTAATAACAGCCTGATGAAACGGAATATTTTCAGTTAACATAGTTGTTTTTGTAATATATATTCCATGTACTAGTTCTGCAATAAATATAATTACACCACATATTAGTGGGGAAAGTAAAAGCAGTTTATCCTTAAATTTTTCACTATCAAAATTATCAATTGTCATAACCAACCTCATTGTTTGTATATTCTTTTATCAAAAATCGGTAGTACGTAGCCTATAGAAATAAATAACATTGGTATTGAGTATATAAAACATAACCAGCCGAATTTGAAGAAATAATATTCATACATAAAAAAAGCAACCATAAAAAATAAAATATTCTTTAAAAAATAAATCTTAAAATATCGTCTTATTGAAAAAGTCTGCTCCGAAAAATCATAATGATACAATGTATCCAGAACAAGCGACCATGTGACAAATAAAAAATATGCCACAAACACGTTAAAGCTAAAAAGAAAAAGAGGTGAGCCGATGAAAAACTTTAGCAAAATCGGAAGTTTCATATACACATAACGTACACATAATGTTACAGTGCAAAAACCTCTCCAAAAATCAGCACCAGTATGGTCTCTATATGTGAAAGGCACCTGCAACATTCCATTAAGCTCTTCACGTGTTTTTTCAAACATAATTTACCCTTAGATTTTATCAAAACCTGTATATTTTCTTAAAATTTCAGGAATAATAATTGTCCCATCTTCTTGTTGATAATTTTCGACAATAGCTGCAAAAGTTCTCCCAACCGCAAGTCCAGAACCGTTAATAGTATGGACGAATTGAGTTTTACCGGTTTCTTTACCACGATAGCGGATATTAGCACGTCTTGCCTGGTAATCACCATAATTAGAACAGCTAGAAATTTCTTTATAAGTTCCGTAAGAAGGCATCCAGACTTCTAAGTCCCAGCATTTATTAGCTGAAAACCCTATATCTGCAGTACAAAGAGCCTCTCTTCGATATGGGAGTTCAAGTAATTGAAGCATTTTTTCTGCATCCTCAGTCAATTTTTCATGTTCTTCTGCGCTTGACTGAGGAGTACAAAGTTTAACAAGTTCAACCTTATTAAACTGATGTACTCTTATTAACCCCCTTGTATCACGTCCCGCAGACCCAGATTCACGTCTAAAGCATGGAGTATACGCTGTCATATATTTTGGAAGATCATCCTCTGAAAGAATTTCATTTGCATAAATATTTGTAACAGGAACTTCAGCGGTTGGAATGAGATACAAATCTTCATCCACACATTTATACATATCTTCTTTAAATTTAGGAAGCTGTCCGGTTCCTGTCATTGTAGCGGCATTTGCCATAAATGGAGGCAAAATTTCTTCATACCCCTGTGTACCTGTATGATAATCTAAAAAGAAATTGATAATGGCACGTTCTAACTTTGCACCTTTACCACGATATAATATAAATCTGCTCTGGGAAAGTTTTACACCGCGTTCAAAATCAACAAGCCCCTTTTCTTCACATAAGTCCCAATGTGCCTTAAATTCAAAGTCAAATTTTCTTGGCTCTCCCCACTTATACACTTCTTTATTATCATCTTCTGATGTGCCAACAGGAGTTGTTTCATCAGGAATATTTGGAATATGAAGTAAAAGATCTCTTTGCTTATTATCAAGCTCGGTTTGTTTTTCTTCTAATGCCTTAATTTCATCGCCAAGTTTTTTAACCTCTGCTTGAACAGCATCTGTATTTTCTCCTTTTTTCTTAAGCTCACCAATCGATTGAGAATCCTTCTTTCTTTTGGCTCTTAATTCATCAGCTTGCGCCTGAACTTTTCTTCTTTCTTCATCAATCTTAATAACTTCATCGATTGATAATTCTGGATTTCTACGTTTTAAAAGTTCGTTAATTTTTTCAGGATTTTCTCTAATCAATTTAATATCAAGCATTTAAGACCTCTTTCTTATCATAATTATGCGAATATATTATAAACTAAATATAACTGATAATCAAGAAAATAATATATAATTCTCTTAAATCATAGGATTTATTGAAATTTTTTGCTACTATGTGTATAATAGAGTTGAGGATGTGTGCAATGAAATTATTTAAACAACTGTCACAAAAACTTAATATTAATAGCAAAAAAGCATTAAATCAAGGAATGATTAAGCCTTTTGACGTCAATTTCGATACCTCTAAAAATGAATTTTTGGATAGTTTATCAAAGCATGCTCTTAAACTTTACGAAAAAAAATGTGATATTAAGAATTTTACAAAACTTGTTCTTTCCGATCCGGAAAATACATCTCACAATGATATAGTTAAAGAACTTTTTAATGATAACATAAAAGATCCTCTTGAGAATAAAAAACTTGAAGAACTTGCAAATAACGATAAATTGCTTAAAGATTTAGGGTTACTTGATTAAATTTTTGATTATTGCATCAGTAAATTCTGTAGTAGAGGCGTTGCCGCCCAAATCTGAGGTATAGATGCCAGATTCTAAAGTCTTGAATAAAGCTTTTTCAATAATATCTGCATAAAATACTTCGTCGATGTATCTTATCATTTCTATAGCAGATAAAAGAAGTGCAGTAGGGTTTGCCCTATTTTGCCCCCTAATATCAGGCGCAGAACCATGAACCGGTTCAAATACAGCGCAGTCCAATCCAATATTTGCTCCTTGCGCAACACCGAGCCCACCGATAAGTCCAGCAGTCAAGTCTGATACTATGTCCCCATATAAATTTGGCAAAACAAGAACATCAAAGGTTTCAGGATGTTGTACAAGTTGCATGCACAAATTATCTACCAGAATTTCTTTTTTCATTATTTGTGGATAGTTCTGGGCAATTTTTCTGTAACTTTCAAGAAATAAGCCGTCAGAAAGTTTCATGATATTTGCCTTTGTGACAACGCAAACTTCTTTTCTATTGTTTTTCAATGCATAATCAAAAGCAAATTTGCAAATTCGCTCACTAGCTTTTCTTGTAATAAGTTTAATACTTTCCGCAGTATCATTATCTACTTTTCGCTCAATTCCAGCATATAAATCTTCAGTATTTTCTCTAACAACAACAAGATTAACTTTATCAAAACGAGTTACAACTGATGGAAGATTTTTACATGGTCTTATATTTGCATATAGGTCTAACTCTTTTCTCAACTGTACATTGACGGAGCGGAATCCCTTTCCAATCGGCGTTGTAACAGGTGCCTTCAAAGCAACCTTATTATGCCTGATAGAGTCTACAACTCTTTGTGGAAGAGGGACACCTTCGTCTTTTATAACATCTTCCCCGGCAGTTTGAATATCCCAATTAATTTTTAATCCACTTGCTTCAATAATTTTAACAACTGAATCAGATATTTCGGGACCGATACCATCACCGTTTATCAGCGTTACTGTTCTCATTATTTTTATTATTCCTTACTATATGTAATACTCGTTTAAATTCTTTATAAAAACCACACTTAGTAACAATGAGGCTGTCCTCCAGAAAGACATCTCCTTGAACCAATGCACTTAATAAAGGACAATCAAACTCCTTAACATAGTTTTCACAGCTCAAACACAAATCATCATCTTCAATATAAACCTTGTCATCGTCGCTATACATAAGAATAATTATACGACTTTTTCACAATTTGTAAATATCTTTTATAATATTATGACAACAAATTTTATCACTGGTATAATAAAATAAGTAATTATGATTAGAGGGGTGTTAACATGAAAGCAATAATTTTAGCAGGCGGTTCAGGAAGCAGATTATGGCCTTTATCCCGTGAAATGTATCCTAAACAGCTTTTAAATATAGATAACGAAAAAAGTCTATTACAGAGCACATTTACAAGACTAAACCACTTAATTAACGGGAAAGACATTTTATCTGTTACAAATATTAAACATTATTCAGATGTAAAACTTCAGTTAAATAAAATTGATCCATCAAATGTTGCGCTTGCGGAACCTTTAGGGAAAAACACCGCTCCTGCAATTGCCTGCTCACTTGAATATCTTAGACAAAAAAATTCTTGTGACGATATAGTAATAATTGTACCATCAGATCATCTTATAAGAAACACTGAAGCATTTATTGAAACTGTTATGGAAGGTGAAAAACTCGCAAATGATGGTTATATTGTAACATTCGGGATAAAACCTTCATACCCGGAAACGGGATATGGCTATATTAAGACGGCTCAGGAAATTTCCGTTGGTTATAAAGTAGAAAAATTTGTTGAAAAGCCTGACATTGAAACAGCCAAGAAGTATCTTGCTGATGGGAACTATTTTTGGAACGGCGGAATATTTATGGCAAAAATTTCTGTCCTTCTTAATGAGTTTGCTATACTTGCTCCAGATATTTACCAAAACTTAAGACATCTAGATTTTTCTGACACGAATAAAATAGATTATTCTATTTACGAAAATATGCCATCAATTTCAATTGACTATGCAATCATGGAAAAATCCTCAAAAATCGCACTTGTTAAGCTTAAATCAGACTGGAATGATCTTGGTTCATGGCAGGCATTATATGATGTAAAAGAAAAAGACGAAAACGGAAATGTCTTAACAGGAAAAGTAGTGATTGATAATGTTAAAAATTCTTTCATTTACTCTCAAAAAGAATTGGTTGCTGTTTCAGGGCTTGAGGATGTAATCATTGTTGAAACAGAAGATGCAATTATGGCATGCAAAAAAGATTCTTCGCAGGACGTGAAAAAACTGTATGATAAACTAAAAGAAAGCGACTTAACAAAACTGCATAAAACTGTATTCCGTCCGTGGGGATATTATACCTGCATGAACAGCGGAGAAGGATACTTAACTAAGACAATCTGTGTATTGCCAAAACAAAAACTCTCAATACAATCACATAATCACCGCTCAGAACACTGGGTAGTACTTGAAGGAAAAGCTCTTGTTGTGCTTGAAGATAAAGAATATACTATAGAGGCGGGCGACAGCATAGATATACCACTGAAAGCGAAACATTCACTTCAAAATCCTTATGATACGGAGTTAAAAATCATTGAAGTACAAAAAGGCGACTATATTTCGGAAGACGATATCATCAGATATAATGATATTTATGGGAGAGTTTAATGAAAATATTAAGTTCTATTTTTGTAATAACTATTACAACGGATACAATCCTCACTTAAAGAGTAGTGCACAGAAGAATTCCATAAGTTTTAAAAGCAAAGGTCCAAGGGGATTTAAACCTGTTGTAAAAACTGTTAAAAAAGTAATCCGACCACATATTATAAATTCTCTATATGGAGAACTCCCTAAAAATATCCAGTCTACGTTAGAAAACATGCACACAAATATTGATTCAATTAATAATTTTTTTCATAAGCTTTCGACTAATCCGGTAAAGGCGGAAAAAATTAAAAATAATTATCCTGATTTAGTTAGAAAACAAAAGAAAAAGGGGATTATTTTTAATTTGGATAATGAAGAAGGTACAATTACTATTTTGCGCAACAGGAATAAAAATACTCTTCTCAGATTAATTATTAACAATCAAAACGGTGAAAACCACTTTCTTATAGATGGGTATGACAAAATAGTGGCAAATTTGAATAAGAAAAATCCGACTATTTTACCGCCAAAATTAAGATATATGACTTCTACAGAAATAAATTCATCAGGTGTAAAGCAGTATATTGAGATTGCAGGTAGAAAAATTAGTGATTACACTCAATATTTGAAAAGTTTTGATAATGGCATAAAACCGTCTATTACAACAGTCCCAAATGCTAATGAATCGTTAAAGAAGATTTTAACTATCTTTGAAGGGAAGGGGGAAAATCTGCCTGACAATTTGAGATTGCTTGTATCCCCGAATAACAATAAGGTTCTTGCTTTTAACCTAAAAACTTCTGATGGTGGAGAATTAAAGGTTTCAAAAAAGGTCAGTTCCGAATATAAGGAAGATTTAAGATATCTTTCTTTTGAAGAAACTCTTCCTGACGGAGCAAAAAAAATTCTTGAGTATAGATTTACTTACAAATGATTTCTTGAAAACTGGATTAAAAGGGAAACCAGTAGTTATTAACGATAAAGTTTTGAGCTATACTCCGGCAGAACTTAAAGAATACGGGATAAAAAACAGCTTTAACAGATACATATCTGATATATATTCACAGACATCAGACACACCAGGAAAAACAAAGGAAGTTGAGATCCTAGAGAATAAAAAAGTTAAAGAAATTTCTCTTGATGAAGTTGAAGATAACAATTTAAACAAACAACTGGATAATGAAATATTACAGACAAAAGAAGACGATATATCTTCATTAAAAACTGATGAACTTGAAGACAAACTCAAGAAGATTAAACTTGAAGCGTCTATTAAAGCAGAGACCGATGCTAAAATTTTTGCAGATGAGTATTTTAAAGTATTTCTAGCCAAATTCAAAGAAAATATATCTGAAAAATTAGCAGATTTTACTCAAAAAGTAAATGAGTTGTTTAAGCAGATTTAATTGTTTTTGAACGGAAATTATCAACCTGAGCTTTATCAAATCTTGCGAGTCTAGGAGCAACAAAGTTTTTCATAATTGTATGCTCAACAAAACTATCAATAGGTTTAATAGCAAACCCGAGAGCAATAAAACCTCCAAGAGTTTTCAGAATTTTTGCATTAGTAATTTTTGATTTTTGGAATTTTTTGACAATCAAATCTATTGCATCAGATTTTGCAGTATCCTTATAAGTTTCATCAGTCAAAAACTTATTTTTTATTTTTGTATATTTATCAAACATTTTTTTGCTAAATTCTTTAGGTTTCTTAGAATCATCCGCCTGTAATTGATTATATATACTGAACATTTCATCAATTTTTTTGTTTGCAAAGGCCAAAATCTTTTCTCCAGGGGCAAAAGCTACCGCTTCAGGATGGGTTTTATTGAAAATATAATTCCTTATTGATTTAATTGGACTAGTAATTTTCATTTCAGTTTTCATTTTTTTTCGCTGATTTGTCAATGCGTCTTTGAAGCCTTCTTTAAATCCGTCAACATTATCTTTGTAATCTGCAATATTTCGTCTTGTCATATGTCCTTGCAGAAAATTAATAATTTCTTCTTTAGATTGCAACGATAATCCGTCTTTCCCTAATCTACCAAGTATAGATGCAATTTTTTGTCCACCTATTACCGCGGCAGTCGGAAGAATAACGCTTGCCAGCATCTGAAAGACCGCCTGTTCTGTTCCTCTTATTGCACTTGGATTATAAGAATTTTTTTCATTTTTGTATTTATCATAAATATCAGCCCCAAAATAGAGCATTGCCGGAAACCACAATAATGTACCGAGTTTAGGTGCAACTTCACTTATAGCAGCACCAAGTTCATTGGAATATGCCAAACCTCTTACCGGCCACTTCATAAGCGGGTCCGTGTATTCATTATTTTCATTATTCACAGATGTAAATGTTCGGCTGTTGTTGATCAAGTTAGGGGAGATATTTATTTTCATATTTTATCCTTAAAAAATTTTACTGTGCATTATTATAATACACAAAAAAAATTATTTTGTGGAATTATCTAAACATGTAGTAAAAAAGATCAAATATATCAAAGCCACCGCGTCTATAAGTACGCGGGCGGAAAAGCACGTCATAGACAAAATTAAATTTTTGTTCTTCAAGCTGAGCCTCTTTGTAAAATTCTCTTAAAACATCTGTATTTTGATATTCGTGTCTCAGCTGAGCAACTGGTTTATGTCTGACCCCAGCTCTTATCAATTCTAATTCCCCATTATCAAGGAAGACTCCACCGCATGAATAGCAGGTATCAATTTCAACATTTAAACCGTGGATTCTTGTCTTAACCATTTTAGCCGAGCAATTAGGACACATTCTAATCCTTGTAGTATCAGTAGGAGCAAATGTTTTCCCATCTAAATACTTGTTAATTTCATTAACCCCTGAATCATTTCCCTTTTGAAAATTTTGGAGTTCTTTGCTGTCAAAATATATTCCGCCACAACCTTCTGAGCAAATATCAATATTTATACCGGCATCTGGAATAAATATTTTTTTCATAACCTCTCCACATGCAGGACATCTAAGAGTTTGAAAAGCGTCAGCCATTTTTAATCTCCTTTTATGACATTTTATAATTGCAGAGGCAAAGTTGTCAATCATATATATTATTGTTACATTTAAGTTACAAGATAACAAATTACAGATTAAGATAATATAATATTATTAGATGAAAAAAATAGCACTATTTTTAATAATAAGTTTAATCTTTATGTCTCCCTGCTCTGCAAAGCAGATTAACTTGCAACAGGCGCTTGATATTGCAGTAGAAAAAAATCTGGATCTCAAGGCTGCTAAACTTAATATTGATATTGCAAAAAATAAGATTAAAGAGGCTAACAGACTCCAAAACCCTGAATTTAACATGTTTTATAACATTGGAACGGCTGGCAGAAGCGAACCACAACAGTTAGGGTTTTCTCAGATGGTTGAATTAGGGAAAAGAGGAGCTCGAAAAAATCTTGCGAAATCAAACCTTGAACTTGAAAGTGAAAATCTCAGGTATACAAGATTTAATTTAAAAATGGATGTAAGAGAGGCATACATTACTCTTGTTGCAGAAAAATCAGTATTAGATACACTTGAACAGCAGGAAAAACTTCAGGAACAACTATGTGAAATTGTAAAGAAAAAAGTAAAAAATAAAACTGCTCCGGAAATAGATGAGCTTCAAGCTGATATTGCTTTAAATCAAATGAAAACACAGGTTAACACAGCAAGAATCACAGTAAGAAATGCTCTTGTTTACTTTAATAAAGTTATTAATCCACAAGAAGAAGATCTTTATGATACACAGGACAAGATTTTTGCGGAAGAAAACAACTTTGATGAACTTCTTACCCCGAATCCTGATGACGAAATGCCGGAGTTTGACGAAATCAAAGAGCACGCACTTGAGCATAGATATGATATTAAGATTACAAAGCAGGAAATTGATGTGGCAAAAAAGAATTTGAAACTTATAACACATCAGCGAATTCCTGATATTGAACTCGTAGGCGGATATATGTACCAGAGCAGAGCACAAACGGACGAAGGAATATTTAAAAGCGGTGCTTATGCGGGAGCAAATCTTGTAAATCTGCCTTTATTTTATACATTTAAACCTGAAATACAAAACGCAAGAATCCAGCTTGAGCAGGCAAAACTTAAATACACTTCAACTGTAAACAAGGCATTAAAAGATGTTGATGCAGCTTATGCAAAATTTCTTACCGCGCGCGATAATCTTAAGTGTTATGAACAAAAAATTCTTACAAGTTCCGAAAAACTTATTGAAAGCTCCATAAAAAGTTATGAATCCGGAGAAACGGATTTAACCACTCTTATTGTAATGAAGCAATCATATAAATCCATTATTGTTGGGTATACATACGCTCTTGCGGAATACTACAACAGTTGGACAAACTTTTTACGGGAGGTTAATGATGAAAGTTTTGACTTATATGAAGATAATGATAATTTATAATTAGCAAAAATTTTTTTTTTCATTTTTTAATATATCAGGCATAAAAATTTGGAGTAAAAATGTATATAAATAATAATAACGGAACGACATCGCCATCATTTGGAAGATTTATCAAAGTTAAAGCTAAACAACACGAAATAAAAGAATTAAAAAAACAACTTATTAGCCATACAGATAAATTTATAGCTATAAGGGCAAAAAAGGATTCAGATAAATCAATATTATATATTTTTAGTAAGAAACATATAGATAAATTGATTAAAAATATAAAAAAAATGAACTTAGTTGAATTTAAATCAAATATTGAAAAAAATATGGGCGAAAAACCTGAAAATATTACGCTTAAAGAGGCATACAGAACATTAATACATAAGAATAAAAATTAATTTTATCTATTTTCTTAAAATTTATTTACATATTTTGATATAAACTCTATTCATGTTATAATTTCAATCAGCTAGAGTTGTGTTATTTATTGTTAACATTAAATAACTAACTGTAACAGAGAGTGATGAGGGATTATAAAAAATACGAAAGGCTGGTTGAAATGGGCTCCGGAGTATATCAGAAGAAGAGAGTAATAAAAGTTGCCTTGGCATGTGCGGTATTGGTTGGGAGTGTTGCTTTTTCTAGCCCCGTATCTGCTATTGATATTAGGACAGATACCCAGTTAATAAATGAAAACAATTATACATCCAATTCCACTCTAAACATAATGAATAATATTGCTAATATCGGAACCAATCTACCTTCTATCTCAAATGTTACAAATCTAATTATACAAGGAAATAACGGAACTAATTATACTGTAAGTTCTCGAGATGAAGACTTCAATTATGGTTACCAAATATCTAATTCAAGCCTTAATATAAATAATCTCACGTTTAACAATTGGTGTAATATGCGTGAAAGCGGAGATTGGAATTTTGGGAGTTTACGTGGAGCAGGCTTGGATATTTCCGGGAATTCAACAATTAATTTAAATAATGTATCATTTAATGGAAATTCTCTTATTGCTACTAGCGCAACTGCTATATTTTTTGATATAAATTTGCATGCATACGGTGGGGCGGTTTCTAACCAAGATAATAGTACTAGTAATATAGTTGGTGGTACTTTTACAGGAAATAGCGCAACTACAAAGCGTGGACTAGCTAATTCATCGGGCAATGCTCTAGGCGGGGCCATATACAACACTGGGAAAATAGATATAAATGAGGCTACATTTAGCAAAAATTACACAAGTTCAGAAACAAGTAATTCCTATGGCGGTGCAATTTATAATTCTGGGACATTGGACCTTACAAACACAACAATGCAAGAAAATCACGCAGATGCAGGCGGAACAAGCGCGAATGCCCTTGGCGGAGCTATATATACAAGTAACGGTGTTACTCTACACGGTGGAAACAAATTTAGCGGAAACTATGATGAATTCGGGGCAAATGATATTTATCTTGCTGGTGGAAATCTTAATGTCGACGGTGATGGATCTTCCAATGCCGATGAAATTTCAAGCGGTCTTGCCTCTGCGAATGCTAACAGTAATATTGTTTTGACTAATGGTGGTAAACTTATCCTAAATGGTGATAACAGCAGATTTCAAGGAAATGCACTGGTTGGCTCCGACAGCAAATTAACTTATGGAGGGAGTAGTCAATCTGTAATAAATGGAACTACTACTGTTACTGCAGAGGGAGGAATCGTTGAGTTTGATTTGAATTCTGATGTTAAGCTTGCAGGAGGAAAAATTCTCACTTCACAAAATGTAGAGGGGCAGTTTATTAAATCAGGCGAGTATAATTTGAATCTAGATAATGGTGACTATTTTGGCTTTAGCGGTGATGTTATTGTGCAGGGAGGAGCATTAAATTATTCAGGAACACGTTATCTTAACGCTTCTTCTAATACTATAACTACGGGAGCCATCCTAAATTATACCAATAATTCTAATGATACTATCAAAAATATTCAAGGTGAAGGCGAGTTTAATAAGGATGGAAACGGCAGTCTGACTATTGATGGAACCTCAAATAACCAATTTATCGGAACCGCAAATATTAATAGCGGAAGTCTTGTTTATAACGGAACTGACGGGGACACATTCTTTTCTAATGATGCAACAGTAAATCTCAATGGTTCAAAACTTGATTATACTGCGCCATCTACTACTTTACCAGTTAATCTCGACAATAACAGTATTTCACACATTAATCTTAATGACGGTGCTACTTTTAGTTATACTGCTACTGGCGGTACTACAAATATTTATGACTCATTCTTTACCTCAAATGACGGAAATAATAGCTTCGTATTCAATGGAAATTCACAGTCTGATTTTATACTTCAGGAAAATTTTTCGAAGGAAGGAACAGGAACTGATACTCTAACTTTTTCGGATACAAATCTTGCTCTAGGACAGGGCCTCTATGATGTGACTAATAATATTGTCCTTGACAACGCGTCATTGGATGTCATGGACTCTGAAATTAAAAATTACACTTTCTCTAATTTGGTAGCTGACAATGCAAACCTTAAGATAGATATTTCTCTTGGCTCAAACCTTGCAAGCGATACGATGACTATAAACTCTGGACATGGAATTTTAAATATTTCTGATATCAATATTACTGCTGATAATGGTCTGCTTGCCGATACGGATAAAACAGTGCAGGTTATTTATAATAAAGGTGAAAGTACAGTATCATTGATTGACTCGTCAAGCGTTGATACTAATGTTGATGCAAAATTAGCCGCATGGTCAACAAATGTTTATACATATGACATAAATGCCTCTAAGTCTAATGATGCCAATAGTTATTATGACAGCTTAACTTTTGACGCAGTAAGTGCTGCTAACCCTGATTCATTAAAAGCAATGAATAATTACGAAATTGAACAAATTCGAGGTTTTAGCCATGTTACTGAAGGGATTTATAACATTGCAAGGGATTTAGGACAAACTAAACAAGGAACCTTCACTGTTAACGGAATTTCTAAAGATACAAGTATTATATCTGGACAGAGAGTCCTATTTACAATAGATAATACGGGAAACATAACTTATAGTCAGGAACTCACAGATGAACACGGATCTTTCTTTGAATTAACAGATACAAGAGGTCCTGTTGAGTTAAACCTTGAAAATATCACATTTACCGGGGCCGACAGAACCGAGCAGGATATAAAGGACGGTTCAATTTTAAATTCAAATATTGCAAATGCTACAGTTAATGTAAATAATGCGGGATTTACAAACAGCCATGCTAGTGGGAATGGCGGGGCGTTTGCTATCTTTGATGCCAATAAGGTAACGATTAATGACAGTACTTTCTCGGGCAATAAGGCTGATGGAAACGGCGGTGCAATTTATACACAGAAAGATCTTAATATTTCTAACAGCTCATTTTCAAACAATACCGACAGATCTGGTAAAAATGACATTACGATTGCTAACAATGCAAATATTATATTTAACGTTGATACGGACAAAAAAGGAGAACTGTTAAGCGGGATAAAATCAGCCGATGGCACCGGAACTCTCACAAAAACCGGTCAAGGAACTCTCAACATAAGCGGACACAATTCCGGGTTCAATGGAAATGTCAATATTAATGAGGGTAAAGTTATTTATGACTCTACTGACAATAATGACTCCTTCTTTGGTTATAATGATTCTTCTAATATTGCGATTGGAGAAGATGCATTTCTTGTTATAAATAATGATAAAAATGCAAATTTAGCTGTTGCAAATCTTACGGGGAATGGAAATATTGAAATTGATGGCAACTTAACCTTGACTGGAAAAAATTCTGGTTTCACTGGTGATATTCTAATTAACAGCGGAATAACCTCTTTTGAGAAGAATGAGGCTACCTCATTTTTTGGCGGAAATACAAATCTGTTAGGGCAATTGAATTATACAACTACAATTCAAGACAGTATTAGAAATCTTTCCGGTAATGGAATATTGAATAAATACGGTGAAGAAGAATTAACTCTTTCAAATTATACATTTAACGGTACCGTTAATGTGATGGATGGAACTTTAAATGCTGTAAGTTCCACTTCTAATGCTACTGATCTGGATTTTTCAGCGAATATCTATGCTGACAGTACATTAAATTATCAAGCAGGGGCAGGGACAACTTTAACTCTTGATAACAACGATAAGCTTAAATTCAATGCAGAAAACACAAATGCAACTTTTGAAGTTTCCAATGCGAATATTATTCTTGGAACGATAGCTAACGAAACTGGGAATAATCTAATAATCAACAATGCTGACAATATCACACTTTCAAGAACTTCATTTGGTGGGGATTATACAGTTAATAATTCATATCTTAATTTGATGGATAGGCAAACTAATGACTACAGCTTTGAAAGTTTATCATCAAACAATTCCAAACTTTCAATTGATATATCACTGGCTGAAAATCCTGCGAGCGATACTATAACTGTCAATGGCGGAAGCGGAATTTTTGATATTTCAAATCTTGGTATAACTCATGATAACGGAAATGGACAAAATAAAACCGTTCAGATAATTTACAACTCCAATGGAAGTACTCTTTCTTTGCTTGATCCTGAATCTTCATCAACAGAAATAGATCCTGCACTTGCCGCATGGTCAACAAACGTATATGAATATGATATTCTTGCAACGCAATCACAAGGAAGTACTCTATATGACAGTCTTCAGTTTGTTGCAAAGCAGGCCGCAAATCCTGAATCTCTAAAAACAATGAATAATTATGAAATTGAACAAACCAGAGGTTTTTCACTTGTTACTGGAGCAGGAACATACAACATTGCGAGAGATCTCGAACAAACTAAACAGGGGATATTCACTGTTAATGGAATTTCCATGGATACAAGCCTTATCTCCGGACAACGTGTGAAATATGATATAAATAATGACGGAACAATAACTTATCACAAAGATAGCAGCGGAAATTATATTCTCACAGATGAACACGGATCTTTCTTTGAATTAACAGATACAAGAGGCCCTGTTGAGTTAAATCTAGAAAATATCACATTTACCGGGGCCGACAGAACCGAACAGGATATAAAAGACGGTTCAATTTTATATTCAAATATTGCAAATGCTACAGTTAATGTAAATAATGCCGGATTTACAAACAGCCATGCTAGTGGGAATGGCGGGGCGTTTGCTATATTTGATGCCAATAAGGTAACGATTAATGACAGTACTTTCTCGGGCAATAAGGCTGATGGAAACGGCGGTGCAATTTATACACAGAAAGATCTTAATATTTCTAACAGCTCATTTTCAAACAATACCGACAGATCTGGTAAAAATGACATTACGATTGCTAACAATGCAAATATTATATTTAACGTTGATACGGACAAAAAAGGAGAACTGTTAAGCGGGATAAAATCAGCCGATGGCACCGGAACTCTCACAAAAACCGGTCAAGGAACTCTCAACATAAGCGGACACAATTCCGGGTTCAATGGGAATGTCAATATTAATGAAGGTAAAGTTATTTATGACTCTACTGACAATAATGACTCCTTCTTTGGTTATAGTGATTCTTCTAATATTACAATCGGAAGTGGAACATCTCTTGAAATAAACAATACTGCAGATGCAAATCTTGCTGCAGGCCACTTTGCTGGAAACGGGGGACTGTATATCAATGGAGATATGACGCTTCTAGGAAATAACAGTACCTACACTGGCATTGCCAAACTTGATGACGCTGACCTTAAATACATTACCCAAGCAGACAACGATACTATTTTAGGCGGAGAAATTCAGTTGACAAACGGAAGTTCTATTTCTACGGATGAAACTTCCGAATTAAATTATAAGGGTGGTAATTTCTCTTCCGACAGCAATAATTCTACATTCAACAAAAACGACAAAGGTGAATTCACACTGACAGGTGATAATGCAGGATTTATTGGGAATGTAAACCTTAATAATGGTACTACCTCTTTTGAGAAGAATGAGGCTACCTCATTTTTTGGCGGAAATACAAATCTGTTAGGGCAATTGAATTATACAACTACAATTCAAGACAGTATTAGAAATCTTTCCGGTAATGGAATATTGAATAAATACGGTGAAGAAGAATTAACTCTTTCAAATTATACATTTAACGGTACCGTTAATGTGATGGATGGAACTTTAAATGCTGTAAGTTCCACTTCTAATGCTACTGATCTGGATTTTTCAGCGAATATCTATGCTGACAGTACATTAAATTATCAAGCAGGGGCAGGGACAACTTTAACTCTTGATAACAACGATAAGCTTAAATTCAATGCAGAAAACACAAATGCAACTTTTGAAGTTTCCAATGCGAATATTATTCTTGGAACGATAGCTAACGAAACTGGGAATAATCTAATAATCAACAATGCTGACAATATCACACTTTCAAAAACTTCATTTGGAGGGGATTATACAGTTAATAATTCTACCATTAATATAATGGATGGTACAACCTCAAATTATTCATTTGAGAATTTATCAGCCAACGACTCAAATATTATGCTGGATGTTTCACTCGGAGAAAACAAAAGAAGTGATTTATTTACTGCTAATAGCGGAAGTGGTGTTGTAAATATTTCTAATCTTGCAATTATTGATGATAACGGAGACGGGCAGAATAAGACTGTTCAAGTAATTAATAATGCAGCTGGAAGTAGTTTGTCTCTTGCTGCGCCTGCATCTTCTTCAGACATTTTGGCGGAATGGTCTACAAATGTTTATGAGTATAATATTTTGGCGGCACAGTCAGCAGGAACTGAGGGAAGTGCCATCTATGATAGTTTGAGATTTGAGGCACAAAAAGCTGCAAGTCCTCAATCGCTGAGAGACATGAACCAATATGAGGGATTGAGAGGTTTTAGTCAGGTTACAAATGACGTTTATCATATTGCTCAAGATTTAGATACAACAAAGGCAGGAACTTTTACAGTCAATGGTGCAGGTAGAGATAATGTAATTTCTGGGCAGCGTGTTAAATATACTTTTGATGAAAAAGACAATATTATCTATCAGATTGAAAATGGAGAATATGTATTATCTGATGAAAAAGGATCCTTCTTTGAACTTTTAAACGAAACGGATTTAACAATCAAAGATCTTACTATCAGAGACGCTAACAGAGAAAATCAACAAATTAAAGACGGTTCAGTGCTTTATCTCGCAAAAGATGACGCTTCAGTTAAAATTAATAATGTTTTGCTTACTGAAAATTCATCTATTGGAAATGGTGGAGCAATTGCCGCGCTTGATGGAAATTTAAACATTACCGGCAGTGATTTCACAAATAACGTTGCAAGTGGATTGGGTGGTGCAATCTATGCCGATACAAATATAACAATATCCGACACTAATTTTGCCAATAATATTGATAAAAACGGCTCTAATGATATATACGTAACGGCGAAAAATACTGTTGAAATTGTTTCAAATACGAAAGAAAGTAACATTTCAAGCGGTGTTGCCGGAGAAGGTATGATTAGCATAACAGGTGCAAACAATTTAAACCTTTCAGGTAAGAATGATGAGTTTAACGGAATATTAGATGTAAGTATTGCGAAGGGCGATGATGAAAACAACGAAAAGGGATTACATTTTATTCAAAATTCTACAAATGACAGCTACATTTCAGGAGTTACCAATATAGCTGAAAATTCTAAAGTAAGTATCACAAATGATATAGCTGATTTGAATATTGCTGGAACTTTCAGCGGGCAGGGGAATCTTGAAATCAACGCAGGTCAAGATAAGGGCGTTATTTTAAATGGTGATAACTCTGCATTATCGGGTAGAATTGATATTAACTCTGGGAAACTCTTTGTTAATATGGATTCTGATGATGACAAATATATAAGTGGTATAACAAACATCAAAAGAGGTACAAATTTAACATTTGATGTTCAATCTGGACTGGAAAAAGAAATTATATCGAATACGTCTCAATTCTATGGCTATGGTGAATTTGAAAAAGATGGAGAGGGAACACTCTCCCTACAAGGAAATTTTGCAAACCTATTTGGTACTGTCGAAGTAACTGATGGGGTGTTGGAATATGCGCAAACGGGTATAGAGCACGAGGGATTTGGAAATATAATAAATACAATTAATATTTCTGATAAAGGAACTTTCAGAGTATCAAATCAACTAGCAAATAAAAGTACAATCATACACAATATTAACGGGGAAGGAATTTTTGAAGTTGATAGTATAGAAAATTCAGTAGTTGAACTTGACGGTGTTAATGCTGGCTTTGATGGACTAACTCTTATTTCTAACGGGAACCTTGAATTTACAAAGGATGATACAAACTCTTTCGTAAATGGGCAAATCAATATTGATAACGCTAACTCAAATCTCACCTATTCAACTGATGGAACAGGTGAAACTATTAATTCTCTGACAGGGATCGGTTCATTGACTAAAGATGGAAATGGAGAGTTAACTGTCAGCATGCACGAATTCACAGGAGATGTAAATGTAAATTCTGGAACGCTAACTGTTTACGCTGATGAACAGGTCCAAAGTGGCAACTTCGCATTTAACTCAAATATTGTAGGTACTGCAATCCTAAATTATATTGCAGGCACTACTGATGTTTACAACTTGAATTCTGATTCAGCGTTTAAATTTAATTCAATTAATTCAGGAGCCACAGTTAACTTTGCAAACGGGACTTATAATATAATTTCAGATCTTACAAATGCAACAGGGAACACAACTGAATTTGATAGTGCAGTTGTAAATATAGTTGGGAGCATAGATACAGCATTAAATGGAAATTATGCCCTAAATCACTCTGATTTGAATCTTGCAAATGGCAGTATCACAAAAAACACAATAAACTCTTTAACAGCATCTGATACTAATTTAGTACTTGATTTTAGCTTTGAGGGAAACGGGAAATTTGATACTATTGTAGCAAATGATGGTGATGCAAGACTTATATTAAATGATGATTCGCTCAAATTAATTGATATATCATCCGATAGTGGTGCTGTTGGTGGTATTTACAATGTTTTATCCGGTGCACAGTTTGCATCTGACTATAACGGGATAATTCAATCAGATATTTTTAAATATACGGTTTCAACAGAAGCAGGTGGCAGTGCGATAACAATTACTGCGAGTGATTATGTTGGGAATACACTATATACCTTAAACCACATTCGCTCTGGGAAAAGATCTTTCAGTCTTGTTGGAACAAGTCATGAATATTATATAGGACAGGCACTTGATACAACATTATCAGGAGAATTAAATATTCTCGGAAGGGATGAAAAGAGGAGCGATACAATTATTGCAAAAGATAATATGGGGAGTAGTCTCTCTATGTTTGAAGTTGTAAAGGATAATACTGTTTTAAATGTAAAAGATGTGACAATTCAAGACGCACATACCCAAAACTCTGGTTCAGTCATTCTTTTAAACAATGACTCGTCTTCTGTTAATGTCACAAATACAACAATTCAACATAATTCCTCAGCACAAAATGGAGGAGCTATATCGGTTGCACATGGGGATGCAAAATTTGATAATGTTGATTTCATATCAAATACTTCAGCATCTAGCGGAGGCGCTTTAAATGTTACTGGAGGAACAACTTCTATAGAAAATAGCTCATTTGATGGAAATTCCGCAGAAAATGGCGGAGCAATTTATAGCAGTGTGGCTGGGAATTCAATATTGGAAATAAGTAATACATCTTTTTCTAATAATAATGCTGAAAACGGTTCTGCTATTTATAACCTTGGAGATGCACTCCTTAACAATGCAAAATTTAGTTTGAACACTGGGAATTCATATATTTATAATGGTTCAAGTGCTAATTTAACAATTTCCGCAACAGAAGATTATACTCTTGCAAACGGAAATAACACTGGTATTATTAATAATGGAAATCTTTATTTGAATTCTACGGAGGGATATTCAATCAGTGTAAATGATGAAATTACATCTTCAGACACTAGAAATAAAGGACAAATATATTCAAACGGTGATATAAATATTAATAATAAAATATCTGATTCAATAATATCAGTTGAAACTGGAACAATGGTTCTCGGCAACCAATCTAATACAGTTGTCAATGATATTTTAAGTAACGTTGATATGCAGATTAAAGAGAACACAACTGCATTGTTAAATAATAAAAATATTAATGAAGGAACTCTAGCAATCGATGGGGAATTTGATATTGCGAATTCTTTAGCAATAGGAATTACATCAGATATAAAAGGAAGTGGAGTTATCAACAAATTCAATGATGGTAGACTCAATCTCACAGATGGTAATAACAGAGAATTTAATGGAATATTAAACGTTAATAATGGTAAGGTTGTAACAAATACTTTGTTCTCATCAGATGCAATTATTAATGTTGATGCTTCAAAGTCAAATTTCGAATATATATCAAACGCAACAAGCGCTGAATTTAATGACAGCTTTGAAAAAATTAACCTTACAAATGGCGGTAGCGTTGCTATTAGTGGAGCGGGCTCTGAAATAAGTAGATATACACTTAGTGATGGCTGGTTAACATCAGACGGCGGGAACTCAATAATATTTAATAATGCAAATTATACCCTGAATTCTACTTATTCAAACAGCATTGCTGACAACATTGAATTTAATTCGTCTTTTGTAAATTTAGGGGAAGGCATTAATTCAGCATCGAATATAGAGCACACTGAAGCATCCGATTACAATCTTGGAAACAATAATTTCATATTTACAGATTCCACTCTAAATCTCTCCAACAGAATTGCAGGTGATAATTACAATTTTAACGGGCTCAACTTTAACAGTGATACAAATGCTATCTCTCTTGATATAAATCTATATCTTGAAAAAGATGATAATGAACAAATAACTAGGGCTCCTTATGCAGATACAATAACTGCAAACTCTGGGGATGGAATTGTTGAAATTAACAGATTGTTTATTACCGATGATAACGGTTTATTTGTAACTAAAAATGATGGAACACAGTCAAAAGGAGTTATTCAAGTATTTAAAGGAAATAACAACTTAAGAGTTGAAACTGCCGACAATATTCAAATTTTGAGTTGGGCCACAAATGTTTATAAATATGGCATTATGTCTGCAACAAAAGAACACGCACAGGACAGTATTGAAATTATCCCAAAAGGAAATTCTCATAGTGACACGCTAAGAGATTTAAACATTTATGATCCTTTGAACAATGGAGATGGAGGGAATAGAGGTTTTAGTTTTATCGCGAGAGACGGATTACAAAAAAATAATATTTATAATATTTACAGAGATCTTGACACAACTTCAAAGGGTACATTTACTGTTCTTGGAACAATCTCTGATGATGAGGGGTTAAAAAGTATACTTTCTGGAGAGCTCACTAATCTTGTCACAACTGCAGAAGATGCAGGGGACAAATTAACAGTTGACCCTAGCGGTCAATATATTATTTATGATAATAAAACACTATATCCTGATAAGGATTATGTGTATAATTCTGAAACTGGAGAATACACAATTTACAAAACGGCATTTACGTCTGTAGAGCAAACTAATGGTTCAATGTTTGAAATTGTTAACAATACGGATTTCCTAATGCAGGATGTTTCAGTTCAAAATGCAAAACGATATGATAGCGATGAAATTAGTGATGGCTCTGTAATTTATGCAGATAATAAAGATGCTGTTATTTCCCTAGACAATGTTGACTTCATAAATAATGAGGTTCTTGCAGGTAATGGCGGAGCAATAGCAAACATTAACAGCAGTAATTTCTCGTTATATGAAAGTGTAATCAGCGGAAACAAAGCTTCTGGCGATGGCGGTGCAATATATAATACATCAGAAAATATCTCAATAATTGAAGCTACTGCAGATAACAATATCTCAAACGGACTTGGCGGTGCAATATACACAAATAAAAACATGCTCATTGCTGACTCAAAATTTGGAGAAACCGCTTATAACATACACAAAGATGGGAAAAACGATATTTACATTGATGAAGATGCAAACGTCAGATTTGAAACAAGTGCAAATACAAATGAAAGTCTTATCAATAGCGGGATTGCTGGTAGCGGAACTCTTACAAAAACAGGTATCGGAACCCTTAACTTGAGTGGAAACAATCAAAACTTTAATGGGAATCTTGTCATTAAAACAGGAAGTCTTACTTATATGGCGGATGAGACGGATGATAGTTTTATCAATGGTGCTGTTCAAATAGAAAAAAATGGTATTTTAAATATGAACATAGCATCTGAAAACCAGAATCAAACGGTTAAAAATGTGTTAGGAGAGGGTTCCCTAAATAAACTTGGAGAAGGGATTTTATATTTAACAGGAAATAATTCAAAATTTGTTGGGAATGTAAATATAGAAGCCGGTTCCGTTATTTATGACGCTTTAAGTATAGCTGATTCATACTTCAAAGGAAACACAATTCTTGCTGATAATACGCAATTGACGACAAATATCAGAGAAGGAATTAATAATCAGATAATTGAAAATATTGCTGGTTCTGAAAGTGCCTCTTTTGTAAAACAGGGTAGTGGGGAATTAACTCTAAGTGGGGCTAATCAAAGTTTTTCAGGAAATACTTCTGTTGAAAACGGGAAATTAATTTATAAAGCTGATAGCAATACCGACAGCTATTTTAGGGGAACAACAACTATAGCTGATGAAGCAATATTTGAAGCAAATATTGCCTTACAGGACACAGAAGGCAATAATATTAGCGGACAAACTATTGGAAACATAACAGGTGGAAGCAGAAGTAATTTCGCAAAAACTGGATCTGGAACTCTGCAGTTATCTGGGAGCAATAATAGCTTTACGGGAACAACAACTATAAGCGAAGGAATATTAGCTTATACAGCTGGGAATGGCACTTACGTAGGTGGAGATACTATAATTAGTGAAAAAGGAACTCTTGAATATACTGTTAATAATATGAATGATAGTCTGTCTGATGTTTCTGGAGAAGGGGTACTGACAAAATTAGGTAACGGGACATTAAATGTTATCGGCGATAATCATGCCTTTACTGGTGATGTAAATATCAAAGAAGGAATTTTGGCTTACACGTCTGTAGAAAACGATAATAATGAACTATTTGATGCTACTGCTTGGGCTATTTCGGAAGGGGCATCCCTTTATATTGATAACGGAAATGATGTAAACCTCAACAATGTTAAGGGGGATGAAAACGGAAGCGGAGATATTAATAAACTTGGAGAAGGAGTTCTTATACTTGGCGGAGACAACTCTGAATTTAGAGGAAATCTTGCAATTAATAATGGGGAAGTTAATTTCTACAAGGATGAGAACAGTTCATATATAGGTGGAAATACAATTATTACCCAGCAAGGAGCACTTAATTTCAATATTTCGGAAACATTGCACGATGAGCTCATTAATGTTTCTGGAGCTGGCGTATTGAATAAATATGGAAATGGAACATTAACATTTGATGCTAGCAAAAATAATGTAGAAGGCTCATTTATAGCAAATGCAAATGAAGGCATTCTTAATGTTACAGGTATGGGTCAAAAAGAGTTTGACTTCAATATTTTTGTGAACAATAGTGCAAGTCTTAACTATACTGGAGCATTAAATAGTGAAATAACAATAAATAACTCTTCTAAAGTAGGTTTTGGAGATAGTGCTAACAGTGCTTCAATCATATTCAACAGTAATAGTCCAGCCACAGGGAAATATATTCTTGAGAATGATCTTAAAAATGCTGACGGGAACAGTATTACTTTTAACGACACAACGATAGAACTTGCTACCGACAGCTATAACGCAAATTACTCAATACAAAACTCAATAATAGACCTGATAAATGACAGTTCTCAAACTAAAACATTTGCAAGCCTAAATACATCTGACAGTAAATTGAAAATTGATGTTGATTTAACACTTCCAAAGCCAAACTCTGATAAATTGATTGCAAATTCTGGTAGCGGATCTATTGAATTAGCATTAAATGAAATTAATCTCAATGATGCAACAACTGATAACGGACTTGGTGAAACATATTCGCTAAATGTTCTTGGCGGGAACTTGACACTAAGCAAAAAAGATTCTCTTGAATATTGGACAACAGATGTATATTCTTATAAAGTAGATATTGAGCAGGGCGGACAGGATATTAACCTTACAGCAATAAAAGCAGCTGACAATAACTCACTTAAAGAGATGAATAACTTAGGAGGGAACAGAGGCTTTCAATTCCATAGTAAAGATGATCAACCTTATATTATAGGAGACAATTTGGGTGAAACAGCTGGGGGAACATTTATAGTTACAGGTAATAGAGAAAATGCTACAATCATATCTGGAGAAGATGAAAAATCATTCTTTGAAGTTACAAATGATACGGATATTACAATTAAAGACCTTACGATAACGGATGCAAAATCTGACAATAGCGGTTCTGCATTAATTATAAGTAATGACAGTTCTAATGTAATATTAGATAATGTCAATATTACATCAAGCACCTCAAACAGCAATGGAGGCGCAATACATAATACGACATCCGAATCATTACTGATAAACGGCGGAACGATAACGGAGAACCTATCCAAAGGTGGTGTTGGCGGTGCTATTTATACAGAAGACGATATGACCATCATTGATACCGATTTTTCCGCAAACACGGACAAAAACGGTAAAAACGATATTTATATTGAAGGTGAGGATACTGTTCTCAATATAATTACACAAAACAAAGATGTCAATATTTCAAGCGGTATTGCAGGAGATGGAACAGTTAACAAAATAGGCAGTGAAAACTTAAATCTGTCAGGTAAAAACGATAATTTTACTGGAACATTAAATATTACAGGGGGAAATCTTGAATTTACACAATCAGATGCTAGCGACACATTCATATCAGGAAATACCTCTATCGGCTCTGAGAGCTCAGTAACAATCCATAATAGCTATAGCAATATAACATCAGGATCATTCAGTGGAGAGGGTATTTTAAATAAAGATGGATCTGCTGATATGACGCTAAGTGGTGACAATTCGAAATTCACTGGAACAACAAATATTAATGAAGGAAGTATTACTTATAATTCGGACGGCAGCAATAAATACTTTTCTGGGAACACAAACATTAATGCAGGTGGTACGCTAATTGTTAATGCAGAAGATAATACATCACTTTCTAAAATTAGTGGAAGCGGGAATCTTGACAAAAATGGCGAAGCCACATTGATTATCCAAGGAAGGAATGATTTTTCTGGAAACTTAAATATTAATAACGGAACCTTTGCAATCGCAGCTGGCGGGTATATCGGGAATCTTGCAAATGCAAAATTCGCGGACGGAACTTCAATTAACTTGCAAAATACTAGTATAGTGGATCTTGGAGATGGAACGTATACAACAAATCCAAGTCCAGCGAGCATTGAAAATCTATATTTTAATAGCTTGACGCTAAATGGCGATGTTGATTTGAATATCGATATTGATTTGAAGAATACAATTGCTGACAAAGTGGGTGCAGGAAAAGTATTTGGAAGTGGAAATTTCATAATTGACAACAATGGATTAAATGTTGTAAGCGATGCCCTTCTTAATAATACTAATGTCCAAATTGCATACGGAGACGCCATAAATCACATTATTCTCAGTCAGAATGCACGAACTGTTATGGGGCCTATACAAAAATATGATGTAGCATATGGAGGAGGGAACCTTTTATTTACAAGACAGGGTGGAACAACACCTGATATTGATTCAGTTAACCCGGCAGTTATGGCATCACCAGTTGCAACACAGCTCGGTGGTTATCTGACTCAGTTGCAAACATTAAATGCAGGTTTCTATCATATGGACAGATATACCAAATATCCTTATATGCTGAGACTCACGGCTGAATCTTCTAATAAAAATGCAATAACAGAAGTACCTACATATCAAAAATCAGCATTACCAGAAACTTCAAATGCAATGTGGGTTCAACCTTATACTACATTCGAAAACATACAACTAAGAGGTGGAATTGGAGTTTCAAATGTGGCGTATGGAGCTATGTATGGCGGCGACTCTGATCTCGTAGATCTCGGGCATGGATATAAAGGGGTTCTATCAACCTTCATTGGCTATAATGGCTCTCATATGTCTTTCAATGGGATAAGCATGAATCAGCAAGGTGGTGCTCTAGGCGTAACAGGAACTTTATATAAAGGTAATTTCTTCACAGGTTTAACTGTATCCAGTGGTGCAAGTGCCGGAGAAGCTTATACGCCTTATGGCACTGATAATTTTGCAATGTTGACTGCAGGTATTGCATCTAAAACAGGGTATAACTGGGAAATTAAAGAGGGGAGGCTCATCGTTCAACCATCATTATTCTTGGGTTATACATTTGCAAATACGTTTGATTATACGAATGCCGCAGGTGTAAAAATAGATTCTGACCCATTACATGCAATTACAGTTGTCCCTGGTATTAAACTTATCGGAAACCTCAAAAACGGTTGGCAACCTTATGCAGGCGTCAACATGGTTTGGAGCATCATGGATAAAACAAATGTTATGGCAAATGATGTAAGGTTACCTCAGTTATCCGTAAAACCTTATGTTGAATATGGGGTTGGAGTTCAGAAAAGCTGGGGAGAAAGATTTACTGCATTTTTCCAAACTATGTTAAGAAATGGGGGAAGAACTGGCGTAGCACTTACGGCTGGCTTCCGATGGGCAATAGGCAAGGATAAACCTAAAAATGCAACTCCTCCTAAGAAGAAAGTTATTAAAACTTTATAATTGTTGTTATGGCGGGTTTTATTAAAAATTCGCCTAATTTTTATTTTTTTTGACAGCAGATTCATCAAGTAATTGACGAATTTCTTCAAGTTTATATGAATGAAAATCTATATCTTCTTTAGCTTTCTTTTGCAATGTTTCAGCATTAACTTGCTCATCTTTGACAATATGCATTTCTTTTTTTAGTCCTTTTACAATTTTCATTGCCTCATCAAGTTTAGCCTGAATTACATTCAACTTTTCAGTTGCCAAATTAAACCTGTCACTGTTTTCGACAAAAACAGATTTTGATTTTTCAAGTGACTGAAGTGCAAGTTGTTCGCGATATTTCAAATATTTTTTTATATTAAGATTTAAAGTATTATCTGTTGCAAACGAAACCGTATTTTTAATATCAATAGGGTAATAATCGTGGTCGACAAGATTGTTATGTATAATATAATTCATTACTTTATTAAGTTGTTTTTGCAAATAAAACGGCATTTCTCTATGAATCTTCAGAAAAAGTGTATAAGGCAAATTCGCACGTTCACTATTACATTTTTGACAGAGAACTATCATATTGCTAATATCGTCGCTTCCTTCTTTACTCTTTGCAACAACATGCTCATAGGTTGCCTGAAGACCGCGTAGAAAGGCTTCAACAATGTCTTTATCCGTTTTTTTATCTTTTACACACTGGACAATAAATGTATCAATGTTATGGTCAGAATAAGAAAATCTATCTATTAAGTTCCGTATTTTAGTTTTTATTTTTTTGTCTCCGTATCCATCCAAAAGCTTATTATATATGTCAGATATCATAATTTTTTTTACAGAAGGACGAAAAAGTTGTGAATTCAATACTACTAAAGCTTTAGAATTAGCATCCTGCATTTTTTTTACAGCTTCTGGAGGCAATTTAGAGGCCAAGTCTCTCAGCTCCTTGAAAACAAAAATTCGTTCGTTATGTGCTTGCTTTCGTCTTAACTCTGCAATATTTAAATGGTAATTATAAATTTCAGGTTTATTAAAAATTTCAGCAAACGTGTTTTTCGGAAATTTTAAAGAATAGATTTCCATTAGTTCTAAATTATTTTTTAAGTCTTTACGATAAAATGGAGAATATTTTTTTAACGTTTTCAAGACACGCGGAGCCCTAGCGGTAATTCCATCTGAAATAAGTGCCATTTGCATAATATCAAGCTGAACTCGCGGAGGTAAATTCCTCATTTCACTGTCAGCCTGAACATCAGTTAATAATTCTCTGATAGTTTTTTTAGGATTTACAGCAGACAATTTCATTAAAAACGCATAAGCGTCAGATTTATGAAACTTCATTAATGCTGAGTTTTCTAAAGAACTCTTTGAGCCAGCCGCCAAATTTTTCAATATATTTTTAATATTTTCATTTTGAAGCAAATCAGAACCGCAACACCCGCATTGAAGTCCGGGAATATCACGTATCCCTAAAAATTTTTTATTAGGATAACGTCCTTCAAAAGCAAGTTGCTTATGTTTATTGCTATAACTATGCAAATATGCAGATTGAATATTATTTATGACCATAATTAATCTTTTTTTAGAGCCTTATAAGCCGTAAAAGTACCAGCAACAAGACCTAAAATTGTATTGATAGCTATTGAATTTTTTACAGGAGACTTAAAGAACTGAATTTTACGAGTAATAGCATCAAGAATGACGCCAAAACCGAACCATGAGGCAGCTGTATTTAAACCACTAGAAATAGGCCTATACTTCTGGCTAAAACTAATATTGCTAGACTTATTATTTGTTGAAGTACAATTCTGAGCCCTAAAAGCGACAGAATTAGTTAAATTATTTACGTTGTATACTTTCATAAAATTCTCTTTTTTGAAAATAATTTAAAAACCAGTACTAGACTGGTCAGAATGGTGCCGCGTCTCGGAATCGAACCAAGGACACAGGGATTTTCAGTCCCTTGCTCTACCAACTGAGCTAACGCGGCATATACTATTAAATTTACTAATATAACTGCATTATTTCATTTTAGAAATTTGCATTTTTCTTCTTTTAGGGAGAAGTTAATCTCACTTTTTGAAGGATTATGGCAAAAAAATCTTCTTTGGGATAAATGGATTCGAATATTTAATTGCCACATCTTCTATAATATCTGCTAAATATTTAAAGTCAAGAACTAAAAATATATTTATTGTGGAGCCAGATATAGAGTTACATTCCGCCCCTCAAGAGCAGGTTTTTTTTCAACAACAAGAGGCTCTTCCTTTAAATCTTCAATAAAACGATTTGCAAGATCAAAAGCTAAGCTTGAGTGCTGCATTTCACGACCTCTGAGCATGACAACCACTTTAACTTTATTTCCTTGTGCAATAAACTTTTGAATACTTTTTATTCTTACCAGATAGTCATGAGTATCAATTTTATATCTTATTTTAACTTCTTTAACATCAACAGTATGTTGTTTTTTCTTTGCTTCTTTAGCTTTTTTTTCCAATTCGTATTTGTATTTACCGTAATTAAGAATTTTAGCTACTGGAGGGGCCTGATTAGGACTGATAACAACAAGATCCAAATCCTCATCATAAGCCATTTTCAAAGCTTTTGATGTTTCAATAATCCCAATATTTTCTCCATCTTTACCAATCAAACGGACTTCTTTAGCCCTAATTCGTTCATTTATAAGAACTTTATCCTTATTATCCTTTGTTCTAGTGTCGTTTGCGATTGTTGTATCTCCTTTTAGTTTAATTTCACACAATTAATCGTATCACAAGCACGAAATTTTTGCTATACACAAAATATCATTTTTGTAACAAAATGTTAATACATTTTTTACGCTTAAAATCAACATTTGGCGGATCGAAAAAATTATTTAAAAATTTTTGTTAAAGTTTTTATGCACTTAGTCCGATAAATAATTTGTTAGACGGATAAAATTAAATAGGAGTATGATTTATGAAAACAATTGCCCCAGAAAATTGTGAAAGAGAGTTAAACATCCTTAATGAAGAAGAAACTTGCAATATGGAAATTCCAATTCAAATGATGTTGGAAGAATTTATGGTATTTATTTCTAAGGCAGATTTTGAATAACTTCTAGCAGCTTAAACAAACAGACTACTTAAAATATTTTAAGTAGTCTGTTTTAATATTTATAATAAGTTACGAATTGTAAACCCGTTTAATACAAAGTCCATATACATTGTTTTATAATTGTACTAAAATAAATTACAAATAATTTAATTAACGAGGGCTTACAACATGAAACGGAAATTAATTGTTTTGCTAAGTTTAGTATTATTTGCTCAACCTGTACTGGCGGATTTTAAAGAGCATTTTGACTTAGGAACGCAATATTTGGCAAATTATCAATACTCAAGTGCAATCACAGAATTTAAGAGTGCATTGAGAATTAATTACATGGATAACTCGGCCCGAGTACAGATAATTAACTCATATCTTGCCAGAGGACAGCACTATGCAAACAAAGAAAAAGATTGGGCAAAGGCTGCTGATGATTATAGAAGTGCATTATTCTATATGCTTCTCTATCCAACAAACACATCGTCACAAGGTTCTTCCGCTGTTGTTCCTGTAACCCAAAATTTGAATATATGCCTGAACATGCTTAATTTTGATAAAACTCCTCAATCCCGGTACGAAAAAGCAAAAGCTCTAAGAGCAGAAGGTAATTTTGCAGCGGCTGCATATGAATTTAATCAGGCACTAGGTGATAAATCTCTTATAAAGGATTGTTATGCACAAACCGGTGATATTATGAAGATTTTAGGCAATGACCCAAAAGCTGCAGATTTTTACAGGAAAGCAATTTCTGTTGATCCGTCAGATACGAAACTTCGTCTTGCTTATGCAAATCTATTAGATAAACTTGGCTCTGAGGATGCTGCTGTTGAAGAATTTAACTATATTTTAGGTCAGAGTGAGGGTAATAAAGATGTTCTTTACTCGTTAGAAAGAATCTATAAACGTAAACTCATGAATAATCCTTCGGATGCGGATTTAAATGCAAATCTCGGAGCGATTTTGCAAAAACAGGAAAAGTTTGATGAAGCTTTAACATATTACAAAAAGTCAGAACAATTAAATCCTGCTAATGTCAATACAAGACTAAATGTTGGAACTTTATACCAGCAGAAAGGCGATTATAAAACGGCAATTATTGCTTATGATTCTGTTCTGATACTTTATCCTGACAATGTGAACGCAAATCTATATAAGGCACAGTGTCAAGCTGCACTAGGTAATCATAAAGAGGCACAGGAAACATTCAAAAAAGTTCTTGCACTTGATCCGTCAAATGCAATTGCACAAAGTGAACTCTTCAATTCTGCAAAAGCAAATATGACCACTGCTCAATTTATTGAGTATGTCAAGAAAAATTCTAACGGTGCAGATACAACGGCAATGCTTTATAATTATGGTTTAGATCTGCACAAACAAAATAAATTTGATGATGCAATAATTATATATGATTCATTACTTGATAAAGATTCTACAGGTGAAATTTACGTTAACAAAGCAATCGCGCAAACTCAGAAAAAAGATTATGAAAACGCATTGGCAACTCTTGAAGCGGCTAAAGGGAAATTTCCTGATAACCCTCTTATAGTTAATGGGATTAAAGATATTAACAATACCCTCATGAATAATCAATTAAATGTTGCGGCAGAATACTACAATAACAAAGATTATAATAATGCAATTGCAGCATACTTAAAAATTCAACCCGCAACACCTGATACAATGATTGGGGTCGCATCAGCATATCAAAACTTAAATGATACACAGAATGCGATTTTATATTATAAAAAGGCACTTGAACTAAAACCAACGGACTCTGATATTGCTTATTATATCGCTGCATTGTATGCGGATAGCGAAGATTTTACAAATTCTGAAGTCTATGCAAACAGGGCACTTGAGCTTAACAAAAACAATGATAATGCAAAAAATCTTCTTGTTAGCATTAAAGAACACAATACAGGGAAGGCTCTTGACGATGCAATTGCCTTATTTGACAGTGAAAAATATGAAGAAAGTCTTCCTTTACTGAATCAAGTACTTGCATCTGATGCCAATAATGCTTATGCACTATATTATAGAGCAATGATTTATGACGCACAGAAAAAATTGAACGAAGCAATAGAAGATTACAAAAAAGCACTTTCCATTAACCCTACAGACTTGCAGATAATAAATTATATGATAGCTGTCGACTATGATACACTTGAAAAGTACAAGGAAGCCTACGAATATTATTTAGCGTATGCCAATTCAAGTGCGCAGGAAGATGAGTACAAAACATTTGCAAAATCGAGAGCAGAAGAATTAAAGAATTATGCAACAAATCAGGCAGCAAACAAATAATACAGTTAAAAATTTAATAAAAAGCAAAGTGTCTCTTGCCCCAATGGCGGGAATAACAGATTATGTCTTAAGAAAAATGGTTAGAAAATATTCTAAAAATTGTCTTCTAACAACAGAGATGATAAGTTCTGAATTTCTTGCACAGGTAAAAGAGAGCGATATAACAAAAATTGATAAAACACACCATCCGATAAACTTTCAAATAAGTGGACACAAGCCTAATTTAATGCAATCGGCTGCAGAATTCTTATCTGATAAAGCTGACATGATAGATATAAATATGGGATGTCCTGTTAACAAAGTGGTTAAGGGGCAGGATGGATGCGCCCTAATGAGAAATCCGGAGCTTGCTGCAGATATTGTTCGTGCGGTAAAGGCTGGAACAGATAAACCTGTAAGTGTCAAATTTCGGCTGGGATACACATTTGACGAGCTTAATTATGTTGAATTTGGTCAGCAGATGCAGGAAGCAGGTGCAGAATTTATAACAATTCACGGAAGGACGCGTTCTCAGCTTTATTCAGGGCAAGCAGACTGGGAAAAAATAAAATTATTAAAAGAGAATGTTGATATTCCAGTTTTTGCTAATGGGGATATAACATCAATTGAGACAGCAGAAAAATGCCTTGAAGAGTCCTGTGCAGATGGAGTTGCGGTAGGACGAGCAGCAATGGGGGATCCATCGCTAATATACAGAATAGAGCAATTTTTTGCAACTGGTAAAAAACTTCCAGCGCCGAGTATTTCCGAAAAACTGACTATGCTTAAAGAACATCTTGACGGAGAAATTGCGCTTAGGGGAGAGAAAGTAGGAGTTAAGTTTTTCAGGAAATTTTATCCTTATTACATTGCAGGAATAAAAAATGCAGCCAAAATACGTTCATTGCTTGTGGTTGAGGAGGATTACAACAAAATAGTTAAAATTTTAGAAGAATTAAATAATTTTCACTCTTGATAAAAAAACTTCAAGTGCTATGATAAAATTAAATAATCTCGGAATGTAGCGCAGCTTGGTAGCGCACCGTGTTCGGGTCGCGGGGGTCGCAGGTTCAAATCCTGTCATTCCGATTTTTAATAAAAAAACTTATGGGGGAAAAATGAAAAAATTTATCGTTGATTTTGGGCGTGGTCTTATTGATATTAGTGCATGGGTTGTACTTGCAGGAATCATTGTTTCGGGAATTATAATGTTATTTGCAAATCCTTTTGCAGGTATTATCACTTTATTGGCAGGATTAATAGGATTTATAGCATTTTACTACCTCATTTATTTATTTATAGATATTAGAGACCTGCTTCAGGAAATTGTTCAAAAACATAATATGCAATAATAAATATAATGCCTTAATTGGTAACCAATTAAGGCATTTTTTATACTAAATCAACTTGACTAACTTTAGCTTTTGACATAAATATAATATATAAGATAATACACTGCTGAGGGATATGATGAATAGTTTTGAAATTATTAAGCAAGCAGAACAAGATATTCAAGAACAATTTGAAATAATAGATAATATACGAGATTATAATCAGGAAAAAGTCCTAAATGCATTTATAAAAAATAAAGTTGCTCCAGAACATTTTTACACTGTTTCCGGCTATGGACACGATGATTTGGGTCGAGAGGTGCTTGATAAAGTTTTTGCAGATACTTTCAAGGCCGAAAAGGCTCTCGTGAGAATCCACTTTGCATCTGGCACTCATACACTTGCCTGTGCACTATTCGGGAATCTTAAATCCGGAGATAAGCTAGTTTCAATAGCCGGAGCCCCATATGACACAATGCAGGAAGTAATAGGCACAATGGGGGATGAGGAAACTAAAAGAGCATCACTCATTGGAAACGGAGTGTTGTATGATGAGGTGCCGTTGAAAAATGACAATGATATTAATTTTGACGAAATAGAACAGAAAATCGATTCAACGACAACAATGGTGCTTATTCAACGCTCAAGAGGATACTCAACCAGAGAATCCTTAACTATAGATACAATTGAAAAAATTTGCGCAGCAGTCAAAAAGAAAAATCCTAACTGTATTTGTTTTGTTGATAATTGTTACGGAGAATTTGTAGAATCTCGTGAACCTCTTGAAGCCGGTGCTGATTTAATTGGCGGTTCATTAATAAAAAATCCGGGCGGTGGGATTGCGGAAGCAGGCGGATATATTGCAGGAAAAGCTTTGTATGTTGATAGAACGGCTAACAGGCTTACTGCACCGGGAATAGGAGCTGAAGGCGGCGCAATGTTTAATCAACACCGACTAATTTTTCAAGGGCTGTTTATGGCTCCTTCAGTTGTTTCAGAGGCTGTCAAAGGAGCAATTCTTGCTGCTAAAGTTTTTGAACAGATTGGATACACTTCGACCCCAAAATGGAATGCTAAACGCACAGATTTGATTCAAACAATAATCTTTAATAAACGAGAACCTCTTGAACATTTTTGTCAAACTATACAGCAATTATCACCGATAAACGGTTACGTAACCCCAATACCTGAATATGTTCCTGGTTATGAAGATGAGATAATTATGGCTGGTGGAACATTCATAGAAGGATCAACCATAGAGCTTTCGGCTGATGGCCCTATGCGTCCTCCATATGCCGCATACATGCAGGGGGGATTAAATTATGCGCATGTAAAAATAGCTCTTAGAAAAATATTGGATAAAGTCAATAAATAAGCGCATTTTATAAAAATATTAACTTTTGTAAAGACAAATTAGCCAGATATAACTAGTTCTTAAGGACTAGTTAAAAAAAATCTTAAGAATTAGTTTGTAAGAATTATTGTTTATGTTATGCTGTTGGAGACCCCGTATTTAGGTGGTGAAAGTTTGTATGTAGTATTAAAGAAGAAAGGGTAAAATATGACATTACCAAACGTAGCATATTTTTCAATGGAAATCGCTATTGACCAGTCTTTAAAGACATATTCAGGCGGTTTAGGATTTTTGGCTGGTTCGCATATGTTATCTGCTGGCTATCTGCAAATGCCTATGGTCGGTGTAACTATGTTATGGTCTTATGGATATTATGACCAGCGTATCGCACACGACGGACAAGTTGAAGTTGCTTACATCAGAAAATATTATGACTTTTTACAGGATACAAATGTTTCAACAGAAGTTGATATTTTCGGTGAAAAAGTTAAAGTTAAAGCATTTTTAGTAAAGCCTGAATTATTTGGAACATGTCCTGTTTACTTGCTAACAACAGATATTGAAGGAAACAGCGACTGGGCTAAGAGCATTTCCCATAAATTGTATGATGGAAATGAAAAAATCAGAATTGCACAAGAAACAGTTCTTGGTGTTGCAGGTGTTAGAATACTTCAAGCTATTGGTTACAAATTTGATTGTATCCATATGAATGAAGGACACGCTCTTCCTGCTGCATTTGAATTATTAAGACAATACAACGGCGATTTGAACGAAGTAAAAAAACGTACAGTATTTACAACTCACACTCCAGTTGCCGCAGGTAATGAAGTTCACTGGGTTGATACATTAATGGAAGGTGGCTTCTTTGCAGGCGCATCCCGTGAAACTGCTGTAAACCTTGGTGGTGAAAACTTCTCACTTACAGTTGCAGCATTAAGAATGAGTAGAATTGCTAACGCAGTATCTCAACTTCATGGTCTTGTTGCTAACAAGATGTGGGAATGGGTTGACGGAAGATGCCCGATTCGAGCAATTACTAATGCTGTTAACCTTCACTACTGGCAAGATGACAGAATTAAGGAAGCCAAAACACCTGAAGCTCTGCTCGCAGTAAAACGTGAAATGAAAGTAGAATTGTTTGAATACATTGCAAACGTTGCAGGTAAAAGATTTGATCCTGATGTATTAACTATTACATGGGCAAGAAGATTTGCTGATTACAAACGTGCATGGTTAATTTTGATGGATAAAGACAGAATTAACAGACTGCTTGATGAAAACAAAGTTCAAATTATCTTTGCAGGTAAATTCCATCCGGATGATGTTATGGGTAAAGAAATGTTCAATAAGCTATTGAACCGTTCTCACAGCATGAAAAATGTTGTAGTGCTTCCTGGTTATGAACTTGAATTATCAGGAATGTTAAAACGTGGATCTGATATCTGGTTGAACACACCATTAAGACCATTTGAAGCATCAGGCACATCAGGAATGTCTGCGAATGCTAACGGAGCACTTCACTTATCAATATTTGATGGTTGGACTGTTGAAGGTACATTTAACGGAATTAACGGTTACACTGTTGAATATCCTGAATTGGATGACGAAATGCCTTGGGAAGAACGTCATTGGAAAGATCATGAATGTATCATGAATATTATTGAAAATGAAATTATTCCTAC
>CALVHA010000010.1 GCA_944327255.1 Candidatus Gastranaerophilales bacterium | reverse complement strand
ACAAAGAAGACGAAAACAAACAAAAAAGACCAAGAAAGAAAAAGCAACCAAAAAACAAAACCAAAAAAATAAAAAAAACAAGAACTAAAAATAAAAAACAGTAAATAAATACAGATAAGAAAAACAAAAAACAAAAGTAAAAAATAAAAGTAAAGAAAAAATTTCCCTTTTTAATTTCCCCTTAACGACGAAATCGTCGTTTTTTTTTTGTTTATTTAAGTTGATTTTCTATTTTTGTGATAGGATTGTTATGTTCATGATGAAAGGATTAAATTATGCCCCAAAATTATGGAATAGCTCTTTTAATAACTCTTTTTGCAGGCTTGGCAACTGCTATTGGCTCTATATTTGCTTTTGTTCTCAAAAAAGATAATCTTAAGGCGTTGTCTGTAGGATTAGGATTTTCTGCTGGGGTTATGATTTTTCTTTCATTTACAGATATTATTCCTTCTGCAAGCGAAATGTTAAAGCAAAATTTTCCGAATAATCACGAATGGGTTGTATATGGTGGGTTTATTATCGGAATTTTAGTTGCAATTCTTATTGATTATTTTATTCCTGACCATATTAATGAAGACGAACTTATGCATGCAGATGAAGTTATTGAGGCAGAGCATAGAATTAAGCGTGCAGGACTTTTGACTGCAGTCGCAATTTGTGTCCATAACTTTCCTGAGGGAATGGCTACTTTCCTTTCTGCTTCTCACGATTTGACACTTGGAATTTCTGTTGGTATTGCTATTGCAATACATAATATTCCTGAGGGCATTGCTGTTGCGCTTCCTGTTTATCATGCTACCGGTAAAAAACGTTATGCAACTTTATATGCGGCTTTATCTGGTATTAGTGAACCTATCGGGGCAATTATCGGAATGATTTTACTGCATTTCTTTATGCCACAAATCATGGTAGGTATTGCAATGGCTGCTGTAGCTGGAATTATGATTTATATTTCTTTTGATACTTTATTGCCACTTGCAAGAGAGTTCGGGAATTGGCACTTGTCTATGGTTGGTATTATTTCAGGGATGCTTTTTATTTGGATAAGTCTTTTGCTTCTTCCTTAATTTAGTATTCTCTTATTCCGTAAGGAATTGCTTCAAGATTGTTTTTAATCCAATAACCGTTAAGTGGGCTGAATCCCTCGTTAATTAGGTAATAAGTAGAACCGGAACCTGACATGATTGAGTTGGGATAAAGACGTTTTATTGTCTTTAGTTCCTCATAATCTTCTATTAATCCCCATTCAAGATCATTTAAGTATTTTTTTCGTCCATTCTTGTTATTTTTTAATTTTTCGGAAAATTTGCTATATGCCTCTTTTGCACTTATTCCGAGTTTTTCCGGTTTTATTAACGAAAGATTGAAGTTTTTAAATTTCATTGCTTCCAAAATCTCTCCACGTCCTGTTGTCATTTGTTTTCCGCCTTCAAGACAAAAATTTAAATCCGAGCCTAGTTTTGAACACAAATGATGCAGTTCTTCTCTTGTATATGGCTCATTTAGCAATTTATTGAGCCCGAAAAGCATTCCTGCTGCATTTGTACTCCCGCCTGCAAGGCCGGCAGAAACAGGAATGTTTTTTTCTATAAAAACTTTTATTTTATAATTCCCTAATTTTTTATCAAAAAATAATTCTGCGGCTTTATATACAAGATTTGTTTTATCATAAGGGATTTTATCGCTTGTTCCCGATATCTCTATCCTCAGTTTCTCAGAATTTTCTATGGAAATTGTTAGGTAATCATATAGGTTTATTGTCTGCATAATACTTTCGATATTATGAAATCCGTCCTCCCGTTTTCCTATGATTTTTAGGGTTAAGTTGATTTTTGCCGGACATTGAACTTTTATTTGCCGCATTTCAATAGTCCCTCCGAAAGTTTACCAAATATTTCAATTGATAGTTTTTCCCCCCTTGTATTTTCGTCCAGTCCCATATCTTTCATGACTTTTATAATATTTTCTTTTTGAAATCCGCCACTAAGAAGACAATTTTTAAGATTTTTTCTTCTCTGTGCAAAGCCAGCCTTTATTGTTTTTCTGAAATGTGAATAGTCGCTTAATTCCAAGAGAGGTTTTTCTCTTACTTTAAGACTTACAAGGGCTGAATTTACTTTTGGAGCCGGAAAAAATGAGCGTCTTCCTACAAGTTCTTTTATCTCCACTTCGGCCCAAAATTGTGAAAGGATTGTTAAAAGACCGTATTGTTTTGATGGGGAGTTTTCGTTTGCAACCATTCTTCTGGCTACTTCTTCCTGCACCATCAAAAGTATATCAGTTATTTTGTTTCTGTTTTTGTTGTGTAAATCGTCAATTTCACCAAGAAGATGTGCAATTATCGGACTAGTAATGTAATATGGAATATTTGCCACAACCTTAACTTTTCCATCACAAAGTTCTGATAGATCTGTTTTTAGAATGTCTTTGTTAATAATTTCAAGGTTTTTAATATTCAGTTTTTCAAGTTCTTTAACAGCTTCATTATCAAGTTCAATAGCTATAACTTTTTTTGCATGTTTTACAAGTTGTTCCGTTACAAATCCTACGCCAGGTCCTATTTCTATTACCGTATCTTCAGGTTGTATGTTTGCGTATTCTATTATGTTTTGGATAACTTCCCCGTTTATAAGGAAGTTTTGTCCAAGACGTTTTTTTGTTCTAAAGTATTTTGCTCGTTCAAAGTAGTTCATCTTACCTATTATAATACCACAAGCAGGCTAATGTTTTTATTAATTCTTTTTTGATATTTTAATTAGTGTTATAATCAGGTTATGGAGGTTTCTTGTGAATAATACTCAAACAAAACAACGATTAGAATTTCAGGATATTAGAGAACTTTACAGCGGTGGATGTAAAACTCAGTCTGATTTTAAAATTGGGCTTGAATACGAGCGACTTCCAGTAAGAGCGTCTTCCGGAGAAGCTGTTGATTACTATTCAGAATTTGGAATTTGTAATTTTTTGAGAGCATTTGCTAAATCTGAAAACTGGGATTACATTACGGATGATTATAATATTATAGGTCTTAAACAGGGACATGACACTATAACTCTTGAGCCTGGATGTCAAATTGAATTTAGTCTTGAACCTCAAAAGAATATTTGTGCTCTTCAGAATCGTATTGAGGAGCTTAATAAGGCAATGATGCCTATTGTGAATAAAATGGGTATTAAACTTCTTAACTACGGAGTATCTCCTTTGTCTACACATAAGAATATTAATCTTATACCTAAAAAACGGTATGAAATTATGGCGCGTTATCTGTGGGGAATTCTTTCCGATGTTATGATGAGGGAAACGGCAGGTATTCAGGGAGCCTTCGATTTTTATGATGAAGATGATGCTGTGAGAAAGTTTAATATCGCAAGCAAACTTACTCCTTTTATTACTGCAATGTTTGCCAATTCTCCGATAAGAGGTGGTGTTGAAACGGGATATAAATCTTTTAGGGCATTAAGCTGGCTTAATACTGATAATGAAAGATGCGGCTTTTGCAATAAATTGCAGGAAGATTATTCATTCGACGATTATATAAATTATGTTATGGAAACTCCTATGATTTTTATTAATAGAGAGGATGGTCCAGTTCGGATTAATGGTAAGCTTAACTTTAAAGAATTCATGCTTAGCGGATATGAAGGCTTTGAACCTACTATTGAGGATTATATGCTTCAGGCAAATCTTTGTTTTCCTGAGGTAAGGCTCAGAAATTTTCTTGAAATAAGAAATCATGACTGTGGAGGTAAAAATACTCCTTATGCGATTCTTGCGATATATAAAGGTATTTTATATAATTCTGACGCTATGGATGAGGTGGAAGAACTTTTTGCCGGATATAAGTATAGTGATTTTGCAGAACTTAGATATAATGTCCCTAAATCTGCTCTTAATTCAAAATTCTGTCGTCATTACGTCAAAGATTTTGCTAGAGAAATTCTTTATATTGCAGAAAAATCTTTGATAAGTCAAAACTGTGGGGATGAAAAATATCTTGATTATATTAAGGAATTTACTCTGAATGGAATTACTCCTGCTGATGTAATTATTAGAAATTGGTATGGATCGTGGCACAAAAATATAAAAAAACTGATTGATTATACAGCTTCTTAATCATTATTTTGGGAGCCGGTTCCAAATAACAACCAATCGATACTCGTGTTTGCAAAATTTGTTTTTATTGCAAGAATTTCTTCTCCTGTCGGATACTTGTTGTGACGAATTAAATCGTCTAATCTTTTTGTGTTTATCCCTAATAGTTTTGCAAAATCTCTGTCATCAAGCATATTTGCGCCGACTTGTAGCTTTAAAAGACGTTTCCCCCAGTTATCCAGTTCATACTGTACTCCTAAATTATATTTTGGTGTAATCTCAATGTTTTGTTTAACGGGGTAAAGTGTGACACCATAGTATTGTTCTATTTTTTGAAGTTCCGTTACAGTCACTTCGCTATTATTTTTTATGCGCAAGCTTATGTTAGAACGTGTCATATTCAGAACGTTCGCAATTTCTGTCTGGGAAATCTTTTTTTCTGGTATTAAGTTTTGTAACTTCTCTTGCAACTCTTTGATATTCATGGTTTTAACCTACCTCGCTAAGTTTTTATTTACACTTTTGTTGATAAAATATTGACAAATTTTTGTCTTTCCTCTTAAATAGAAGTGGCAAAGTGGTAATATTTAAGTTGTCACTTGTTGCATATCAGGATATGCAATTCTAAAATTATATATAAACTGTATTTGATATTTACGAATTTGGCAAGTATTTTACAGGTAAAATTTGCTCAATTCTAATCTTCATATAGTGTTATATAAAGTGCTTACTGCGCATATCCGGCAGAAAATTCTATAAGTATAGTATTGCAAACACAATAAAGTTACAACCGTGTTTATTTTGTTGTGCAAAATTTTACAATTGTATACATTTTCAACATTATGAGGAGGATTATTATGAAAGGTTTAGTTGGATTTTTTAGGAAAAAAGCTGAAAAAGAAAAAATTGATACCATAAGACATGCAATGATACAATATTATAATACTATTAATCAGGGTAAGATTTCTATTCCTTCTTTTATTCTGGCGGATATTGCCATGAAAAGAGCCAGAGCTTGTGACAGATTGGATGAGCTTTATGAAAAATTAGCGGGGTAGTCTGATGTTTTTTAATTACAACCCTTTTGCTGATATGGAGGAAAGAGAAGATTTGTATTATAGAGCTTCTCTTGCTGGATTTGAAAATCTTGATGATTTTTATTCTTATATGAAAAAATTCACAAAAAATTATACAAAGGAATCTTTTCTGTTTCCCAAATTTGGAAATCCGGAAAAGTCGGTAAGTTAAAGTTGATTACGCTGGAATTAGAATATTGATGAGGGGATTTAATGAAAAAGGAATATAGAATCAGTATTAATGAATTGGCAAAGATTGTTGGAGTTTCTTCTTCAACTCTCAGGACTTGGATTAGCTCTTATAAATTTGCAAAATTTATTCGATATGATAACGCTCTTAGCGAAAAACCAAAGTTGAATGTTGTGTTAAATAAAAACTTTTGTAATGAATTTATTCCTTATCTTGCAATGAAAGATTTGAAAAGAAAAAATTACGTAAAAAAGTTTAATAATGGGATAGATAAACTTGCGGAAGAAGAAGCGTTGGTATTGTAAAATAAGTGTTATTATTTTAATATATCCTTATGAATGATAAAGATATTGATATAATTGTTCAGAAGTTAAAGGATGCAAAACAGCAAAAAAGTGATTTTGTCGGGCTTATGGATAGTTTTAATGATCCTTATCTTGTTTTGATTTCTTGTATTTTGAGTCTCAGAACTAATGATAAAACAACTTATCCTGCAACTTTGAGAATGCTTAAACTGGGAAATTCTGCGAGGGATTTTGCAGAATGTGATGTAAAAAAACTGGAAAAAGCGATTTATCCTGTTGGATTTTATGCAAATAAGGCAAAACAGGTTGTTCAGCTTTCAAAGGAAATTGTTGAAATGGGAAGGGTTCCGGATACTATTGAGGAGTTAGTTAAATTCAATGGTGTTGGAAGAAAAACTGCAAATCTTGTCGTTGCAAGAGGCTTTAATAAGCCTGCTATTTGCGTTGATGTTCATGTCCATAGGATATTTAACCGTATGGGATATGTCAAAACCAAAAATCCAGAAGAAACGGAATTTGCTCTGAGAGAAAAGTTACCTCAAAAATATTGGATTGATATTAACACGCTTATTGTGACTCACGGACAAAATGTTTGTAAACCTCAAAAACCATTGTGTGAACGTTGTCCTGTTAAAGAATATTGCGATAAGTTAATATAATTTAACATTTTGTCATTTTTTAGCAAAAATATATATTCAGTTTATTTATAAAAATTGCGTTACAAGTTATAGAGGTAAAATATGAAAGTTACAAAATTAATTAATTCCATCCAGAAGAAATGTAATACCCAAAAAATTCTTGCAAAAGAAGCTGAATTTAATAAATATATAAAAATTCATGATATAGATACTTATGGTAATTCGTATGGTCAGATGATGACTGCAAGAGAAACTATTGCAAATTATGCAAAACATAATGCTGTTACAATTGATATTTATGATGCGAAAAGAGCTTTTGGAGAAGATGTACCGGCTCCTGTAAAAGAAAATTTAAAGGATAAATTAGAAGTAATTGTTACAAATATGCTTAATGGCACTACAAAAAACAGATTTGTAGATGCTAATACTGACAAGTTGTATAATAAAGTTGCTGAAAAGAAAGTTATAGTTCCAAAAACTTCGGAAGATACCGAAATCGTCCGTGTCGCAAAATCTTCTACTGGGGATTCTTTCCTGAGAAACCTTTATAGAAATATTGAGGCTATGACAAAAGAAGTAACTTCACCTATGACAAAATAATTCTGCTTGCTTTTCAATCACAACTGTGCAATAATTTAATCGAGGAGGAGGGGAATTGTATCCTTCTCCGGGGTTAATGACATATTGGATAGGAGTGTGAGATGAGTATAGCTAATTCTCATAAAATCGACACATCCAAATTAGACGAAATAATTAACTCCTATGAGGGGAAAAAGTCTAATTTGATTGCGATTTTACAAAAAGTTCAGGAAGTTTACAGATACTTACCTGAAGAAGCAATGATTTATATCGGAACAAAAATGGAAGGTTTATCCCCTGCAACGGTTTTTGGGGTAGCTACTTTTTATGCTCAGTTTTCTTTGGAACCTAAAGGAAAATATGAAATAAAAGTTTGTGACGGAACTGCTTGCCACGTTAGAGGCTCTATGCCTGTTCTTAATGCAATTAAAGCAAGGCTTGATTTGAAAGATGGTCAACTTACTACGGAAGATGGCTTGTTTTCTCTGGAAACGGTCAGCTGTCTTGGCGCCTGCGGGCTTGCGCCTGTTGTCGTTATTAACGGAAAGGTTTATCCGCAAATGACTTCAGATGCTATTACAATTGTGTTGGATACCTTGTTAAAAGAGGATAAGTAGTATGGAGAAAACAGGTTTGAATATAGATATTAAAGCAGAGCAGTTGAAAGCTCAGGATGAAATGAAAAAACAAGGATTGAGAGTTCTTGTTTGTGCTGGAACCGGATGTGTTGCTAACGGATCCTTGAAAGTTATTGATAAATTTAAAGAACTCGGAGCGGATGTTTCTGTTTTAACGGATTACGATAAAATGACTATTGTTCCGACTGGATGTCATGGCTTTTGTGAGCAGGGTGTTCTCGTTGTTATTCCTGACAAACACGTTACATATGTTAAAGTTAAAGTTGATGATGTTGAAGAAATTTACGAAAGTCATATTAAGAATAATAAACCGGTAGAAAGATTATTATATGTTGATCCTATTACACATGAACATGTTATGGATGATGAACATATTAATTTTTATGCTAAGCAAACCCGTACGGCTCTTGCAAATTGTGGAAATATTAATGCTGAATGTATTGATGAAGCTATTGCTGTAAGAGGCTATGAGGCTTTAGCTAATGTTCTTGAACAAAATGATCCGGATGCAGTAATTGCTGAAATTGAAAAATCAGGATTGCGTGGCAGAGGCGGCGGAGGTTTCCCTACCGGTAGAAAATGGAAATTTACAGCAGCAAATAAAGGAGGTAAGTCCTATATTGTTTGTAACGGAGACGAAGGTGATCCGGGGGCATTTATGGATAGATCCGTTATGGAAGGTGATCCGCATAAACTTCTTGAAGGTATGGCTATTGCAGCTTTTGCTATTGGTGCTGATGAAGGTTATATATATGTTCGTGCGGAATACCCGCTTGCTATTAAGAGATTAAGAAAAGCTATTGCTGATGCAGAAGAAAGGCACTATTTAGGTAAAAATATTATGGGAAGCGATTTCTCGCTTACTATTCACATTAAAGAAGGTGCTGGTGCATTTGTTTGTGGTGAAGAAACCGCTCTTATAGCCTCTATTGAAGGGGAAAGAGGTATGCCAAGACCTAAACCTCCATTCCCTGCTAATAAAGGGCTTTTTGGTCGTCCTACTTTGATTAATAACGTGGAAACTCTCGCTAATGTTCCGGTTATTATGCTTAAAGGTGCTGATTGGTTTGCTTCTCTTGGGACTGAAACTTCTAAGGGAACAAAAACTTTTGCTCTTACCGGTGAAGTTAATAATACAGGGCTTATTGAAGTTCCTATGGGGACAACTCTCAGACAGATCGTTTTTGATATTGGAGGCGGTATCAGAGGCGGGAAGAAATTTAAAGCTGTCCAAATCGGAGGTCCTTCCGGCGGATGTTTGACGGAGGAGCATCTTGATCTGCCTATGGATTATGACAGCCTTATTAAAGCTGGTGCTATGGTCGGCTCTGGCGGGCTTGTTGTTATGGCCGAAGATACCTGTATAGTTGAAGTCGCAAGATTCTTTATGAATTTTACACAGCATGAAAGTTGTGGGAAATGCGTTCCGTGCCGTGAAGGTACTAAAAATATGTTGAGAATTCTTGAAAAAATTGTTGCAGGTAAAGGTGAAATGAAAGATCTAGATACCTTGGAAGAACTTGCTCAATCTGTTAAGGAAGGATCTCTTTGCGGTTTAGGGAAAACTGCGCCAAACCCTGTTTTATCTACTCTAAAATACTTTAGAGATGAATATATTGCACACATTAAAGATAAAAAATGTCCGGCAGGTGTTTGTACTGCGATGAAGAAAATCGTTATCGTGCCAGAACTTTGTAAAGGTTGTACAAAGTGTGCAAGAACTTGTCCTGTCGGTGCAATTGACGGTGTCGTTAAACAGCCTCATCATATTAATCAGGAAAAATGTATTAAATGTGAGGCCTGCTTAACTAATTGTCCGTTCAAGGCTATAGTATTAGAGTAACCATAAAACAATAAGGAATTAAAATTATGACAGATAAAAAAACATTATTTATTGACGGCAAAGAGGTTGAATTTACAGATGAGCCTAATTTGCTTGAAGTTATAAGAAAAGCTGGAATGAATGTTCCAACATTCTGCTATAGACCGGATTTGACGTCTTTTGGTGCTTGCAGAATGTGTGTTGTAGAGGTTGAAGGAAGAGGTATCCAATCATCCTGTACGATGCCTCCGGAAAATGGCTTGAAAATTCATCTTAATACGGAAAAAACAAGAAGAATAAGAAGAACAGTTCTTGAACTTCTTCTTGCAAACCATGATAAAAAATGCTTAACCTGTGATAAAAACGGAAGCTGTGAATTACAGCAATATGCAGAAGAATATGGGATTACTAATATTAGATTTCCGGATAAATCTTTAGAAGACTATCTTCCGGTAGATGACAGTAGTCCTTCAATTGTCAGAGATCCTAATAAATGTATTCTCTGTGGTGCATGCGTCCGTGCTTGTTCTGAATTTCAGGGGCACGCTGTTTTAGGTTTTGCAAACAGAGGTTCCAAAACAGTTGTTCAGCCTATGAACGGTCGACCATTGGGACAGGTGGATTGTGTTAATTGTGGACAATGCGTTGCAGTTTGTCCGACAGGGGCTTTAACTATTAAAGATGACACCGAAAAAGTTTGGGCAGAAATTACTAATCCTCAAAAAACGGTAGTTGTTCAAATGGCTCCTGCAACACGTGTTGCTCTCGGTGAAATGTTTGGTCTTAAACCTGGCGAAAATTCTATTGGTTTAATGAACGCTGCTCTGAGGAAAATAGGGTTTAATCTTATATTTGATACAAACTTCTCTGCGGACTTAACTATTATGGAAGAGGCTACGGAGTTTTTGGAAAGATTAAAATCAGGGAAGGACTTGCCTTTATTTACTTCTTGTTGTCCAGCTTGGATTAAGTACCTTGAAACACAGCATCCTGAAATGCTTAAGCACTTATCAAGCTGTAAATCTCCGATGTCTATGATGTCGCCTGTATTGGTTGATCTGGTTCCTAAGTATTTCAATATCGCAAGAGAAAACCTTGTTGTTGTTGCGGTTATGCCTTGTACGGCTAAAAAGTATGAGTGCAAACGTCCTGAAATGTATAGAAATGGACGACCTGATACCGATTATGTAATAACAACTAAAGAACTCGGTAAGATGATCAGAAGTGCAGGAATTGATTTTAATGCACTCGAACCGGAAGACCATGATTCCCCGTTTGGTGAATATTCTGGAGCTGGTACTATTTTTGGTGCATCAGGCGGCGTAGCAGAGGCTGCTGTTCGTACGGCCTACGAATTTGCAACGGGTGAACCTTTGAATGAGGTTGATATTAAGCAGATGAGAGGTACTTCTAATCGTTCAAAAACAGTTTCTCTTGTTATCAAAGGAACCAAAGTTATTGTAAGAGTTGTTTCGACATTAAAAGAAGCTGAAAAAGCTCTTCAGGAAATTAAATCAGGTAAAGCTGATTTCCAAATGTTAGAAGTAATGGCCTGCCCTGGAGGTTGTATTAATGGCGGAGGTCAACCTACAAGCTGTAATGATTCTAGTATTAAAGAAGAACGTGCAGAAGGACTGTACAAAGAAGATTCAGAGCTTCCTGTTAGAAAATCACATATGAACCCTTCTATTCAAAAGCTTTATCAGGAATATCTTGAACATCCTGGTTCACATAAGGCGCATGAAATTTTGCATACGGTTTATACCGATAAATTTGCGGGTTCTTACAAAGATATTTAAGAGGAATTTAATAAAAAATAGACACTCGTTTTTAGCGAGTGTCTATTTTTTTGTCTAAAAGATTATTTTTAATTAAATAATATCCCAACTATCGAAGCAGACATATAGCAGGTTAAAGTTCCTGCAATAAGAGCTTTTACTCCAAGTCTTGCAAGGTTTTTTCGCTGGTTTGGCGCAAGTTCGCCTATACCGCCAAGCTGTATGGCTATTGAGCCAAAGTTTCCGAAACTGCAAAGCGCAAAACAGGTTATTAAAAAACTCTTATCGGAAAGTTGCTGTGTAAGATTTGTCAAATCAACATAAGCTACCATTTCATTTAAGACAAGCTTTGTCCCCATAAGGCTTCCGACTGTCGTTGCCTCATGAATAGGCACTCCCATAAAAAATGCAAATATTGCAAAGATTTTTCCTAAAATCATTTTTAAGGACAACTGTGTTAAATCAAAGCATGCAAAATTAATATGCAAATATTTTACTATAAACATACCCAAACCGCCTAAGAACCAGTCAACCATAGCAACCAGTGCAACCAGTGCCAAAATCATTGCAACAACATTGATTGCAACTTTCATTCCCTCTGATGCACCTGCTGAAATTGCGTCAAAAAGGTTTATGTAAGGTTTTTTACGTTTTGAGTAGTTAATTGTAATATTTTCGCTTGTTTCCGGTGTATGTGTTTCAGGGTACATAATCTTTGTTATTACAAGCGCTCCCGGTGCCGCCATTATTGAAGAGGCAAGAAGGTATTGTGCAGGAATTCCAAGTCCTATATAAATAGGCATTGTAGCAGCCGAAATACATGCCATACTTCCTGCCATTGAGGCTAAAAGTTCTGAACGTGTTAGTTTTGCAAGATATGGTCTTATCATTATCTGTGCTGCAATTTGTCCAACAAATGAGCTTGCAACATTTGAAAGTGCTTCAGCTCCACTTACGTCCATTAATTTGTTCATTGCTTTCCCGAAAATCGGTACGATCCTTTGCATTATTCCGTAATAATATAGAATATTTACTATTATCATCATAAATATTAATGAGCTTATAAGCTGCAGTGCAAAAACGTTTGCGCCTGTCCCAAAAATATTTTCTAATTTAACGTTATCTATCAGATCTCCGAAAACAAACGCGCCGCCCTCTTTTGCAAAATCAAGGATTTTTTGGATAAACATTCCTATACTCATAAAAAGTGCTCTTCCTGGCGGAAATTTGAATACAAACAGTGCAAGCCCTATCTGAAGCAGAAAACCTATTCCAATTGTTTTATAATTAATAGCTTTCCTGTTATTTGACATCAAAAAAGCTATTAAAAAGATAAGTATTATCCCGAATATTCCAAAAAATCTGTCCATACAACCCTCAATAAATGTAATCTACTTAATAATTATACAAAAAACGAAACTAAATTTTACCTTGATTATAAAAAATGTGATAAAAGTTAATCTTTAAATAAACAAATCCCCGATATTGTTTAATATCAGGGATTTATTATTTAAGTTATTAATAAAAAACTTCTACTTTACTAGCTTTACGATATCCTGTGTAATGTCATCCCCACCGTATAGAACTACACCTTTTGCCAGAACTACATTGTAGTTTCTAGCTTTTGCAGTTTCTTCGATTTTTGTTGAGATGTTTTTATCTATTGCCTGAAGTTTTGTAGTGTAATCTTTTTCGATTTTTTCTCTCTTTTGTATTAATTCTTTATTATACTTTTCTTCCAATGATTTTTTCTTTGTTTCGTCTTTAGTTGCAGCTACTTCTTTACGTGCTTTTTCAATATATTTAATTACATCTTCAGCTTTTGCCTGTTGTTCTTTTTTCAAAGCCTGAACCTGTGCTGATGATGCTACAACCTGAGGAACATCAACAATTGCTACTTTAAATACAGGCGCAGATGTTGCTGTCGCAACTGTATCTGAGATTGCCAAATTATTCGCCCCAACTCCGATTACAAATGCAGCTAAACCGACTGCCAAAAGTTTAATTTTGTTATTCATCTTTACTCTCCTATATTCGCTCAGGCAACACACCTAAAGCTCTCCTAATATATTTGTACGATTTTTTTTAGATAATCTCATCTGGGAATGTGAACTTTTTATAAGTTTCTTTACATGTTCAATACTATCCTTTATAATAATATCAGGTGAAGACAAAAATTTGCTATTTTGTGAATTTTTGTAAAAAAATAGCAACAAAAATTTAGAAATACTTTTTATTATATTATCTAAGTTACAAAATGTTGTTATCACAGGCTATATGATTGATTAATTACTAAATTTAAATTACTAAATTACTAAATTGAAGGTGTGTATGAATAGAAAATTCAAAAGTATGAAAATTGTTAAAACAACTATGGGGATTTGTGCTCTTTTGTCGTTTTTAATTCCTGCAGGTTTTTCAACCGCTGGCGCAGTAGAATACGGACCTATTGATGCTCAACAGATGCAGATGATGCAAATGCAAGGGGGTATGAACTATCGTCACGAAGAAGATGCTCTTAAGAGAAGGCAATTGCAAGATACTGCGGAACAAGAGCAATATCAAGATTTTACTGATTATGGACGTCAAGGAAATCCATCTAAAAATCAAGATGTTGTTGATGGTTATAGTCAGGGTGATTTGCAGGGTGGTATTCAAGGTGCTGACCAACAAGGTGTATTTATCAATTCTATTCAGGTTTCTCCTTCAGAAATTTTAACTAAAGAGGATATTAATAAAGTTATTTCTCCGCTTATCGGAAAAAATGTATATATTTCCGATCTTAAAGCTGCGGTCGAGCAGATTAACAGAATGTACGCGGAAAAGGGTTTTGTTACAGCTCGTGCTTTCTTACCTGAACAAACCGTCCAAAACGGAAATGTTCGTATTGAGTTGATTGAAAGTAAAGTTGGGAACGTGACTGTTGAACAGAACCGTTGGACTAAGTCTAAATATATTACTGACAGAATGCCGCAAAAAGAAGGTGAGTTATTTGATATCGTTGAATTAGAAAAAGATATCATGGACTTTAACCGTTACAATGAAGGTGTTGCTTTGACTGCGAACCTTAAGGCTGGAGAAAAAGAAGGAACTACAGATGTAGAAATTAAAGCTCACGAAAGATTCCCGTTCCACCTTACTGCTATGATGGATAATGCTGGTCGTTATACTACAGGTCGTATTCGTGGCGGTCTTATGTTATCAGCTGACAGCTTGTTTGGTTATAGGGATAAATTAAGTTTAGGTACTTATTTCTCAGGTGGGTCTGTTAGCCCGTTTGTAGATTATAATTTCCCTGTTAATAAGAAAGATGGACGTGTTGGGTTTATGTACAGTTCAACTTTTGCAAAGGTTAAATGGGGTACTTATTCTCCGCTTGACTTGAAAAGTAGAGCGTATACTTATTCTTTGTACTATACTCAACCCCTTATCAGAAAACCTGGATTTGAGTTGAAAAGTTATGCTGCTTTGAACTATAAACGTGCAACTTCAGAACTCGGCCTTTTCAACTTGGATATGGGAACAGATGAAGTTACAAGTATAGATGCTGCTTTGAACTTGAGAAAGGATACTAAATACGGTATTTGGTATTTGAACCAGGGTGTTGGTTATGCCGCTCCGTTATTTGACAGTAATTCTAATTACTTTAAAATATTTGGTGGTGCTGTCAGATTACATGATTTCTCTCACGGTTTCATCGGTCAGTTGAGGGGTAACTACCAGATTATTCCTAATAATAGATATATTCCATATATTGATCAATTCCAAGCCGGTGGTTTAGCTACGGTTAGAGGTTATGCCGAAGGTTCTATGATTGGTAAAAACGGTTTCTTCACAAGCGGTGAATTGATGTTCCCGCTTCTTCCAAGACAAATTACCAGCCCAAGAACTGGTGAAAAGATTCCGTTTATTGGCAAATATGTAAAAGGAGCTGTATTTGCTGATTTCGGCGGTGTCTTCCCGCAGGTTGATGAATATCAATACGAAGGAACTTATTTTATGGCATCACTCGGTATGGGGCTCAGAGTTCAATTGCCTGGAGACTTGAGTGCTCGTCTATATTGGGGTTATCCGTTAATTAACAGCAGATACTTTGATCAGGATAGAAAAGTTGGACGTTTCCACTTTGAATTAACAATGGAGCCTAATATTGATGCATTGTTAAGAAGTCGTCATAAAGAGGTTAAGGCTGAACCGAAACCTTTGCCTCCTGCTGAACCTACTAACAACTATGATGATATTCGTCACTATGATTACTTCCAAGATGGTAGTGGTGGGGCTTTATAAAAAAAATATAATAAAAGTTATAAAAAAGGCGGGGAATACCCCGTCTTTATTTTGGAGATGATTTTATGTGTAAAGGAATATTTATTACTGCTACAGGCACGGATGTCGGAAAAACTTATGTTTCTGCTCTGCTGGTAAAAAAACTTAGAAATATTGGTATTAATTGTGGTTATTATAAACCTGCTTTGAGTGGTGCAGTTTTAAAAGATGGAATCCTAGTACCTGGGGATTGCGAGTTCGTTCTTAATACTGCTGGAATTGGTGGCAATCCTGCTGATTTTGTGTCATATATTTTTGAGCCTGCCGTTTCCCCACATCTTGCATCTGAAATTTCAAAGTGTCCTATTGAACTTAAAAAGATAAAGGCAGATTTTGCTAGAATTAAGAAAGATTTTGATTATATTGTAGTAGAGGGTGCGGGAGGTATTGTGTGTCCGTTTAATCTTGGAGACAACAAACTTATGATTGCAGATGTAATTAAAGAGCTTGGACTTGATATTATTGTTGTTGCATCTGCAGGGCTTGGGACTATCAATTCTACTGTTTTGACTATTGAATATGCAAGGCTTAAGGGGATTAATGTCTGTGGTATTATATTGAATAATTATGATGAAAATGATATTATGATGCGTGATAACCAAAAGCAAGTTGAGCGTTTGTGTAATATCCCTGTAATTGCTATCGTGCAAAAAGATGGTAGTGATTTGGATATTGATCCAAATGTTTTGAAAAAATGTTTTAAGGAGATTTAGATAAATTATGAAGAGCTGGAGTGAAAGAGATTTCGAATATATATGGCACCCATGTTCTCAGATGAAGGACTACGAGACACTTCCACCGATTGTGATAGACAGAGGAGATGGCATTTATTTATATGATACTGATGGGAAGCGTTATGTTGATGTTATCAGTTCTTGGTGGTGTAATTTGCTTGGACATTGTAACCCTGTTATTAGTGGTGCTGTAAAAAAACAGATAGATGAATTAGAGCATGTTATTTTTGCTAACTTTTCAAATAAAAGAGCAATTGAACTTTGTGAAAAATTGATAAGTGTTATTCCAAGTGGGCTTAAGAAGTTTAATTTTTCAGACAATGGTTCTGCTTCTGTTGAATGTGCCCTGAAAATGAGTTTTCAGTTTCACAGACAGACTGGAAGTCCCCAAAAACAACGTTTTATGGCTTTGACGGATGCATATCATGGGGAAACTATTGGGGCTTTGTCGGTTGGCGGTTGTGATTTGTATTCGGAAATTTATAAACCAATGCTTATGGATATTCTAAGAATCCAGGCTCCTGATTGCTTTCGTTGTCCTTACGAAAAGTGTCGTGAAAGCTGTGGATGTGAATGTTTTGAACATGCACAAAAAATGTTTGAAAAATACGGAAAAGAAACTTGTGCCCTGATTGTCGAACCGCTTTTACAGGGTTCTGCAGGGATGAAAATTTATCCGCCCCTTTATCTTAAAAAGCTCAGGGAGTGTTGTGATGCGTATAATATACACTTAATTGCTGATGAGATTGCAACGGGTTATGGTAGAACTGGAAAAATGTTTGCTTTTGAGCATGCTGGAGTTTCTCCTGATATTATGTGTCTTTCTAAAGGACTTACTGGCGGGTATATGCCAATGTCGTTGACTATTACTACTCAGGAAATTTATGATGCTTTCTATGCGGATTATAATTCTGGCAAGACCTTTATGCATTCACATACATATAGCGGGAATCCTCTTGCATGTGCCGCAGCTAATGCTGTTTTGGATATTTTAAGTGACGGAACAGTTTTGGATAATGCCAGAGAGAATGCTATTTATTTTAATAAAATTATTAAAGAAAAATTCCTTGCTCATAAAAATGTCGGAGAGGTTCGCTCTATCGGACTTATTAATGCTATTGAACTTGTTAAAAATCGCAGAAATAAAGAGCCGTTTTCTCCAACTCTTAGAATTGGCTATCAGATTTACAAAAAGGCACTTCAAAAGGGCGTAATTCTCCGTCCGCTAGGGGATGTTATTTACTTTAATCCGCCGCTTATTATTGGGAAAAAAGATATGGATTTTGTTACGGATGTGGCCTTTGAGTGTCTGAAAGATGTTTTAGAAAGTTGATTTTTGCACTACAAATTCTCCGTTTAAATAATTAAACGTATTTCACACACTTTTTTAAGTCTAATTTCTCCTAATCGGCGATTTAAAAATTTGAAACAAAACCTCTCGTAAATCGTCTAAATTTTTAGATTTCAGATTAGCTTTCTGTAGTCAATTCTTCCCAGATACTAGGAACAACGATAAGAGCTGCGTAAACGATGAAACCGAATAAGATTAAGTTAATAGCTTCCATGATAAACCTCCTAAGTTTTTCATGACTAAAATAGACCTATACATTTATATTATACCATTTTTTTTATAAAATGTAACATTTTCTTAAAAAAAATCATAAAAATTATTTAGATGGTGTATAGTATTATAATCTGAATAATTTCAAGAATTTTGTCAAACGCTGTTCTTCAGAGTTCAGAATGGATTATGGGGTATCGAATATTGTTAAGAAATATTAATTAATAATATTATAATTAGATAAAAATATGAGGATTATTTTATGACGAATATAACAAAAAAATTGGTTAAATTATTTTCAAATTTATGTTGTTCTCAGTGTAAGTGTGGTTTTGATGAAGATGCTATTGAAATTAAGCGTCGAGAAGGAGGTCTTCTTGTTGCGCATCTTACCTGTCCACATTGTGAGAAGAGTTTTGGTGTTGCTTTTGTAGGGATGACAAATATTTCTCTTAAAGATGACAATATTGAGCCGGCAGAAGTACAAGATGGACCGGAACCTATTAGCTATGATGATGTCATTGATGCGCACAGGTTTATCAGAAATCTTGATGAACACTGGCAAAATCATTTACCAAAGTAGTATAATTATGTTAAAATAATTGTTATGAAAAGGATTAAACCATTATTATTTTTTATAACAATTTTGGGGTGTGTATTTATTATTACCGCAAATGTTGCAAATTTTGATTTTGATTTGTGGGCAAGGTTGATTGCCGGAATGGGAGTTCTCGACGGCGGACATGTCTTAAAAGAAGATTTTCTCTCTTATACACCTGTTCATACTTGGTGGGATCATGAATATGGTTCAGGTGTAGTTTTTTATTTCTTCCTGAAATATTTTGGTGCTTACAGTTTAATTTTTTTACAGGCCGCACTGTTTTTTTTCATATTTTTTATTATTTATAAGATTACAAAAATAAGAGGGGTTAAGCAGCCATTTAGTCTTATTTTTTATTTCTTTTCGCTTATGGCGCTTTCTTCCAATTTCGGGAGCCCGATAAGATGTCATTTATTCAGCTTTCTGCTTTTTGCGATTTTTCTTTGTATTCTGGAACTTGCAAGGAAAGGGAATATCAAACTTCTTTACCTTCTTCCTCTCTTGACGATTTTATGGAATAATCTGCATGGTGGGGTAGTTTCCGGTCTTGGGCTTATTGCTTTGTATGTTCTCGGACAAATACTTGATAAAAAGCCGTTTAAACATTTTATTATAAGTGGCATGCTTTCTTCTGTTGTTTTGATTATTAATCCATGGGGCTGGGAGTATATTAAATTTTTACTTATGGCAAATACTATGGAAAGAACGCATGTTGCAGAGTGGTGGGGACTGTTTTCCAAGCATCAGTTTGCTAATCAAATTCCATTTAAGGTTTTTATGCTTATTATCCTTTTGCTTGAGGCTTTTAAACTTAGAGTTGACGGATTAAAGACGGATAAAACTAAATATATTGTTCTTTTTGTGACGTTATTTCTTGCAATTGAGCATGTTAAGTTACTGCCGTTTTTTGTAATTTCGGCTTCTGCTTTTTGTTATGAGGATTTTGAGAGTATTTTGTCTGAAAAATTCCCAAGATGGTGTGAGAATTTTGTGACTATTTTGTTGCTGTTTGTGTGTGCTACTTCTTTTGCTGTAAAAAAATTCGATATTCCTCTAGGTGCATCGGTTTATCCGCATAAAGAGGTTGAATTTATTAAGATTAATAAACTTAAAGGTAATATACTTGTAAATTTTGGATTAGGAAGTTTTGTTTCTTATAAACTTTATCCGCAGAACCTTATTTATATGGACGGAAGGTATGAAGAAGTTTATTATGATGAAATGGTGCCGCTACTTGAAAAATTTTACCTCTTAAAGCCGGGCTGGGATGAAGTATTGAAAAAATATCCGCCTGATATTTTGATTATTGAAAAGTACTATCCTGTCTATGTCATGCTCAATAATCATAAAGATTGGAAAAATATTTTTGACGCGGAATCTTTTGCGGTATTTGTAAAACGTGAAAATGTAAAAAAGAATTATATCCTGCCGTCTAATGATATTCAGTACTATAAAGATACTCTATTTGATACATCCATAAAATTTTAAGTGTTGTATAATTACAATATGGATGAAAATAATAACCTAAATTATGCGATTTTGTTTGGAGGCGGGGCTATTAGAGGAACTGCTTATTGTGGTGCTGTTAAGGCTTTGGAAGAATTGCATGTCCATGCTGATATCCTTGCAGGTTCTTCTGTGGGATCAATTCTTGCAGCTCTTCTTGCTGTCGGGTATAGTGCCGATGAAATAAGTGAAGTACTTCTAAAGGTTAATTTTGAACTCTTTAGAGATTTACAATTTGCTCTGGGGCCGCAATTTGCTCTTAGCAAAGGTGAAGTTTTCCTTGAGTGGATTAGAGATTTGATAGAACAAAAATTTTATGCTGATAATTATAAAAAAGGGACTCACAAGGCAGTAACTTTTTCTGATATAAGAAAAGATCTGGTTGTTATTACCACTGATTTATCAAGCTTTGAATGTAAGGAGTTTTCTAAATTTGAAACCCCTGATTTTGAAATCGCTACTGCTGTCAGAATTTCTTGCAGTATGCCTGGATTGATGAGACCTATCGAATATAATAACAGAGTTCTTGTTGATGGAGATTTACAAAAAAGTGTCCCAATGTGGAAATTATCTAAAAATCTTCAACCAAATCATGACAGAATTCTTGAGTTTCGTCTTGAGGGTGACTTTGAAGGGAAAGATAAAAATACTATTGAATATTTAAATTCTATCTACAGTTATGCTACTTGTACAGGCACACAGTTCCTTGTAGATCTTTATGGTGCACGTGATAAATATGATTACGTTGTTATTAATACTGGAAATGTTAATATTGTTGATTTTAATATTTCCGATGAAAAAAGAGAACAGTTGATAAAAGCTGGTTATGACCAGACTATGTGCTATTTCTCAAGAACCCTCGTAGATAAAAAGAAAAATCTTATGGGGATATATTCTGGGATTAATGACTATCTTGATAAAATTTATAAATCTATTAAGTCCCAAAAAATTTCTAGAGCCAAGCAGGATTTAGGAGATTTGTTTATGTATCTATGCGATTATATGGATGTTATAAATGAGGAAGATTATAATGCCATTAAGCAATTCAAAAATATTTTGCTTGATAATATTAAATATCCTCCGCTTTTTGGTAAAACTGTTCTCAATAATGATAAACTTGTGCTGGCAAGTTACAAGCAGTGCCATAACATAATACAAAGTAAAGTTGATGAATTTAATGGCTATTTGGAATCTTTTATCGTTTCTACTGCTTGTTAAAAAATCTCATTATTTTGTCGATTAAGCCTTCTTCTTCTATGTCAGGAGTCATTTCAGTATTCTCAAGTTTTGCAAGCTTGTTTTGAATTTGTGTGTATTCATCTGACTGAGGAGCTGTTTGAAGGTATTTTTTGTAATAGTTTACGGCTCCTTGTTTATCCTTAATTTTTTCATACATTAAGCCAAGCTTTTTCATCGCATTAAAATTGCGCTTATCTGCTTCAATCAGCTGTTCCAAGTATTCTGCAGCTCCTCTATAATCTCCTAAATCTTCGCGGTATTTTGCAAGTTTCTCCAATGCAGAGCGGTTGTTTGGTTCAAGTTTGGTCAATTTTTCATAAAATTCCATTGCCTGATGCTTATCTCCGCTTGTTTCTAAAAGATTTGCAAGTGTTGCAACCAAATCCGCATCATTACTTTTTAACTGATAAGCATTTAAAAATTCATTTATTGCTATATCTTTGTTGCCTCTTACAAGGTTATATTTCCCCCAGTTCAAGGTTGAATTATATTCATCATTCTTACCTTCATATATCAACGCACTCATCTGAAAGACAAGCGGATGATTTGGGGCAAGTTCTGAAAATTTCTTTACTGCTTCAAGTGCTTTATCGTATTCTTTTTCTGTATAATAATATTCTGCTTTCAGTGAATAAAGTTGAGAGTTATCTTTGTATTGCTCTTCTATTTCTTCTAATTTTGTCCATGCCTCTTGCCCTTCTCCAAGTGCAAGCATTGCTTTTATTCTGGTAAGTTCATTTTTACTTACTTCTTTTGCTTTGTCAGGAGAATTGTTCTTTAAGTAAAGCTGTGCAAGATTTTCGCATATTGAATCTGTATCAAACCCTTCTTTCCTTGCTCTTTCCAGTGTTTCTATAGCACTAGGGATAGCATCTTCTATTACATATAGGTTCGCAAGTCGTACATATACTTCTTCATGAGTATGGTCGTAATCAAGAACTTTTAAATATTCATCAATTGCTTTTGTCGGGTTTCCTAGCTGTTCATATAATGTTCCAAGAACAAATCGTGTTGATGATATTGCCTTGTGATCATCTCCCGCATTTGCTATAGCCTTTTTAAAATCGTTTGCGGCATGTTCAAATTTATGTTCTATTGAATGCAGGTTCCCTCTGTATACGTAATATTTATACTTGTCAGTATCAATATAGATATCCATAAGTTGTTCATATGCCGTCGGGTTTGTTGCATCAAGTGTGAGCATTTTATGGTAATATTCTTCTGCTTCGTCATTTTTTTTCAGAACCATTGCTATATGACCAAGCTGTGCAAGTAAGCTTAAATCATTCGGATTATGTTCATACATTTTTTTATATTCGGCATAAGCTTCTTCATACTGACCGTTTTCTTCAAACGCTTCTGCTGCATTGATACTCATAAAATACTCCTTATTTGACTGTATGAATTAATTATATAAAAAATTTATTTTTACGTCAATTGAACATTATATTAAAAAACGCCCGTTTGTTATAACGAGCGTTTTTGGGTTTTAAAATGACGAGAAACTTTATGCGGCTTGTTCGCCTTTGATTTCTCTTATTAAGTACTCTGCAACCCATTCAAAATCTTTGTTGTTATGAGCTGCTTTTTCTAAATATTTAATTGAAGCATCGCCGATTCTGATTAAAGTCATTGCAACAACACCTCTTTTAATTCCTTTAACAACCTGCAGCTGATCTACTAACTGAGGTACAACTGATGATCCGCAATTTACTAACATATTTTCAACTTCATTTTTTGTAGTGTTGTCTGCATTCTCTAATTTTGTAAGTATTTCTGTTACTTTTTCCATTATCGACATCTCCATTACTCTTTCTAACTTATATTTATATTATAATTCAAAATTTGATAAACTTTAATTTCCTTACATAATCTTTATATCTGTATAAAGAAACAGGGCGGCTAATCTTTAACTTTAGCCGTCCTGTTTCTTTTTCTAAGGTTTTTGCCTTAATTATATACTTTTTTTGTCAAGTCTGCTTTTCTTATACGTACATTCTCAGGTGTTATTTCCACTAATTCATCATCTCCAATATATTCAAGACTTTCTTCCAGGGACATGATTTTTGGAGCCTGAAGGGTTACCATAACATCTGCAGTTGCACTTCTCATATTCGTTAGTTTTTTTGTCTTGCAGATATTAACCATAATATCCTGAGGCTTGTTGCATTCACCGATAATCATTCCTCTATAGACTTTTGTCTTAGGAGTTACAAAGAATGTTCCTCTGTCTTCAAATTGTGCTAATGCATATGGAATAGCTTCGCCTTCTTCAAATGCTATAATTGAACCATTTCTCTGGCGCGGAATATCACCTGCGTATGGTCTATAGTGAAGGAAAGTGTGATACATAATTCCTTCACCTCGTGTCATTCTTATAAATTCGCTTCTAAAGCCTATTAAACCACGAGCCGGGATATGGAAGGTCAATGTAGTTCTTCCTTTTGCAGTTTGCATATCTTTCATTTCGGCTTTGCGGTTAGCGAGTCTTTCAATACAGCTTCCAGCATTTGTTTCAGGAACATCTACTATCAGGTTTTCGTAAGGTTCGCAATGTTCTCCATTGATTGTCTTATAAATTACTTCCGGTTTTGAAACCTGGAATTCATAACCTTCACGACGCATTGTTTCAATTAAAATTGCCAAATGAAGTTCGCCTCGTCCGCTTACTCTAAACACGTCAGTACTGTCAGTGTCTTCTACTCGTAAACTTACATTCTTTTCCAATTCGTTATAAAGTCTTTTTCTTAATTGTCTTGATGTTACGAATTTCCCTTCTTTTCCGGCAAAAGGACTGTCGTTTACCGAAAAATTCATCTGTAAAGTAGGTTCATCTACGTGGATTAACGGAAGTGGTTCAGGGTTGTCAAGAGAACATATACTTTCTCCTATTTGAATATCTGAAAAACCTGCAATTCCTACTATATCACCGGCAAACGCCTCTGATATTTCGACTCTTCCAAGATCATGAAATCCAAACAGTTTTGTAATTTTTCCTCTTTCCTGCGATCCGTCGGCATGAATAACACATACTTGTTCTTGTGATTTTACTGTCCCATTTACTATACGCCCGATTACAATCCTTCCGACATATTCGTTATAATCCAGTGTAGTTGCCTGAAATTGTAGTGGTTTATCAGCATCACCGGATGGTGGCTGTATATTTTCCATAATACAATCAAGAAGAGGTATCATATCTTTCTTTTCGTCGTCTAAATCCTTTATTGCAAAACCATTTAAGCTGCTTGAGAATATGAATGGAAAATCTATTAAATCTTCTCTATCCGTTAGTTCTGTAAACAGGTCAAAAACTTTATCCAACGCCGTTAAAGGTTCTGCTGCAGGTTTGTCTATCTTATTTATCACTACAATAATTCTTAATCCTAATTCCAGAGCTTTAGAAAGGACGAATCTTGTCTGAGGCATTGGGCCTTCTGCAGCATCTACGATTAAAAGCGCACCGTCTACCATCCCGAGAACACGTTCTACTTCTCCCCCGAAATCCGCGTGTCCAGGAGTGTCAACAACATTTATTTTACAGCCTTTATAATTTATTGAAATATTTTTGGAAAGGATTGTTATCCCTCTTTCTTTTTCCAAATCATTGCTGTCAAGTACTCGTTCCTGAACCTGCTGGTTTTCTCTAAAGACTCCTGCCTGCTTTAATAAACAATCTACCAGAGTTGTTTTCCCATGGTCTACGTGCGCAATAATTGCTATATTTCTTATATTTTTGTTTACATTTGTCATAAATTCCGCCATTAAATTTTTTTGTTACATAACTCGTAAGGGGTAAATCTTACAAATTGAGAATACAGCAGTAGAAGTTTTTTTTCAAGTTTTGATTGCGAATTATTACGTATCTCTTTTTCTTACAATCTTGTTATTTGTATATTAAGAAAAATTAAGCTTAGGTTGGAATTATCGCAATTTTTTTAGAGGCTTTGTTTTCTAATTTATAGTGTGAATAAAGGTATTACCATGTTAAAGTTAAACAAAAATATTATAACTAATGTCCTTACAGCAAAAAAAAGATCATTTTCGAAGCTTTCTGAGGATGATGCTAAGAAGACATGTATAAAAAGTATTGTAAAGCTTCATGATTTACGTATGCGCAATGCCGGAGATGATAGAGATTGGTTTAGAAATAAGTTTGGTAGGGTTTGGCATCCTTTGTGGAATGTTTGCATTGGAATATCCTCTATCTTCGCTCTTCTTGTGTCTAGATATGATGCGGCTGCACTTGATATGGCTCTATTTTTTATTCAATCTGGCTTAGACAAGATGTTTCATAATATTGCAATGAGGAAATCCAGTGTTCTGGTAAGAAAGTTAAAAAAAATGGGGTTTGCTAGTGAGTCAGATCTTATTTTTGCTGTCGATTATTACCTGAAAAAAAATGGTGGGTTGGTTTATTCAAATCTTGTTAGAAAGTTTGCGCCAAATCAAATTCGTAAGGTCGTAAAAGGTGAAAAACCTCCTCAGATAAAAGGATTGATGTCGTGGTTACAATCTAAAGTTTCTTTGTGTTCTTATTATAATAAACCTCAAATGATTAAAGCAAAGAGAAATATATTAAAACTGGGTAAAAATATTAAAAATATGCTGGATTTTTCGCTATTGCGTTTGAAAAATGGTAATATTAACAAGGCAAATTAGAAGATATACTCAGTCATTACTTTGCTTACGAAAATTTTTTATCTGATAAACATACAATCGCCATATGAGAAAAATCGATATTTATTTTCAATAGCTTCTTTATAAGCTTCAAATATAAAATCTTTGCCGGCGAGTGCGCTCACTAGCATTAATAATGTCGATTTAGGCAGGTGAAAATTCGTAATCAGTTCATCTACAACTTTGAATTCGTAAGGCGGATATATAAATAATTCCGAATGATCATGACATGCCTGTATTTTACCGTATTTTTGGAATGCAGTCTCTAATGTTCTTACGGAAGTTGTACCTACTGCGATTATTTTTTTGCCGTCTGCTTTTGCTTTGTTAATTCTATCTGCAGCTTCTTGTGTGATTTCAAATGTCTCTGAGTGCATTTTATGCTCAAGAATGTTCTCGCACTTTACGGGTCTGAATGTACCCATACCAACATTTAAGGTAACATATATTACTTCGACTCCCTTGTCTTGAAGCTTTTTGAGTATTTCTTGTGTAAAATGCAGACCGGCTGTCGGTGCTGCTACGGAGCCTTCATCTTTTGCATATACTGTTTGATATCGCTCAAAGTCTAATTTCTTTAAGTCTTCATTCGCCATTTTTCTTTCAATATAAGGCGGAAGCGGAATGTTCCCATATTTATGAAGTGTGTCCAAAACATTTCCTTCACACAAAAGTTCTACTATCCATTCCCCATCGTCTTCTTTTTTCTCAAGAACCCGAACGCTTAATTCTTCACTTATTTTTATTATCGTACCGATTTTAACACGTTTTGAAGGTTTTATAAGTACTTCCCAATTATGTCCGTCGCAGATTGTGTTGTCTTTATCTGTCGTTTTTAAAAGAAAAACTTCAATTTTTGCTCCTGTTTCTTCTTTTATTCCGTAAAGACGTGCTGGAAGAACTTTTGTATTATTTAAAACCAGTATAGAATTTGAATATATATAATCGACAATGTCATAAAAATGTTTGTGTTCTATCGTATGATTGTCTCTGTTTAAAACCATCATTTTGGAGTTTTCACGCTTGTCAGCAGGCATCTGCGCTATAAGCTCTTCGGGCAAATTATAGTCATATTCCGATAATAACATCTTACTTATCGTCTTTCGTTACATTTTTCGCATTTGAAAGTTCTATATCGCTAACTTTATTGTGTTTTTGTTCTTCTTCCTTATCCATTTGTTTATTCACAAGCACTGTTTGAAGAACTTGAACTATATTACTTACTATCAGATAAATAAATACCCCCGCAGGAATCGGAATCATTATAAATGTTGCTATAATCATTATAGGCATAAATGTTCCCATTGATTTCTGGATTGCCTGTTGTGTTGGATCCATATCTTTCATGTTTTTACTGTTCATCGACATCATAAGTTTTTGTGAAATGAACATTGTTAATGCAAATATTACAATTAATGCAAGTACATCCCAATGAAATGCTTTTTTAATCTCTATTGTCGGAACTGAGGCTGTTAAAAGACCTTCTGTTCTGTCAAAAGTTATCTTTTCCGTTTCTTTTGTATTTATATCTGTTACGCTTATTTCAGCTTTTGTTATCTTATCAAGTTGGCTAAATTTTAAATCAAGATGATCCAGACTCATTTTTAAATCAAGATTTTCACCCGGCTTGATTTCTCCCTGAACTTCCAAAGCATTTTTCGGTTTGGTTATTTTTACATTATCGAGAATTTCTTCTCCTATATATACTCTTGCAGTTTTCCCCGGCATAAAGATATCATATTTGGAAGTTCCCATTACTCCATCATTTGAAATTCCGGCACTTGCTCTAAGTGTGGTATCAAGTCTGTTTATAAATAAAAATTTTGAATTCCCTGCAAGTGATATAAATTGCGGGCTCATTAATGCTGTATACAATAATATGAATATAGGCATTTGGATTAATAAAGGCAGACAGCCACCCATCGGATTGAACTTATGTTCTTTATAAAATTCCATAAGCTTTTGCTGCATAACCTGTGGATTACTTTTATATCTATCCTGTATAGCTTTTAATTTCGGCTGTAGCATTTGCATTGTACGCATATTACGCTGTTGCGAAACATTAAGTGGCCATATTGCAGCGCGCATTATTAATGTCAAAACGATTATTGCCATACCATAGCCGCCTACATATGCAGCCAAAAGTTTTAATATTTGAATGGTTAAACCTACGAAATCCAATTCCCTAATCCTCTTCTATCTTATACTAACTAATTACTTTATTAAAAGTATTATAAATATAGACTCAAGTCAAGAAACAGAAAAATAAAAAAAGTTCTTGACTTCCAAAAATGTTTAACATAAAATAAATCTTGTGACCGATTTAATCGGGATGTGGCGCAGCTTGGTAGCGCACCTCGCTTGGGACGAGGGGGTCGCACGTTCAAATCGTGTCATCCCGACCATTTATTAAAAGATTGACGTTAGTCAATCTTTTTTTTTGTTTTTTCTTACCAGATATAAATATTGTTTTTTTATAAAAACACTTGAAATTTTTATTACTATATGATATACTATAGATATATAAAAAATATCTAATATTCCAAAACGTAAAACTTTACCCTAAAAATTAAATAATAGAAGATATTAAGCCGATATAAAAATTATTGAAGATGTTGTTTTTTTTAAGATGAGGATATGAATATGACAAAAAGATGTAAAAATTTACATGCGAACTCGGATATAAAAAATATCAAAAAATCTTTATCAAAAAATATTCTGAACGTAGCATTATTGTCAGCGGTAATAAGTATAGGTGCTGGAAATACTTATGCTGCGGAAGCTCCAGTTCCTACGCTTGACAAATTGAATGCAGCAGGTGAATCAGTGATAGATTCAGGATATTCTCTGAATCCTTCTGAGAATGGTGATGTAAATATTTATAACATTACTGAAACAAAAGTTTATTATGATCTTGTAGAAGATGAAAACGGTAACAAGGAATGGAAACAAGTTGATGCCCCTACAGAAACTTCTAAAGAAGTTATCCAAAAGGAATTGAGCGTTACAAAATATAATGCAGATATAAAACCTGATGCGGTTAACACTCCTAACGTATCAAATCCGCCAACTGATACCGATATAGGTATATATTCATATAACAATACTATAACTGCAGAAGTTGATCAGGCAATAAATGGTGGTATAGTTACTACAGGTGATACTCCTATATTGGGGGTTTATGGTGATTTTATAAATAACGAAATTAGAACTAATGACTCTGGAAATAATAAAAATATTTCAGGGGGTATAATTCATACAAAAACAAGTATTGAAGGTATTTATGGAGATTTTATAAATAATAATGCTTATGGGGCAAACTGGACAGAAGGTGGAGCTATAAGCAATCAGGGTAATATAGGAGAAATAACTGGTAATTTTATACAAAACTCAATTACAACTGGAAGATATGGGGCTTGGGGCGGTGCAATTTCTACGGGCTGGGATGCAGATGATGGAACTCATGGCGGAATAGATCCTGATAGAGCTACACACATTGGTTCAATCAATGGTTTATTTTATGGAAATACTGCTACTGCATATACAAATGCCCATGGAGGAGCCGTTGCTATTCGTGCAGGGAGTACTGTTGATGAAATTAATGCAGATTTTATTGCAAATGCAGTTCATGGTGGTACTGCTGGCACGGCCTATGGAGCAGGTGGTGCGATTGAAAATCAGGCTTCAACTATAGGTATAATTAACGGTGATTTTATTAATAACCTTGCAGATAGTGAAGGCGGAGATACCCGCGGTGGAGCAATTGATAACCAATCTGCCGCTCAAATAGGAACAATTAATGGTGACTTTATCGGAAATAAAGTTACTGGTCAGGGTATTGCTTCCTCATCAGGTGGTGCAATCTATAATGGAGACGATGGCTCAAAAATAGGTGAAATTAATGGAAACTTTATCAATAATAGTGCGGCAAGTGAGCTTACACAAGTTCAAGGTGGGGCCATTGCAAATGTTGATGGTGCTGAAATTACATCTATAAAAGGTGATTTTATTGGTAATACTGTTTCGGGTAATAGATATGTAAGTCGTGGTGGAGCTATATACAATAATTCTAATACTTCTAATGTAAGTTCTAAAATTGGCACGATTGAAGGTGTATTCAAAAATAACAGCGTTACTAATAGCAGTATATATAATGCATTGGGAGGAGCTATATATAATAATGGTTCTTACTCCACTGATGGAAGTTTCACTACTATTGATAGTATAAAAGGGCTTTTTGACGGAAATATAGCGAAAAGCGAACAAGGTATGGCTTCAGGTGGTGCAATTTATAATTACAATTATGCAAAAATTAATAATATAGAAGCTGATTTTATTAACAATAAAACTGAAGCTCAATATGGAGCATTTGGCGGTGCTATAGCTAACGAAAGCGTTGGAACTATTGACATAATAAACGGTGACTTTATTAATAACTCTGTCGTCTCATCGCAGGCTGGAGCCTCAGGCGGAGCTATTACAAATTACGGACATATATCTAGTTTAACCGGTGACTTTAAAGCAAATACAGCAACAGGTATAAATGCTTCAGGCGGTGCATTTGAGAATGTAGGTTCTATTGATACTATTTCATCAAATTTTTATAACAATATAGCTAATGGTAAAAATAGCGCCGCTGGTGGCGCGATTGTCAATACCCAAAATCTTGGTGAGGGCATGGACTATGTTAAGGGCGAGTTTATTGGAAACGAAGCACGTTCTGAAAACTATGCTGTGGGCGGAGCTGTCGCGAATGTTGGGATTACAAGTGGAAATAGTTCTCTTGCCATAATTGGAAAGTTAACAGAAAATAGCGGAATTGACGGGATATTTAGAAATAACGAGGCCGTTGCTGCTGATAGTGGTATCAGTTTAATGGTAGAGGGAGGAGTAGGCCTTGGTGGCGGAATAGCAATAGAACAGCCACAAAAATACGCTGCTGGCGGAGCTATTTATAATGAGGGTATTATAAAAAATATTAAAGGTGATTTTGTAAATAATGTTGCACAGGTTTCATTTAATGATAATGCAGCTCTGGCAGAAGGAGGTGCTCTTCTTGCAAATACAGACACTTTAAATACCGATGGAATTAATTATGATTATATCTATTCTCAAATGGACGGAGAAAGTGGAATTTCAACTATGTCACTAGAAGGAGGAGGTATAGGTGCTAGCGGAATGCCTACTGATATCGTTAAATTTAATATCAAAGTAGAAGATGAAACACATTCATATTATCTTCCTGTAGGTCTGATAGAAGGAGGAACTGCAGCATCCGGTCTTAATACTATCGGTACAGAATTGGATATTGAACTCACACCAGAACAGTTTGAAGAATTAAAAGGACAGATTGAAGCGGAACTTGGTGCTCTAGGAATTCCTGTTGCCACAGATCTTGAATCGCTTGGTGCAATGTTGTATGACAAACAAATTATGAAGATAAGCGGTAATTTTGATTCTAACAAAGCTCTTGCTACAAATTCTGGAACAGCAAGAGGAGGTGCAATATCTTTTGTCGCAAATAATCATGGATTTGAAAAAATTGAGCAACAAAGTCAAAACCAAAACAGTATCCAGACAATGGCTGCTGTTGTTACTCCAACATTTGGATATAAACCTGTTTCCCATAACAAAATTATAGTAGACGGTGAAGTCGTTGCGGACTTTATAAGTAAAAACTACATGGGTGATAAGCTTGGATATGTAAACCTTCTTCCAGAACGAGAATACATTATAGAAAACTCCACATTCACTAATAATATTGCAAAATCTGAAAATGGAAATGCTTACGGTGGTGCTGTTTCTATCGTAAACAATTCTGGTCAGATTAGCGCCTATGGCGAAAATGAATTGGTAATGTCTGAAGAAGAATTTATCAATAGTTTTGGCGGGTACGATGCAACAACTAAAGAGGAAGCTCTTGCTAATTTGAATGCACAACTTGATGCAATGCGCGAAGAAGGCTTAATAGTTGATACTCCTGAAGATGGAATATCCGAAGAATTTGCATCTGCTCAAACTCCTAAAGATACATTCATCTTCAAAAATACAACTTTCGTAAACAATACGGCTGAAGCAAAAGGTGAAGATGTTGAGGCTCATGGCGGTGCTATATATTCTCAATCAAATGTTACTATTCAGGCAGACAATGCGGAAAGTTTAATCTCCGATAACAAAGCTATTACTAACGGAAATGTTGTTGATGAAGCTATCTATCTGGATAATAATAATTCTGAAGAACCGATTATTCTTGAATTAGATACTATAAACAACGGTAAAATTCAAATCAATGATAAAATTAATGGTAATGTTCAATATGAATTGAGCTTGATTGGTGATGGTACTGGACAGACTGTATTTAATAATTCTGTCAACAATGCCCATATAATTACAAATGACGGTTCTAATACATTATTAACTCAGGAAACTCATTGGGATGGCAATGACTTAACAATGAACGGCGGGACTTTATCTTTCCTTAATAACAGTGTTGGTATTGCTTCTTTGAATAATGTTGTTGTGACGAAAGATACTAACTTTATTGCAGATGTTGATCTAGCTAATAAACAAATGGATAGATTTACTGCTCAAAACTACGGGCAACATACAGGGAATGTGGTCGTTAGCGGTATGAACCTTTTAACCGATGCTGTTGATGACCACACTGCTGTTTATTTTGCTCAATCGGGGTTGAAATATAACGTAACCAATGGTACAGGTGAACTTCCAGGTTCATACCAAACAGAAGCATTTACACCTATATACAGATACCTTGTTTCTTATGATAACCAGCATGAATATAACGGACAGGGCGATGGTGGTTACTTCTTGTTTACAAAAGGCGGGAGCAATACTCCGGCTCCGGACCCTGATCCTGACGTTCCTGGCACAGATCCTGGTGATAATCCGGGAAGTGGTTCCGGAAATGAGGATAATCCTGGAGCAGGTGATAATCCTGGGATAATCCCTCCTCCTATTTCTGGCGGTGGTTTCCCTAGTGGTAGCGGAAATCCTTCCGATAGCTTTAACCCTGCTGTATTGGTTGCTCCGACGGCTAACCTCGCTGCGGCTCAAGCTGCAATGAATGAAGCATTTAAATATGTTTTTGAACACGCTGATGCATTCACACAATTACCTAAATATGAACGTTATGCAATGATTAATGCAAATAAATATGCTTTAAGTACAGATTATAATGATAACTTATGGCCTTTAGATACTAATCTACATAATAAAGGAGCTTGGGTAAGACCTTATACAACATTTGAAACTATGAATCTCAAAAACGGTCCTGATGTTGATGCAATTACTTATGGTACTTTGGTTGGATTTGATACTGACTTCCATGAACACAGAAACGGATGGCACAGTGTTACAACTGGTTACTTGGGATATAACGGGTCTCAATTAAGTTATTCGGGCGTTGATACTTCTATGAACGGCGGTTTGATTGGTATGACAGAAACCTTCTATAAAGGGAACTTCTGGACAGCTTTAACTCTTAGTGCCGGTGCAAGCGTAGGTTCATCTTCTACTATGTACGGGAATGAAGACTTTACATCATTACTTGCTGGTATCGGTTCAAAAACAGGTTATAACTTCGAATTCAAAGAAGGTAAATTTATTTTGCAACCAATCTTATTTATGAGTTATACATTTGTAAATACTTTTGATTATACTAATGCTGCAGGTGTTAAAATTGATGCGGATCCTATGCACGCTATTCAATTGAATCCTCAGGTAAGATTTATTGCAAACCTTAAAAACGGTTGGCAGCCTTATGCCTCTGTAGGTATGGTTTGGAATTTGCTTAATGAATCAAGTGTGTCTGCGAATAACGTAAGATTACCTGAAATGAGTATAAAACCATATGTTGAATATGGACTTGGTGTTCAAAAACGTTTCAAAGATAAATTTACCGGATTTTTGCAGGCTATGGTTAGAAATGGCGGACGAAACGGTGTTGCTTTGACGGCAGGTTTCAGGTGGGCTATAGGCAACGAAAGCAACCCTGACAACACAGAAAAAAAAGAGATAAAAGGACTCTAATCCACATCAAAACAACGATTGTTTAAAGAGCAGCTGTAAACTGCTCTTTTTTTTGAATTTATCTCCTTTATGCCACACTGTCTAATATCTCAGGCTTTAATACTTTTAAATCTGTAAATATTTTCACATATTGTGCCATAGGTCCGTCTTTTACAAGCCATGAAAAATCGTTGTCATATGATTTCTTCATCATTTCTGATAATTTTTGTTTATCATTGAATATTTTAAATGCTCTGCCCATTGCAGTTGCAAAGTTTGTTTTGTTTTCTTTCATTACTGCTTCTTTAGAACCTTCATTCGGTTTAAAGTCGGAGAATATTGCGTCTACTTTGTCAGTTAAGCCTGATGTTAAACCGCCTGTTTTATTTACAATAGGAATTGCTCCACTCTTTGCAACAATTTCTTTATGTACAAGTCCACATGGTTCAAACCAGCTTGACATAATTGAAAAGTCAGACATTAATTTACAAGCATCGTATCTGCCTGGTTCTGCAAACAGATTCGCAAATACAATCCTTTTTGCAGCTGCTTCTCCGCCAAGTTCAGGAGACTTCGCAACTTTTTCTTTTATTGCCATTATTGCTTTGATAAATTGTTCATCTCCTACTCCTTGTGCGTAAAATACAGGATAATTGCCATCAGTTATTTTGTTTTTACTTAAAAATTCTTCTATCGCTTCTGCAAAGATATCCAGTCCTTTTTGATCGACAATTCTTCCTGCAGTTGATACTATCATTGTGTTTTCATTTACACCTGTCAAATCTGTCATTTTGGGGTTTTCAAGTTTCATAGGGTTCGCAGGATCCTTTACTTCTGCAATAACTTTATCTAAAATAATTTTTTTATTATGATTATGCCAGTCCAAAATGTTTTCTTGTCCGTCATAGATCTTTAATGCTCCGGAAGGGAGTCCCAACTGTTTTTCCAAAATTCTTGCCCCTTCATCCGTTAATATATTATTAACCTTGTCGCAGCCGTTAGTTACACCAACAATAGTTTTCTGTCCAGGGAAAAGTTTAGGATCCTCTGATGCAAGTTTTCTTAGTCTGAACAATTCAAAGTTCTCACGTCCGTATACTCCTTGTGTTGCAATTTCTTCCATATATTTGTCTGATACTGGCAGGATTACATCTGAATATGCTGTTGCCATTGTTTGAGGATTTACACTATTTCCGTGCATCAGACCATTCCAACATTTAGCAGGTAAACTATATTTAGCTACCATCTCGTGAGCAGCTGCCTGTGCTTGTTTTTTTGCTGTCTCTATATCGACTCCTTTGCTTATTGCTTCGTCCAATGTTAACTTATATTGTTTGTCATGAATATATTTGCTGACATCAGGCATGTGTGCATTTTCAACTATCTCTGCAGAGTGTTCACCAAATAAGATATTAAGTAATTTTGCATTAGAATGTGATGTTGAACCCGCCAACTGTGCATTATGCAGAATTGTTACAATCGGTGTGTTTCTTAACTTTTCTGCTTCCAGAGGTGTTAAGTCACCAACTGCTTCCCTTGCTTTTGTCAGTAATCTCATCATTGCGCTGATTCCACCAGTATGCCAATCGTTACCTATAATCAAATCAGCCCCTAATCTTTCGGTCGTTTGTTCTTTGCTCTTTGTCAAAAATTCATAGAAATATTTGTCAAAGTACATGTATCGTTCTGTTTCTCCTGCATTTATGGTCTTGTCATTGTATATGTTTTTATTGCCGTCTTTTCCGTCAAAACGAGGTCCTTTCATATCAAATTTTTCGTTCTTATAAAATACTCCGTCAAATGATACTTTCGCCTTTATATGGCCGTCAGTGTCACCGGTTAATTTGATAAACCCTTCGTTCCATAGTGTTCCATGTTCTTTTTGGAACTTTTCCTGTAAATCTTCCAGAGGTTTGCGAATTTCTTTAATCTGGTTTTCTAATGTTTCCTTGTCTTTTTGGGGCAGATTTTTATCCTTTAATTTGTTTAACAAAGGTTCGGTTTCTGCTTCAACTTTTTTCTTCAAATCTGCTGCGTCAGTGCTAAATTTGCTGTATATTTCTCTATATTCACTGATGCTTTTGTCGTATGCAGCAAGAGAGTCTGCAGGCAGGTATTGTCTGAGTAAATTATAATCGACTTCCTGTGTTAAGCCTTTTGCCATGTATACTTCTACATTCTGCATTGTCCTTGTTGTATCATCGTATATTGGAATTTGAGTATTTGCAATTCTTTCCAGATTGCCTACCACTATTGAATCTTTTCCATCGGCTTTTGTCGCTTTTGATACCCAGTTAAATTTGCCGTTTCCCATAGCTTCAAGTGCATAGAATGTTTGTTTGCCTGATAATGCGTTGTGTTCTACTTCGCCCAAGAACATTGGCATATCGACAATAAGTCTTGCATCTTGTTTTTTATTAATAAACGCTCCAAGATTTGCCATAACTTCTTTAGGAACAATTGACATACCTCCGGTGCTTGTTATGCCTTTAAATTCTGCGGTAGGTACTCTTATTGTTATTTTTTCTGGAGGGATCATAGCCGAGCGGTCAACTAGTCCAAGCATTCTGTTTGCAGCTTCCTCTTGGATTGCTTTTGCTAAGTCATCCGAGTATTTACCATATCCGTGAAGAGTTTTGGTAAGATTCATTTTTTGACCGTTGACATCTACTTCTTTGGTTAAAAAGTTTATGTTTGAACTTACGGAATTCCCAGCTTTATTTTCTGCGATGGACACTACTTCATTTAATCTGTTTTCTGTTGTCTTAATGTTTTTTCTTATATCACTAAGAAGTCCGTCCATCCACTTCCCGAGACCTTCTCTGGCTTGAATTTCTTTTTCTATTTTGTTGCTTAAATTGTTAAATCCTGTTTCTGTTTTTTGAGCGGCATTATTTAGTCTTTCTTCTATTTTTCCTATAATTTGTGTTTCAAGTTTATCCATTGCGTTGGATATGTTTCTAGAATGTCTGGTTTTTAGCATGTTCGCACTGCTTATCCCAAGGGATAGTAATGCTAAACCTGCTGTTACATATCCTGCAGTCTTTACGCCTTCAGGAAGAGTTGTCATTGTCGGATTCGTTTGATAAACCGGTACAGGGGTTGAAGATGTTACAATAGGAAGATTTTCACCTGGTTGTGATATTTGTGTATTTTGTGTTATTGGGATAGTTTGTTGGGTTGGTGTTGTTTGAGGGGATAATGTAGGTACCCCGAAATTACGCTGTATCATTAAGGTTTGGTTCCCATTTCCAAACGAAATCTTCTTGACTGTTAAACTCATTTTGATTTATACTCCTTTATACTCCTTTATATGCTCAAAACTGATATTAAAACTCCCGTAAAAAATTTTTTTTGCTAAGTTGCAGAAATAAAAAATAATAATTTTACAATTTGTAATATCATATTATCATAAATATCTTATCTGTAAATATATTTTTGGAAAGTCAGCTATAAAAATTTTTTTAATAAAACTATTGACATTAAATTTTGTTCTTGCTAAATTAGTTCTTGCGGGCTAGCCGATTAAGTAAAGCGGATGGCATCGAAGATATAAATAGCGCATAAACTAATAAGAAAATATTTGCGCTTGTAGCTCAGCAGGTAGAGCACTCCCCTTTTAAGGGATAGGTCGCGCGTTCGAATCGCGCCAAGCGCAAAATAAAACGGAGAAAGAAAATCTCCGTTTTATTTCTATTTATACTAATTATCTGGCAAAAATATTTTTAGGTCTTAATATTAAACGTGAGAATTTATTCTATTAATACTGTTTATAATATTTCAAATGCAAAGAAGTATAATTCTTCATTAGGCAATTATGCTTCTTATATACCTTTTAGCGGCTGGTTCGGAAAGAAAAAATCGCATGCTCATGATGAATTTATTAAAGCAAATAAAACTTCTGAGAATAACTCTACTTCTGAAAATATAAACCAAAAAGAATTATCAAAATTAAACGCCCATGACTTGATGTTGTCCATTAAGCTTGCAGATGTTCTTCATAGACTTGATTCAAATTCTGTAATTGTTATAGGAGATCCTGAAAGTGTATTTTTTAAGAATTTTGTTAAGCGCGCATTAACCGAAGAAAAGTCGAAGATTGATAATCCTAAAGATATAAGAGATGTATATTTACTGAAGGAAGATATGAAAGATCCCCTGATTATTACAAAAGATAATTATAAAAAGAATTCTTTTAAATTGTATGGACTTGCTCGAAATCTTGCTGATTCTAAAAGAGATTCTACAACATACAATAATGCGGCAGTATATGATGATTTTATCGAAACACAAAATAAGGTAAAAATTAAATTTATAAAAACCGGCAAAGAGTCAAACAATATTTTTTATGATGCAAAAATTCCAGTCGACAGATTTTATACTGACTCGATATATCTTGAGTTTGATTATGTAGCAAAAGCAACTTCTGCAGGAAGTAATCGTAAAACATCCGTTGATACCCAAAAGGCAAATAAACCGAATAGTTTATATATTCCTGAGCGGACATTTGATGATATTGCTGGTATGGATGATACGATAGATATTGTTAAAAAGAAGATTTTATTTCCTCTTTTGTATCCTGAGGCTTTTCCCAAATCTGTAAATAAAGGGGCTATATTTTTTGGAGACCCCGGAACTGGGAAAACTCTTTTAGCTCTTGCTATAATTGGTGAGGCAAAAAGACGTCGGAATCAGGATATACATTTTGTAAAAATAGATTCTCAGGAATTTGAACGTTCAGCTTTTGGTGAAACAGAAAAGCTATGGCGTGATACTTTTAAAGAACTTGTTGACCGCCAACCTGCAATTTTATTTATAGATGAGCTTGAAGCAATTGTTCCACAACGAAGAGAGGGGTCGAATTATGTAGGTAAAAATGGGGTTGTTGCCCAGCTTTTAACTCTTATTGACGGACTGGAAAAGCAAAATGCAAGAGTCGTAATAATTGCGACAACAAATCGCCCTGATATGATTGATAAGGCTATTAAAAGAAACGGGCGGCTTGGTAATCTTATAGAAATTAAAAAGCCTGATGAAAAAGGATTGCTTGATATATTAAATCATTATTTAAAAGATAAAAATGTAAATAAGGATTTCAACAGAAAAGAATTTGCCGAAGAACTCTATAAGTTATCATGTACCGGTGCGGATGTTAATGCAGTAGTTGATGATGCAAGAAATAAAATGTATGACGCATACGGAATTTTTGAAAGAATGGATAACGGAACTTTTGAAAAATCAGATTTAAATGATTTAGAGTATAGTGCAGAAGATTTTGAATTGGCATTAGAAGATTTGAAAAACAGTAAATAAATTTCTTACATTCGGACTTTATAAACTATAATTGAATTTAAGCAGTTGAAAAAGATTTTTTATTTTAATTAAATTTATTTTGTGATTTTTCCATGCCGTTAGTTATAATTGATTTTGATGCTTCTATTGATTTATCCAATATTTCTTTCAGTATTTCCAGACTTTCTTTGGGGAAATTTTGCAACACATAGTTTTCTGATGGTCCGATTTGCGGTCCTATACCTATTTTTATTCGGTTAAATTTGTCTGTTCCAAGATGTTTAATTATTGATTTTATTCCGTTGTGCCCTCCGTCCGAGCCATTACTGCGAAGTCTTATTCTTCCTAAATTCAGAGCTATGTCGTCATAAATTATTATTATATCATTGATATTTATTTTGTAGTAATCAATAACCGCTCTTATTGCTTCGCCTGATAGATTCATGAAGGTTGTTGGTTTTATCAGGAGAATATCTTCACAGTTATATTTTATTTTGGTTATATAACATTTTAACTTACTATCCTGTTTAAAGCTTACACCTTCTTCGGTTGCCCAGCGATCAACTGTCATAAACCCTGTATTATGACGTGTAAAACAATATTTTTCTCCGACGTTTCCTAATCCTGCTATGAGTTTCATTTTTCTGCTCCATATTTTAATGAGTAATTTAATTTTAACTCAAATAAATATTGCCGCCATGACTTACCGTAGTTGCGCTTAACAAAATGATAAATTGAAATTATTTTAAGAATGCAAAATACAAGAGGATAAAATTATGAAAGCAAAAGATAAACCGATTATTCAAGAAAAAAGTTCTGATAAAGTTGCTAGATTCTTAGAGAAAAACGGATTGCACAAAAAAGATTTTGCTGAAATGATAGGGGTTACTCTCTCTTATGTTTATAACCTTATTGATAATTCCATTCCGTTTTCGACAAGAGGCACTACTCTGGAGAGAATTGCAACTGTTATGGAAATTGAACCTGAATCTTTTGAGGAATATAAAATTCCTCAAGAACCGATTATCATTGATGAGTTTGTTGAATATATTAAAGATCGAATGATTGAGAAGAAAATTTCTGTTGTCAATTTTCTAAAGGCATTTCCTCGTAAAAAAAGATTGGAAATAGTTGATATTTTGAGAGGAAGTTTGCCTATTCCAATTGATTTTAAAGAGCTTACAATGATTGCACAGGTTCTTGATTTGAATAAAGACGAAATTTACAATATGTGGGAAAAAAGAATGAAACAGGTCCTTGAAACCAACGGGATGAATGTCTATTCAAATGCAGCACTTGTTAATGCAATGTTTGACTGTGCAAGAAAATATGTCCATATGAGTAACTAAATTTATACCCGTTCAGGTAATTGTAAAAGTCTTATAAAGCAAGTTAAATATAATTAAATCTTTTTCATACTTCCAGCTATTCTTAATTCCAACACGAGTCCTTACGGACTCTTTTTTTTGTGTATAATTAGTATATGAATATTTTACACGAATTTGATACGATTACAGCGATTGCTACTCCTATCGGAACTGGTGGAGTCGGAGTTATTCGTATTTCCGGTGATATAAGTTTTGATATCGCAGAGAAGATTTTTACTAAAAAAGCTCTCGTTCCAGGTAAAATTGCTCATGGATGGATTGTTGATGGGGATAAAAAAATCGATGAGGTTATTGTTTTACCTTTTAAAAATCCCCATAGTTATACTGGGGAAGATGTTATTGAAATTCATTGTCATGGCGGAATTAATGTTGTTAGAAATATTCTTGATCTTACACTTAAGCATGGTGCAAGACTTGCTCAAAGAGGCGAATTTACAAAACGTGCCTTTTTAAACAAAAAAATTGATCTTTCGCAGGCTGAGGCTGTTGCAGATTTGATTCATGCTAAAACTAAAAATTTTGCTATCCAATCTGCAAAAAATCTTTCAGGTGTTCTGACTGCTCAGGTTGGGGAAATTAAAAAAGATATTTTTGAAACTTTGTCAAGAATTATTGCTGGTATTGATTTCCCTGAAGATGTTAAAGAACCTGAATATGATTATCTTATATCAAATTTTGAGAGTGCCATTGCAAAAATAGATAGAATTTTATCATGTGTTAAGTCTTCGGATATCTTAAGACAGGGAATAAAAATAGCTATTGTCGGAAAACCTAATGTTGGAAAATCTTCTTTGTTCAATACTTTGCTTAATGTTGAACGTGCTATTGTAACAGATATTGCAGGGACTACACGTGATGTTTTAAAAGAAAATCTTGATTGGGATGTTGCTATTACTCTTATTGACACTGCCGGCATCAGGGATGGTGATGAAGTGGGTAAGGTTGAGGAAATTGGGATTGAATATTCAAAACAATCTGCAGATGAGGCTGATTTAATTCTGTTTATGTTTGACTCAAGCAGAAAATTTGAAAGCGAAGATGATGCCATATGGCAACTTATTAAAGATAAAAAATATCTTATTATTGCCAATAAGTCTGATCTTCAGCCGTATGATAATAATTTCCCGTTTGAGGAAGATAATGTGATAAAAATTTCAACATTTACTGGTGAAGGAATTGAGAACTTAAAGACTGTTATTAAAGATATTGTTTGTAATTTCTCGCCTGAAGAAACAGAATTTATTACAAATAAGCGCCAACAAGACTGTCTTATTAAATGTCGTGAGAGTTTAATGCAAGCTCTTGAGGCAGCAAAAATTCAAGAGCTTCAGGATATGATTTCTATTGATTTGAAGTCTGCACTGCTATTCCTTGATGAAATTACAGGAGAGGTTATTACCGATGAAATTCTCGATAATATTTTCTCTCATTTCTGTATAGGAAAATAATTCTACATAAACCAGTATTTTAAATGCCAATGACGATTCTGTTTCCTCATCATTCGTTCTTCTGTTGTTAATTCTCTTTCAATAGTTCCATCATAAGAATCTAGTTTGACGTTGTGTATTCTTTCCAAACTTGTTTTGGTATTCATATAAAAATGATAACTGCTTTTTTCCATATCTATATATATGTATATTACTAGTATGATTGTTAGCAGTTGGGTTCCAAGTATTAGAATAAACCACTTCATTGATTTTTCTAATATTTCCCTTATACTCTTATTTAAGAGTATTATTTCTTCTTTCATAATCTGGCCCCTTTTATAATTCCAACATCAATATAATATGCTGTCTGAAATGTAGACACAACCTAATCTTAAGGGATTTATTCCCTTTAGAAATGGTATATGATAATATTATTTTTTTGTTTCGAAAAAAAGATATATTTTTAATTATTATCTATAAGTAAAAATTCAAGTTGGATAAGTTATTGAGGCTCATCGTTTTTTTGTATTTGTAACGAATTTAGTGTGAAAAGGAATTATTCTTGCTCAAAACCTTTAAAAACACAGAGTTTACGGTTATAATAAAAATGTAGATGACCGGAGTTAACTACAGAGTGTCAACTGCTTTAAAGCGTTTTGCAATAGGTTGATAACTACAGATGTTAACGTTGATGGCGGGGTATCGACCGTGAGGAGGTTATGGAATATACGTTGTTTTGTTGTAACCACGAACAGCCGTGTAAAGTCTATAATATGCCGACTAATAAAGCTTGGAAGCGTTTATACTTTCTTGATGAATGTGGCTTCTGCGGGGCAACTGTTGCTGCCATATGGGAATGTTCTATGGATGGAACGCTTAGGCTAGTTGTAAGAAAAACTGGGAAAAAGGCTGTTAAACTCAGAGATAATATTTTAAGTAAAAAAATAAAAGAATTCTCAATTGCCAGGGGATCTTGGAATAATGAAAGAATTTTTTATAATAATAAAGGAATCATTTTTAATTTTAATAATAGAAGAATTGGTTCTCAGAAAAAGTTTTTAAGTTATACACATTCCTAAATTTCTTACTCTCTTTGATTTATTTGGCGGCAGGACATTGTGTCCTGCCTTGTTTTTAGGAATTGCTTTACAATGAAAAAAGGTATTACGAAACTTATTGCTCCTGCTTTTTTTAAAGTTCACAAGGATATTACACAGAATAAGCATACTCATTACTGGCTTAAGGGCGGGAGAGGTTCCGCTAAGTCAAGTTTCATTAGTATTGAACTTATACTCGGGATTATGAACGAACCGGGTGTTAACGGTATTTGTTTCCGTAAATACGGGGTTTCTCTCGAAAAAAGTGTCTATAATCAACTGAGATGGGCTATTTCTATGCTTGGTGTATATGATAATTGGAAGGCGTATAAAAGTCCTTTGAAACTTGAGTATTTACCAACAGGCCAGGAGATCCTGTTTGTAGGAATGGATGATCCGCAGAAACTTAAGTCTATTAAAGCCACTAACGGTGGATACTATAAATATAGCTGGTTTGAAGAAGTTAATGAGGCTGACGGAATGAATGAAATTCGCAGTATTGAGCAGTCTGTTATGAGAGGCGGTGATAAATTCGTTTCTTTTAAATCTTTTAACCCTCCAGCGAATAATTCTAACTGGATTAATACAGAGGTTCAGGAGGTGCGTTCGGACAGACTTGTTCATCATTCCACTTATCTTGATGTGCCTGTGGAGTGGTTGGGAAAACAATTTTTTCTTGAAGCGGAACATTTAAGAAAAACTAATGAAATCGCTTACAGACATGAGTATCTCGGCGAGGCGACCGGAACAGGATTAACGGTTTTTCCAAATATCGAAATCCGTGAGATTTCTAATGAGGAAATTAATGGGTTTGATAATATAAGAGAGGGTATTGACTGGGGATATGCAGCAGATCCATTCTGTTTTGTGCAATGCCACTATAGCAGCAAAACAAAAAGGATTTTTGTTTTCAATGAAGTTTTTGAATATGGACTGTTAAATGCTGCTGCTATGGAAAAAATTAAACCTATTCATTCTCCTTATGCTGAAATTATTGCTGACAGTGAAGATCCAAAATCTGTTGGAGAATTTTGGGATGCTGGGTTTCCCATTTGTGGCGCAAAAAAAGGGCAAGGTTCCAGAGGGTTCGGGTTTAAATTCCTACAGGGACTTGAGAAAATTGTAATTGATCCAGTCCGATGTCCGAATGTTAAGAGAGAATTCTCTATGTGCGAGTTTGAAAAAAATCGTGACGGTTCTGTCAGAAATGAATACCCTGACAAAAATGATCACACTATTGATGCCATAAGGTATGCACTTGAACGTGATATGCCAGCGGCTATGAGGTAAGTTGAATTATGTTTAAAAAAATTGATGAGTATATTCAAAACAAGATTAACGACGCCATAACAAAAGCGTTACCAGAAAATGAGAATGAAGGCTCTTTTTTTCTTCCTGAAGCTGATAGAAATGAGCTCTTAGGGCATTCTTTGCAAAAAACTCAAAAGGATTTGATTCCTCAGACGATGAATGGTGCCGCTATGGATGGGATTTGTGAAGGTGATAAGCTTAATGCTGCATATGCTATTTACGGGCAGGTTAATGATATTATTTATACACATTTCGCTCTGCAAGGTTTTATAGGATTTCAAGCATGCGCAATCCTTACTCAAAATTGGCTTATTAACAAATGTTGTTCTCTTCCCCCTAAGGATGCAATGGCTCCGGATTATAAAATAGCTTACTGTGAAAAGTATATTCCCGATGAGGATAAAGAGTTTCTGGCGGAATTGAAAAATTTATCAGATAGTAAAATTGGATTTAAAATAAAAGAATTGGCGCAGGAATTTGCAGAAAAAAAACGTCAGTTTGGGGTAGCTTATGCTTATCCGCTTGTTGACGGAATTAATTATGAATTACCTTTTAATATTGATAAAGTTAAAGATGGTGCCTATAGGGGCATGGTGAACATTGATCCTTACTGGATTTCTCCTGAGTTAGATATGACTTCCGCTACAAATATTGCTTCTGGCAGTTTTTACGAACCTACTTGGTATAGATTGCCTGATGGTAAAAGAATTCATCATTCGTGGGTTGTAAAGGCGGTTAATGGAAATCTTCCGGATATTTTAAAACCAACTTATTATTATGGGGGTTATCCTATTCCTCAACTTATTTATCAGAGGGTTTATGCAGCCGAAAGTGTCGCAAATGAGGCCCCTATGCTTGCTAAGTCTAAAAGACTTCTTTATATGGATGGAAATTTAAGTAATTATGTGCTTAATCAAAGTAAGGCTGAAAACGACGCAAAAGCATTTTCTTATTTCCGTGACAACTGGGGGGTTGTTGTTAAACGACCTGATCAGAGTATCGGGCAACTTGATACTTCTTTAACTGATTTTGATGCGGTCATGATGTCTCAGTATCAGCTTGTTGCTGCTGCTTCAGGTATACATGCAACTAAATTATTGGAAACTCAGCCTAAGGGCTTTAATTCTGCTGGAAATTTTGAGGAAACTCAGTATAATACCCTTTTACGGTTAATTGAAAAAGAAGATTATGTCCCTTATTTGAATTTTCATTATACTTTGCTATTAAAATCTTTATTCGGGAAAAAGCATATTATTCAAAGTATATTTAATCCTATTGATACTCCTTCTAATAGGGAACTAGCAGAATGTAATGAGATTAAGTCTCGTATAAATACAAATTACATTAATGCAGGAGTTATCTCAGAAGATGAATGTAGACAAACTCTCAGAATGGATCCTGACAGTGGTTTTAATTCTCTTACAGGAATGTCTCCTTCTTTGAAAGAAGAAGATATGAAAAACTTATCAACTTCGGAAGATAATTTAAGTGATGGTTTAGTCGTGAGTAAAGCTACAAATATAAGGAAAAAACTGTCTGAAAAAGAAAATTTACAGTAGAAAATTAATGACTGAGCACTGAATATTATTTGTAATTTTGGTAAATAGTGATATCACAAAGTTTGTTCGGCAGAGTCTATTCTGCCGCTAATTTTAGTTAGAAAGGGTGAAAAATGAAAATAGTTGATCATAATGAATTCTGGCTCATTGAAAATAATCCTCTTTCAAAAGTCGGAGTGTTTCCATATTTGGGGAAACAAATTTCTGATGAGTTGGAACCTGATAAAGTTTATAATGTGTTGAGACCAGAAGAAGAACTTACTAATGATGAGGCTCTTAACGGTTTTAAGCTTCTGCCTATTGTAGATGAACATGAAATGCTCGGAAATGGCTCAGGCATGGTTCCTGCTGAAAATAAAGGAGTTCATGGTGTTATTGGAGAAAATGTTTATTCTAAAGATGGTGTTGTTTATGGGGATTTGAAGATTTTTTCGGAACATCTTAAGGATCAGATTGAAAGTGGTAAAAAACAGCTTTCAATGGGATACTTCTGTGATTATGACCTTACTCCTGGAACTTATAACGGGCAGCCTTATGATGCTGTTCAAAGAAATATAAGAGGAAATCATGTTGCTCTTGTTGAACAGGGTAGAATGGGGGCTGATGTTAGAGTTATGGATAGGAAAATTACGTTTGATTCTATTGATAAGCCTTCTTATTCTTTGGATAAATCTTTTAATCATAATTCAACGATTATTTACGGATTTGGAGTCGCTGATAATTCTTATACTAAAGATAAGGCTTTTGAAAGATATTTAAAATAAAAGGAGATTTTTGAAATGACATTACAAAAACAAGTTTATCAACAACAGGCGATCGGAGTTATTGGAGAATTTGCCGATACTTCTGCAACTGTAGCAGCTCATTATGTTGTAAAAGCAAATGGGGATGTTTTACCAGCTATCGGAAGAGCTTTTACTGCTTCTTCTAAAGATAATGAAGTACAAGTAGGTGGCAGCGGGGCTTTTATTGGTATTGCAATAGGGCCTAAACAGCATTCTTGCTCTACAGAAGATGAAGCTGGACTTAGTTTAAAAGACGGCGAAATTGTTCAAATTTGTTCTCAAGGGCATATTTATGTTGCTTCAAAAACTGCGGTAAAGCCTAATTATATTGCTGCTTTTGATCCAGCGACAGGAGAACTTTACGCGTATGATAAAGCAGAGACCGCTACTACCGCTAAACATACCGTTATTGCTAATGCCAAGTTTATTCTGTTTTCTGCAGAGGCTGCTGAAACAGCTATATTAGAGCTTAAGTAGTTTTTTACATAATATAGGAGATATAAATTAATGAAACAAACTGAAATTCGTAGTTATATTCCGGCTTTGAAAGTTCGTTCTTATGCAATGGATAGTGATACTACAAAAAAAACTCTTGATATGTTGGGGATCGGCTGTAGCATAGAAGCTTTGGCCGATATTAAGTCTTATTCAAAAAAATATGCTATGGATGCTGCTATACCTATGGTTACGACACCCTCTCTCTCTACACCGGTTCAAGTTTTGCAATACTGGATAGCAGAGGCTGTTGAGGTTGTCACTGCTGCAAGGGAAATAGATTCTATCGTTGGTAGAACAATTGCAGGAAGCTGGGCTGATAAAGAAGTTGTTCAACGAGTTCTAGAAAGAACCGGCAGACCTCGTCCTTATGGGGATGATACTGATATTCCGCTTTCTTCTTGGAACGCTAATTATGAGTGCCGTGATATTGTTAGGTTTGAGGAAGGTTGTAATGTAGGTATTCTTGAACAGGAAAGAGCCGGGAAAATGCTTATTTCTGCAGAAACTGAAAAAAGAACCGCTGCGGCAGAAGCTTTGGCTATTGAAATGAATAATGTCGGATTCTTCGGATATAACTCCGGTACTAACAAAACTTACGGCTTCCTTAATGATCCTAATTTACCGTCTTATGTTACTGTTGCTGCGGGAGCGAAGTCTGATACAAAATGGTCTACAAAAACTTTCAATGAAATTTGCACTGATATCAGAACTGCAATGAATGCGTTAAGAACTAAGACAGGAAATTTATTTAGACCTGAAAGAGATGCTGCAGTCCTTTCTGTTTCTATTTCTTGCATGGAATATTTATCAGTTTTGAATGAGCAGGGAACTAAATCTGTTTATGAATGGATTAAGTCTATGTATCCTGGTGTTAGAATTGAATCTGCGATTCAATTGGATGGAGCTAACGGAGGAGAAAACGTTTTTGTTCTTCACGCAGAAATTCTTAACGGGAAAAGAGTTATGGACCAATATGTTCAAGAAGTCTTTAGGCTTTTGGGCGTTGAAAAGAAAGCGAAAGGTTTCCTTGAGGATTATTCCAATGCAACTGCAGGAATCCTTGTCAGACAACCTGTAGGTGTTGTCAGATATACGGGAATTTAGTTTAATTTACTCCCCCAAATTTATGGGGGAGTTTTAGTTAAGGAGGAACAATGACAAAATATATTACCAGCAAAATGGCAACCGGTGTTAATTATGCGGTTTATACCAAAGGTCCTAACGGGATTAATGAAGTTAAGCAGATTATCACAATAAATGGCGGGGCTGATGTTATTGATAAAAAAACATTAGTGACTCTCGAAGGTGTTGTTACTGCCTTAAGTGACAGTGATTTTGCGAAGCTTCAAGATAATCCTATCTTTATGAGGCACCTTGACAGAGGTGTTGTTAAAGTTTCGGTGAATGAGAAAATGGCAGAGAAGGCTTCTTCTGAAATGACTAGGGATAATTCTGCTCAACTTACGCCGAAGGATTATAGAAAAAAAGGTAAAAGAAAACCTAAAATGGCGAAGGGTGAGGAATAATGACTACGATTATTACTTCTAAAGAAGATTTTTTAAAGAATTTTCCTGAATTTTCAAACTGTCAGGAAATTGAGCTTTATCTTATAAGAGCTAAGTGCTATGTTTCCGAAAAAGATTACGGAAATCTTTCTGCGGAAGAAAGAAAGCTTGCGATTTATCTTTTGACGGCACATCTTTTAACTTTGAAAAAGAAAATCGAAAAAGGACAAATAAATCCAGGTTTTACTTCTTCGGCTAATATAGACAAGGTTCGTGTTTCTATGGTTCCTCCGCCGAGTCTGGGGGCGTTTGAGTTTTGGCTTAATCAAACCCCTTATGGAGGCGAGCTTTTGGCTCTGTTATATGCCAAAACGCCAACGCCTCTATTGCTCGGAGGAAGTTTTATAAGAACACTTTTTTAAAAATTAATGTTGGTGTGTTATGAGTTTAATTGATGAAAATTTATTGGAGGCTGCTTTGGAGATTTTGCCAAAGCAATCTTTTAAGTATTTAAAATATCTGGGAAATCAAATTAATGAGCTGGGAGTAAGTCGTCCGATTTATGCGGATGCTATTGAGTTAACTGGGAGTATTCAGATTCCAGAACTCTCAATTTATCAGGATATGGGGCTGGATTTGGAAAAAAATTATCGAAATATTTATGTGTCTGCCGATATTCGGGGTAATGAAAAACAGCCGTTACCTGATAGATTTATTTTTTCAAATTCGGTCTGGGAAGTTGTTAAAAATTTTCCATGGTACGAATTTAACTGTTGGTGCGGTGTATTAGTTGTTGAGATTAAGGAGCTCAGAAATGTTTAAAACTGAAAATCAAATTTATGCTGATTTAATTTCTTTGATAAATACCGCTATTGATAGTTTTGAAATCGAAGGATGGGATGTTTGCCAGCTTATGCAGCCTGTTAAATTCACGAATCCTAAACCTTCAGTTTATATTAAAATTTTACAGACCTCACTGAGAGGAACGCAGTTTACAAGACGGAAGAAAATTGATAAGGATTTTGTTTCATATCAGGCTTATAAGGAGGAAATTTCCATACAAGTTTCTGCATATCGTTCTCGTTTAATTGAAGATTCCGTTGCGACTGTCTCTTCTAAGGATATTTTGAATTTCATTTCAAGCTGGTTTGTTTCACCTACGGGACTTATGAAAATCAGAGACAAAGGTTATGAAATTTATAATCCGAGTGAGATTAAATCTCCTGTTTTCAAAAATGATTCCGAGAATTTTAATCCTTTGCCTTCATTCAACATAACGTTTATAACTGAACAAAACTGGAATATGCCTGTTAATTATATTTCAGAGTACAAATTAAAAACGAAAGGGATATAAAATGCCGATTTCACAAAACAAGTATGTAAGTATTACATCATCTCAGGGTGGTCAGACGACTGCCGGAAGAAAAGACCTAATTTTAAGACTTTTTACTGATAACGAACTCTTTCCAATGGAAACAGTTCTTGAATTTACGGATTCTGCTTCTGTTGCAGCTTTTGCCGGAGCGGATTCTAAAGAAGCTAAAATTGCATCGGCTTATTTCGGCTGGGTAAGTAAACAGACAAATAAAGCAAAAAAGATTTCTTTTATGAGATATTCTAAAGATGCTACAAAACCTTATTTAAGATCAGCCTGTCAATTACCATCAATTACAGAATTAAAAACAATTACTGACGGTTCTATGACTTTATCTATGGGTGGTGTTAGCTATGAGGCTAAAAATATTACTTTTGCAGAAATTTCGTCTTATGCAGATGTTGCTGCAAAAATTCAAGCTGCGGTACAGGCAAATGAAGGCGGTGGAACTTTATGGACAGCTGCCACAGTAACTTTTGATGCCTCAAATTCTGCATTTATCCTACAGGGAGGAGAGGCAGGTGCAAATGTTATTACATATGCTACACCTGCAAGCGAAGGAACTGATATTGCAACTCTTATCGGGTGGACTGCAACTAAAGATGCGGTTGTTTCAAACGGTACAAATGCAGGAAATATTACAGATACATTAAACAAATCTGTGGGTATCTCTAATAATTTTGCATCATTTGCTTTTACTGCTGATATTGATGATGATGAGCTTGAGGCTATTGGAGCCTTTTGCGATACACAAAATAATGAATATATGTTCGTCTTTGATGTTGACAGTGCAAACTACAACGACAGAATTACAATTGCTAAAAAACACAGCGGTATGTGTGCTAATTATCTCGATATGTCTGCTGATTTACCAGCTTATCTTATGCCGGCTACAATTTTAGCTGCAACAGATTATGACAAAGTTAACGGAACGGTTAATTATATGTATCAACAGTTTGAGAACCAAGCAGTTGCGGTTGATTCCGATGAAGTTGCCAATAAACTTGATGCTTTAAATGTTAACTACAACGGGCAAACTCAAAAATCAGGGACTAAGTTGGAATTTTATCAGGATGGTTATCTTGCTGATGGCATGGATATAGGTGTTTATGCTAACGAAATCTGGTTAAAGGACGCAATGGCAACTTCTGTTCTAAATCTCTTAATTGCTCTTGATAAACTTCCTGCTAATACCGATGGCATAAGTTTACTTGAGGGTTGCTTGCATGATGTTATTACAGATGCAAAGTCTAACGGTACGATTTCTGCTGAAAAGGAACTTACGTCCGAACAGAAAGCTTATATTACGCAATATACGGGGGATGATAGCGCATGGCAAACTGTGTATTTAAATGGTTTTACTCTTGATGTTAGTCTTAATCAGGATACTTCAAGCGGTAAAACTAAATATATTGCGGAATACTCTCTTCTTTATTCAAAAGGTGATTCTATTAGAAAAATTGATGGGACTCATACTTTAATTTAGCAGCTTGGCTGCATTTGCTTTTAAGGCGGGGTAGGTCAGGTTTTTCTAAACACGCTCCCCGTTCTTAGAAGCCTGAATTGTATTTAATTATGAAAGGAAACAAAATATGCAAGACGTATCAGGTACAGGGTTATCGCTTACTGTTATTGCAAGCGGTACTTATCCTAGCGGATTTGTATGCAAAGCTTTTGCCGATGACAGCGATCCGTTAGATTTTCCGGAATTACAAATTACAGAATACGGTATGGGGTTAAATGGTGATTTGGTAGTTTGGTCTGCCCCTAAACCTTTAGAGGTTACAATTTCAGTTATTCCCGGAACTGATGAAGAAAATTATCTCGACTTTTTATTTGAAGCTAACAGAGTCGCTAAGGGTAAACGTTCTAATAAAGATGTGATTACTTTTATCGCAAATTATCCTGACGGAACACGTAGGGTTCTCGCTCCGGGAAGAATTACTAAAGGCTTGCCTGGTAATAGCGTAGCTTCAGGCGGGCGTATTAAAACTAAAACTTATAGCTTTGTATTTGAAAATAAAATTTAATTTTTTAATTTTCATTAATTCCCCGTCTGCTCTTATGATCTGGGCAGGCGGTTTTTTTTAAGCCATAAAAGTATAAAGGAGGAAAAAATGCTTATTGAACCTAAAGAAATTACTATCAAAGATGTAAAATTTAATATATCAAAACTTCCAGCAACCGTTGGACGTGAAATTATTGCAAAGTATCCAATTTCAATGATTCCTAAAATAGGAGATTATAAAGTTTCTGAAGACACTATGATAAAAATGATGGCCTATGTTGAACGAATTAGAGATGATGGAACCACAATTGCTCTTGTAAATAAGGCTTTAATAGATAATCATGTGCCAGATTGGGAAGTCCTTGCCCAGCTTGAATTTGCAATGATTGAATATAACTGCAGTTTTTTCGGGAATGGCAAGGGCTTGGCTTTCTTGGAAAAATTCATCTCCCTTGCAGAACCGAAGATTACCGAAATGTTGACCAATTTATCGGGCAAATTGTCGCCTCAGGCAAAGCAACATTACATGAATTAAAAACAGTATATTCCCTGGAGGATGCTTTTAAAATATGGGAATCTGAAGTAATTCCAAAATATAATGAATATCTTATTGCGGAATATAACAATAAAAAAATTCGTAGATAACTCTTTAACCGGCATGTTCATGAACGTGTCGGTTAAAAAGAAGCATGTCTTTTATTAAAAAGACATGCTTGCAAAGTATGAAAGAATTCATATATACTATGACCATTAGAAATATTCCACTTCTATTTATTTCTTTCATTATGTTTGTATTATATACTAAAACATACTTGAAGTGCAATAGCCAGACGGTTATATTTTTAAGTTGGTTCTAATCCTTGTGTGATAAGGGAAATAGCCATATTCGAACGTTGCAAATTAAAATTATTTGTTTTTATTGTTATGTCATGCTCTATAATTTCTTATATCTGTCGAGATTGAGATAATGTAAACAGAAGCAGAAAAGATTGATTTAGTGTAACCATGCTGTTACGATATTTCAGAATAAATCTTTGAGATATTGTTTTGAATTATAGTAATAAAACCTGCATATATTTTAATATGCAGGCAAGGAGCCCAACATTACTAATTATACTATAATGTTTCTTCCTGTATAAGTTTTTTTAATCTTTCTGCAACAACAATATCATCTGGTTTAAATTTATTCATTTTTATGTATATTTCTTTTAATTTGTATTTGTCATTGTTTCCCAGATATAAGTCTGCAAGTTTGGCGAAAAGGGGATATGTTAATTCATTAATATTTTTATCAATAATGTTTTTAGATTCTAAATATTTGATAGCTTTTTGAGGCTGCTTTAATATTTCTGTATAAATTGATGTTGGAAATAGTAATATTTGTGGAGCTTGATTGATTTCTGTTTCGGTAAAAGAATTGTTAAAATAACTAAGCGCTTCTTCATATTTTTTTTCTTCAGTAAGTATAAAAAATATTTTAGCTCTTTTACCTTCAACATTTTTAGTTTCAAGAAATTTTATAGCTTCATCTATCCTATTTAGTTCATATAGACATAAAAAAATCCAATTATCTAGTTCTTTTGCATATTGTGGAAAATATTGTTGTACTTTTTTAAATTTTTGTAAGGCTTCCTCTGTTTTTTTATTATTAAAATCTTGAACCCCTTCTTCTGTTAATTTTTTTGCAGTAATAACTTTGTGGCTTGCTAATAAAACAACTATAGGAAATCCATATATTGTTGTTATTAAAAATTTATCACTAGGAAAAATCAATAACGATATAATTAGGCTTACTATAGATAATATTAAAAATTGTTTATAGTGATTTTCTAGTATGAATTTATATAGTCCAGTTTTTTCTATATTTCTTTTTTTTAAATATATTAATTGTTCATATGAAATAGTTCCATCTTCATTTTGAAGTTGTAATTTGGGGAAATGCTTCCTAGCGCAAATTTGAAAAAATTCAAAACTTGCTCCAAGTTGTTTTTTTATTTTTTCATTCTTGAGGGCTTCTAATTGATATAAAACAAACATTTTTTCAGTTTGATTAAAAAACATTTATACTCCTTTAATTAATATGAGACTACATCAATTAAAATTATAACAATTAACTTTGTGTTTGTAAATAATATTTAAATTATATAGCTAAGTGGTAAAGGAAAAGTTATGTCTAATAATTCATCATATAAAAATTTTGCTCAAATATTTAATAATAAAGAATTTAAAGAGGCAAGTAATTCTATTTTATATTTTTCAGAAAAAATGGTTTCTGCGTTCAATTCTTCTAATTCTTTAATTGAAAGAATTAGCGTTCTTTCTAAATTGATGATGAATATGTCAAATAGCGCTAAACTTGCTGTTATTGGTATTACAGCTTTTGCTGGGGCAATAGAACAGCATATGGCTTTTGCAAGAGCAGGTGAGCAAATTGTTGGTTTGATTACTACAAGTGGTATGGCTGCAGATAAATTCCAAACTCTGGCAAATGCAGTAAAACATTATGGTGGGACTGCGGATGGTGTAGCTAATACTATGTTTCATCTTCGAAAAAATTTACAAGATGTGCAAAGTGGCGGAAATGGCAATGGACTACTTGAGTTTTTATCACAAGATGGAATAAATATTTCAGGGATCAAATCTGTGGATCAGTTACTACCAATTATTGCAATCCTTTAGAGCTTTTAATATTAAGGATTACATTCTGGCGTTTCTTCTTGTTTCCATTCGTCTGTTATGAATAGTTTTAAAAGAGAATTTTCAATGATTTTAAATTTTTCAAATATTTGAGGATTATATAATTGTACTAATTGACGGTATTGTTCTTCGTGTTCCTTATCCCCAATTAGATTATAACATTTTACAAGAAAGCAGTATAAAAGACATAATTTATTGTTTATTGATTGGTTTGAAATATTAGGTTTAGACAAAATGTAATCTATAGCCTTTTGTGGTTGTTTTAAACAATTTAAATATATTGTTGCCGGATACAAATAAATAAATGGGTAATATTTTGCTTCTTTATTAGTTATTACTTTATCTATATATTCAATGGCTTTTTCATAATCGTTTTTCATTATATATGTGAAAAAAGTCATGGCTCGTTTATTGTGTATAAAATGCGTTTCCATAAACTTTATACATTCATCAAATAGTCTTAAATGTATTAAGCATATTACTATCCATTCATTAATTGGCGTTTCGTACATAGGTGAAAGCCTTTGTGCTCTTCTGAAAAAAAATAAAGCTTTGGCATAGTCCCCATTGTTATATTCTTGAATGGCTTTATGAACATGAACTTTGATCCTTGTTATAACTTTTTCCATTAATTCATAATAAAAAACAACTGATATACATAATAGAGTTAAAAATAACATATTTTGAAATATAATAGATAAAAGGATTTCTAAAAAAAGTAAAGGTCTTATTTTAGGGTAAAACTCTGTAATTTTTTTCTCGTTCTGTGCATATCTTAAAGCTAAAGGTAAATTTTTTTCAGAAATTGTATTTGGAAAAGATATGCGTTGAAATTCTTTTATTAAATTTTGTTCTATAAATGTTTGGTAATAGTAATATAGTATTTTTTGATTATTTTTTATTAACCTTTTTAAAATAAAAAAGAGTTTTATGTTATGTTTTTTCTTTGTTGTTATACCCATTTCATTCTCCAGTTCCCAATTTTATAACATAAAATTTTATACTTGTAAATTAACCATAAGGATATATTCATGGTAGAAAAATCAAAATTTAAATTAAATGTTGACTTAGAAGAGTTTTCTAAAAAGCAGATGGATGCGACTGTAGAGTCTATTAAATTTCTTACAGGTGCAACTATAAGATTAATAGAGGCAATGAGCCCATTTTCACGAGAACTAATCTCAATAAGTAGAGGATTTGCGTTATTACCAAGACAAACTAAGCTTGTAACTTCTGGAATTGTGGCTTTAGGAGCTGCTCTTTCCCAAGCTATAAATTACGCTTCTGAAGGAGAGCAACTTGCCGGATTATCAAGACAAGCAAGGTTAACAACAGACAAATTCCAGTCGTTATCAAACGCAGCAAAAAAATACGGAGGGACTGCTGGAGTTGTAGCACAAAGTATGTCTATATTAGGTGATAATTTAGCAGATCTAAAAAATGGTGGAGATGGTAATGGTTTAAGAGAAACTTTAGATTCATTTAATATAAACCCTGCTGGTATAAAATCGTCAGAACAGTTTTTGGATGTTATATCAGCAAAGATGGGAACTCTAAAAACAGAGACAGCAAAGATTGATTTAGGGCGAGCATTAGGATTAGATGATGCAACAATTCAAGTTTTGATGGGAGGTTTACAAAAATATAATGAAGAATTATCAAATTCATCAAAGTATAATGTTTTTTCCCAAGAAGACTTAGAACGTTCTAAAGAATTGCAAGAGGTTTTACAAAATATAGGCCTAGGATTTAAAGTTGTTGGTAATGTAATTTCTGAACTTTTGTTACCTGTAATAATTCCTGTATTTAAAGCAATACAAAAAGTTACAGATTTCTTTGCTGAAAATGTAGAAATGTTAAAGCTTTATATTTTGGAAATAGTTGGAGCTATTGGAACAGCTCTAATTCCAACAATAGTTGGTATTGGCTCTGCTTTGCTCAATCTAATTCCAGTGGCGATTTCTTTAATAGCTTCTATGTTTCCGATTTTTGTTATAATTGCAGGCGTTATTGCTTTAAATTATGCCTTAGGTCAGCTTTGGGCATGGATTAGTGGAAAACCTTCAATTTTTGGCAAATGGTTGGGCAGTTTTGAAACATTTAAGGAAGGAATAATAAATGGTTTTAAGCAGATAAAACATAAGATAGAAACTATTTTAAAAAATATTTGGGACAGTATACCAGAACCTTTAAAATTTATTTTGAAGAACCTTACTGTTCCAGGTGTAATTATTCAGGGAGCAATAGCAGTAGCAGAACATGTAAAAGAGCATCAAGAACGCCAGAAACAAAAAGATTCATCTGCCGCCGCAGGTTTGGCTTATGTTCCTTATGACGGTTACATGGTCGAGCTGCATAAAGGCGAATCGGTTCTTACCAAGGGCGAATCAAATGTTTGGCGAGATATTCTTCTGGGCAAACAAGCCATTGCCTCAACATCTAATATCCCTTTGGCATCTGTTCCTCAAGGCGCTATAGCAAGTGCTTATAATACTTCTACAACAACTAAAAACTTTACTATAGGCGATATTACAATTCAGACTCAGGCAACTGACGCTGAAGGTATTGCCAATGATTTAATCCAGAATATTAAAATGGCCTTTAACGGGCTGGATACAGGAGTCAGAGCATGACAATAACTTCTACTTTTACAAATATAGTCCTGCATGTTGCACTCGGGACTAGAAATAAAAATTTCGCAATCTATAAAGAAAATAATGAAGTTCTTACTTCCGTGCAGTTTACTGAAGGCGGAATTGATAATGATCTCAAGCTTATGGATCACCCGCTTGAAAGTGGTGCTATAATTACTGATCATGAAGTCTTTAATCCGCAAAAAGCTTCTCTTACTGTTATTGTTGATGATGATGATGTTTCTTCTCTTGCAGAAATTAATGAGTATTTTCATGACGGGACTCTCCTTACAATTAAAGCTAAAGGTGAAATGTATCCGAACATGGTTATTTGTGCGAAACCTTATAAGGTTTCATCAAATTATTTTAATAAAACGGTCTATACTCTCTCTTTCCGATCCGTGCAGTTTGCAGAAACTCAATACGTTAAAATTAAAAAAGAACAAACAAAGCATGCCAAACATGCCTCTACTGTTAAGACAGGACAAAACAGACCGGTCCAAGTGTTGTAATTTTTGTTAAAAAGGAGCATGCCATGACTAAATATTCTATTGATTTAAAACAAACACCAAATCAGGAATTTTTTATTAATCTGGAAAACAGAGACATGACTATTCGGCTTATTGATAGAGAAATTCCGCTCTTTTCGCTATCAATGAATGATGAATTTTTAGTACAAAATGTTCCATGTTTTGCCAATCAGGGAATTTTACCTTATCCATATATGACGGCTGAGCTTGGAGGGAATTTTATTTTTGAGACAGAAAACGACGAATACCCTTGCTGGCGTAACTTTGGGACTACTTGTAACTTCTTTTTTGATACTTCAATTGTGTAGTTTTTTTACAATTTTTATAAAGACTTGTATACTCTTTTTATTTGTGTTAAGATAAATTCAAACTCTTTTGCAACATTAAAAGAGTTGGTCTTCATGGAATTGATTTTAGCCCTCTTTGCTTGCAACGGGAGGGCTTTTTTTTAATACTTAAGGTGTTTTATGAAGAAGCGTATTTGTTATATTGAGATTTCTACCCCATCAGGCGATAAGCAGATTAAAAATATTGGACTTAAAGGTTCTGTACATAGACGAATGGGAAGCGTTGCTGCTGATGCAAACATTTCTGTTGCAAACCTTGCAAAGGAAGATATTGAATATCTTTCTACTTATATGACTACTTATGTTGATCCTGAAAAACAAAAGAAAATTAATATCTATGCTGGGTATGAAGATACAGGATACGGACTGATTTTTCAGGGAGATATTATTGAGGCAAAACCTGAAGGGTTACCTGATATTTGGCTAAATATTAAGGCCAAGACCAATTATTTTAACAGACAAAATATTATTACTTATTCTACTACAAGCCCCGTTTCCGCTAAGCAAATGGGGCAAAATATTGCAAATCAACTGGATGTACCGCTTTCCTGGAAAAGCAGAAGTCAGAAACTTATTGATTCTTTTAATTTTGCCGGAGCTAAGGCGAAACTTATTGAAGAATTCAATAAATACGGTGACTTTGTCGCGTTTATGGATAACGGAATTCTTAAGGTTATTGATAAAGACGATGAACCGCCTAAGGAGGAGAGTTCTGATTTATCGACTTCCGGAACCAAGTTGATTAATTTGTCGTCAGGTCTTATTGGCATTCCGCAGCCAACAGAATACGGGTGTAAGTTTAAAACACTCCTAGATCCAACTCTTAATCCGGGAGATTGGGTAAAACTTGAATCAGAAAAAATTCCTGCAGTTAAAGGGTTTTATCAGATTTACGATTTAAATTTTAATTTTTCGACCAGAGAATTGGATTTTTATGCAGAAATTGAAGGAAAAAATTTCCAGAGGATAAGAAAATAATGACAGACATTACACAGACTATACCTGCTCGAGAGCCGTCTGATACGAATTCTCTCGAGGGGCTTTGCCGTTTATTGAAAGACTTGACACTTATGGATATGGAGAAGGTTACTCCAGGAATTGTAGAGTCTTATGACCGAACTACAAACAGGGCAGTTGTGAAACCTGCTATTTCGGGGGTTGCTTCTTTGGGACAAAAAATTCCGAAAGACGCGGTTGTTAATATTCCTGTGCTTACTTTACAGGGGGGCGGGATTTTTTTAAGTTTCCCGCTTAAACAAGGGGATACAGGGTGGCTTGTGGCTTGTGATAGAGATATTTCTATTTTTAAACAGAATCTTGAGGAGTCTTCGCCTAATTCCTATCGAAAGCATTGTTTTAACGATGCTTTTTTTATTCCCGATAAAATTAATCAGATTACAGTTGGAGAAGATGATGAGGGGGCGGTGGTGATTTCTACTTTAAGCGGAAATACTAAATTTTCGCTTATGGAAGGTGAAATAAAACTTAGAGGAAAAATTACAATTACTGGTGATACGACAATAGCCGGAACTCTTAATGTATCCGGTGAGGTTACAGGGAACGGAATTAATTTAAGTTCTCACACTCACAGTGGTGTTCAAACGGGTTCGGGTACTACGGGAGGTCCGCAATGAAAACTATAGCTACAAATGACAATAATGACATATTTATTGATGCCGGCGGCAATATTGCAATTTATAGTGATATTGCCGCTCTTGCTAATATTTCAAAAAATGCAGTCTTAACTAACAGTGCTGAACTTGAATTTAATACGGAAAAGGGTATTCCTTATATGGAAACTGTTTTTTCTGATAATGTTAATACTGATATTTTTCAGGCAAATATAATACGAACACTTGAGGCTCTTGAGGGAGTTGAGAGGGTTTCTTCTTTTACTTATGAACTTAAAGACGGGATTTACTCGTATAGTGTGCAGGTAATTACAGAATTGGGAACGGTGGTTGTAAATGGCTAATTATATTTATATTACCAGTAGCGGAACAGTTGTTGCTGATACCGCTGATATTAAGGAAACAGTACAAAATGAATTTAAACAAGCTTTAGGGGAAGATATTTCCCTTGAAGACAGTACGCCGCAAGGAAGGCTAATAGATATTGAAACAACTGCAAGGACGACGGTTGTTGAAAATAATGCTCTCGTTGCAAATCTTTTTAATGTAATGCTTTCTTATGGAATATTTCTGGATGCGATTTTGGCAAATTTCGGTATGTATCGAGAGGGAGCAACTCCGAGTAGAGTTACGGTAACTGTTACCGGACAAAATGGAACGGTTATTCCCGCGGGTTCGCAGGCATCTACCGCCAGCGGAGTTGTTTTTTATGCCGAAAATGATATTACGATTCAGGAAAATGGTATCGCAGAAGGGAATTTTTTGTCTCTTGAAACTGGAGAAATTGCCTGTGCGGCTGGAGAATTAAATAAAATTATAGATGGAACTTTCGGATGGGAAACAATTACAAATTCTTCTCCGGCTATACTTGGAACTGAAAGAGAAAGCGATGCTCATTTTAAACAGCGGTTTTTGAATTCTGGATTGTTTACTGGTAAGGCATTGCTGGAGAATTATTATAAAGTTTTACTTGATACTGAAAATGTTAAGAGTGCATTTGTTTATGATAATTATACCAGTGAAACGATTGTATACGATACAGTATCAATTCTTCCTCATTCAGTTTATTGCTGTGTTGATGGGGGTGGAAATGAAGATATTGCAAAAGCAATTTTTTCGGTTAAATCTGCAGGGTGCGGATATACCGGAGATAATTCCATACAAATTCGTGATGAATGGTTCGGGGCATTGTATTCCGTTAAATTTAGTCGACCTGAGAATGTAGATATTTATATTTCTATTACTGTAGACAGGGGAACGTCTGCATCTACTGAATTAGAAGATACAGTTAAAAATGCAATTATTGCTTTCGCTAATGGCGAAATTTCAGGTTATGGCGGATTAAATATTGGAGTAAGTGTATCTCCTTTTGAAATTGCAGCTGCAGTTAATACTGCCATAAGCGGTATTACCGTTAAAAATTTGCTTGTCGGAATATCTGAAGAAGAAATCTCCACAGATGAAATTAAAATTCATGTAAATCAGAAGGCAGTTATTCCTTTTGAAAATATTAAGGTGACAATTAATGAGTAAAATTTTTGAATATGATAATTCTATTAATCTTGAAAATCAGATAATATGGCAATATGCAAATGCTGGAAAGATGAATGCTCTTTTGGGCTTAAAGCAACACTGGTATAATAATAACCAAGAAGGTTTCTGGCAGGACTGGGCAAAGGATGTTTTATCAATAGAGACAGCGACAGATTTTGGATTGAGTGTTTGGGGGAATCTTCTTCAGGTACCCCGTACATATGAAATAAACGGCGAAATGACAACGTTAGATACTGAACAATACCGCTTGTTGCTTAGAGGACGTCTGGTGTATTTGAGAATGAATGGTAGTGTTCCTGAAATAAATCAGTATTTACAATTATTGTTTTCTCAAAAGGGGCGGGTATATGTTCGGGATAATCTGGACATGACAATGGAGTATATCTTTGAATTCATGCCGAGTCAGGAGGATAGAGTTGTCCTGTTAAATACTAGCGTTTTACCTAAACCTGCAGGGGTCAGGTATAAAATTTATATAATCCCACCGACAGAGATTTTTGGGTTTAACGGCAGTGGTTTAATGGGTTTTAATCAATCTCCGTTTTGGGATAGGTCATCAATAATTCAAGGAAGTACAGAATTAAGTTAAAGAAAGGTTTTAAGAAATGCAATCTAGTGAAATTATACAACCAACAACTATAGTAGCTCCGTTAGCTTACGGCGGTTCAAAAAATAATATCCCAACAGCCGCAACGGGTTCAAATTCAGCGTCAGTAACGGAAGGATTTCCAGAAATTACATCCTTACCGGCTTCACAGGGAGGTTTGCCTCCGGAACGAGCCGATTTTAACGGGATGTTCTATCTATCAACGGATCAAAAAGTATATCTTCAAAATGGAGGAATAATAACGTTTTCATCAGACGTTTCAAATAAGATAGGAGGATATCCTAAGGGTGCGGTATTAGATTACTTGCAAGAAAATGGCAGTTATACAAAGGTTAGAAGTTTAATAGAAGATAACACTTATAACTTTGTAACAACACCCTCATATATAGATAATGAGAAGTGGGCAATGTTAGATTTTGGGGGAGCAAACATCGATTTGGGGAATCTATCCAGAAAAGGAATAGACAAGTTGAACCAATCTAAGGCGCTCGAAACAGGCGGGGTATCAACTGATACGGATGTCTACTCAGATATAGTAAATTACGCGCATTCGACATTCGACCGCTCGAAGTTTGAAGTAGTTGGAAGTCCGACAATTAGCGATAATGGGATATTGTCTAATTGCTCAAATGGAAATGCAATAAATGCCAATATTAGCTTATCTGATTTAAAGGGTAAATCTTGGAAAGTTAAAGGAAGTTCAATCCTTGGTACAACTACCCAGACCCTTGTAAAGTTATCATCGGTTGGAAATAGTTATTATTTTAATTTTGGCTCAATACTATTTTCCCCTACGAGTAATAGAATTAGTTTTAATTTAAAGACTGGTGATATTAGTGATAATAGCACAGAAGGTGCTAAAATATATAAAGATGGGTTTAATTCAGGTGATAAAGTTTATTATACTATTTCTTTTGATATTGAAACAGGCACTTATTATTTGTATGTAGATAAGGTAGACGGCTCGATTCTTGCAGGAACTTGGGTGGCAACAAGCACTAATAAAGAACTTTATTATATAAACACTCATCCAGAATTTAAAATATCATACGGTGCAGGGTCTGATAGTGTAAATTATTTGACAACCGGCTCAATTGACCTTAAATCAATTGCTATCTGGGCAGATAATGTACCAGTTTTTAACGGCAACAAGGCGGGTACAGATACAGTAGATGAAATACAAATCCCGTACGTTTTAAGCAAAACAGGTTCAAAAATCGTTGACGCTGCTTATCGTGACCGTGTTCAGGATGTTTATGACCAATACGGCATATCCCAGTATTACACTCTGGATGAGGAAAATCAAAACTTCACACTTCCAATGGGTGAAATCTATGGAATGATTGAACAGAAAACTAATAGGAAAGATTTAATAGATATAATTTATCCTATAGGTTCTATATATATGTCTGTAAACAGTGTCACCCCATCTACTTTATTTGGCGGAGTTTGGGAACAAATACAAGGAAAGTTTCTTTTGGCTTCCGACTCAAATAATCCTGCTGGAACTACTGCAGGTGAAGCAACAACTACTTTAACAGTAGAAAACTTACCTTCACATACTCACGGTGGTTCAAGTGTGTCAGCGGGTTCTCATAGTCACTCTAGAGGTACTCAGGAAATTTCAGGTAACTTTAGCGTACAAAATGATGCTGGTAGTTTAAATTTATCAGGCGTATATTATCTTAGCGGAAATTATGTACAAAATAGGGTTTCTGTAGATACTTATATGGGCAATTTAGATAATAGATTATTAGAATTTAGAGCTTCACGTACTTGGAGTGGTACAACATCTGAAAATGGTGGGCATACCCATACAATTAATGTTGGTTCAACAGGTTCAGGTACTGCACATAATAATATGCCGCCATATTTAGCAGTTAATATTTGGAAACGAACAGCATAAAAAGGAGACACAAAATATGAAATTAGTATATTATTATGACGCTGAAGGATATTTTACACTAACTGAACCCGCATATTTAAACGTTGAAGAAACCGAAAAACAGGGAAAAGATGTTTATTATTGCCCTGCAAGTGCAACACTTATAGAACCCCCTGAGGCCGGTGAAAAAGAAGTATTACATTTTACCGGTTCAGTCTGGGAAATTGTGAAGAATTACAAATGGGAATATGAAATTAACGCTGATATGGAATTAAAGCAAATAGACCATTACGGCGAGCCTGATGAAGGTTATTATCTTATAACCAAAGAAGAATACAACAAAATTATTCAGGATAGAGATTATTATATTCTTGAAAATGGAAAGCTTGTTGAAAACCCTAATTATGACGAAATAAAAGCAGAAAAGGAACGCCAGCGTCTTAACCTTTTAAATTTAACAAAAGCGGATGTATTATTGGCATTGTATGCCGATAAAGGATTAACTCCTGAAGATATAAAAGAAATGCTGAAGAATAATGTTCCTGCCTTGATAAAATTTGACTATGCAAGCTCCTATTATAGAGGGGATGAAGTTGTGAATGCTCTTGGTTCCGCATTAGGTTATACGACAGAGGAAATGGATTATTTGTTTGAAAATAAAGTGTTTCCACCAAAGGTAGAAGAACCTGCTGATACTGACAGCGATAATGATAGCGATAGTAATACTGACACTGATAGTGATACTGATACTGATTTAGACAGTGATACAGATAATGAAGAAAGCGAGGAAAAAGATGAATGATGAAATGAAAAGTGCATTAAAAGATGTATCATTAAACTATGGCGAAAAAGCCACAGAATTAGCAGTAGAATTTGTATTTGAACTTATAAACAAAGCCGCCGAGGTTTCGGAAAACAAAATAGATGATGCCTTTATGCCGACATTGAATACATTAAAACCTGTTGCATTGGCACTGGCCGAACAAATTTATAAGGAAGCATAATTATGCTGGATATTTCAGATGCAATAAAATCGGTTGGAGAGGCTTTTACGAGCCTTTTCAACCTTCTGAAGGCCAATAAAGAAGAACAATGTGAAACGCAGATAGTAAAAGATAAAAAACGCTTAAAGAGGGCGACAAACATAGCGGAAGAAGCATTCAGACTCGTAGATGAAAATAAATTATATCTTCCGCCGGAAGTAGTAAAAAAATACGAGAAACTCCGCAAAGAATTTGACGAAAAGGATTAATAATGCAGATTTTTTACACAGATTTAAGTCATCTTGTCGGTTACAACTACAAAAAGTTGGAGAAGCCTTTTTACCTAATGGATCCTGTATTTTTAATAGTTGAGTACGGAAATAAGCGTATACGTGCAAAAATTGATAGAGGATTTATTTCAGACGGCTGCACGATCCCGAAAGTTTTCAGATGTCTTTTGGGTTGTCCTCATACTGGAGTTTATTTACCCGCAAGCATAATTCACGATTATATTCTGGAACATCCTGAAATCGTTCATTACAACAGGAAGCTTGCAAGCAGAATATTCAAGACTGCCTTACTGAATGAAGGTGTTAGTCCTTTAAAAGCGCAGATTATGTATCTGGCCGTTGATTTGTGGCAGAGGCTTGTGAATTTAAGAACTCATAAATGGAGGTGTTAATGCGTCCAGAACAAAGTGAAGAATGTTATGAACACCATATGCTTTTGAAAGCCGAATTAGATAAGATTAATCATTTTTTGTTCGGTGATATTGAGCATGGCTCTGAAGTATCTTTTGTCTCAAAAACCAACTTAGTGTTTTGTGAACTTCAATTTATTAAGCAATGTCTTTTGTGTTCAATAGTGACATTACTAAGTGCGTGTGTCTTTTTGGGAAAACAACTTTATAAGATTGACACTAATGCTCAAAATTTAAATGCTTATATTGAGCGCTCTCAGCAGATAGAGCTTAGACTTGCTAAACTGGAAGTTAAGGTTGAAAAGAAGGTAGAATGAAATTAACAGAGAACTTTACAATAAGCGAATTGATTTATTCATATACCGCGCAGGTTAATAAAATAGATAATCGTCCATCAGTTCAGGTTATCGAAAATTTAAAAGCTTTATGTGAAAACATATTACAACCATTACGGGATCATTTTGCATGTCCTATAATTATTACAAGTGGTTTTCGTTCTCCTAAACTTAATAAGAAGATAGGTGGTGTTGCAAATTCTCAGCACATAGAAGGAAAAGCCGCAGACTTTATAATCCCTGCTGTGGATTTGAAAACAGTTTTTAAATGGATTAAAAATAATCTGGTTTATGACCAACTTTTATATGAATATAATTCTAAAGATGTTTGGATACATGTTTCTTATGACAGAAGTCATAATAGAAAACAGGCTATTGATAATTATAAAGCTTAAATTAAAGCCCCCGATAAACTATCGGGGGCTTTTTTTATGAAGAAAATAAAAAGAGCAGGTGTGTTAGTTCTGCTCTGCATATAACTTGTTAGTTATGAATAAGTTAATGACATTTACCAATAATTTCGGCCTGTAATTTTTTTTAAATAACGCTGGCATCCTTGAATTTTATCATATCCTAGCAGCGTTCCAAGAATAAAATCCTGTTCTGGAGTATATTCATTTAATTTTGGCTGATTAAAAGATTTTATAACTTTTACACAATTATGGTTCCCGAAGAAAACGTTTATCTTGTGTTCATCTACTTCTTGGATAAGGTAGTCAATTCCCTCTCGCTTAAGCCTATTTTCAATAACTTCTCTATTTGTATTTTTTTCGGTCGTGAGAATAAGATTTCTTAATCCTTTTTTATATTCATAAATATGGTGAGTAAAGACTCTTAGTTCATTCCATTGTTGAGTTGTCGGGATTAGTCTTTTAGACTGAAATGTAAGATTATCCCTTGGTATATATGATGTTCCTATGCTTATAATTTGCATAATACTCCTCTATACTTATGTTAGGCATGCCTAACATAAGTATATTACAATTATTTATTTATTTTGTCAATATATTAGTGTTTACAATTTGTATTTTTTAAATAAATAATATAAAGTATTTATATGGCGCAGTATTTTTATAAAGCTTTAAAGAACAATAAGGAGATTGTTTCAGGATATATTGAAGCTGAAAACTCTAGAGATGCCCGTGATAGAATCAGAGATCTTGGTTTCTTGCCGACAAATATTTACGAAGAGGCGTTTGAAGATAAAAAACTAAATACTGACGTTCATAATTCAAGGATTAAATTAAGTTTAAGCGATAAGATGTCTTTTACTTCAGAGCTTCAAACCCTTTTATCATCTGGAATTTCTACGCTTGAGGCATTGGAGACTATTTCGCACTACTCTCCAAAACCCAAAATTTCTCTCATTGCTGATGATCTGGGGAAATCAATAAAGAATGGTTTGACTTTTTCAGAAGCTATGAAAAAATACTCTGATGTTTTTGGGCAGCTTTATGTTTCTTTGTGTTATACAGGAGAAACTTCAGGGGCGCTACCGCGGGTGCTAAATTATCTTTTAACTTTATTGAGGAAACAGGAGACTTTGAAAGGTAAATTTATTCAAATGTCAATTTATCCTACAATTTTAATTCTAATGATGCTTGTTATGTATTTGTTTATGGGTGGATTTGTGTTTCCCAAACTTATATCTGGTTTGAATATGGATAATCTTCCTTTGAGTGTAACATTATTGACAGATAGTGTAAGTTTTATATTTCAATACTGGTGGTTTCTTCTTCTTATCATTTGCGTTGGATTGTATGTAGTTAACTTTGTTTTTGGACTTAAGAAATTAAAAGATTTATTTTCAGATTTTGTTATGAAAATCCCTGTTTTAGACGACTGTGTTCAATATTTTTCATTGGTTCATTATATGTCCGTGATGCATATTGCATACGAGGCTGGAGTCCCGATAATGACCTCTTTGGAAATGGCAGCGGGTGTGATAGAAAATAATGTTATGAAAAAGCGGGCTTTATATGCGGTACAACTTGTTCGAAATGGTTCTTCTCTCAGTGATGCATATAATGCAAGTGAATTAATGCCAAAAATATTAATGCCTTTGATTTCTACTGGTGAAAAAACAGGCAAGCTAGGGCAAATGTTCAGAGATGCGTCTTTGGGTATTGAGAAGAAGCTTGATATGGCAATTGATGCACTTGCAAGAACCTTTGAACCTGCTTTGATGATTATAATAGGACTTGGAGTAGGGTATTTTGTAGTTGCTTTTGTTCAGATGTATTCAAGCTCAATGTCTTCATTGATAAATATCTTTTAAATCGTTTACACCTATGATTCGTTATGCTATAATTTAGCTATGATCGAATTGTTAATTTTGTATATTCTATTACGCCGTGAATTTACAATGTATGGAATTTCAAAAGAGATTGCCTCTAAATTTGGGGCATATACAGCCCCGAGTTTTGGAGCTTTAAAGCCGGCTTTGAGAAGACTTGAATATGGAGGTTTCCTAACATTAAGAAAAATGATGTCGGATGGAGGTAAATTGTCGGTCTATTATTCAATTACAAAGAATGGCGAAAAAGAGTTAAAACACCTTATTTTAGAGGATCTTAGCGATAATCCTATCCAGTTTATTCCTAATGCAAAAGTCAAACTGGCCTGTGCTGCTTTGCTTACTAAAGAAGAACGAGCGGATTTGTTTTTACATTTAAAAACTCTTGCTCTTTCAATCAAGCAAAAGGCTGAAAGTATTTTAAATGACGAATACACCAATAAGGATTTTTATCAGCGGATTTTGTTGGATAATTCGATTGTCGAGTATTCCAATTTAATTACAATTATAGAAGGATTTGAAAAAGACAATGAGCGCAATAGTTAATAAAGTTATTGAGGATTCTATTGCAGAAGAATTGGGAATTGAAGCAGGGGATGAAATTGTTTCTATTGATGAAACTCCTATGCTTGATATGATTGATTATAACTTCCTGTGCAAATCAGAGCTTTTAACCCTTGAGGTTAAGAAAAGATCTGGAGAGGTTGAGGTTATAGAGTTAGAAAAGGATTATGATGAGGATTTAGGTATTGTTTTTGAAAGTGCTGTTTTTGACAGAGTTAAACCATGTTTAAATCATTGTATCTTTTGTTTTGTCGATCAGCAACCAAAAGGTTTGCGTGAAAGCTTGTATGTCAAAGATGATGATTACAGGCTTTCTTATCTTCAGGGAACATATATTACGCTTACAAACTTGACTGATAAGGATAAGGCACGTATAAAGAGAATGCACTTGGGTCCATTTTATGTTTCTGTTCATACTACCAATCCACAGCTTCGAAATGAAATGTTAAGAAATCCGAATGCAGGCAAGGCTCTTGAAAATTTAAAGTGGTTCAGAAAAAATAAAATTCCTTTTCACGCTCAAATTGTTTTATGTCCAGGCTATAATGACGGGGAGGAACTGGAGCGAACTTTGTCTGATTTGGCAGAACTTAAAAGTACGGTCCTTTCTGTCGCAATTGTTCCTGTTGGCATTACGCAGTACCGTGATAAAAAATTAAAACAGGTTGATAAGGAATGTGCACTAAAAACTATTGAAATTGCGTCAAAATATAAAAAAGTTTGTTGTTCTGATGAGTTTTTTCTTTTGGCTGGGAAAGATATTCCGCCTGCAAAATATTATGGAAATTTTGTGCAGCTAGAAGACGGAGTTGGTGCTATTAGACTTTTATTGGATGATTTTAAAACATTAAAACTACCAAAAAGCATTACAGAACCGAAGAAATTCCTTTTCGCGACTTCGTATGCCGCGGCGGGTGCAATAGATGAGATTTCTAAAAAATTAAATACAATAAAAAATCTAAAAACAGAAGTTCTTCCAGTTAAATCAGAGTATTGGGGCGAAGATATTACGGTGGCCGGTCTAATAACAACTGATGATTTGATAAGAACAATAAAGGGGAGGGAAGGAGATTTTGTTGTTATTCCGTCTGTTATGCTCAGACCATACAGTGAGGATTTTCTAGACGGCAAAAATCTCGATTTTGTTAAGCAGGAAACCGGAAAAGATTTTTTTGTTATTCAAAATATTTATTCAATGAAAGAGTTTGTAAATTTGTTGGAGAAAATTTGAAACAACATTAGGATTAACCTCTGTTGATTTTAATTAATTTAAAGAAAATTTTTTATAATAGCAAAAAAAATTTTGTTTTGGTTTTATTCCGAATATGCAAATTCTAAAAATTAATCCATTTACCCCAAAATATAAAAATCGTAGTCAAAATGTTTATTATCCTAAGATTACCCAATACCCTTATGATAGTATTAGTTTTTCAGGTAAGAAGGATAAGAATGGCAGATATTGTTTGGCTCTGGCAGAGGCTAAAAAAATAAATTTGTTTAAATCCGGTAATGGATGGTCTCATGCAGAACTTGAAAGAGTTGAAGGGCTTCAGAGCGGACTTAAGATATTTGATAATATGGATATGCATCAGATTTTTTCCCTTCTATCAGCAATTGATGAAAAAAGGGTTTCTTTTCCTATCGTAAGAGGCTGTTACCATAATTGCAGCTATTGCTTTCTAGATGCAAAGGCCCCAGTTGTAAGGTTAAGCTATGAAGATTTTTTTGACACTTTAAATTGTATTTCAAAAATAGCAAAACGTATGAATTATAAGTTTACCAATCATTATGATGAGGATTGTACACTTTTTTACGATTCAGACGGAAGCGAGATTTATTTAAGAGATAAAAAAAATAATATCCATGAATACCCTGAATTGAATAAATTGACCTATGAGATATTCAAGAAACCTGGCAGTTTCGATACTGCCGGCTGGAACCCTAATAAAAAAGAAATACAGGAAAGAATGGAACGTCTTGTAAAATATTATTCCAGTGATAAACATTTAAAAGAAGTTGATCAGATATGTATATCTCTGAACCCATTTGAAGGAATTTATACTCAGGCGATTAAGCAAAAGCGTCGTGGGAATATTGATAATTATAATTATCTTAAAGGTAAGTATATTGATATGGCTGTAAATACCATGCATACGTTTGCTCCTTTAATAGATAAAGATAAATTTGGTATAATTTGTCGAGCATATCCGGATATGACTCCTGGTGAAGAGTATGACGGATTTCGCGAAAGTGATATGGAAAATTTAAGAACTGAAATTTTTGATGCTTATTTGGATAAGTACTCTGATGAATTGGATGAAGATCCTGAACTGTATGAAAAGCTTGTTGGTGCGTTCTGGGTTTCCTCTATTGGTATAAGTGCCAGTGGGCGGGATAACCAGTTTAAGGATTATATATTTGAGAGAGTTCTTATTGCGGATATGGATCAGTATTCAGATTTCTATTTTGATCTGGAAGCCGCTAATAAAAGTGCGTTAATTTTCGATACTGACGGAACAGTATATACTGGAAATGACTATGAACTCTGTAAAACAGATATAAAGTTGAATTTTAAAAATCCTGTGCCAAAGCCTATAAAACCAACACCTTACCATAAAATAGCAAAATACAAAAATGAGGGAATTTAGTTCCCTCATTTTTTTGTGATTAGTATCTTTCAAGATATTTATCTATTTCCCACTGGGAAACATATGTTCTGAATGAATCCCACTCTTTTCTTTTGGCAGACATAAATTCATTGAAAATATGTTCTCCCAGTGCTGCTCGTCCTACAAGCGATTTATCAAGGTTTTCCAGCGCCTCTGCCAAAGATCCAGGAAGAGAATCTATTCTTTGTTTTTTACGTTCTTTTGTTGTTAATTTATAAATATTACTTTCAACTGGAGCCGGCGGATCAATTTTATTTCTGACTCCATCGAGACAAGCCTCAAGAATAGCTGCAAAAGCTAAGTATGGATTGCAAGCCGGATCTGGGGATCGAAGTTCTACACGAGTAGAATTGCCTCTTTTGGCAGGAACTCTTAATAAGGCACTTCTGTTTGCTAAAGACCATGCCAGATATACAGGTGCTTCATATCCTGGAACAAGCCTTTTATAACTGTTTACAGTAGGGTTTAATATTGCTGTAATGCTTTTTATGTGTTTTAACATTCCTCCGATAGCGTATTTTGATGTTTCAGAAAGCTCATATTCTGCCTTAGGATCAAAAAATGCGTTGTGTCCGTTCTTGAATAACGAAACATTACAATGCATCCCAGAACCATTTATACCATATATCGGTTTTGGCATAAAGGTTGCATGAAGATTATGTTTTGCCGCGATTGCCTTAACCGCAATTTTAAAGGTTGCAACATTATCGGCAGTAGTCAAAATATCTGCATATCTAAAATCAACTTCGTGTTGACCGTCTGCAACTTCGTGATGTGATGCCTCTATATCAAATCCCATTTCCTGTAATGTTAAAACGATATCTGAACGTACGTCTTCTCCTAAGTCTTCAGGCCCGACATCATAATAACCTGCTCTATCCTGTGTTGTTGTTGTAACTTTCCCGTCTTTATCTTTTGCAAATAAGAAAAATTCTGCTTCAGGCCCCATATTCATAGAAAATCCCATTTTTTCTGCTTCATGCATGACACGTTTTAGATTGCATCTAGGGCATCCTTCAAAAGGAGTCCCATCTGCATTATATATATCGCATATTAATCTGGCAGAATTTATTCCGTCGTGTTCTCTCCAAGGTAATATCTGAAACGTGTTTTTGTCAGGATGGAAGAACATGTCAGATGTTTCTATACTTCTAAAACCTTTTATTGATGAACCATCCAACATTATTTCATTACCTAATGCTTTATCAATGTGTTCGGAAGGGATTGTCATATTTTTAACTTGCCCGTTTATGTCAACAAACTGCAATTTTATAAACTTTATATTATACTCCTTGATGTATCCCTTGATTTCATCGTTGCTAAACTGTTTGCCGTCTAAGCGCAAGTGTGTAAATTCTGTCATAATCATCCCTCTTTCTGTTTATTCCATTGATTACATAAAATTATTTTTCTATTAGAATACTTTTTTTAAAAAAGGTCAACCCCTGTAATATAAAGATTAGATAAAGATTTTAATTTGGATGTAAAGTTTTGTAACAAAATAAATAAGATATAGCAATTATATACTAAAAAAATACTTTATTAATATGTAAGCAATAACGAAATAAACACGAGAAATATAAAAACAACACAAACTATTTACACTACCTACTACACACTAACCTTCTACACACGAGGAATTGTAAAAGATTCCGAACTCTATCAGCCGATAGAGTTTTTTTTTGCGTTGTTGCTGCGTATCTATCTTATTCTGTTGCAAGTTTATCCGCAAGCGGAGAAACCAGTGTGGCATTTAGCATTTTGTCGGAAGATTTTAAATTTTCTGCCATTTTTTCCAGTGGCTCTGTCCAAACTGCATATTTATTTACAAACTGTCGAGCCTTATCAATGTCTTTATCCAGCTGTATTCTGATGATTTCATTAAGCATTTTTTGAGCTGCAGGTGTAACTTTATCAAAATTAATTTTCATCTTACCGGTCTTATCAATTTTGATAGCGCCTTCTTTTAAGAAGTAGTTGTATTGCATAATATTTCTTGTTCGGTGTGCATCATTGAAATTAGCTCCCTTTGCCACATATGCAGTCAAAAATGATGTGAACACTTGTTTTTGTTTATTCTCTGTATAAAATCCTTTTTTAGTAAGAACATCCAGCATAACAATAGCACCCATATCGGCTTTATTCTCTTCTATTATATTTTTATATCTACCGAGAAGTTCTGTATCTGTTTTAGGCCCCAGAGAATGAAGTGTTTCATGTAAGATTGTAAAATCATGTAGTGAATCTTTGTCATAATATTTATGCTGTGATTTATCTAATACTGCATTTAGCCTGTTTTGTATTCCCGCAGAATATTTTGCCTGTCTCATTTGCCTATGATAAACATTTCGTCTTCCACCTTCTAGTTTTATAGCTAGTTTATCACTGTTTGGCAATGCTGAAGCAATAGAAATCCCTCCTCTATATGCCCCAAGTTGTCCGGTTGCTTCAACAATATCAACATCAACCATTGTTTGTTTGTTCACATTTGATGAAATTTTTTGTTCATACTCGTCTTTATAAGGCATATGTTCCGCAAGCAAAGGTAAATATTCTTTAATTTTGAGAATATAATCAGTCCCTTCTTTGTTAACGATTCCGACACGAACTCCAATGTTATCTTTATTGTAAGGAATTATATTTAACTCATTCAAACGCCTCATTAATTCAGAATTTTTACTGATAGAAGGTGTCATTTTGTCGTCGTATGACTCTCTTGTTATCGTAAATTCCAGTGGTGTATTCTGTAGTTTTGCCCATTTTTTATCAGCAAGAGCATCCATATAAGGATTATTCATAACTAACGCATTTGCCTGTAAAGACAGAAATCTTCTGAAATCTTCGTTCGTTGAATAATCTGCAGCCAACTCAAGTTCATGAGCCGCATTCGCAAAATCTTCTTTAAAGAAATCTGTATAATCTATCCCTTTAAGTTCATCTTCAGATCTTATAACCATAGTGCGCTGGTTAAGAATTTTTTCTACCTGCTCTTCTTTCCCTTCATCCAGCATTTTCATAAGAATTTCATGAAATTCTTTTTCTGATAAATCCTCGGGATAAAAGCCTCTTTGCGGTAATGGCTTAATTCCATCTGCAAGATTAATGTTTTTACCTTGAACGTCTTTTGCACAAACTCCTTTTTGGGCATTGAACAACTTCAGAGTGCGCGTTGCCATATCATTTCCTTTTGCATTTTCGGATTCTATATAATTTTTAAATTCAAGATTATGTGGATTATCCTGAATAAAATAAACATTATTAAGAATTCTGGCAGCCTTTACAAGATGTTTCAATGCTTCTTTGTCCATATTGTCAAGCTGTTGGTATTGTATAGAATCTTCATCCAGCAGTTTATAAATTTGTAAAGCCTCAGAACTTGTTCTTTCCTTCAGCTCCTCGGAAGAAAGATTTAGTTTGTAGTTTCTGTCAGTATTATCGGATGATGTGAAACTTATATTAGCTTTGTTATAAGCTTGGGAATCTTCTTCAAATTGTTTTACTTGGCTATCAGCAAATGAGTTTACTTTTATAAAATGGTCTTGTCCCACAAAAGTCGGTGAAATATATGATGTTTTGTTTGTTTTATTTTTATTTCCCATTAGTGGTGCACTCAATCTGATAGGTAATATTTTCATTATATAATCTCCAATTTTTATATATTTTTTATTTTCTGTTCTTTTATAAAAATTGTCAAGATTTTTTAAATGAAAAAAATAGTGAAAAAAAAAGAGCCGTTAGGAGTACTCGGCTCTAATATATAGTTTTCTACTCTAAGCTTTAACCGGTGACGGATTGAGATAGGCCGCCAGTAAGGTAGTAAAACCGCCCAGCAACACAGCTCCGGTCAGAGCGGATTTCGTCCGCGCTTTTGGCAGAAAACTTTTGATTGCATTATAACTTTTTATCAAATTCTTATTATTTGAAAGTTCAAATAATTTGTTTGATGCTAAAGTCCGCCTTTTAGCGATTGCAACCAAAAAGTCATTATATGCTTCTTTTACTTTTGTCCATTTTGCAGGCTTGCTTTTTATATTATATAGTCGTTCATTATAGATATTCTTTACCGTATTTGAGTATACTTCAATTTTTGCGGCAAGTTTAGTTTTCGCTTTTGCAAGTTGTTCGTTTGCAGTTGCTAGTGCCTGCTTTAATTTTGTATCTTCAGGTGATTTTTCCAGAGCTTTTTTGGCTTCTCTGAATTTTTTGTTAAGTTTGATGTAATCCTCTTGTTCGATAGCTTCTTGTAATGTTCTTCTTGCATTTTCGTAATTTTCTGTCAAATTTTGTGGCACATCAACTTTTTTAAACTCATCGTGCCAAATTTTTGCAGTTTTTTTTATCTCATCAAAATTTTGCCTGCGGGATACAGCATACTCTTTTTTTGCGGAAAGAATGTTTTCTAAAGCCTTTTGCTGGTTTGGTTTCATGTTAGCAATAACATCTTTTGTGTAAATTTGCGTCAATCTTTCCGGTTTCATAATAAGCATTCTTTTCAATGAGTATTTTCTGGGTGCCATCGCATACCCCAAACCGAGACCTGCAACCGCTCCTGCAAACGGTTCAATTACAGGATTGACAGATAAGGACTTCTCACTCATAAGACCCTCCTTTACAATATTCTCTTTTTACACTCCTAAACGTGCACACAGTTTAACTCTAAAAAATTTTTTTTGTTGCTTTTTGCACTAAATATTTACATCCTGTAACATTTGTGATAGTATAAAAAAAACAGGAGATATTATGGAACCGCTTATATCAATTATTACACCTACATATAATATTATTGAAAACGGATTGACTGATGAGTTTAATCTGCTTGTAAACTTGCTCGACAAACAGACTTATCCTGAAATGGAACATATTATTATTGATAAGGCGTCGACTGATGATACTCCGCTTTTATTAAAGGATTATAAAAATAAGGGTTATATCCAATTTTTTTCTGAACCTGATACCGGAAAATTTCAGGCTTTAAACAAGGGGATTATGCATGCAAAAGGGAAATATGTTGCTTTCTTAAGCTGTGATGATTTTTTTCACGATATCACAGGTATTGCTGAGGTAATTAATCTTATGGAAGCCAATAATGCAGATTTTTCTTTTGCTCCTGCATATTGCATACATCCGGAAGGTTTTGTTTTTCGTTTTGATCCTGCAATATATAACGTTTTTCAAGTTATGCCTTGCTCAAGGCAGGCTATGTTCTTTAAGAAATCTGTTCTTGAAAAAGAAGGTTATTTTGATGAAAAATTCAAAATAATGGGTGATTTTGATCTGATTATGCGTCTTGTGCTTAAGCGTTACAACCCGATAAGAATTAACTTGAACTATACAACATACAGATTAAGTGATAAGACAATGACTTACCCTGATAAAGCGGAAGCTGAATGCAGAGCGATTTATATTAAAAATTTTAGAAGTCTGTATCAGTTAACAAATCCTATTGTTGATAATATTGTTAAATATTCAGAATTCCCACCTGCATTGTTAGAAAAGTTATCAGGATTTTTCCCGGCTGAAGATAAACAATTGTTTATGGATGCATGTGAAGAAATGCATCAGTTAAGGGTGAATGCAACAAAACAACTCTCTGAACAAGAGACAGCACAACAGCCGACACAACAATAAGTTCCCCTGTTTTATTATCAATTTCAAGGTGTATTCTTTTTAAATCTAGATAAGAGTTGCCTTCTACTCTGTTTTCAACTGGTCTGACCAGAAACCGGTTATCTGTAAGATAGTCTGTATCTTTAACCTTGATTGTTATGGTATTGGGATGTTTATAGGTCAAGTTTTCTAAAAATTGTATTGTTCGTAAACAATTGTTACTAAAGCTGATTAATACTGGACAAAACTATCTTTTTCATATTTAATTATGATATTTATTATTAATGTAGGAGTTAAATAATGAATGTAAAAAAATTATCACCTGTCGCAGAATTTCTCAGAGCAAATCATGCAAAAGCAAAAAATATTAGGGTTTATCGTGATTACCCAACTGGCGTCCCGGTTAAGTACTGTGAATTTTACGATCCAAACGGTAACTATTTAGGAAAAATGTCCAGATCCGCAGGAAAAATTGGAAAAACTCCATCTTTTGCATTATTAAAAAGTTATATTGAAACATTGGAGCCTGGTTATAAAGCAGGGTATAGACAAGTAACAGAGAACGTAATTAATTTTGCCAAAATACTTGGTTTAAATACTGAAAAAACAACCTATCTTCCTGAAAAGATTGTGAAAAAAAGAACTATTATTGATAATCAAGGTTACAAAACAGAAGATATATTTGAACGTACTATCTCCAGTAAGCTAAAATTAATTGAAAAAGGCGACGAAAAAGCATACGGCTATGTCCCGCAAAATACATATCTTGCCGAGGAGCCTATCAGATATCAAGAAACACAAACAGTTCATAATAGAATAAAATCGGATACATTCTAATATTGTTTCAAGTGTAAAACGCATATGGTTTGATTTTGAGCCATCAGTTGACATGTGACATAATCAATTAGAATTATTGATGTACATATACACTACGGACAATGGAATTATACCAAGTTTTTATATGACTCGGTAAGTTTTTTAAATCTGGCTAAGAGAAAGTCAAAAGGAGATATTTCTGATTTCTTTTGAAACCACATGCCATAGATGTTTGTTGGATTTTCTTTAGATTTGAAATTTGTAGTGTACGTAGATATGAACATATCATTTTTTGAATTTCCTATGTAAATATCTATGGAATCAGTGTTTTTACCAATCTTTTCTCCTGCTTTTGTCAACTTTTTTAATTCTTTTGCTGATAATAAATTATCTGCATTACAAATGTTTATCTTAGCTCCAAATGTAATATTATTATTGGTAATCATAAAAATATTTATCTCCTTACAACCTATATTCTACCACTCTTTTAGTTTTTTCGAACGTCTGCAGTTCATTCTTTAATTTTAAAACAAATATATTTGTTGGTGTAGAAGCCCAAACCTACAAGCTATTAATGCCCCTAAGACATTTTGCACATAGGAAAAAATAATTGATAATATAACAAATGTCCTAACAATTGTAAGTTTGAATATGCTTAAAACTATCCCTATCAAGGGAATAATTAAGTGTTCTTTACACCAAGAATACGTATCTTTAATTATTTTTATCAATTTATGCACATCACTATTATACCATAATATTCAATAAAAGATTATTAAAAATAAATTATAACAATTTATATATTACAAGATTACAAAGAAGAAAAATATGGCGAAAAATTACTTATAAAGATAAAACTTTTAACCTGATATTGATGCCAGTGTTCCAAACAATAGTAGAAAATCAGTATATTTTGAAAAGCGTGAGCGGGAGCGATGCGGAAAGCATAAGCGCATTTGCTCCGAAAAACGCAAACAATCGAACTGTAAAGATTTGTGAGGGAAACTACTCATCAAAATCTTGTTGAAAAATATAAAAATTTTAACTAAAATATATTTATCATTGTTCATATAAGGAGGTTGTAAAAGAACAACCAGTTTAGGAATATTTGACAGGTAGTTCGGGAATTTTGGGACAGATAAATTTAGAAACTTAAA
>CALVHA010000009.1 GCA_944327255.1 Candidatus Gastranaerophilales bacterium | reverse complement strand
TATGAAACCAGCAATAAGAAAGAATTAAAAAAACTTTTAGAAGATACTATTAATATTTTTTATACTATACATAATACGTCCAACTCAGATGAAGATTTTAAGAAAAAATACGCGGAACATTTTAATGAGGAAGTAAAAGATTTTAGTAAAGAAATTTCTGAAAGCAGAGATGACTCATTGTCGGATTTTGCCAAAACAATTAGAAAGATTTATAATTCTAAGGATAAAAACGGTGATTGTTAAGCATTGTTAACCGTTTTAACCTATTTAGTGGAATTTGCTATATAAGTCCCAATGTTTTATGCTTGAAAAACAATGCGAATATGTTTATAATTAAAGTATGAAAATTTTTTGGCTGGTTATATGTATTTTTCTATTATTTTGTAGTCCGGTTTTTGCTTATCAAAATCCACGTTGGGGTTATTTCCCTCTTAATGTATATATTGAGGAACATGAAAAGTTACCGATTGTAAAAAAAGCCTTTAGTGAATGGCAGAGTGCTACTGACGGACAGGCTAAATTTCGTTATGTTTCCTCTGAAAAACATCATCCGAATATTGTTGTAAAATTCTCTTTAGAGAACCCGAATACAAAAGGTTCACAGTTTGAAAATGCAGTTGGACTTGCACATTCTTATACCCCATTAGGTTTTTATGCAAAGGCGACAATAACAATTTGGCTTACTAATCCAGGGAGCTCTACTCTGCTTACAGATACACAGATTTATAGTATTGCCCTGCATGAGATAGGCCATGCTCTCGGAATTATTCAGCATTCAATTCTACCGACAGATATTATGTTTTTTGCTGAACACGGTCAGACTGAACTCTCAAAAAATGATATTGCACGATTTAAACTGATTTATTCTCCATAAGAGAGGAGCAACAATGAAAAAATTCTTATTGATTGTATTTTTATTTTTTATGGCTGTAAGTCCTTGTTTTTCGCAATCCTTACGTTGGCAAAATTTTCCCTTAACTGTGTATATTGAATTTCATCCTAAAAAAGCAACTGTGAAACAGGCTTTTACGACATGGCAGAGTTTGACACGAATTGCAAAATTTAAATATGTAAATAGTGAAGATGCTGATATTATAGTTAAATTTACTTCTACTCCTCAAATTGATAAATCCTCTCAGGAGCCGCATCTTGCAGGATATACGAGTTATACTTACACTAACGGTTATTTGAATAAGGCAGTTATCACAATTTTATCCACACGTCCTGGTTCAACTGTTCAGGCTTCAGACAAGTATGTCTATATGGTTGCCCTGCATGAGATTGGACATGCTCTCGGACTTCCTCATTCTAAAAATAGTAATGATGTGATGTATTATCTGTATTCAACTCAGTTGTTAATATCTCCAAATGATGTTAACGCATTTAAGGCTCTTTATTCCGATAATTAGCGAAGTTTTATAAAATCAAACCATTCTTTAACTTCTTGGTTATATCCTACTTTCACGGCTTCTCGTTGCTTTTTGTTTGGAAATTCTTTTTGCATGTGCATCAAGCCTCTTTCATACATATTTTGTACGGCTTTTTTCACTTTGCTTGGAATATCTCCATCGTAGATTTGTGATGCCAGATACATTTCAAAGAGTCTTCTTTTTGAGAGGCCTGTTAGATATCTTTTTCTTAGGATGCCAGATTTATCTTTGACTATTGTATAGTCTACATCCATTTTTGTGATTGCATCATCATAGCGCCCTTCTTTGAGAGCTTCAACAAAGCCTTCTCTTCTTTTAATTGTTCCAATTCCTCTATTGTATGTGTAATCCATTACAGCATCTTTAAGCTGTTGTGGTAAATCATTGTAGCATTCTTTGCCAATTACGGTCTCAAGGGATCTGGTTCTTTCGGTGATATCCTTTGCAAGAAGTTGACAAACTTCTTCATTTGTAAGTGGGTCGCCGTTTAAATATTTTTTTTCTTCATTCGGCCAAATTCTATGACCTATTCCAATTGTAAGATGTCCATTTTTATCATGATATGGTGTTGTGTGAAATTCATCTTCTCCTAATTCGGCTGAGTCTTCACTCTTTTTTATGTGTCTGATGTAGTCTTCGCTTAGACCTGTAAATTCGGCCACATCATCAAGTGAAGATATCTCACTCATTTTATATTTAGTATCAATGTATTCTTGAATACTATTATTTATTGTATTAATGAATTTTTCTCTGAAACTTTTTGAAGTTAGATTTTTTACATCTTTTTCGTTTTTCAAGTTCCCTGCTTCTATAAGAACATCCGGTCCTGCGTATGCTACGGAATTAGTATCTCTTAGTACTGCAAGCCCTTGTGTTCTTGTATCCGTTATACCTTTAAATTCTTTTTGTGAGTTTAGATTACCTGCGATAGTCTCGGCTAGTTCACTGTCCTCTGTATCTTCAAATCTCTTTTTACCTCGTTTGGTATCTGTACCGATTATGAAAATTCCTTGTTCGTCGCCTCCTGAATTGCAGTGAAGACTTATTACCATTTCCGCATTGTCTCTGTATTTTGCAATTGCTTTTGGGGCAACATATACTGATCCGGAAACGTAAATAACTTTGGCGCCTTCGGAGGTGAGTCTTTCTGTGAGTTCATCTGCTAATTGTTCGTTTATTTCCCACTCTTCAACTATTTTGCCGTTGTTGCCGATTGCTTTTGATCTTGATTCAATATTGCCTTTCATTTGTGCGTTGCTTGTTCCAGGATCAAATGCAAGTGGAACTGAACTATTTGGATTGCAAATTGCACCGCCATGTCCGGGGTTAACAATGATAGTTTTTCCGCTTAGAGGACCATCGTCTGTTGGTTCAATTATTTTAACGTCTGCAATTATATTTCCGTCTTTGTCTATTTTAGGCATAGGGCGAGTTTTTGTGCGGTTCCATTCTTTGGCTGTTCTTTGCCAGTCTTCATGCAAACTTGATACTGTAAATTTTGTTTTTTTACCCTTAAAAGTTATGGGTGTATTGCTTTTGGGTTCACTGTATTCTTTAATCATTTTCTGGATCATTTTATCCATTTTTTTTGTTGATACCATCCCCCATGAATCGAATTCTTCATTTAACTCTTTTAAAAATTCTTGACGTTTTGCTGGTGTTGCAATTCTTCCTCCGACACGTTCTGCAAGTGTGTCGTAAACTTTCATGACGGCATCCTTTCTTATTTGTTTGCCGTTTGTAATTTCGGATGTAATCATATTAATAAGTGATTCCTTAGGTGAAATCTTATCGTATTCCTTGATTACTTCTATAATATTTTCTTTATTTATGAGTTTGAATGCATTTTTGAAATCTTTACCATTTATAGCACCCCAGTCTGATGCTGCATCTTCAAGTGCTGAAGCTATTTTTTTCGGATTTACCAACTCAATAACTTCTTCCTCTTTTTCAACGAACTTCATATCGTCAACTAGTGGCTTCTCTTCGTTGTTATCATTAATGCTCTCTATTGTTGGCACTATTGTTTCTGGCTTTTCAAACGGACGCTTTGGAACATTTATTAATGTTCCTTTTTTTAGTTTTGTTGGATCTTTGATCTGCGGATTAAGTTTTAACAGATCTTCTAATTCCATATTATACTTTTTTGCAAGAGCTGCAATTGTTGTTTCCAGTTTTGCTGTTGGAACTTTTAGCACGGCTCCTTTCTGTAGAACCTGTGTGCCACTCATTTTTACATATTCTCTAAATTCCCTCTCATTCTTGAAATTAAAAGCTTTTTGAAGTGAATATATGGTTTCACCTGATTTCACGATATAGCCGTTAAACTTTTCTTCTTTATCTTTTGTGCTTTGTATATGCTTTATTTCTTTGGAATTAATTTTATCAATGTTAAAACTCATGCATTATTCTCCACACACATTTTCTTACCAATTTATTATCGGTATATTCAGACAAAAACTTTGAAATTTGTTAATTTTTGTTAAAATAATGAGAGTTGCTTTTGTGCTTCAAAGTGCTTTTTTAAAAAAGATGGGCGATGAAATTCGGTTAATCCGTATTTATCTATGGACTCTATATGTTCTTTTGTAAGGTATCCTGCATTATGTGCCCAACCGTATTCGGGATATTTTTTATCAAGCTCTTGCATGTATCTATCTCGTGTCACTTTCGCTAAAATACTTGCCGCTGCAATTGAGGCCGAACGACTGTCCCCTTTTATTACGTATTTTTGAGGGTAAGGAAAATCTTTTATCATCTTATTCCCATCTACTAAAACCATAAGTTTATCATATTGAATTTGTGATATAACATTTTCACATGCTGTTTTCATTGCTTTTAAAGAGGCATTTAATATATTTATTTCTTCTATTTCGTCTACTTCAATACAAACTGTTGAATTGATTGTTTCTTTTTTTATAATCTCATAGAGATGCTCCCTTTTTTTCTTTGAAAGTTGTTTGCTGTCGTTTAAGGCAGATAAATCTTCAACAAGTTTTTTGCTTCGCTGGTGAAAGCAAACTGCACTTGCAAATACTCCCCCTGCTGCTGGCCCCCTTCCCGCTTCGTCTGTTCCAATTACGGTTCTTTTCTGGTTATAGTCGAATGTGAATAGCTGTATTATATGAGAATCAACAGTTAAGTCGGTATTTAGTTTTTTAGATATTTTTCTATTTAATTTTTCTCGCTCAATATCCAATGTTTACCTCTTAATCCAAAATAAATTTTCCGATTTTGCCCTCTCTAAAATCTCTTAGTAAATACACTGAAGTTCTTTCGATATCAGCTTGTCCGCCTGAAATAATCCAGTTTCTTGCAAGTGCAATATTTTCAAGTGTAACTTCTTCTTCTAGATTGTAGTATTTGCGAAGTTCTATAGGGTATTTTACCTTAAGAAGTTCAATAAGTTCTTTGGCAACAAGTTCATTTGAATAGGCATTTTCTGAAACAGAATTTACAAAAGCAAGTTTATGTGCTGCGGACTGATTATCCTGCCTCATCGGAATAATTCCAGGTGTATCAAGTAAATCAAGCTGTGGGTTAATTCTAACCCATTGTTGTTGACGTGTAACCCCAGCTTTTGCACCTATTTTTGTTTTTGAAGATTTAGTGAGTTTGTTAATTATACTGGACTTTCCGACATTCGGCATTCCAACAACCATAACACGTGCAGGACGCCGTAAAAGACCTTTTTGCATAATAGCTTGAATTCTCGGTTCAGAAAGTTCAACAGCCTTTTTTATAATGTGATTTAAATCTTTAGAATTTTTTGCATCAGATAAAAGAACAGGACAGTTGTGTTTTTCTTCTAAGATTTTTACCCATTTGCTTAATTCATTTTTATCCGTTAAATCTGACTTGTTGAGCAAAATTAAGCGGGGCTTTTGTCCTAAAAGCCCCGTAATATTTTCGTAACTGCTTGAAAAAGGCAGTCTCGCATCAATAACTTCTATTACAGCATCCACAAGAGAAAGTTGTTCTTTTAGCTTTCTTTCTGCTTTGGCAATATGCCCCGGATACCAGTGAATATGTGTCTTATCTTTTTTCAATTTTTTCCTTGATACGAGTAGCTTTACCTGAACGTTCTCTCAAGTAGTATAATTTAGCACGTTTAACATCACCACGTCTGATGATATTAATTTTTTCAATTCTAGGTGAGTGAAGTAAGAATACACGTTCAACACCAACACCTTGGAATACTTTTCTTACGGTGATTGTCTTGTTAATACCTGCACCGTGTTTTTTGATAATAGTACCTTCGAAAGCCTGAGTTCTTTCTTTATTACCTTCAACAATTCTTACGAAAACTCTGACTGTGTCACCAGGATTTACATCCGGCACTTCTTTTTCCATATAAGGTTTTTCTAATTCGTCAATAATAGGGTTCATTTTCCTGTTCCTTTATAATTTTAATTAATACTATTTAAATTCCTAATCGGCTTATCCACAAAAAATCACCGACGCACTTTATAATCGTATTATAAACAAGTTATAATTTCAAGTAGCATTTTAAGAAATGTTTATATTATGTTATATTTTTCTATGTTATCATTATCTTATGAAAAGTTTTATCGATAATATTTTGAAAAATAAAAAAAAGAAGTTTAAACTTAATACTGATAGTATGGGTGTGAATATTGATAAAAATGAATTTTATGAGATAAAACTCTCAAATTCAAATCATCCTGAGGATTCAAAAGGCAAAAATAGCGGGGGATTGTATGGATAAGAAGATTTCCGGGAAAGTTATTAACAGATTAACACTTTATCATTGTATTTTGACAGATTATTTAGCACAAAATATTGATGTTATCTCTAGTAAACAGCTTGCTGTTTTATTGAAAATTGATGATTCTCAGGTCCGAAAAGATATAAGTATACTTAATAATTCAGGAAAAAGTAATGTCGGATATATTGTGCGTGAGTTAAAAACTTCTATTGAGCAGACACTTGGTTTTGAAAAAAATAAGAAAGCGTTTATTGTTGGAGCTGGAAATCTTGGTTTGGCTCTTGCAAAGTATGATAATTTCCAAAATTATGGTTTGAATATCCTTATGCTTTTCGATAACGATAAGAAAAAAATTGGTGGAATGGTTAATAATAAAATGATTCTGGATATTGCAAAGCTTCCGAATCTTGCAAGAAAAATGGGGGCCGATATTGCAATTTTAACTGTGCCGAGACAGTTTGCTCAAATAACAGCGGATTATCTTGTGCAAGCTAATATTAAATATATCTGGAATTTTACTCCTACCGTGCTTTCTGTTCCTGAAGATGTTCAGGTTTGGAATGAAAATCTTATGGCTAATTTCCTGCAATTTACTTATAATATTTAAAACTTCCTTATCTTGCGTATGTTGGATAAATATGCTAGTATTATCTTATGAATAAAAAGAAGGTTTTAATAGTCGGAACATCTGCAAAAGAATATGCTCTTGCCAAGGTGTTATCACGTAGTAGTAATATTGCACAAGTTTATATTGCACCTGGAAATATTGCTTCAGCTGACTTTGCACAGAGAGTTGATATTAGGGAAGATGCAGTTCAGGAGCTGGTAGAATTTGCCATTAAGGAAGAAATTGATTTGACAATTGCTTCTTCTGCAAAAGCAATAAAGGCCGATATTGCTTCGTTTTTTCTTGCAAATTCCCAGTTAATCTTTGCCCCAACTGCAGAAAGTGCTAATTTTTCATTATCAAGAGGTATTGCCAAAAAGTTTATGTATAAGCTGCATATTCCTACTCCAAAATTCGGAATTTTTGAAAAACAACAACTAGCTCTTGATTATCTTAAAAATTTAAAAGAACCTCAATTAATTACAACAGATTTTGATAGTGAAAATTCAATACGTTCGGTTTGCGTTAATATCAATCTTGCTAAAATGTGTATAGAAGATGTCTTTCAGTCCAGCGAGTCTAGAGTTATTATTGAGGATTATGCATATGGACATACATTTACGTTTTATATAATAACGGACGGCTACCATGCTCTTCCGATTGCAGCTGTTGCGGATTATAAATTTCTTGAAGATGGAAATGCCGGCCTTTTTACTGCTGGAATGGGCGGATTCCTTCCTGATTACAGAATTTCAACAAATATTGAATCTGATATTATGACTAATGTGGTTTCTCCATTGCTTACAAATCTTGAAAAACAAGGGAAGCCTTATCTTGGAATTTTAGGTGTTGAGTGTGTTTTAGGAAGTGATCAGAAATATGTGGTAACAGGCTTTACACCGTTTCTAAAAGAGCATGATGCTCAGGCTGTTTTAAATTTTATTGATACGGATTTATATTCTGTATTTGAGGCTTGCGCGGTTGGGTCTTTTGCAGATGATTATGATTTTGCGTTCCTTCCTGTAAAGAATTTAAGTATCGTGTCCGGTGTGCTTCTTTCTAGGAAAGAAGGGGCTATAATTACTGGATTGGAACTTGTGGATGATTCTACTGATGTCAGTCATTTTGCAACGACAAAAAATAATTATTTTGAATATCTTACAAACAAAGGACGGACTCTTGTCCTGACTCAGACTGCATCAACTCTTTCAAGAGCACGAGAACTTTTGTATGATAACATTAATGAGATTTACTTTGACGGGATAAAATATCGTCATGATATTTGTGCGGAGTAATTTAATCTTCTTTAAATTCATCTTCTTGTGGAGGTGTTTCTTTTATTATTATTATTCCTATAATGGCTGTTACTATTGAAAATATTATTCCCAATATGTTTAAAAATCCTGGTGGAGTATTTAAGTATAAACCATTTCCTGATTTTAAAGAAGTTTTTATGTAACTGACATCCTGTCTGCAAGTTTTTAATTTACTATAACTCATAATATTATATGTACGATCGTTAAGGTCTGTTTTTAATATATAATAACTTTTTTTCCCCCGTCTTGATGGCTGATATTCTCGTATACAGCGTGTAGAATTTAAATTTTGGACAGGAAAAATTTCTTTATTCAATTCAATGTTTAAATACCTGATTTTTGATTGAAAGACACACAGATTTGAATTTTGATCGCAGCTTATTGTTTCTGTAATAAGTGACAGTGCCAGAATTCCTAAGCTAAGTATTATACAAATAAGAAATCCAATAACTTTTTTCATCTTATCCGACTAATTCTTTATACATTTTCAAGTATTCTTCTGTACTCTTTTTCCAAGAAAAATCTGTCTTCATTGCAGTTTCTCGCATTGCATTGAAAGTATATTTATCTTTGTATACTTCTAAAGCACAATTTACTGCTTGCATCATATCAAATCCGTTGTAAGTCCAGAATTTAAATCCGGTACTGTCATTAAGCGGATACCCTGTTATAGTATCCTCTAATCCTCCAGTTGCTCTAACAATAGGCAGAGAACCATATCTCATAGCAATGAGTTGGCTCAAGCCACAAGGTTCAAATTTTGACGGCATAAGGTAAAAGTCACTACCGGCATATATTAGATTGGCAAGTTCAGCATTATATCCTATGTATGCTCTGATATTTGGGGTATTATTTGACAGCCATATTAATAGATTTTCGTAATCCTTATTTCCGCTTCCTAAAAATACATAATCCGCACTTGTATTCATCATTGCGTTTTGTGCATCTCTTATTAAATCAAATCCTTTTTGAGAAACAAGACGTGAAATGCAGGCAATAAGTGGCCGCTCTGGATTATATGTTAATCCAAATTTTTCGCAGACAGCTTTTTTGTTTGCTTCTTTATTTTTAATAGTTTTAACGTCATAATTTTTTACTAAAGTTTTATCTTTTTTAGGATTAAACACCTCGTAATCGATACCATTCAGGATCCCTCTTAATTTCGGTGTAGCTCCTCTTAGTGTATAATCCATTCCTTCTCCATATTCTCCTGTTAAAATTTCTCTTGCATAAGTTGGAGACACCGCTACAACTCTGTCTGAATAGTTTATTGCACCCTTCATCCAGTTAACCCTGCCGTAATGTTCTACACACCATTCATTATAGACAATATCTTTTCTCATATTTGCAAAATCAAGAATATCTTCAAACCATACTCCCTGATATGCAAGGTTATGAATTTCAAATACTGTTTTGGTTTTGCTCCAGTATTCGTCAAATTTATAATTACTTCTCAAATAAATTGGAATCATCGCTGTATGCCAGTCGTTAGCATGAATAATATCTGCTCTGAAGTTTAAAAGTTTTGCATACTCCATTACCGCAAGTGAAAATGCAACGTATCTTTCATGTTCGTAACGTGTATCAAGCCATTTTGGATATACTTCTTTAAAGCAGGTAAAATACCAGTCGTTATGAACAAAAAAAACGTTTATATTGGTTCCTGGTAGTTTACACATGAATAGACGAAATTTATGCCCCTGATTCCCGAACATTAGCCATAATTCTGAATTTTCAAGTTCTTTTATCCCGTATTTGTTAACATCTATACAACCGTGCATTGGTGTAAAAATTGCAATTTGTGCATCTTTCTCCAAATATTTTGGTAAACTCCCCACAACATCGGCAAGCCCTCCGGCTTTTGAAAACGGGGCTACTTCTGCAGCTGCAAAAAGAACTTTCATTATTTATTCTCCCTCTATAGTTTCAGTTTCTTCTTTTACTTCATCTTCTGTTCGAAGATTTTCTGTTTCTATATTATCCTGTTGTTCCTCTTCATTTATTTCAGGTAATTCATCAATTGTACCGGTTTTAAATCCATTTGAGTTTTCCAGAATATTTTCATCATCTGGATCTGCAAGCGGAACGAAGTGTTCAGGATTTACGTCAAACTCAAATTGTATTCCGTATTTTTGAGCAATATAATTTGCCTGTGCAAGGCAAATTTTAGAATTTTGTTCATCTCCCCTAAATCTCAATACTTTATACATATTATATTTAAACAGAAGCATTAAATATTCATTTGCATTATCACTTTTTTCTAGCTGGATAAGGGCGTTATTCAATATCCCATAGGTTACGATATACTTGCCTTCTGCCATGTATAGATCACTCATAATGAACCATGCAGCATATAATAAGTTAGAAAGACCGCTTTCATTTGCCGTTTTAATTATCTGGTAAATTATTGCAGAAGCCTTCCTGAATGAGCATAATTTTAAATATGCATATGCAATCATTAGGTCAATGAATAACTCAATTTGGAAAAGATGATATTGCTTTGCAATTAATTTTGCCTCATAAATTTCTTCCGCAAAAATTTTGTAATCATGTCTGCAGCGTGTGAATGCCTCTATAATATGATATATAATACCACTGAACTTGTTATCAATCATTGTTTCGTCATATTGCGGTATCTTACCGAACAACAAATCCTGTAGGGCTATAAATATATCATATTGGTGGGGAACATTAATAAAATCAGAACGTATAATATTCAAAAATTCCTGAACATTACCTTTTAGTTGTAGTACATTTGCAAGAGCGACATAGGCAATGGTATCCATTATTATACTCTCAAACTGTTCAATGGTTAGGTAATCAGGTTTCATAAATTCAAGATTTCCCTGATTAATAACATTTAAAACACTGTATCCAATATCAAGACAGTCTTCCCACGCCCCAATATTAAATAAAATTTCAACATGGACAATGGTCATAAGGAAGAAATATTTATTAAAGTTGGTTGTCGCTGGATCTATTGATGAATTTGGAAGTAGTGAGAGTACTTTATGAGTTAACTCCAGAGCATGAGTATATTTCCCAGTCTGTAAACAACCTTGAATAAGTTTATTACAGAGATTTATAATCTTATCTTTATCTGTTACGTTTTCAAGATTTTGTAGAGTTTTTTCTGCTAGTGCAAAAGTATCTTCTGGAACATAATCAAACATGTTATTTGCTATATTTTCATATAATTCAAGTTTGTATTTATCGATATCTTCTTGAGCCTCTTCATCCTTATTCATTTCTAAGATAGAAATAATTTTATCGGCACAATTCAGGTAAGAATTAAAATCCCCAAGTGATAAATTTATTTTTGCAAGTTTTTCCCATTCAAGGAATTCTGCCCTGTAATCTTTTATTAATCCGTATAAGTAAGCTTTTTCCGGACAAGCCATACTTTCGCTGAATACCTTATCAAATAAATCATCTGCAATGCTTTTTAGTACTGTTGAATCAAGGGTTAAAAGTAAATTTTCTCTTAATAATGTATAATTTGCAAAATACATACAGTTATTATAGAAGTATATATACCCCATCTCATTTAATTTGTCTAAAATTACATTAATATTACTGTATCCTAAACTTCTTATAGTGTTTTGATCAATACGAGTTCCAAGCAGAACGGCAGTTGCTAAAAATTTTATTGCGTCAGGATAATCTTGAAGCAGATTTAACCGCCTTTTTATTAGTTTAGTTAAGCTTGATGGGATAATTATTGTTTTAGGGTTTACAAGTTGTATAGTCTGTCCGTTATCTTCAAAAACGCCGCTTTCTATCAGGTATTGAATGGCTATATCAAGGAAAAGAATACTTCCAAACGAATATTTAGCAATACGTTGGAAATAAAAACTATCAATAATGTTCCTGTAGTAATCCTTGTTTTCTTCAACCATTTTTTCAAATGCTGTCGGTTTAAGGGTGATTTCAGTATAGTAAGGTTTGGTTACAAGGAAATGCATATCTCTATGCAAATTAAACTCTTTCCCGTAAAGAAGGATATAGCTGATATCCAGTTCTTCAAAAGATTCAAACAAATATTTTAATACGTCATATGAACTCTTGTCGATTTTATCAAAGTTTTCAATAAATATTATGGTATTTGGGATTGCTTGTAATAAAGTTAAGAAAATATCAAAATAAGTATATCTTGTATCCTGTGGATTTTCAATATCACGCTGTTTTAGTGTAACAAGATCTTTAATCATCCCTTTTGTATCTATTGAGTTAAACATGGAAAAATCATTTTGATCAAAAAGTTTTTGTGATACGGTATACTCAAAAATAGCAGAAACAAGATCTCTAAAGAAGGAATACGGAGAATATTTCATTTCATCATAACATGTTACTGTTATGATATTTTTGTATATCCCTAAATCAGTAATTGCTGATAGTACTTTTATCGAATAAGGAACATACAATGGATCTGTCCTAATTGCAAGAATTCCTTTCGGTACTGACTGAAGTTTACTCGCAAGGTGATAAAATATATCAATATTTTCAATTCTAATAAATTCACATTTGATTTCGCTGAAGTTTATTGTTTCAATATCATAAATAGCATCAGGATCAACAGGTTTTTCAAGTTTACTTAAAGCTTCTCCATCAAGTTTATCCTGTTCAATAAGCATATTTTGTACAAAATTAGGGATTTGTGCTTCTTCTTCTTTTTCTGCCAGCTCTTCATAGTTAATATTTATTGCTTTTGAGATTTCAACATCATATAGAGAGACCATTTCTCCGTTAACTATAATAGAGCTGAGCTGATCAAACTTATATGTCTGACCAAGTGCTTTTTCTATATAACTATCAGCTAGGAGTTGAAATGCTTTCATTGCTTTCGAACGTTTGTCTTCTGCATAATTTATTAGATTTACATTAAAACCCGTTTCAAAGTCATAAGGATTATCTTTAATATTTCGCTTCATTAGCATCATATTACAGCGAGTTGTTGTGTTTTTGCGGTTTGTGAGTCGATAATTCATCTTTGTAACTTCTGTCAGAATTTTTATTGCAGTTTTAATTGCGTAATTTGCGGAGGAATTAAATGTATATTCTTTGTTGAACCTTATAACATAATTTTTATTTATAATCTGTCGTCTAGCTCGAACCTCTTTTGCCGCAGAATCAATAATTTTATCCAAGTTATCCTTAAATTTGTTTAATAGTCTTGCATTTCCTAAAAGTGCACGCATTTCATCCATATTAGGGAATGTTATAACAAGGCACGCAAAATCATCAGTGTTTGATTCATTGAGAATAACACTTTGTTCAAGATCCAAACCGCATTTTTTACATTTGCCGTTTTGGGTGAGGTTAATTTTTCCGCACCTGTTACATTTCGTTAATATAACATAACCGCATTTTTTGCATGTATTTGTTTTATTAATTGTTTTACAAACCGGACAAACAACCTTAAGCACCTTTTTACAATTGGGACAGACGGTTGTTTTTTCATCGATTTCATAACCGCATTTAGGACATTCCATACTTGAACTATACCATATTTACAAGTTTTTTGACAGAACTTAACACTTAGTAATATAACGGGAGTATTTCTCCCGTTATTGTGATTATTTGTATCTTATGCCTGCGTCTTTCATTCTCTGCAGAGCTTTTTTTATTGTTTCAACATCTTTTGTGAGTGCGATTCTAATATAGCCTTCGCCGCATTTGCCGTATCCAATGCCAGGCGGTACAACAACATGTGCTTTTTCAAGCATAAGAGTTGCGAATTCTTCACTTGTCATACCGGCAGGTGTTGGGATCCAGATGTAGAATGTTGCTTTAGTCGGTTTAATGTCCCAACCGAGTTCTCTTAGGCCTTCTTCCATTGCGTCTCGGCGTTCCTGATACATCTTGTTTAATTTATCAATATAAGATTGATCTATCGTAAACGCTGCCGTTGCAGCTTGCTGAATTGCTTTAAATGTCCCGCTGTCGATATTGTTCTTAATTGTTCCGAGAGCCTTAATTGCAGTTGCATTCCCACAAACAAATCCTACACGCCAGCCTGTCATATTATAAGATTTTGAGTGAGAATAAAATTCAATCGCGACGTCTTTAGCTCCTTCAACTTCAAGAACCGACGGTGCTTTATACCCGTCATAAGTCATTTCTGAATATGCCATATCGGAGCATAACAGAATATCATATTTCTTACAGAAATCAACAGCCTTTTTATAAAATTCCAAATCTGCGATAGCACCTGTAGGGTTGTTAGGATAATTCAAAAACATTATTTTTGATTTTTTAGCAATATCTTCAGGTATTTTATCTAAATCAGGAAGGTAGCCGTTACTTTCTAAAAGTGGCATAGCATAAGGAGTTCCTCCTGCAAAAATTGTTGCATTTTTATATACAGGATATCCAGGATCAGGTACAAGAGTGTAATCCCCTTTATCTACATAAGCAAAGAAAACATGAGCAATTGCTTCTTTAGAGCCGATATTTGCCAGAATTTCCGTATCAGCATTTAACTCTACACCGAAACGTTTTTTCATCCACTCTTTTGCCCCGTTTCTGAATTGTGCTGTTCCGTTATACGGCGGATAATCATGGTTTTTAGAATTATCAATGGCTTTGTGCATTTCATCTACCACAGGCTGTAAGGTAGGTGTGTCGGGATCCCCTATTCCGAGACTAATAATATCTATGCCTTTTGCTTTTGCCTCATCAATTTTTCTGTCGATTTCCGCAAATAAATACGGTGGAATTTTTTCTAAACGTTCTGATACTTTCATCGTCTCTCCATTCTGTTATCTAAACTTAATAATTTTCCCTATTTTTTTTTATATGATAACATGAAAATAAAAATATGAGTATAATTTCTGACGATAATACAAACTTTAAGAAAGTTGATATAAATGCAAAAAATCCGGTTATTAAAGCGGAGACAATTGAGTGTGACAGAAATTTTGAAAACTGTATACGCCCGAAAAATTTTGATTCTTATATTGGCCAGTCAGCCTTAAAAGAAACTTTAAAAATTACAATTGCCGCTGCGAAAAAACGCGAACAACCTCTTGATCATTTATTGTTTTATGGCCCCCCGGGACTCGGAAAAACTACACTTGCAGGGGTTATTGCAGAGCAAATGGGGGTTGAAATAAAAATTACCTCAGCCCCTGCATTGGAACGTCCGAGGGATATTATTGGAATTTTAATGTCCTTAAAGGGTGGTGAAATTTTATTTATTGACGAAATTCACAGATTAAATAAAGTTGCTGAGGAAATTTTATATCCTGCAATGGAAGATTTTTTTCTTGATATGACAACTGGAAAAGCTCAAACTGTGAAAACATTAAGGATCCCTCTTCCTAAATTTACGCTTATTGGTGCTACGACAAAAGCTGGAGCATTATCAGGTCCGCTTCGCGATAGATTCGGGATAATTCACAGACTTGAATTTTATACAGATGAAGAATTGTCCAAAGTTGTTATACGAACTGCAGGAATTTTAAATATTGATATTGATGAGGGCGGAGCTTATGCTATTGCAAGTCGTTCTCGTGGAACTCCACGTATTGCAAACAGGCTTGTTAAGCGTGTCGCGGATTTTGCGCTCGTAAAGGCTGATGGTAAGATTATAAAATCAGTAGCAAATGATGCTCTGGATACTTTAAAAATTGATAAATGCGGTCTGGATACAACAGACAGAAGTTTACTAAAGCTTATTATTGAAAAATACAACGGTGGGCCTGTCGGTATTGAAACTCTTTCTGCGGCTTTAGGTGAGGATGTGAGGACTTTAGAAGATGTTTGTGAACCTTATCTTCTGCAGGCAGGCTTGTTACAGAGAACTCCGCGAGGAAGAAAAGTCACGCAATCTGCTTATGAGCATATGGGATATAAAAATTATACTGCACAGCAAAATTTGTTTTAATTAATAATTTGCACATATTTTTGTTTTTCGTTAATATAATTATATGTTTAAATATTACGGGAAATATGTTCCATATTTATTTTTACTTCCTGCGGGGCTTGTACTTTTGATTTTCTTTTTTATACCGTTTTTTCAGACTGTATACTTAAGTTTTTTTGATTATTCATCAAGTATTTATAATCCGGCTGTTGTTGGTTTTGCAAATTATATAAAACTCTTTCATAGTTCTTTGTTTTATAAAGTTTTGTGGAATACTTTTTTATATCTTTTTGTGGCTGTACCTGTGTTGGCGATATTTCCGCTTTTTGTTGCTATATTAATTAATCAGAAAATACGTGGTGTAACTTTATATAAAATATTGATTTATCTTCCTGTAATTGTCTCAATTGTTGTTGCTGCAATTGCTTTTAAATGGCTTTATGCGGATCAGGGAATTTTAAATTATATTGTTACACTTTGTGGAATGAAGCCAATTGGCTGGCTGACTGATCCAGATTGGGCTTTGTATTCGGTAATTATCGTAACTATTTGGAAGGGAATCGGATATTATATGATAATTTATCTTGCAGCGTTAATGAGTGTTCCCAAAGAGTTATATGAGGCCTGTGATATTGATGGGGCCAATTTTTTTACAAAACATCTTACCGTAACTATCCCTCATATCATGCCTACTATTGCACTGGTAACTACTATTAGTGCAATTTCTGCGATGAAGGTTTTTGCGGAGATTTATGTTATGACAAAAGGCGGACCTTTAAATTCCAGTAAGACAATAGTGTATTACATTTATGAAAGAGCCTTTGAAAATCTGGATTTAGGTTATGCATCAGCTATGTCTGTAGTGCTTTTGATTATAGTAATGGCTTTTTCGTTGATCAATATTTTCTGTTTTGAAAGGAATAAGTATCAGTTATGAAACGTATTTTTGAAAAATTTTCTATACATTTGATATTACTTTCGGTATCTATTCTTTCTATTTTCCCATTTATATGGCTGATATCCACTTCATTAAAAGGAAATAGCGAAAATATTTTTGCATATCCGCCGACTATTATACCGCAGAATTTTACTTGGGCAAATTATGTAGGTGTATGGCATAAGGTTGATTTTATAGGATATTTTATAAATAGCATGATTGTGGCTGGTGGAACTGTATTGTTAAATCTTATACTTTCCTCAATGGCAGGATATCCGCTTGCAAGAATGGAGTTTAAGGGGAAAAAATTTGCTTTTTTTTCTATCCTTTCTACGATTATGATTCCATTTCAGGTAATTATGCTTCCAGTTTATCTTGTAACTTTAAAATTGCATCTTGTAGATAGCGTAAGTAATACTGCTGGATTTATCGGGCTTATTATGCCGTTTGCGGTGAGTGCGTTCGGAATTTTTCTTATGAGACAGGCTTTTCTTGGAATTCCTAAAGAAATGGAGGAGGCAGCAATTATCGATGGGTGTTCTGTATGGCAGCTATTCTGGAAAGTGCTCATTCCTATGGTTAAGCCGTCTCTTGCAGTTCTTGCAATATTTACATTTATTGGTTCATGGGGAGAATTTTTGTGGCCTAGTATTGTACTTACTAAGGAAAGTATGTATACTCTTCCTGTAGGGGTTAACAATTTGCAGGGGATGTTCAGTTCTAACTGGAGATTTATTGCTGCGGGGTCCATCCTTTCGACAATACCCATTTTAATATTTTTTCTTGCGATGCAGAGATATTTTATTTCAGGAGAAAATGAAGGCGCCGTTAAAGGTTAGTCCTCTTCTTCAAGAAAGATGTGTTTTGATGAACAAGTTTGAAAATTTTTAATCATTGCTTTGTCTAAGTCATCTGAAGCCACAAGTTTTCCATTAACATAGGTTAATTCAATTTGTGCCGATGGTCCCTGCTCAAATTTCTCCATTAAGAACTTCATTCCATCTTCTTCCTGTAGTATCATTCTCGTAACATCATTCATGACATCAAACACATATCTTTGTCTGTTTGACTGTCCGTCATTGCTTGAGAGTAACGTTGTTGCCTTGTGCATTTCACTTAATGCTTCTTTATAATATTTTAAATGATTTAGTAAAATTGCTAGATTGTAGTGAGCTTCATAATTCATCGGAGCTGCTTCTATTGCTTTACAGTAAGTTAAGCCTGCCCTATTGTAATCATTATTCAAATGGTAGGCAAGTGCCAGATTGTAAAGTGTATCGTAATCTTTTTTTAAAATTTTAGATGCTTCTTCATAGGCTTTTATTGCTTCTTCTAAATATTGCTGATGAAATTCCCAGTCTTCATCGAGATAAGTTGATTTTTGGCGATATGCAACTCCTTTATTATAGTATGCCAATCCGATATTTGTTTTATAACTTCTTAAATTGTTGAACACGAATGGTATATATACAAGTTTTCTTTTTATTCCGATTATCTCGTCATATTGTTTAATTGCTTCATCAAAATTGCCGAGTTTCTCTGCAGAAATTATTCCGTAATTCATTCTAGCAAGAACATAATGTGGATTATATTTTATTGCTGTTTCGTAAGCATCAATTGCGGAATAATAATCCTCGTATGCTACGTATATATTTCCTAAGTTAAACCACGCGCCGTAGTGTCCGGGAAATAGCTGCAGGCCTTTTTGGTAATTTTCTATTGCTTTTTGAAAATTTTGTTTTCTTAACGCTTTATCTCCCTGTGCGACAAAGTACATCCCGCGCACTTTATTTACCTGTGTTTTATACCAGTCAGGGTAAACAAATATAGATGCAATAAACGCTACAACTAATAAAAATGTGAGAAGTCTTCTAAAAATTATTTTGGCCACAACTTATCTCCTGTTGCTTATTGTACTACTTTTTAGTTCTTTTGGCAATTGTAAAATGTTAACTTTTGTTAACAATAATTTCGATTAATGCAATTTTTAATCCTGCAAAGTTTTTATATAAGTAAGGTAGGTTATAAACTCAATTGGAGGTTAGGGAAATGGATCCTTTAATGATGTATGGCGGTTATGGAATGAATCCGTATATGATGAATAATGATTTAATGATGGCTCCTTTTTTAAACAGTTATCAAAATCAGGTTTCTTTAATGGATAATTATTCTTCATTAAACGCTGATATGATGAGTATGAATGGAAGCATTTTCCCTAATTTTACTGGGACATTTGATTATGATCAGTATTATAAAAATATGCAGAAAAGTCAGGATTATATGTTTGACAACCAACTTCGACAAACTCAAAGATGGCGTTCTAATGAATTGGAAATAAATTCTCCAATGGAAGAAATTCATGAAAAAGTTGAATTATTACACGGTAAAATTATTGAAAATGAACAAGAACAGATACTTGATGCATTTGAAGATTTGAAAGAAAGTGTAAGACATGCTTATGCAGCTGCAGGTTCTGAACCGACAGAAGAACAGGTTACGACAAGAGCTATGTCTTTATATAAATCAAATAATGGTGGAAAAGGTTTGCTTGAAGATATTAGGGAACATGCAAACGGTTCTTTTAAGCAAGGCTTTTTACAGGCAATAACTGCAGGATTTATCGTTGACGGGATTACTGCAGAGGAAAACATCTCAGCAATTACTGGGCAGCCTGTAGGAAGAAAAGAAAATAACTTAAAGAAAACAGGTAACATGCTTGGTGGTGCAACATTAGGTGCAGTTGGACTGGCTTTGCTCTCAAAAATTAAATGGATTGCTCCTTTATTTAAATCAAGACCGCTATGGGCGGCTATAGCGGGTGGTATAGGCGGAGCAATTGCTGCTCCTGCATTAGGAGCCAAACAATCATAGATTTCTCAGATAAGTGTGTAATAGATATTAAAATTGTGTGTGTATGGTTGAAATTGCTTTTTCAACCTTTTTTTTTGATTAAAAAAGAAACTCCGCCTCAAGGAGGAGAAGCGGAGTTTAACCAGTAAAAGAGACATCAGCAACATTATTATTCCTTTTTTCTAAAAGTCAAATTTTTTGATTGGAATTTTATAGTATTTATTTTATAATTTTGTTATGAAGAAATTATGTATTTTGACAGCTTTAATTATGTACTTTTTCCTTCCTGCTTTTGGCGCAGATGAGAGTGATATAGACATTAATATTAATTCTTTATATGCGGCAAACAAAATTGATGAAGCTTTCAACCTTATTCTTAGTATTCCGCAGGAGGAACGAACTTCTCATCAGTGGCTTATATTGGGAAATATTATGCAAGATATGGGTAAAAACGGTGATGCCGAATTTATGTATGATCATGCTTTAAATGCTGATCCAAAAAATTATAAGGCAGGGTATAATCTTGCAAATTTATATCTAGCTAACGGCAGACCTAATATGGCTATTGATAAATATAAGGCGGTTCTTAAGACAAAAAACGATTTTGCCTATGCATATTATAATATGGGATGTGCTTATATAAAAATTGGAGAACTTAGAAAGGCTAAAAATGCTTTTCTTGATGCAATTTATTTTAAGCCTACCGAACCGGATTTTTATTATAATCTGGCTTACGTATATAAAATGCTTAATAAACAGAAAGATGCTCAGTTATATTTGGATAATTATAATAAATTGATTGAGGAAAAGTAGACTATGGATAAATATAGAGGCATCATTTTTGATTTTAACGGAACTTTATTTTTTGACTCTGAAAAACATCTTGAAACTTGGAGAGAATTTTCAAAACAGTTGAGAGGAACTCCTTTTTCGGATGAAGAGATGAGAAAATATATGTTTGGAAGAACCAATAAAGATATTATAGCCTATGCAATATCAAAAGAACCGGAACCTGAGCTTGTAGAGAAATTGGCAAAAGCAAAAGAAGGTTTATATCGTGACATGTGCAGGGCTGAAGGAGATAAATGTACTCTGGCTCCTTATGCTGTAGAGTTTTTGGATTATCTTAAGGAAAATAATATTCCAAGAACAATTGCAACTATGTCTGAAAAAGATAACGTTGATTTTTATATTGAGCATTTTCATCTAGCGAAATGGTTTGATTTGGACAAAATTGTATATTCAGATGGAACTATTAAGGGAAAACCTGCTCCTGATATCTATCTTATAGCTGCAAAAAATCTGGGATTATCTCCTGGTGAATGTATTGTAGTTGAAGATGCTGTATCCGGTATTGAGGCCGCAAGAGCAGCTGGTATAGGTAAAATTGTTGCAATCGCTTCTATGGAACCGGTTGAACTTTATGAGAAAATTCCTGCTGTTAACCAGATTATAAAAGATTTCAGTGACTTTGGCGGAATCATGGGGGAAAACTTTTTATGCAACAAAGTTCATTAATTCTTTTCTATCGTCTTCCAGAGTGTTGCCTGTTGTAAAGTTTTTGTAGCCTTTGTATGCAATAGTTCCATCAGAGTATGTTGTGTCTTCATAAGACATATTTTCATTATGTCCGTGATTAACTACATTATCTCCTGTTGCGCTGTCGTACGCTGTTAAGTCATGGAAACTTACGCCCCCTCCGTTTCCTATAGGTAAGAATATGTCTGCATATGTCAAACTGTTTAAATCTAGATTGGTAAACAGTGTGTCTACTGCAGCCTGTGTTTCAGCGGACCAGTTAGTCGAAATTAACTGATCTCTGAAATCGTCTTCCAATGTTTCACACATATTATAAGTAACGGCTTCGTTTGTAATATGTGTTGAGTGTATCAATTCATGCGCAAGCACTGAGGCAAAGTATGTTGAAGCATAGCTGTAATATACTTCATCTGAAGCTAATACTATGTCAGCATAGGCCTGATTGATTTCTGCCTGAGTTACATCTGCCTCAAACAGATAGTCAAATTCGCCTCTTTCAATTGCTTTTTGGACCTGTAATTCACTTGTATATTTTCTGTTTTTTACGAAAACTTGGGCATTTAATATGATACTTCTGTTAGTTTGATTCAGGGCACCTACATTATCGTTTGCGTGATCTTCTGGATTTAAATATTGATATGTGTTATATGCTGCGCTATATGCACCTAATACTATTGACCCGTTCCCGGACGAAGATGTGAAATAATCGTCATTCCCGAATCCTACTGGAAAATCACAATTTTCAATTGATTTTCTTAGCCTTAGTAGAAAGGATAATTTAACTTCAGATTCTCCATTTGCTTTACCTTCTGCAACTCTTTCGTCATAGTTATTTATATAATCATCGAGCCAGTCTGCAAGAATTTGAATCCCATCCTGAAGAATTTTTTTCTGTATGTCTGTTGAATATTTGTCACTATATTGAATTTGTTTAATTAAATTTGATGTGTTTGTTTTTGCATTTATATGACTGTTGGTAGAAGAAGTTGATGTTGTAACATCTGTATCTCCGCCTGAATTTGATGTGTTTGTGATTGTATTACTTTCTTCGGTTTCTGACTCGTAGCTTATAAACTCTATTGTTTTCGCTGTAAATATACTACTTGAGTTTATAATATCACTACTTTTATTTGCATTTGAGTTAATTATGTTTGTCAGCTGTGTGTTTTGTTTTTCAAGGCTTGTAATCTCGTTTTCAACTGTGCCTGATAACACATCATCTGCATAGACTACTCCCTGTAAATCCGGCAGTCCTCCTGTAACCGTTAAAAATGACGGTCCAGTTTCACTGCTGAGCTCAATAGAGCGTATCATTTTTTCGCTCGCATTTACAAGATATTTATCTATATTTACCTGTGAAATATCTATTGTCATAATTACCCGAATGTTTTGAATGATCTTTCTACGTTTTTATTGAGTACTGATTTAATGCTTTCTTCTTCTTGTAAGTATGCATTATATTGTGTATCTATTTTTTTCTGGTCAAGTTCATAACGTTTATCTTTTGCTTGAATTTCTTCCATTCCTTTGTTGTATTCAGCTTCTGCTTTTTGTGCCGCAGCTGCTTCTGCTTCATCCGTGATTACAGAGCAGGTGCTTAAGCTTATTGTTTCATAAAATACTCCATTAATAGAAATTGTTTGAGTAGTTTCTTCATCGCTTTCTTTAACAAGGGTGTAGGCTCCGCTTCTGAGTCCTTCTTCAAGTGCTAAAGACGAGATTTTAAAATTAGGATCTTCAACTAATTTATATTCGTAAACCTCCACATCTTGATAAATTGGTTTTTGCTGATAACCTATAGGATCCTGTGTAGGATCAGGCACTTCAGTCTCTCCGTCTTTTACAAGCCCACTGTCCTGTAATCCTGACAGATTCAGTACCGGCAGGTTGTTGTTTTGTGCTGAAATTTGATTTTGGTCATCATAGCCCTCTGTACCTGGATTTAACCATACATAAATTTCGCTTCCATCCGGTAGAGTTTCGGTTTCTCCTCTTAAGGAATCCGGCTGGGTTCTTGAACCTGTATCATAACTAGGGCTTTCACTGTCTTCCCAGTAAAGTACGTCATTATTATTTCTTGTATCAAGTCCAATAAGGTTGTGAACATTTGATTCAATAACAGGTCCCCAGTTCGCAAGATCTGTACCGTTAATAGGTTCGCCAGTTTTGCTTGTGATACTACCAAGAGATATACAGTTATTAATAATTGCTTCATATGTGTCATCACCTATAAATCCATTAATTGAGTTTGAATAATTTTTTCCTGATCCCAATATAATATTTACATCTGAGTAACAGTTTTCTATGACATTATCGGGATCTCCATATTCAGAGTTTGTGTTGGCTCCGATAAATCCGCCTATATAGCCGAAACTGTCATCTGCATTCGGAACATTAATTGTTCCTTGTACCGAAGTATTCCGGATGGAACCATTATTATAACCTACAACTCCGCCAACTCCAGCTCTTTCTGAATCATAACCTTCTGCGTATTCTTTATTTTGTAGATTACAGGTTATATTGACATTTGTCACATTACAGTTTTCAATTAGACCTCCATCTCCAAGATATCCAGCTATACCACCGATTGCATCAGTTTCAGCACTGATTTGGGCGCCATCAATGTTTACATTTTTAACGGTTCCGTATACATCTCTGAACAAACCTTGAGTACCTGATAATCCTGTAATAGTAGTTCCGTTTCCATCAAATACACCCTGAAAGAAAGCAATTCCGTTACTTACATATTTAGACATATCAATTGTGTCAGTGTTAATTACATAATTTTGTTGGAGTGCGTTATCAACTACTCCGTTTGCTCCTTCAGTTAACAGTGTTTCGTAAATGGCGTCGAAGCCTTCCTGTGATTTGATAACAATTGAATTTAATTCAACTTCTTCACCGTTGATAATTGTAGTATAAGATTGAACTTCCAAATCATCGGTGCCTAATCCAGTTGCATCGACAATAGTCTGCATTTTTGCTGCATCCCCGGAAGCTGTTGCGGAAGGTGCTTGAAAACCTTCTTCTTCTACAACTTTTGTCGGATAGATAGGTTTTGTCAAATCATCTTCCCAGCCGACTAAAATTTGATCTGTTTCTCCCGTTGGAACTTTTTGGCTTGTATATCCTAAAAGCTTGCTTCCATCAGAAACAAGTAATCCTTGTGATTTTAAATTTTCAAGAGTAATATATTCGCTTTGTTTAGTAGAGCCTTCAGCTGAAAAAATATTCGTATTCAAAAATAAGCGTGTAGAATTAAGAGCATTAATATACTTTTCTTGAATAGCTTGAGTATCCATAGAAAGTCTTATTTTTGCATCAGAAACTTTTTGTCCTTTTAGTGATAAGTTATTTAATTGTGCTGTAAGGTATAATAACCTTGCTTGTGAAGCAGACATTCCCATAGTATAATTCCTTTTGCTTAATTTCCTTATTATGGTTATCGGAAAATTTAGTGTTTTCTTTAATTTTTTGTCTGCTTTGTTAAGAAAATGTTACAAAAGTCTCACTCTATGTTATAAGTTTTAGTTTTTCTTCTCTTGGTAGATGTTTAATTCTGTATTCTTCTTTTTGAGCTTCGGATTTCGTAAAGTATTTTTTTGTATAAACAATTTTTACAGGCTTGTGAGCTCTTGTATATTTTGCCCCTTTCCCTTCGCAGTGGAGCTTAAACCTACGCTCAACATCATCTGTGTAACCACAGTAAAGCGTGTTGTCTTTGGTTAATAATATATATACATAAAAGCACTTCTTCATTCTTCAAGTATATAATAAAAATTATAATATTTTTCCAGATTGAACAAAAAAAGACGGATTTTTAAATCCGTCAGTTTATACCATAATCTTTTATTTCTCTTATTTAATAACAGCTATTAACCTACAGAAGTGAAACCACCTCCAACGGAGCAGGAACCACCTCCGCATCCTGCAGATGCAACAGCAACGGAACTTCCGCCTCCAAAGGATGCTCCTCCGTTGAATCCGTTAATTGTTGACATTGCGTTTGCAAATCCCTGAAGGAATCCGGTGTTGCTTGCTAAGTTTTCCTGTCCTTCTGCTGAATAACTGCTGAAATCTATATTTAATGAGAACGGGTTAGTCGGTATAAACATATCGTAGTTGTAAACTGGAACAGCAAATAACGGTGTAGAATTCATTGCTAAAGATCCTGCTGTTTCAACTGTTTCTTGCGATTGTTTTGATTTAGCCTGACTTAAATTGCTAGATTGTTGTGCATTAATACCGTTCATTTCCAACTCCTTAATATCATCTCGTGTCTTACATCTATATAAAGGATTTTGAAAAAGTCAAATTTCAGCATGTCTTTCTTTTGTAACATTTATTTACATTCTAGCATGACTTAATATATTAATAACTTTTTATTCTTTTACCCAAGTTAATATCAATCCATCGGGTGATAAAATCAGTCCTGTTGATTGATGACTAAAGCTAATCTAGCGTATATGCTTGAAATGTGAAAAGGATTAGGGAAATTAGAGAGATGAAAAAAATACTTTTGACAATTCTTACAATTTTATTAACAGCATATTCAAGTGTATTTGCTGCTGATAATTTTTTGAACACGGTTATACTTGAGGGAACTGGAAATGGTTATAACATAATCCTTCGCTCGGATGCTGTAGCTTCCGTTAAACGTACGGTTGAAAATAGCAACAAAATTGTTCTTGATATTAAAGGTTTAACCTCTGCAGATAATATTTCAACAATATACAAAAATACTTCGGCAGCAAATGGCGTAATTGTTGAAAATATCAGTAATAATATGATAAGAATTTATGTTCAAGGAAAAGATATATCTAAGGCAAATATCATATTTGATACCCCTGCGTCAGCACCTGTTGTTGTTGGAGACAAAGTTTCTAATAATGCTATTTGCTGGAGTATTTTTGCTGGTATAATATTATGTTTTATATTTGCAAAATCTCGTGAAATTAAAGTTGACCCGAGAGCAAAAGCCAAAGAAGCAGTTCAAAAAAATATGAGGGAACGTGAAATTGCTATGTATAAGAACTACAGAAAAGAACTTCTTACAATTCCTAGCATAGATTATAAAGTAACCAATCCTCGTATGAAAAGAGCTATCAGGCGTGCGGATACAATAAGACACTTACAAAGAGTTTCTAACAGATAACAATAAACCTATAAACCTTAATAATCCTTAATCATCCGCTTCAATTTTAAGAGGCGGATTTTCTTAATCGAATTATAAAAAGAAGTCTGAAATAATCTCTTCAATTTGTTTTGCTGCAGTTCCGTCTCCATAAGGGTTTTGAGCTTTCAGACGAGTATTTTCTTTGGTATCGGAAAGAATCTTTTCACTTAAGGAGACAATCTTGTCATAATCTGCGCCGACAAGAACCGAAACGCCGGCTTCAATTCCTTCTTTGCGTTCAGTTTCATAACGCATAACAAATGTTGGACAGCCAAATGAAGGGGCTTCTTCCTGAATCCCTCCAGAGTCTGTCAGAATAAGTTTTGCGTTTTTCATAAGATAAACAAGATACGGATAATCAAGAGGGGATAAAAGTTTTACATTATTATAATCCTCAAGTCTTTCATGTATTTTGTTCTTTACATTAGGATTCGGATGTACAGGTATTACGAATGTATGATCCGTGTACTTTTCCACCAGATATTTAATTGCCTCTATAATTCTGTCGATCCTATCTCCATGATTCTCTCTTCTGTGGGCAGTGATAAGAACAAGTTTATCATCTATAATGATATTTTGTTTTTTATAAAAATCTGCTGCTTTTTCCATTATCTCATCCGATAAGCAGAATAATGCGTCTATAACCGTATTCCCTACCACATGTATTTTATTATCATCTATATTTTCTTTTAAAAGGGCGATGCGGTTTTCTTCCGTCGGGGCAAAGTGAAGCTGTGCTACTCTGGAAGTCATTTGACGCATAATTTCTTCCGGAAATGGTTCGTAAATATCGTAAGAACGAAGTCCTGCCTCTACATGAAATACAGGAATTTTATTATAAAAACTTGCCAGTGCGCCACATAAAACAGTCATTGTATCACCTTGGACAATGGTTGCATCAATTTCATTATTTGCAAATACGCTGTTCAGAGCCGTCAAAATTCTTGTTTGAACCTCTAAAAGTGACTGATTAGGCTTCATACAATCAAGATTTATATCCGCTTTAAGATTAAAATAAGCAAGGGTTTGATTTGAAAGCTCTTTTTGCTGTTCCGTATTGCATATAAGTACATTATATTTGTCAGGATACTTTTTTAGCTCCAAAATAACCGGCGCAAGTTTTATAACTTCAGGTCTTGTTCCAAAGATAAATAATATATTTTTCATAGTAAAAATTTTATTATAAAAAATTCTGATTATCAATATAATTATTTCGGGTAATGACAATTTTCTGAATCCATAAAATAATGAGCCAGTAAAGGAGAGATAATTATGTTAAATTTATATTATTCTGAAACGTGCCCTTATTGTCATAAGGTCATGGACTATTTTAATGAACACGGAATTGCTTATAATCCCAAAGAAGTTTTGGACAGAAAAAACTACAATGAACTTATGGAACTCGGCAAGATTGCACAGGTCCCTTTTCTGGTGGACACTGATAATGGCAAATATATGTATGAATCTGATGCAATTATTGATTATGTAAAAGATTTAAAAAAATAGGTGAGTGTTATGCTGTATAATATATTTTTTGATAATTTTGAATATGATGAATGTAATGCGAAAGGATCCTGTTCTGTTCCTCCTAGTATTTCTGCTTTGCAGGAAGTTTTACTTATATGTTTGAGACAGTTAGCATTTTATATTCTCAAACTCAGAGAATTTGGAATAAACTGTAAAGATGCAGAAGATAGGGTTATAAATAGTCTGGCAACTATTATTACAACAACTGATTACAGCGACGAACAGCTCTTAAATGTGGTTTCAAAGGTTTATTCCGGGATTGAATCTGCAAGAAAAAAATACATTGATGTATGTAAGGAACGCAATATTGAGTGTAAGGAACTGAAATTGGGCCTAAATATTACTCCGCAAATGAACCTTTCCCAGATTATGGCACTTGGAGAGAAAGCCTTTTTGCATAAATATAAAAAAACATCGCAGGAGCAAAAAAACATGACAGATATTTTATTATCTGTTATTAAAAGTACAGCGTTGAATTCTGCAAAACTTGCATCGTACTCTATTCGATCTCCGGAAGCAATTTTGAGTATATTAAACAGTCTGGATATTCTTAATCATACAAAAATTCCTCTCACAAAGTGCAAAACGCAAATTAAAGAGTTAGCGCACATGGATATGCTTCTCAGTGAAAAATTAGCAAAAATTCTTGTGGAACGTTTTGGGCCTGTTATTTATAAAGAGGTTTCCCATTCTACTACTAAAGGGAAGGCAATATTGGTGTCAGGTGACAACCTCTTGGATTTAAAAGGAGTCTTAGATTTAACAGAAGAAAAAGAAATTGATGTCTATACACATGGTGAACTTATCGTTGCGCATGCTTTTGAAATATTTTCGCACTATAAATCATTAAAGGGACATTTCGGGACCTGTAATGAAAATTGTATTCTGGATTTTGCGACCTTCCCTGGTTCAATACTCCTTACGCAGAACTCTAACACAAATACTGAATATTTATACAGAGGGCGCCTGTTTACGACTGCAAAAATGCCTCCACAGGGTGTTATTTCAGTTGATTCTGATAACCTTAAAGAAGTTGTTGAGTCTGCAGAAAACGCTAGAGGTTTTGCAAAAGGACAGTCCAGAGCTTCTGAATTTGTCGGCTATGATAACAAAAAACTTTCAGATAAATTAAGAGAAATAGGTGAGAAATTTAAATCTGAAGAAATTAAGCATATATTTATTCTGGGGCTTTCTGCAGCAAGACGCGGGCAGAAAGAATACTTTCAAAAACTTATCTCAAAACTTCCTGATAATTGCTATGTTATAAGTTTTTCGTTTGAATCTGTTCGTAAAAACTTCATGCATATTAATCTGGGAAATAGCAGACCGCTTATTTTGGAGATCTTAAAACAGCTTTTTGAGGCAATTCCGCTTGATTCTAAAAGGGTAGTATTTTTCCTTGCTAGATGTGATGTAAGTTCTATTTCGAACATGATTAATCTTATTGAAAAAGGAGTAAAAAATATCTACCTGACTCAATGTCCTCCTAATATAATTAATCCTGCAATTCTTACGTCTCTTGATTCAATATATAATATAAAAACGACCTCTCAGCCCGAAAAAGATTTGGAAGAAATTCTCAAATAAAAAAGAGTTCCAAATATGGAACTCTTTTTTATTATACATATACAAATTAGTATCTGTAGTGAGCAAAAGCCTTGTTAGCTTCAGCCATTTTATGGGTATCTTCACGCTTTTTACAAGCAGCTCCAACACCGTTTGAAGCATCAATAATTTCGTTAGTCAATTTATCGATGAATGACTTTCCGCCACGTTTTTTAGCTGCTTCGATAATCCAAGAAGAAGCAAGAGCGAAACCTCTGTCTGCTTTAACTTCAATAGGAACCTGATAAGTAGAACCTCCGATACGTCTTGCTTTAACTTCCAAAAGTGGAGTAGCGTTAGACATAGCTTTTTCGAAAATTTCCAAAGCTTTTTCATTTGTTCTTTCTTCAATTTTTGTCAAAGTAGCATAGAATATTTTTTCAGCGAGTGATTTTTTACCGCGTCTCATAATTCTATTAATAAATTTAGAGATATCAACGCTGTTATATACCGGATCTGCTAACGGTACACGTTTAGCCGGTTTAGAACGTCTTGACATTACTTCTTACCTCCTTTAGCATTTTTCTTAGCACCGTATTTAGATCTGCTTTGAGCACGATTAGCAACACCTGCAGTATCTAAGGTACCTCTAACGATGTGGTAACGAACACCCGGAAGGTCTTTAACCCTGCCGCCTCTGATAAGAACAACGCTGTGTTCTTGCAAGTTGTGGCCGATACCAGGGATATATGAAGTAACTTCAAATCCGTTTGTTAATCTTACCCTTGCAACTTTTCTTAAAGCTGAGTTAGGTTTTTTAGGGGTTGTAGTGTAAACCCTTGTACAAACTCCACGTCTTTGAGGACAATTCATCAAAGCAGGAGACTTTGTTTTGTCAGTAAGCTTTTTACGTTCTGAACGTACAAGCTGATTAATTGTAGGCATTTTTTTCTCCTTATATTTTCTACCATTTGGCAGGATCATCAACCTGAAACCCTTACGCATTCCGGTAATGACTGAACTACAGACTGTTTAACAACAGGTGCTGTCGGTCTTTACGTCCTGTCCTGCCCACTTTTGCCGAGCATATCCAGCACGAAGAATTTCGGCATAAGTGTATTATTATTTAACTACGAGAGTATTTCAATGTCAATATTTTGTTAAAATAGTTTTAGCGGTAATTTAATCTTCTAAATTGAAACCACCATTCTTTTTAATATGTTCAACGAGCCCGCCATCATTAAGCATTTTTATCATAACAGGTGGAAGCGGTTCAATTGGAATTATTGCTCCGTTTGTCAGATTTGTTAGAATCCCTTGTTCAATATCCAAATCAAGTTCATCTCCTGCATCAATTCCGTCTGTATCGCATTCTATCGCTAGTAAACCTATATTAATAGCATTTCTATAAAAAATTCTTGCGAAAGATTTTGCAATTACAGCCCCGACCCCTGCTATTTTAATGATTTGCGGAGCGTGTTCTCGTGATGAACCGAGTCCGAAGTTTGAACCTGCAACAACAAAATCTCCCTTGCTCATTTTTGACGCAAATTCAGGATCTGCATCCTCCAACACATGCTTTGCAAATTCCGGAAGATTAGAGCGTAAATGAAAAAGTCTTCCCGGTGCAATGTGGTCTGTTGATATGTTGTCCCCAAATTTAAAAGCTTTACCTCGCATATAATTTCTCCTTATCATCCATATATATTACTACAAAATTAAAATTTATGTTACAATAATCTTGATAAAGAGGATAAAAATATGTATTTTGATAGAAAATGTAAAATTACTTTTATAAGTCATGGCGCTACTATAATGACTGAAGAAGGCAGATTTTCGGATATGGAAAATCATCCGCCTTTAAGTGAAAATGGTGTTGAAGAAATTGAAAAAATTTGTGAATACTTAAAGCAAAGGGGGGTTAAGAACGATAAAATTTATACTTCCTCAGCTTCAAGGTGTATTCAATCGGCTAAGTATGTTTCAAAAGTTTATAAAAAACAGTTTGAAGTTATTGACTTAAAACCTCGTAAATGTGGGGCTTTTAATGGTCTTACTTTTGAACAGATTGAAACAAAGACACCTGAACTTCTTCAAAGACTTATTAATGAACCGGATAAGAGAACTCCTGATGATGCGGAGAGTATAACTGAATTTATTGAGCGTGTTTCTCTAAAAGTTAATGAAATTGTTGAAGGAAATGTCGGTAACAGGGTAATAATTGTTACTCATCCTGATGTTATCAAGGCTGCTATATGCGATGCTCTGGCTATTCCGCATTCCTCTCTTCAGCATATATATATTAAAACTGGTTCCGCTACACAAATAAGCTATTTTGAAAGCTGGAAAAGTTTAATCTATTCTGATTATACTCCGCTTTAATTAAAAAAAATAATCAATATTTACAAAGTAGTCTTTGATTTTCTTTTATTAAGAATTCCTTACCCGGTTTTATGTCTATAAAATCCCAGCTTAGCGGTTGACTAAATTCCCAATCTCTGCATGCGTAGTAATCCGTATCAATGTTAAATTTTTTTGCTGACTTTTTAAATGCTCCTAGTTTCCCGCCTGTTTTGTATACCTCTTCAATAAAATTTCCAAAAGAATTATCCCCGCGGGATAGAACTGCTTGCCAGTAATCCCACTTTGCACTGGAAACTGTTACACTCACACCGAGTTTATGCATTTCTTTTTTTATGTATTCGCTTTTCTCCTCCAGAAATTTTGTTTCTTCTCTTCCGCACCACTGAAAAGGAGTATTAGGTTTTGGAACAAATGTTGAAAAGCCGAATGAAATGTCAAAACCTTTATACATTTGTTTTAATTTTTTTGCAAGATTAAGCATTTCATCAATATCTTCTTGTGTTTCAGTTGGAAGTCCCAACATTCCATAGAACTTAAATCCTTTCAGTCCTGTATTTTTTGCAATTTCTGCCGCTTTAATAATCTGATCTTCCGTCAGATTTTTATTAATAGCTTTTCGTAATCTTTCGCTCCCTGCCTCAATTGCTAGAGTTATATTTTTTTGCCCGCAGGCAACAAGTGTTTCCATAATCTCAGGAGTAATTGCGTCCACCCTTAAAGAAGAGACACTCATTTCAATTTTTTTGCCTTGTTTAATCTTTTCATGAATATAACGGCATATACTGTTGAATTGCGGGTGGGCACTTAGTTGTGCACCAAGTAGGGCAATTTTATTGGTATGGCTTAGACCTAGTTCTATAATATTTATAACATCCTCATATGGCATAAACCTTAAAGGTAAGTTTAAATATGAGGCAAGACAAAAACCACACCTGTTAGCACAACCTCTGGCAACTTCCATTATAAACGTGTTCGGGAAAAAAGCTTTTTCGCTTAAAATCGGAGTATATATACATTCTGATAGTTTTTTTGTAAGTTTTTTTACATTTTTTGTTTTTATTGATGGAACATAAACTCCTTCGACTTCTGAAATTAGCTTTAATATTTGCATTTTAGGTAAATTTTGATTCTTTTTGTAGATATTAATGATTTCTAGATTAGCATCTTCGCCATCTCCAATAATAAAGAAATCGAAAAAGTCTTCATAAGGTGTTGGATTCGCAGTTATTACCGGACCGCCTGCAAAAATAAAAGGGAAACATTTTTTTCTTTCTTTTGCTCTGATTGGGATATTATACTGCTCAAGCATAGAGAATATAGTAAGAAAATCTGTATCAAAAGTGAATGAAAATCCAAATAAACCTATTTCGTTCGGGTTAAAACGTGAATGTTTGGTATCTGCGTAGATTCGTTCAATGTTAACATCTTCATATTCATCTACATTTTTGAACAACCATAAAAAACCGAGCGATGAAAGGGCAAAGCTTTCCGGTCCAGGGAAAGCAAGCCAAATATTACACTCTGCATTTTTTTTATTAATCGGATTATATAAATATATTTCCGAATTATTCATTCAGTTCAACCTCATTTTTTTCGTTCATAGGTGTGAGGTATAGTTCATCAATTAAAACACAGATTGTTGCGGCAATTGCAGGGGATAATATTACACCCCAGAAACCAAGAAATTGCTGTGCCAGAAATAATGCAAGAAATACCATCAACGGGTGTAATTCCATCCATTTACTGAACACTATTGGTCTTACAATGTAATTCGAAATTTGCTGTACGATTAAAAAGGCCGCAATTATCAAAATGACCTTTACAATACTCAGCGGATAAGCCACAAGGAGTATAATTCCAAGTGCAATTGTCGGACCGGCTATAGGAACAATATCCAAAATACCTGTTATTAACCCCAGCAACAGAGAATAATTAACGCCAAGTATCATCAAAAATATTACGGTCATCAAACCTACAGCGATCATTGAAAGAATTTGTGCACTTACATATCCACCAACTTTGTGGCTTATTGTGGATAAAATATTACTTGCCTTTTGTTTAATATCTTGGGGAAAAAATTCTAAGAATTTTTTTCGTAAGTAGGTTTTATCAATAAGCAGGTAATATACAATCATCATTAACGCAATTGCTATCACTGCAACTTCGAATAATCCGAGAGTAAAACTCCAAGAGTGATTTAAAATATCTCCTGCTACATTGGCATTTTGTTCAAACAATTTGTTTATTGTCAAAATTTCAGATAATTTGTGCCCGAAAATTGTCGCAGAATTCAGGTACGCAACCAAATCATACAGTTTTTGTGGAAGATGGACTAAAAATGCACTGATTTCTTTAAAAGAAACTATTAATATCGGAATAAATAATGCAAATATTGCGATACAGCTAAAAACAACGGCAATCATTGAGGCGATGTTTCGGCTCATATATTTTTCCATTTTTACTACGTACGGGTTTAATGCGCATGCAATGACATATGCAGCAAAAAACAAAAGTAAAACATTGACTATTTTAGGAAGAATTAGTAATAAAACAACGACTAATACTAAAAAAATTATATTTTTAAAAGTTAACAAACGTTTTAACATATACCACTCTCTTTTTTTATACTATGTTAACAAAAACTATATAAATAGTAAAGTAGGTATTTGGGTTAGGAATAATGATTTGTTATTGTTAACTTTTGTTACATTAATTATTATTCAGGCAATTTTTATTTAATAAATAACTTTATATATGTAAGGTAGTAAAAGGTTATTTATACTTTAGGCAGGTAGGTTATGATTAATGCAGTAAATTTAAACAGAGTGTGGAATTATGCAAAGCGTGGTTTAAAAATGGCTCCTGACTTTGCTTTAGGTACTGGCGGTGAAGCTTTTGAAAAAACTTTAAGGGAATCCATACGTGGTGTTAAAGCTGCTGACGGTTCATACGTCGGAGGAACAGGTTATAAAAACTTCTGGACGAAATTGAAAGATGCATTTAAAGCTTCTGAAGCTCATAATGAGAATCTTATCAAGCAAGAAGGTGGTTTCTTGAAGGCTATGAAAAAGAACCTTATGGATATCCCGTCAGGTCTTAAAAATGGTTGGATAGATGGTGCTAACGTTGCAAAGGCGGCTGGTAAATCAGGTATTATGGGAAGCCTTAAGGGTTCAGGGAAATTTCTTATGACAAGAATGCCATTAATTGGTTCATTATTATTTATGGCATTTGAGGCTCCAAATATTATAAAAGCAACAATTGATGGTGGTATAGTTGATGGTGGAGCTGAATTTGTGAAAGCTGGTTCAAGAGCAGTCGGTAGTATGGCTGGTTTTTGTATTGGACAGGCGCTTTGTCCTATTCCACTTGTAGGTGGTATTATTGGCGGGCTTATCGGTGAATGGATTACAAGTAAAATAGTAGGTAAAAGTTATTCTGAAAGAAAAGTAGAAGCTGAAGAAAAGTTAAAGACTGCAAGATTTGATACTGGATCCACAAACCCGTTTGCCGCAGGTGGTGCTGATCAGTATATGATGCAACAACTCCAGATGGCAATGATGCAAAATCCTGAAATGTTTGCAAGGGCTTATGCATCTCGTTATCAATAATGTCTATAATTTAGAGAAAGGTTCCCCGGCAGATTAACTGTCGGGGATTTAACATTTCGTAACATTATAGCACTTTTTCAGTCCAAAAATTTTTTATATAAATATACGGGGAAAGTAATTTTCTGGAGAAAAACATGGGGAATTATAATTTTGATACGCTATATAAACTTGCACTGACAACAAGCTCTGTTGCCACAAACAATGACTATATGTCATTTAAGGAAGGTGTTGTTGTTAATGGTGCTCTCGGTGCCGGTATTGAATTGCTTCAACTTGGCGGAGGGAAGGTCGCTGGTGTTTTCTCTAAAAATAAGCCCTCTAAAATAGCTCAACTTCGTAAAAAAGTAGAAGTTCGTCAGCTTAAAGATTCAAATATATTTAAAACTTATCGCAATGCGTCTAATTATAATACGATAACTAAACTTGAAGGTAAGCTGCCTACTGTTTCTACAAATAGTGGGATTGATTATTATAGTGACGCAAAATGGGCTTTGAATGATGCAAAAAAATTGCGAGGAGCCGCTCAGGCTAATAAAATTAAAGAGGCTGAAAAACTTATTGCACAGGCAAAATTAAATGCCTATAAGGCTAAAAATATCGGAAAATTTAAGACATTAACAGGTATTAAAGCAGGGAATACTGCTTTAAAAACTCTTGCTGCAAATTCCTCAAAATTTAGAGCGGCCACAAAATTTGTAAAAGGTAATGCATTATTCTCATTAATGTCTGTAGCCTGTGATTATAATAAATTTTCCCAAACAAAGGCTGTCTGCGGAACAAAGGCAAGAAATAAGGAAGTAGCAAAGTCTGTTGGGGTTGCTGTTGCAGAAAGCGTTGGCTTTTTAGCCGGGATGAAAGCGGGAGCTGCAGTTGGAACTGCTGTCGGCTCTGTTTTACCGGGCGTTGGAAATATTGTTGGAGCAGTTACCGGCGCAATTCTTGGTGGTTTGATAAGTTGGGGGACAGGGAAACTTGTTCATAATGCAATGGGAAAATCAGAAATTGAAAAACATAATGAAGAACAGGCAAGGTTGTGGGCTTTAAAATCAAAATATAATATGGATACAAGAACTGCTTTACTTCGGAATGCTGCAGCTAAAATTTCTAATGATGAAAAAATATCACAGTCTTTTGAAAAGGAATTAGCTGCCGAAGGTGTTTCTCCTATTGATCAAGAACAATTCCAAAAGAGCAAGGAATTATTTGTAACTGCGGCTCAGGAAAATCCTGAAATAATTGCTTCTATAATTCAAGACGTTGATTCGCAGCAAGAAGAGGATGGATCTTCGGTAACGGATGTTTCAAATCAAAATAGTCATATAGAATCTTCAAATAAAGATTTAGCAATGCAGAAAACGATGCAGAAATTTATGGATAGAATTCGTTAAACTCCTAGCAGGTAAAAACTCAATTTAATCTGTTGATGCTGCAATAAATAATGAAAATAAATTTCAAAGGAGGATATTAATTTATGAATATTGGCGCTGTTTTTAATAAACTTATAGCAGAATATAGACCATCTAAAAGATTGTTTGTTGAATGGAGAAATCTTAAAGGAAATAATATATATGAGACTTTTAATAACTCTGTAAATTATAATAAAATCCAACGACTTAAAAAGTCAACAAATGATAAAGATGCTCTTAAAATATTGGAAGAGGCAAAACATCTCAGAGGGAATGAGCAAAGTGCAAAATTGAGAGAATATTCTAATCTGATTTTCGAGAAAAAATTTCATGGAAAACCTATTAAAAGTTTAGATAAATTACGGTTATCATCAAATACATTCAGACAAGCAGAATCAGTGCTTAAAACTTCTCTTGTAAATGGTTCTGTTGGACTGGTTCTTGATTCTGAAAATATCCTTGAAGCACAAAAAGAATTCGGCAATTTAGCTATGACAGAAGAAGTATTAAAATCAGCTGTACTTAGTGTATTATCCTTAGGTGCAATAAAATATAGTATGAGAACAGGAGCCGTTATTGGAGCCGTTGTCGGGAGTGTTAAGCCTAAAGCAGGATTTGTTCTTAAAGACTTCTCTGCTGCTGGATTGACACTGGCTTCTTTAAATGGTATTGATAAATATATTGCATCTGAATGGCAAACAACGCTTAATAAAAAACGAAAAGAGTCAATCTTTAATGCATAATTTTATGCAGAAAGAGTAAATATTTCGTAGATTTCTTCGTCCGACAGTTCTGTAATAATCTTTTCGCCTTCATATACAGCAAGGTCTGCAAGTTCTTTTTTCGCTTTTAGCATTTCATCAATCTTTTCTTCAAATGTTCCAAGAGTAATCATTCTGTGAACCATTACATTTTTATCCTGTCCGATACGATAAGTTCTGTCAGTTGCCTGATCTTCAACGGCAGGATTCCACCATAAATCATAGTGGATTACATTTGTTGCGCTTGTCAGGTTCAAACCTGTTCCGCCAGCTTTCAAAGATAGAATCATTACTTTTGATTCTTCTTCATTTTGGAATTTGTTAATTAATTCTTCTCTTTGTGGAACAGTCAGTGAACCATGGAAAAATAACGGTTCGGTGTTACATTCTTCTCTTATTACCTTGCATAAAATGTCGCCCATTTCTTTATATTGCGTGAAGATGAGTGTCTTTTCTCCGTTTTCGAGAATACTTTCAACAGTTGAAATACATTTATCCATTTTCCCTGAAAGTTCCCTGCTCATTTCACCAGATTTTAAGAACTGATAAGGATGGTTGCAAATTTGTTTTAAAGCTGTAATAAGTTTGAATATATTTCCGCGTCTGTTTATTCCGGAAAATTCGCTTATCTTTTCCATCATTTCGTTTAAAGTCTTTTCGTAAAGGACTGCTTGAGGTTTTGAGAGGTAACAGTATTCATTTAATACCATCTTTTCAGGCAGGTCAGAAATTACATGTTTATCTGTTTTTAAACGTCTTAAAACAAACGGGGAAACAGACATTTTTAATTTTGCTGCACGCGAATTTTCCTTAAATCTTTCAATAGGTATTGCATAGCTTTTCTGAAATTCTCTAAGACTTCCTAGGTATCCTTGATTAATGAAGTCAAAAATACTCCATAACTCGGTCAGTCTGTTTTCAACAGGTGTCCCTGTCATTGCAACTTTTGTGTCTGCTTTTAATGTTTTAATAGCGAGAGTTTGTGCTGTATCAGGATTTTTGATATTTTGAGCTTCATCAACAATTACCATTCCCCACTGGTGTTTTTTCAGTTCTTCTACATCTATTCTCATAATTGCGTATGTTGTAAGAATTATATCGTGATTAACTTCTAATTTTCTTTCTGTTCCGTGATATACGACAGCATCAAGAGAAGGTGCAAACATCTGGAGCTCCTTCATCCAATTCCCCATTAGTGTAGTCGGACAAATTACAAGAACAGGTTTGTTAAGCTTATTTTCTTCTTTAAGTTTAAGTATTAAACTGATAATCTGTATGGTTTTCCCGAGCCCCATATCATCTGCCATACATACGCCAAAACCTTTTGTGACATTTGTCCAAAGCCATTTTAATCCTGTCATCTGATAAGGTCGTAATTCGCCTTTTAATGTTTCAGGCGCAGTAACATCAACAGGTTTTGTGAAGTCTTGAATAATTCGTGCGTAAGCATCATCATAATCAAAATCATACTGTGCAAGCTGACCTGACATAGAGGCGTGAATTAATTCCATTCTTGAAAGCGATTTGAAATTAGCTTTTGCAATTTGTTCAAAGATTTTTTTGCTTTCTTCTTTATCAATAAGTACATATTTATTTTTATACTTAATTAAGCCATTGCTTGATTCAACCAATTTATTAAACTCTTCAACAGAAATTTTATCATTTCCTATTGCAATTTCATATGAAAAATCAAGAATATCATCAAGAGACATTTTAGAAGATGATGTATTATTAAATAAATCCGCTAAATCCTGTGAACGGGAAGCTTTAACTTTTGCATTAATTGATGCTCTCGGAACAACAATATTAACCAATTCTTTCGGTAAAATTACTTCAATTTGGGCTTTTTGCAAATAATATGCAGTCTGTGTAATAATTTTGTATACCTCATTTAAATTAAGATCAAGAGCAAGTTTGTCTTCATCTTCAAATAAGTCTTCCAACTCAGGCATATATTTAATTGCATAATTTAGTTGCTTTTCGACTATTTTGGCAATATCAGAAGAGTTTGCTCCAAAAATTGTTTCTTCGTGGTATAAGTCATCAATTAAAACACTTTCGTCTGTTTTTCTGTTTTTAATGTGCACTTTTAGACGGAATAATTCATCTTCAACTTTTTCTATTTTAAAGAAAGGAATTACATCGTATTTCCCAAGATAAAGCTCATCAAACCACTGGGAAAAATTCTCTGCAATTTCAATCCCTCTCATGGTAGAACGTTGTTCCAAATCTTTTATCATATAAGTCCCGGATTTTACGTCTTTAAACTTATATGCTTTTATCCCTAAAAACTTATAAATAACGTAGTTCATATAATTATGAACAAAATCTTTCACAAAGTTATTAGGTTTTTCTCCTTTAATAAATAGGTTTTCCGGAATATTTTCTTCAAACTGGTTAATTATTCTTGCAACCTGTTGATTGGGAATAATTGGTTCATAAACTATTTTGAACATGGAGCCTTTCGTTTTGACAACAGGGATGAAGTATAGTTTTTCGATAAGCTTCATAACGAAATGGGCTAGCGAATTCATATAGATAAAAGTTGGAGTAAGAGAATCCATATCAACAACTTCGCCGAATCCGCCAAAATAATCCATAACCAGATCAAGATTCATCGCATATCCGACATGTTCACCCATAACCTGAGAACGGAAACGGAAGAGTGAACCTTTTGATTTAAGATAATATTCAAAATTATTTGTAGGTGTAATAAAAAAAGATAACTTTCCGCCCTCATTCACAAGAAAAAAGTTTGTATTTCTCGCAGGAGAGTGCGGGCTAAGAAAAACGTCCTTAAATTCATCTTCAATTGTTTGATATATCAAACTTAAAGTATAACGGAAATCTTTATTTTTAAATCCTTCAGGATTTTCCGATAGGTTAAAAAATAATTCATCCACATCATTTTTTTTAATTGAAAAATCTATATTTAAAGCATTTTCTGTTGTCATAAATCTTTTTTCTCTTTCTTATAAAAGCTGACGGCAAAAGCCGTCAGCATAAAATTACTTAATTAGCGATTCGCCTGTCATCTCCGCTGGTTTTTGAATACCGAGCAGCTGAAGTACTGTAGGCGCAATATTACACAAAGCGCCATCATCTTTAAGCTTTATATTTTCCGGTGCATTAATCAGTACAAACGGAACTTTATTTGTCGTATGAGCTGTTTGAGGCTTCCCGGTTTCAGCATTAACCATAACTTCGGAGTTTCCGTGATCCGCTGTCAGAAGCATAATAATATTATTTTCTTTACAGGCTTTTGCAATTTTTCCGACGCATTCATCAACAACGTGACAAGCTTTTGTCGCAGCATCAATAACACCTGTGTGGCCTACCATATCAGGGTTTGCAAAATTTACAAGAATAAATTGATATTCCGGCTTTTTAATAGCGTCAAGTACATTTTTGCAAACTTCCGGTGCGCTCATCTCAGGTTGTAAATCATAAGTTGCAACTTTCGGAGAAGGAACCAAGACTCTTGTTTCGTGTGCTTGAGGTTCATCTATACCTCCATTAAAGAAGAATGTAACGTGAGCGTATTTTTCTGTTTCAGCAGTTCTGAACTGTTGAATCCCGTTAGCTTCCAAAACATCTCCGAGAATATTGACAAGATGTTCTTTCGGAAATGCTACAGGGAAGGTAAAATCTTCATTGTAGCTTGTCATTGTTATATAGCAAATATTGTTTAATACTTTTTTCCTTTCAAATCCGTCAAAATCTTTAAAGTTAATGGCTTTAGAAATTTCTCTTGCTCTGTCAGGTCGGAAATTAATGAAGATTATAGAATCATTATCATGAATTCTGCTTTCTTCGCCGCCGATTACGGTTGGAAGAACGAATTCATCGTTATCTCCTCTTGCATAAGATTCTTTAACTCCTTCACAGGCAGATGAAGCCTTTTCTCCTTCTCCGAACAAAAGTGCATTATAACCTTTTTCAACACGTTCCCAACGATTATCTCTGTCCATGATGTAGTATCTTCCAATAATTGTTGCAACAGGAGGCAGGTTATATTTTTTTAATTCTGCTTCAACCTTTTCAAGGAAAGTGCATGCACTCTGAGGTGGGGTATCACGACCGTCAAGAAATGCGTGTACATACACTTTAGTTAAGCCTTCATCCGCGGCCATTTTAATTAGAGCAAGCAAATGCTCTAAAGAAGAGTGAACCCCTCCTGTAGATACAAGACCGAAAATATGAAGTGCTGAATTGTTTTCTTTAGCATGGTTCATTGCCATCAGAAATCTTTCATTTTTGAAGAAAGAGCCATCTTTAATTGCATTATTAATTCTTGATAAATCCTGATAAACAATTCTTCCTGCACCAAGGTTTAAGTGCCCTACCTCGCTGTTTCCCATCTGACCAGCAGGAAGACCTACATATTCTCCGTCTGCATGGATTGAAATAGACGGATATTCTTTTTCTAATCTGTTAACATTTTCAGCGTGTGCAAGTTTAGTTGCATCAAATTCAGGATGACTGGTACTGATTCCCCAACCGTCCATGATACACAATAATACTCTCTTTGTCATAGTTTAAAATCCCCTATTTATATTCGTACTATTGGTATAATTATAATAGGGACATAAAATAATTACAAGAGGATTTTCATTCCCGTCTATAATTTGTCTCCCGTCTGAATGCGTAGTACTTCAAAAATATCCATTTTTTTTGACTTCCCTCTAATCGTGACGTCGCTAATTTTTATTACATCCGCAATGTTGGTTACGTGTGAGTAAGTTGAACTGCTTATCAGAAAATTGGTGTGATAAACTTTATTGTAACTTTCAATTCTGCTTGCAAGGTTTACGGTGTCTCCAATTACTGTGTATTCAAGACGTTTTTCTGAACCGATATTTCCTACGAAAGCTTCTCCTGTGTTAATACCTATTCCTATTTCGATTTTAGGTTTTCCTTCAAAGAGCCATTTGTCTCGGAGTTCATCAACTTTTTTGAGCATTGCATATGCACATTTTACCGCATTAACAGGGTGGTTTATATCTTGAATCGGTTCTCCGAAAATTGCCATTACCGCATCTCCGATAAATTTGTTTATAACTCCATTGTAGCTCGTAATTATAGGTTCTATTTCCGTAAAATATTCATTTAAAATTTTTGAAACTTCTTCAGCTGTCATTCTTTCACTCATGCTGGTAAATCCTCTTATGTCAGCAAAAAGTACGGTTACATTTGCACGTTTCCCGCCAAGCTTTATATCATCAATATTTTGAACAACATTTTTCATGATATCTTGAGACAGATATTTCCCCATCGCCTGTTTAATTTTTTCTTTGTTTTTGCCTTCAAGTATAAATCTGTAAGAGTATCCGAAAATTGTAGTTAATGCTTGCATTGCAATTGGAGTATAAACATTAACGGCAATTCCTCTTCTGTAACAATATATACAAAAGAGGAGATATAAACCTGCAAGGATTATTATTCCGCTAAGTGAAATGATAAAAGAAAAGCGGCTTATTAAAATAAATGTCAGAATGGACATAATAATTAGAATTCCCAAATCTTGAGCTAGTCCTGTGATTTTCATAAAATCACCATTTATAAGGTTATCAAGATTTGTAGCTTGTATGTCAACTCCAGGATGAGCATTAAGCATTGGTGTTGGCAGGGCATCCTCAAGCCCCAGTGCAGCTGCTTTTGCGTTTGCTCCGACAAATACAATTTTATTATCGAATTCTTTAGGATCGATTATAGGTTTTTTGCCCTCTTTTAAATTCTGGTATGAGCGCAAAACATCCGAAGCTGAATATTTTTTATGTGTGTATTCCGTATTATTTACAAATTTGTAAAATCTTATCAAATTTTGTAAGCCCTGCTTTGTGCTAATCGCTGGAATAAATAAATTTGTTTTGTTAACAACTATATTATCAGGCATAAGTGTAAGTGTATCTGCATCGTTTAGAAACATGTACATCCTTAACCCGAGTGAAGGGTAAAAATTTCCGTTGACTTCTACAACCTGATCCATATATGTGAGATAGCCGTTGGCATTTGTGCTTACATTTACAGAACCGGTATTTTTTACCGCATTAAAATAATCTTGAGGAAATTCGGAAATACTTGAATATGTACCGTATTTGTATAAAGGATACGGGGTATCAATATTTACTTTGAATTTTTCGTAAAACTGTTTATTATACTTCTCTTCTCTTTTGTCATCAAAAACCTTTTGTCCTAATGGGCTGAAGCCTACAATTAAATTATCTATTTTATTTATATAATCATAAAATTTTTTATCGGATGCAGGGTTATCTTTATCCGCACTTTGTATAAGTGCATCAAATCCTATTGCTTGTGGCGTTGAATAAGTGTGAAGAAAATCCATAATTTGTCCATAATATTCTCTCGGCCATGGCCACCTGTGGTAGGAAATTGACTTATCATCTATTGCGATAATAACTATATTTTTGCTCCCGCTTAAAGATGGAGCTGAGAAATACTTAACCATAAAATTATAGGCAAAAGGTTCTAGAAAAGCCCATGACAATAGGATTACAAAAAATGTCAGAAATATGTAAAAGAAAAATGATTTTATAAAAAAGCCTTTTGATTTAAGTATTTTCATGTTTATATATATCCCTCTTTTATTTATGATATAATAAATTTTGTAAAAAGGATAGAATATGAACAAAAATTTAATTAGTATTTTGGAAGAAGAAAAGGTTTTTCCTATAATAAGAAGCAAGTCTGCCCAGGATGTAATTGACACAGCCAAAGCTCTTGTTGATGGGGGAATAAAAATTCTTGAAATTAATGTAGAATCTCCAGAAGTTTACGGTGCCATAGCTGAGGTTTCAAAATTTGCGACCGTATGTGCAGGTGGAATAATTACTTCTTTGCAGGCTCAATCTGCATTAAGTGTTGGTGCTGATGTACTTTCTTCTCCTATTTTTTACATGAATCTGGTGAAGATTTCTAAGGACAGACAGGTGCCTTTTATAGCTGGAGCCTCTACTCCTAATGAGGCATATACTGCTTGGAAAGCACGTGTTCCTGTTATAAAACTTTATCCAGTTACCGCTATGGGTGGGGTTTTATATGTAGAAGATATTTTAAGGCCAATGCCGTTTTTAAAAATACTTCCACAAGGGAATGTTAAACTTAATGAAGTAAGTGCATATATTAAAGCGGGGGCCGTTGCCGTTGGTGTCGGAAGAGATTTCTACGAAGGTTATTCTTATTCTGAAATTACAAATCGTGCAAAATCTATTGTTACTGAATTAAAGGGATAATATGGCAGAAAAATTTGATATTATTACGTTAGGTGAAAGCTTAATTGAACTGTCAAGCGATGCTAAATTAAGTGATACAAAATGCTTTTATAAGTACTATGGAGGTGATGCTCTTGTCTCTGCTATTACGGCCTTAAGGCTAGGAGCTAAAGTCGGATTTATCACTCGTGTTGGAAATGATGCTTTTAAAGATTTTCTTATGCAAAGTTGGGCGGAAGAAGGATTAGATATTTCCCAAGTTAAAATTTCAGATGAACCTAACGGAATTTATTTTATTTCTCAACCAGTGAATGGCAGTAAAGAATTTGCTTATTATAGAAAAAAGACTGCCCCGTCTAAACTTTCAATCGATGATATTTCTGAAGAATATATTCTGAATGCTGGGATTGTTTATGCAAGCGGCATTACACAATCTCTTTCTCTTTCTGCTAAAGAGGCTGTGATTGGAATGTTTGAAATTGCAAAAAATAATAACGTCATGACCGCTTATGATCCGAACTATTCTTCGGCAATTAGTTCCCCTGAAAGTGCTAAAGAGAATTTTCATGAAATAATATCAAATGTGGATGTTCTGTTTATGAGTACAAAGTATGATACTCATAGTATATTGGAACTTAATTCCATAGAAAATATTATTAAACGTCTCTGGGATATGGGAGTTTCTATTGTTGTTTTAAAATCTTCTGAAAAGTGCGGGTATTACACTGGGTATAACGGTAGTATTGATTTTACGGAGTTTTATACAAAAGAAGTTGTCGATACAACTTGTTCCGGAGATGCTTTTAACGGCGCTTTTATGTACGGATTAACTCATGGATGTAGCCCGTTTGAAGCTTCTAAGCTTGCCTGTGTTACTGCAGGGTTACAGGCAAAGGGGATTGGGGCAGTTAAATCAATTCCTTCAGCATGTGATGTATTTGCAATATTAAAGAAAGGTGAAAGTTAGTTTATGGCGAAAAAAGTTGTTTTATCAGGTTATTACGGCTATGATAATTTTGGAGATGAAGCAATTTTGGCCGTATTAATTGATCATTTGAAGCAAATAGGTGCGGATGTAACTGTGCTTTCACATAATCCTAAAAAAACTTCTTATAATTATCAGGTTAAGGCTGTTAAAAATTTTAATTTGTTATCTGTAATTTTTGCTCTAAAAAATTGCGACGTTCTTATCTCAGGCGGTGGAAGTCTTTTGCAGGATGTTACAAGCTTAAAGAGTCTTTTATATTATTCATTTATAATTTGGCTTGCTCAAATTTTCAATAAGCAGGTAATAATTTTTGCCCAGGGAATTGGGCCTTTACAACGTGATATTTCTAAAAATATTGTTGCAAATCTTATTTCAAAAGCAAATCTTGTAACTGTTAGGGATATTAAAAGCTGCGAATTATTGCAAAGCTGGGGAATTGATGCTGAAATTGTAAGTGATCCGGTCTTTTCTATGGATCTCCCACAAAGCGAATCTTCTGGTGCGGTTGGTATCCAACTTAGAGAATTTAAGACAATGAATGATGCTTTCCTGCAACGATTGGCAGAATCGGTTGTTAAAGAATTTGCTCATAAAAAAATTGAACTTTATGTATTCCAAAATGCTCTTGATTTAGAAATCAGTAAACGATTTGTGAAAATGTTGAAAAAATTATATCCGGAGATTGAAACCGAAATTGTTCGCTCTTTATCACAAAATGATATTATTATTAGGATTTCTAGATTGGAATATATGATTGCTATGAGATTTCACGCTGTATTGGTTGCAATAAAAACTGGCGTGCCTACAATTGCAATTAATTATGATGCAAAAGTCGCGAAACTTGCTTATGAGGCATTCTTACCTCTTTTGACTATTTCTGCAGATGAAGATTTTGATACTGCATTTATTAAACTGAAAACTTTAAATTCTACGGATTTGATTGATTTTGCGAGAAGTAAAACATTTGACTGGCGTGAGTTTGATAAGATTTTACGCTAATTATGTATAAAGATTTAAGTAACTTTGCTTAAGAAAGCTCTGGGTGTTTGGGTTCCCTGAAAGAAATTCTTTTAACACAGCTTTTTTTTCATCTGCTGTTATTGTTCCGTCATATTTTTCGTTGACTGCAGAGTCTGCCATGCTCATAAACGCTCCAATTTCTTTCCAGTCAAGTTTCCCGTTGTTTGCAATGTCAATCATGTCAAAAATTTTATCGGAATCCTGTTTTAATTTATTAATTTCTTCATCTGTTGTTTCATCTGTCAAATATTGGCCCACAAAATAGGACTGGAATTCCTCTTTTGATAAATAACCGTCTTTATTTCCAACTTTATTGTTATCTAGTGTTGCTATGAATGATTTTGAAAGATTTTGTATAAAATCAGAATATTTATTCCTTAGTGCAATTTCTTCAGCTGATGTTTTATTCGCTTTATTATCTAGCTGTTGCCAGCGATTAGAAACAAACTTTGTGTCTTCTCCCATAATAAAGTTATATCCTAAATTTTGTGAATATGAATTTGAGACTCCATCGGCATTTTGTGGTGTATACTGCTGTTGATATGTCGGTGTATATTGGGGTATTGTCTGCGGATAGTATGGCATTGTGAATGTTGGCATAATAGGATATGATGGTATCATAAATGTTGGATTTACATAACCAAATCCAAATCCAAATATTCCGCCGCCATAGCCCCAATGCGGTCTTGTCATAAGGTCTGCGGTTAATGTCAAAGCAGATGTTTGCATTAAAAATCCCGGAAGTTTATTTGTAACATTTGTCCAATACTGTGATGGCATATTTATCCTCTCTTATATATATTAAAAGTATATAATATATATAAATTTGCTAAAATAAAAGATAAAACTTAACAAAAATACACAATTAAATTTTGTTTATATGATTGACATCCTAAAATGTTTATCTTAATATAAAAAATGTGCCAAGACCTGTTGGTGCATTTACTGAGAGTAGAGAAGTGTTATTCTTTTTTGCCTTCAAAATTAAAACTTAATATTTACATGCCCTTGTGGCGGAATCGGTAGACGCGTTGGACTTAAAATCCAATCGGGGCTCAACCTCGGTGCCAGTTCAAGTCTGGCCAAGGGCAATTTTCAGGAGATTTTTAAAATCTCCTTTTTTAATGCCGTGTGTAATCTGTGATGACTTTTCTATTTTATGATTCTTTAATAACCTTGCACCACTGCTGATTTTTTGTTATAATTAACCTAAAGAGGTTTTTATGACACAAGATATGGATTCAAAAAAGTTCGCTTGTATTATTGCAAGATTTTTAGATGATAAATTAGGAAAAGATATTTCTATATTAAATATTGGTCATGTTTCTTCTCTGGCAGATTATTTTGTTATTGTTACTGGGGATTCTACTCCGCATGTCAAAGCTTTAATGGAGTCTGTCAAGGAACGTGTTAAAAAAGAATTGGGGCGTATGCCTGCACGAATGGAAAATGACTTGCGCAATCGTTGGAATCTTCTTGACTACAGTGATGTAGTTGTGCATATCCTCCATAAAGAAGAACGAGAAACTTATGCTATTGAAAAATTCTGGAATAACGCATTCAGTGTTTCGGAGGATGAATGGAAGGAAATGTCTAAAGAATTTAAAACATATGAAAAATAGGTTATTTTAAATAAAGAGAGAGAAATATGGTTATGGAAAAACAAGAACTTGAAAAACAAATAAGTGAAACAATTTTGGCAATGTCAAAAGCACCAAATGAACTTTCTAATTATCACAAATTGTCCCGCCTTTATATGGAGATGCAGGATTATGATAAAGTTATGTCAGTGTTAGAAAGTATTTTGACTATTGACCCGAATGATGTTCAGGCTCTTGTCGGCATGGGGACAATGTGGTTTTATGAAAAAGATTTCAGAAAATCTCTTTCTTATTATAACAGGGCCCTTGATATAAACCCTAAAAATTATTTGATTTATTATAATATAGGAAATGTTTTTGCGGAATGGAAAAACTTTTCGAAAGCTTTATTTTATTATAATAGGGCTGTTGATTTGAACTCAATGAATCCTGAAATATATAATGCTATAGCTTTATTATATCAGGATAATGAAGATTATATAGAATCGAAAGCATATTATGAAAAGGCATTATCTCTTGATCCTGAAAATATTACGGCTCTTGTGGATATGGGAAATGTATGTTTTAAGTTATATGATTATGAGACGGCTTTAGATTTATATAAACGCGTTTTCGCTCTAAATTTGGATAATAAAATTGTAGCCATTTGTATCGGAAATACTCTTACTTTGATGAAAGACAAGGAAAAAGCTTATTCTTACTATGAAAAAGCTATTTCGATGGAAGGTGATAACTACAGAGCTTACATCTGTTATGGAATTTCACTTTCTGAATTTGGGGAGTATGATATGGCTATAGGTATGTATAATAAAGCGATAGATTTAGAACCTAAAAAAGTTGATGCTTATCAACTCCTTGCTAACTTATATGCTAATATGGAGCAGGTAGATGAAGCTGTCAAAATATACCAAAAGGCACTGCAATTTGCTCCTAACGATGCGGGGACTTATTTGTTACTCGGTAACGGTCATTATCTTCAAGGTTGCATTGAAAAGGCTATTGCTGCTTATCGTGCTGCAATTAAATTGGAACCTGAAAATGATGAGCATAAACTTGTTTATCAACAAGTTCTTGATGAATATATTGATAAAAAAAGAAATGGAGAACCAGTTTAGGTTATGTTTGTTGATAACCCCAAAACATATATGATAGAAAGAATTGTAGCATGTCTTACTTACCCTACGATGGGGTTGGTTGGTTTTGTCTGGATTATTATAGGACAAATTACCAGGTCTATTCCTACAACTTTTACTGCTTACCACTGTTATCTTTCTATTTTTTTAAGTTTGGGTTATGTAATTTTTAATTATCTATTCTGGTTTTTGTATAATTTAATAACTCATATTCCTTTTGTAAACGGAGTTGCTGCTCAGATTGTTTATTTATTTAACATGCCTTTGTTATATGGATATTCTTTTATGCAAATTCTTATATATGGTGTGATATGTTATCTGGCACTTGGAGGGCTTTGGGGAAAATACTCTTATCTACCATGGTTTTCGGATATTATAAAATCAATAGTTAAAAAATAGTAATATCCTATTGCTTATATTTTTTTTGTATGTTACGATGTTCCTGGTCGAATTTAATAATAATCAAGTTTGGAATCTTGAGCATAGAAAGAGGTAAAATATGAAAAACGGAATTCATCCGGATTATAAAAAAACAGTTATCAAATGTGTTTGTGGTAACGAAATAGAAACTGGTTCTGTTGTTGATAATATTACGGTTGAAATTTGTAATAAATGTCACCCGTTCTATACAGGGCAACAAAAAATCTTGGACTCTGAAGGTAGAGTTGAAAGATTTAATAAACGCTATGGCAATAAATAAGATATGCTGGCTAAGTAATGAAAGAATTTGTAATTGAGACTGTATCTATACAGTCTCTTTTTCTATTTCAAAATGTAAACATATGGTATATTAACTTTGATTAGGATATAATAAAGAAAATATAGATTTTAAGGAGTAATAGTGTAATGGAAAATAGTAATAAACCTGTTGTAAATTTAATTTCTAAGCCGGATAATATGTTGAAAACCGTATATACGGCATGCAGAACCTGTTATAGTGCGGATTATCCTATTAATATTTATAACAGTACGGATGATGAAGAAAAAATGTTAAAACTTATTAACAGAGTTATTTCATCAGGTCATTATTCTACTATTGAACATATTCAGGTGAGTTTTGCAATTTCAAATGTTTCACGAGCCTGTACTCATCAGCTTGTTCGTCACAGACATATGTCTTTTTCCCAAAAATCCCAGAGATATGTTAAAGAAAAAGGTCAATTTGACTTTATAATTCCTCCGACTATAGAAAAAGATCCTAAATTAAAAGAAAAATTTATAGCATTCATGGGAGAAATTTCTGATAAATATCAGGAATTTGTCGATGCTGGGATTCCAGCAGAGGATGCAAGAGCAGTATTGCCGAACGCAACAGCAAGTTCAATGGTTGCAAGTCTGAATTTAAGAGAGATGATTCATCTTGCAAATCTAAGATTGTGTACTCGTGCTCAGTATGAAATAAGATTGCTTGTTAAGGCTATGTGTGATGAACTTGTTAAGGAGGAACCTTGGCTTAAAGATTATCTTGTTCCAAAATGTGAAAGACTGGGATTTTGTGATGAGGACAAATCTTGTGGAAGAAAACCTAAATTAAGTTAATTTTTGTGTTTTCTTAACAAATTCTTCATAAACTCTTTTATTTTTTATATGTTTAAGCTATGTTTGAATGGTTGTGAAAAATCAAATGAGGAATGTAACTGATGTATAATGTAGCTATAGTTGGAGCAGGTCCTGCCGGTATATTTGCGGCTCTTGAGATTGCAAAATTAAGGCCTGAGTGGAAAGTTGTTTTAGTTGAAAAAGGCGATAGAATTGAAAAGAGAAAATGCCTTTTAAGAGAAGGTTTTGAAAAGTGTCCTACTTGTAAAAAGTGCGGACTGCTTTGCGGTTGGGGTGGTGCAGGAGCTTTTTCGGATGGAAAACTGACGTTAACACCTGATGTTGGTGGACATTTAGATGATTATATGTCCAGAGAAAAAGTAGAAGATTTAATTGACTATGTTGATAAACTTTATTTGAAATATGGTGCCACAGAGGAAGTTTTTGGAACTGATATGAAGGTTTTTAGAGAAATTGAACGCCAGGCTTCTCTTGCTGAGTTGAAGCTTGTTCATTCTCCAGTCCGCCATTTAGGAACTGAAAGAAGCCTTGATGTGTTGAAAAATATGCAGGATTTTCTTGATGAGAAGATAACAATTCGGAATGATGTTTCTGCAAGAAGTCTTATTGTTGAGTGTGAGCAAGTCAAGGGTATTGTTCTCGATAACGGTGAAGAAATTCGTTCAGAGTATACTATTATAGCTCCAGGTAGAGAAGGAGCTGATTGGTTAACTAAAGAATTTGGCAAAAACAAAATAGGTATGGTTAACAATGCTGTGGATGTTGGAGTCCGTGTTGAGTTACCTGCGCCTGTTTTTGAGCCTTTAACTTCAAAACTTTATGAATCAAAACTTATATATCATTCTCCTACCTTTGGTGATGAGGTCAGAACTTTTTGTATGAACCCGAATGGAGAAGTTGTTCAGGAAAATTATAATGGCATTTCAACTGTTAACGGTCACAGCTATGCGGAAAAAACTACTAATAATACAAATTTTGCGCTTCTTGTTAGTGAAAAGTTTACAGAACCGTTTAAGGAACCTATTCAGTATGGACAACATATTGCAAGTCTTGCAAATATGCTTGGCGGTGGAATTTTAGTTCAAAGATTTGGAGATTTACTCGATGGGCGTCGTTCAACACCTGAAAGAATTAAGGCTAGTATTCTTACACCTACTTTGACTTGTGCTACTCCTGGAGATTTGAGTCTGGTCATTCCTTATCGTCAAATGACAAGTATTATTGAGATGCTTTATGCTCTTGATAAAATCGCTCCCGGAACTGCTTCAAGATATACTTTGCTTTATGGTATTGAGGTTAAGTTCTACTCTGCAAGAGTAAAATTGACTGATGAACTTGAAACCGAAGGTGTTAAAAATCTTTTTGCAATAGGTGATGGGGCTGGTGTGACAAGAGGTTTGATACAAGCCTCTGCATCTGGGGTTCATGTTGCAAGAGTTATTTGTTCAAGATAAAATAATAAAAATAAAAAGACCGCTTTTAAAGCGGTCTTTTTATGCCTGAAACATTTTGAAGTTTCTCTCAACGTTCTTATCAATTACTGATTTTATTGAATCATATTCTGTTTGAAGTGAATTGTGTTCAGTATCTATATTTTTAAGTTCAATATCATATTGCTTATCTTTAGCTTCAATTTTATTCATTTCTCTTTGATATTTTGCTTCGGCAACAGTTATATCAACATCAACAGTGCTTTCTGTAATGTTACTGCAATTGTTATACATCATTGAAACCCAGTTATTTGATTTATCAACCTGTTCCATATGGATTAAACCGCTTTCAAGTGCAAATTGGAGCCATTCACTGCTGTTTGCAAGATTGGTATTTATTGTTTCATATCCTTCGCTCATTCTATTGTATAGATTTGTATACCACTGAGCTTTAGCTTCCGCATTTTCATTTGGATCATTTTCGTCAATCCATGTATAATTTGGTTCTCCATAGTGCTCAAGCATGCAGTCAATTAAGAATTTATCTTTCACCGGCAGATATTCTTCCGTTGTTTCATACGTGTATGGATTATAGTGGGATTTGTCTATAATTGCACCACCTCCTGTATCCGTATGATTCTGTGAAAGAACCCAGCTAGGGTCACCAAGGTAGTCTGCATATGTATCTAAATCAATTTGAGTCCAGTTATCTCCATAGATAAATTTGGCTAGTTCTTCTGCTGCTTTTATGTATTCATTATATGCATCTGTTACCTCTTCTGTTGAGTTCTTTCTAAATGGTTCATCATTTAGGTTAGCAAGAACATTTTCTTTAAAATATTCATACATTGCTTTAACGCTATCTGCTTTTGATTCCTGAGTTGTTACAGACTCTGTTCTTTCGATAGCAGGATAAGAGTTTCCACTTGCATCTGTATATTCAACTCTCTCATTTCCATTGCTTACTTTTGTCAGGTTTCCATCTGCATCTTTGTAGGCATCAACATATGATTTATTTGCATCAAGTTTGTATATGAAGTATGGAGTCAAATCGCTGCTTGTAGTGCTAGGAAAAGGATCATATAGATATTTGGTCTCTCCATCAATTGATATTTTTTTACCTGATACTCCATTGATGCTGGCAAGATCGCTAAGTCCAACTTTAGTTGGATTTATTAGTGTTAAATTTCCGCTGGAATCTTCTTCTGCTATGCCATAGCATTTTCCATCTTCCTGAAATGAATAGCTATATGTAAGGCTGCCTACTTCAACAGTTGCACCATTTTCTAACTCCTCTAGAGTTCCCTCAAATTTAGACCCTGTAGGTAAAGTACCATCTGATATTAATTGTCCAAGCAAATTCATTAGATAGCCAGCATAGTTATCAGGAATAGGAGATTCAGCTGCGCCAGCTGAGCCATCTTTAAGCGCATTCTGTAGTTCTTTATATAACTCATCGAAAGTTTTGTTATTGACTGTCAGTGTGTTGTTGTTTTTGAATACATCTTCCCCATCCAGATATGCTTTCATGTCTTCAGTTATTAAAGATTCGTAGATATCTTTTTTGGAGTTGTAATCGTCTACTAGTGTTGCATATGTATGGTAATCCTCAGAATTTTCTACTTTGTCAACCCCAAGATGTTCAATTCCATTAGCATCGATTCCGCCTTCATATATAATTTGCATGTCACTCATTGACACGCCCAAATCTTGCCATACGCCGTAATCATCATAGTAACCAACATTATCAAGTTTATTGGTTTCAAAATATGTAGTATCTTTTGATAACCCGTATGCTTCAAGAAATTCTTCAAGATTATTTGATTTTTCAAAGTTTGCGGCATCTGTTGCTGAAACCAGTAATTCGCCTCCTGTATTTACTAAACCATACTGATCATTGTATGAACTATAAGCGGTTAAAGAATTGAAAGTTAAATTTTGATACAATTCATTTCCTGCAGTGTCATAATTAGAAAACATTAACTGTGTTTGATTTAAGGCGGCAATATATTCGTCACTGACTTTTGCACTGTCAGTTGTCAAGCGCATTTTGGCATTATTAATCAACTGTGCCCGAAGCTCGTTGTCGGACATACGAGAAGTGATTGATAATAATCTAGCTTGTGATGCTGCCATTCCCATAATTAGTGACTTTTTCCTTTCGACTTTGTGACATTAAGGTTAACGTCCCTTTTTATGGGATTCTTTAATATTTTTTCTATTATGTTAACAATTTGTTACAATATTTTATACATCCGGTGAGCTATTCAAATGATAATATTCTGATATATAATAAATTTATGAGTGTCTTAGAAGTTAAAAATTTAAATCTCGGTTTTGTCTGTGATTGTGGCTTTAGGCAGGCTCTTTGGGATATATCGTTTTCTCTTGATTGCGGTAAAATTCTTGCTTTGGTCGGGGAATCCGGTTGCGGAAAAACGATTAGTGCAATGAGTATTTTGCAATTATTGCCGAAACGCGCAAGTCTTACTTCTGGAGAAATTTTATATGAAAATAAAAATCTTATTAATATGGGCAATAAAGAATTGCAAAATATCAGAGGAAAGAAAATTGCATTAATCCCGCAGGATCCGATGACTTCTTTAAACCCTCTTTTTACTGTGGGTGAACAGCTTTTGGAAGTTATTTATATTCATCAGGGTTTAAAAGGGAAAGATGCTTATAGAAAGGCAGTAGAAGCTTTTGAGGAGGTGCAGATCCCTTGCGCTGAAGAAAGATTAAAAGCTTATCCCCATGAATTTTCCGGTGGAATGAAGCAAAGAGCTATTATTGCGATGGCTCTAGCCTGTAATGCTGAAATCTTAATTGCAGATGAGCCTACTACAGCTTTAGATGTTACAATTCAGGCTCAAATTATGGATTTGATGCACAAAATAAAAAAAGAGAGAAATACTGCTATTCTTCTGATTACTCATGATTTGGCTCTTGTAAGAGAGCATGCCGATAGTGTTTGTGTTATGTATGCCGGGAGAATTGTTGAAAAGGCTCCTGCTGATGAGTTTTTTGCTAATCCAAAACACCCTTATTCAGTGGCTCTTTTGAATTCTCTTCCATCTAACAGGGGTAAATCACTTGAGACTATTTGTGGACAGCCGCCATCTATTCAGCAAGATATTTCTGGATGCAGATTTCACCCGCGATGTAAGTCTGTGATGGATATTTGTGTTAAAGAAATTCCACAGCAATATAAAATTTCAAAATGTCATTATAGTGCCTGTTTTTTGAATAAATAATATTGACATTATAAACTGTTTACGTTATTGTTAATAAGCGAAGTTTAAGTTTCTCAAATAATTTGATAATTGAATATGGGCATGTGGTGGAATGGTAGACACGCTAGTCTTAGGAACTAGTGCGAAAGCATGGGAGTTCGAGTCTCTTCATGCCCAAACTTTACAAAAAAGAGCCCTACAGGGGTCTTTTTTGTACCAAGAATTAGTCTACTAGCGGGTATTGTGTTTTTTCGAAAAAACTGTTATACTGTTATTGCTCTATGCGGGTGTTCAATTTTGTTCCTACATTTAACTAAATAGGGAGAGTTGACTCTCATAGGTTTTGAAGTATACCCACCGATTGTTATCGCCAGTGGGAAACGGATTTGCCAAGGCGCTCACCCACCTGCGAGCCTAGCAGGTAACAAAATCACATCCCTTAGAGCTTTTTTCTCAAATGAAGTGTAAGGATTGGTATGGCTGAAAAGATTTCTGCTGTTATAGTTACTAAGAACAAAAGATTATATGAACTTCTTGAATTGTGTATAAGAAAAAATGATGATTTTGAAGTTTTAGATTCTTTTTCTGATAATTCTGAACTTTACAATACTATATCTTCACTTCCAAAATCGGTTCTTTTTGTTGACTTGCAGGACGATGATTTATCGCTTGTAGAAAATATTTCACCTGATTGTCCGAATTGCAAAATTATTGCGGTAAGAGAAAATCCTGATGTCAGTTTTATTGTAAAAGCTGTAAGAGCTGGGGCAAAGGAAATTCTTTCTTATCCGATAATTAAGACAGAATTGGAAGATATTCTTGAGCGTGTTAGAGCTCAATTGTGTTTTCGTGAGCAAAAACAGGATAAATGTAAGATGATTTCTGTTTTTTCAAACAAAGGCGGAATCGGTAAAACTTCAATTGCTGCAAATTTGGCATTAGAGTTGGCACAAATTACAAAAGAAAATGTTGCGTTGATTGATTTAAATTTTCAGCTGGGTGATATTACTACATTCATGGATTTGAAACCATCATTTGATATTTCTTATATGCTGAAAAATTCGGATAATTTAAATAAGGATTTTTTGTTAAGCACAATGGAAAAATACAAAAATACTAGCTTATATGTGCTTGCAGATCCACCTTATTTTAAACAGGCTGAAAATATTTCGCCTAAAAACGTCGCAAAACTTTTTGAGATACTAAAAGAAAGTTTTTCATATATTGTTGTAGATACAGAGGCAAGTTTTGACGGAAAAGTTGTAACGGCACTTGACTGTTCTGATATGATTTTTCTTGTTACAATTGTAAATCTGCCTGCACTCAGAAATTGCCAGCGATGTCTTGATTTATTTCACAAACTCGGGTATGACGATGATAAAGTCCAAATTCTTATTAACAGATATATGGAAAATGATGAAATAGGTGCTGATGATGTAGAAAAATTATTAAAAAAAGATATTTATTGGAAAATTCCAAATAATTACTTTGCTTTGATGGCATCTATTAATAAAGGAATTTTACTTTCTGAATTAAAACCTGATTCAAATGTTGCTCTAAGTTTTAGGGAGCTTGCAATGCATGTTTCAGACAGTGTTTTCAGAAAAAAACTTATAAAAAAGTTTTCTGCTGATAATATAAACAGATTGGATGAAATTTTTAGGAGCTAGATTTTGACTTTAAAAGACAGATTAAAAAAATTTGATTTATTGCCGCAAATTGATGATGCACAGAAAGAAGATATTTCTCTGGCGCCAGATAAGCGTGCTCTTTATAATGAGATTGCAAAAGTTTTGTCTGAGAAGATTGCTTCAATTCCTGTATGGTTTGATTACACTGAAGACGAGCAAAAGAGCCTGATATTAAGCTTTTTGAATACAAAATTTGATGAAAAATTTTCAAATATTAATTTGACAGAGGCAGAAAAAGAAAAAATTTCTGCAATGTTTTTGAATTCAGTTTATGGATTTGGTTCTCTGGATTTTTTAATTGCTCAAAAAGATATTTCTACCATTTTTGTTAATTCTCCAGAAAATGTATGTATAGAAAAAGGAGGCCAAATTTTAAAAGCAGACGTAACAATTGATATAAGACAGTTTGAGACAATGCTAAAAAAATTGTCTGAGCTTTCTGGTTGTGAGTCCTCAATTGTTAAATTTCGATTTAAAAATCTTCTTATTACTATTATAAGGGAGCCTATTTCCAGACCAAAACTTATTTTTAAAAAGATAAGCGATGCTAATTTCGATCTTGCATTTTTGGAAGAAAAACGAATTATAAATACTGATATCTCACATTTTTTGTTGAATGCTCTTAAAAACAGGAAGAATATTTTAATAACAGGTGAGCCTGATTGCGGAAAAACTATTTTTCTTAATTCTATCCTCAATGAATTTCATGGCAGGGGACTTCTCTTTGAGGATGTTAATCTTATAAATACTGAAAATCAAGATTTATTGCGTTTCAATATATATGATAAGTCTGTAGAAAATATGCTTTTGGATACTGTATACAGTTATAACCCGGATTATCTCTTTTTCGACTCAAACATGCTCGATTTTTCATTCATAATGAATGGGGATATCCCGTTTGTTGCATCGATTAGAGCATATTCTCCGTTTGATATTATTCCGTTTTATATTAACTTGATTGCTAAAAATTTTAGGTGCAGTAAGAAAACGGCAAAATCAATTTTAAATAAATGTTTTGATTATATAATTCATGTTTCTAAAACTGATGGAATGTTTGTAATAAATTATATTTTGGAGTTATCGTTGACAGAATCTGATACTCCTGTATTGGAAGAGTTACTTACTTTTCAATCTGGGGAGTATAAATATGATTTCCCTCACGTTGTGAACCCTCCTGAAAAACTTCCATCCGCAGATAAAAAATTATCATTTAGTTCAAGGTTAAAAATGAAACAGGATTAAACCTGTAGATTTTTCCTGTAATATTTATGTTCCATTTTAATCTTTTGGGCAAAATCATAAAGTATTTCAAAGGGGGTATTGGAGTTTGTACATATCGTCATAACCCTTCCTCCATCAGATATAATTGTTTCTCCTGCAAATTTTACCTCGGAATAATATGTTTTAGTCCCGTTATTTTTAGGGATAACAATAATTTCATTTTTTATGGGTTTTTTAGGATATCCTTCCGCAGTAATTGCGAGAGAAGCCCCGATTCCATCCTTATATTCTGGATTTGAGCCAAAAATCAGTGTTTCAAGAAAATCACTTTTTAAATGGGTTAGCAAGGCCTGCAGTTCAAGATCGCCTGGAGATATTGAGTACTTCAAAACATACCAGTCGTTATCAACCCATATAAGGCTTGAATAAATAAATCCGTCAAAATTGGCATTTTCAAGTCTTAATGCATACTCAAGTTTGCATAGATAAATATTAAGTTTAAGTTTCTGATTTGCATTTAAATTAACAGGGCAGTATGCACCCATTCCCTCAGTGACAGGTGAATTTTTTTCGTTTGAAAGTTTTTTGAACTCTCTTGTTGGAAGAAAATTTATAAAATTATCGCCGGTAATATATGTTATTATCCCTATTTCATCACCATCAAGATATTCTTCCGTAAAATAATTTTTATCTTTAATTTTTTTTAATATCTGTAGTTTTTCTTCAATTGTATTTACTATATTCACGCAATAATCCCCGTTGCAAAGCTCGTTATCTTTGATAACCTGCGGAAATTCTTTTGATTTATCAGATAGAATTCTTGCGCTTTTAATTCCATATTTATTCATAAATTTTTTAGCAAAAAGTTTTGAACTTTCAAGCTGTGAAAATATCTTATTTACACCTATGACTGCAATATTCTCGTTTTTAAAGATTTCGCCTGCGCCCTCGCATAGCGGTTTTGATGATGAGAAAATAACGAGATTAATCCCCTTTTCCGCTGAATATTTTGCTTGGGCCTTATAATTCATGTGCTTAAAATCCAGCACTTCTACTTTTTCCATCCTAAAATCATTTGTTGTAAACAGATTATTCAGAAGATGCGATTTTGAGATGGATTCAGCAATAGCATGTTCTCTTGCGCTATTTCCGTAAACCAGTATATTGGCTTCTTTCATATTGGACCCTCATAATTTATTAAATTATATCACCGATAGAAAGATTTTCCTCCCCCTTATTGGTTATCAGTTTTATTGTACCATCATCGTTAATCGTTTCAAATTTCCCCTCTACCTCTCTGTTCAGAACCTGAACTGTAATTTTTTCTCCTTTTAGTATTACGTATTTCAAGTAAGTTTCTTTTATTGATTTAAAGCCTTCGACCAAGAAATTTTCATAATCTTTAAAAAATTCTTCAATCAATTTATCTAAAAATTCATTCCGATTAACTTCACATCCAATCTCAAGATTAAGTGATGTTGCAATTTTATCAGGTATTGCGATTATATCTTCTGTTGTTACATTAAGATTTACGCCTACCCCGAGAGCTATTCCTTTGAGTTCCCCTTTTCGAAATACTGCTTCTGATAAAATACCCGCGATTTTTTTTCCGTCAATAAGAACATCATTCGGCCATTTTATTTGTGGGCATATGCCATAAGTTTCAATTACCTTGCATGTTTTAACTGACAGATATTGTGTAAGGTTTGAGTGAACTTGTTTTAATTTATCTCCGGGGTGTAGAATAATTGTCATGTATAAATTTCTACTCCCAAGGTCAATCCATTTCCTACTAAAACGTCCTCTGCCATTGGTTTGTCGGTTAGCATAAATCACAGTTTTATCGTCAATTTTTTCTATATTTTCTTTTGCGTATGTGTTGGTTGAAGTTATTTCTTCAAAGAAAATTTTTTTCATGTGTCCTCCGCAATTGCCCGCTATAACTATATTTTACACTAAACAAAAAAATGATTGCGCTTTTTTTTTTACGTGTTAGGATAAAAATATAAGGGGAGAGTAATCTATGGAACATTGGATTTATACAATAACAATTGCAGGTCACTCATTAAGTTTAAACCTTGATACGATTTTTACAATGTGGTTCGCAATGTTATGTCTTATAATTTTTGCATTTATTGCTACCCGTAATCTTGATATTGTTCCGGGAAAACTTCAGGCATTTTGCGAAAAAATTATGAGTTTTTTCTGGGGTATTATGGATACAATGATGCCAGGTAAAAATAAACAACATGTTCCGCTTGTTGCGTCGTTGTTTCTTTTTATTCTTTTCGCAAATCTTATGGGACAGCTTCCTTTAAGAATAATTCATATTAAGGAAGGAGAATTGGCTTCTCCTACAAATGATATCAATTTAACAGCTGCTATGGCAGTTATTGTTTTGATATATTATGTCGTTGCAGGTATTATGAAAAAGGGACCAAAGTTTTTCCTGCATGATTTTTCATTTATCGGAATAGTAATGGCGCTCGTAGAACTTTTGGAAATGGTTACACGTCCGCTGAGTTTGGCAATCCGACTTTTTGCTAATATATTTGCCGGTGAAATTTTAGTATCTATATTATTAGGTGCGTGTGCATATTTTGCGCCATTGCCTATTATGTTATTTGAAGTTTTGGTGGCTTTTATTCAGGCAACTGTGTTCATGATGCTGACGGTGGCTTATGTAAGCTCTGCAACAGGTGAAGAACACTAAATTTGTAATCAGTAGTTTTATTAAGATAAAGGAGAAAAAATATGGAACATTTACAATTAGCACAATTAGGAGCAGGTATTGCAATTGGTTTTGGCGCAATCGGTGCAGGGCTTGGTATTGGTATTGCAACTAAAGGTTTAATGGATGCTATTTCACGTCAACCTGAAGTCGCTGGTAAAGCTATGGGGTTCTTCCTTTTGGGTGCAGCTCTTGCTGAAGCTTGTGCTTTGTATGCATTCGTTATCGCTTTCTTATTGTTAAGCAAATAATTAAACATCGGAGTAAATCATGGAATTTAATGCAACATTTTTAGTATCTGTTATTAGCTTTCTTGTGTTCGTATTCATTATGAACAAAATTTTCTATGCGCCTTTGACACGTATTGTTGACGAAAGAAATGAGCTTTTGGATGCGAATTATAGTGATGCAAAGAAATTTGATGATGATGCTGAAGGAATTTTGAGAGACAGAGATAATCGTTTGGCTGATACAGATGCAAAATCCAGGAAGATTATCTCTGATAAAATTGAAAATGAAAATGTTAAAGGGAAGACTTTAACTTCTGAAACTTCCAAAAAATCTTCAGAAGAAATTCAAAAAAATAAGGAAATTCTTGCTAAAGAGCGTGATTTGGCTTGTGAAGATTTGAAATCAAAAATTTTGGGACTTGCCGAAACAATTTCTTCCAAGGTAATGGGTATAGATGTGAAAATTGACGATATTTCACAAATAGGCGGAGTTAGATAATTATGAATGCACTATCTGAATTTTGGAATTTAATATTAGAATCTAATACTTTCAATTTTATTATACTGGTTGTATTATTTGTTATAGTCGCTCAAAAATTGAATATAGCAGATGCTGTAAGCAAGTTGAAAGATGAGATTGTTAATGCTATAGAAAATTCTAAACTTGCAAAAGAAAATGCATTAAAACATTATAATGATGCTAAGTCTAAAATAGAACATATTGAGGATGAAATTTCGGAAAAACTATCTCTTGCAAATAAACAGGCTGACAATGCGGCTGAATCTATTGCAGAGGCAACAGCTCGTAAGATAAAACAAATTGAAGAGAATGTAAAAAAAGTTTCAGAAGCTGAAGGAAAAACGTTAATCGCTGAATTAACCGGTAATACGGCTCGTGAATCAATCGATTTGGCAAGAAAGTATGTAAAATCAAGACTTAAAAATGAACCTGATTTGCATAACAGGTATATTGAAGAAAGTATTGATGAATTAGATAAGGTGAAAATATAAGCTATGGGTGAATCAATTGAACAAATATCATTAGCTGCTAAAAATTACGCAGAGGCGTTGATTGAAGTTGCAGAAGACGGTAAGATATCCTTTGATAAGATTTCTTCTGATTTGTTGGCAATTAAAGAAACTTTTGACGAATCCGAAGACCTTCGTGAGGTCTTGATTAATCCTGCAATTACTGATGCTGATAAGATTAACATTATCAACTCTATTTTTAGCGGTAAAATTGATGAATATCTTCTTAATTTTCTTAAAGTTCTTATTTTGAAAAAGAGAATTTCCGAGTTTAATTCAATATGTGAAGATTTTACAGCTAAATTAAATGATATTCATAATATTCAGCCGGTAAAAATTATTTCGGCAGTTGAGCTTTCTGATACATACAAGAAGGCGGTAGTTGATAAGCTGAATGCAAAATTGGGGAAAACAGTTCAGCCTCTCTGGATTCTGGACGAAGATATTATTGCCGGATTAATGATAAAGATTAATGATGACGTTATTGATATGAGCTTAAAAAATCGTATTGATAAGTTAAGTAAAAATTTAATGTTAAAATAAAAATTGAAAGAGGGAATTATGGCAGTTATTAAACCTGATGAAATAAGCTCTATAATAAGAAGTAAAATTGAAAATTTTGAGGCACAGACTGAAATTGCCAATACGGGTAGTGTAATAGAAGTCGGTGACGGTATTGCCAGAATTTATGGTTTACGCAATGTTATGGCAAGTGAGCTTGTTGTATTTGACGACGGGAGAGATACTCTCGGGATAACGTTAAACCTTGAAGAAGACAACGTTGGGGTTGTAATTCTTGGAGAATATACGCAGATTAAGGAAGGTATGACAGTTAAAACTACCGGCAGAATTGCGTCTGTTCCGGTTGGAGAAGGTTTAATCGGAAGAATTGTTGACCCGACAGGAAAAGTTCTTGACGGTAAAGGAGAATATGAATATTCAAAAACACGTCCTATTGAACGTGTTGCGCCGGGTATTGTAACAAGAAGATCTGTTTATCAACCGTTGCAAACTGGTTTAACTGCAATTGATGCCTTGACCCCAATTGGTCGTGGACAGCGTGAATTGATTATCGGTGACAGGCAGACAGGTAAAACGGCTATCGCTATTGATACAATTATAAATCAGCGTGGAAAAGGTGTTATTTGTATTTATGTTGCAATTGGTCAAAAAGCTTCTACTGTTGCTCAAATTGCAAAAACTTTGGAAGAACACGGGGCTATGGATTATTCAATAATAGTCTCTGCTACTGCAAATGAATCTGCACCATTGCAATACATTGCACCGTTTGCTGGCGTTACAATTGGTGAAGAATTTATGGAACAAGGCAAGGATGTTCTTATTGTATATGATGACTTAAGTAAACATGCTCAGGCATATCGTGCAATGAGTTTGCTTTTAAAAAGACCACCGGGACGTGAGGCTTATCCTGGCGATGTATTCTACTTGCATTCAAGACTTCTTGAACGTGCTGTTAAACTGAATGACGAACTCGGAGGTGGTAGTATTACAGCGTTACCGATTATCGAAACCCAAGCGGGAGATGTTTCTGCTTATATTCCGACAAACGTAATTTCTATTACTGACGGTCAAATTTTCCTTGAGTCTAATTTGTTTAATGCTGGTGTGCGACCTGCTATTAACGCTGGTATTTCAGTATCCCGTGTTGGTGGTGCAGCCCAAACTAAGGGGATTAAGCAAGTTGCAGGGAAACTGAGACTTGATTTAGCTCAATTCAGAGAATTGGAGGCTTTTGCTCAATTTGCCTCAGATTTGGATCAAGCAACTAAAAATCAACTTCTGCGAGGAGAAAAACTTACTGAAGTTTTGAAACAACCTCAATATGCACCTTTGAGCGTTGCTGAACAAGTTTGTATATTGTTTGCGGCTAATGAAGGTTTGCTTGATGATATTGCGAATGTTGATATTGCCAGATTTAAGAGAGATTTATTTGTTTATCTTAAAGGAAACTTAAAAGATCTTATGACTCGTTTGGATGAAGGCAGTGCATTGTCTGACGATGATAAGAAGCATTTAAGAGATGCTATATTAACATTCAAGAAAACTTTCTAAAAGGAGATAATTTATGAAATGCTATAATCATCATGATAGAGATGCTTTCGGAATTTGTAAATCTTGCGGTAAAGGCTTATGCCTTGAGTGCTTGAAAGAGGAAAACGGAACTATTTTATGTAAGGATAACCCTAAATGCAGTGTTATTTCTAAAAAATGCTGTATATTATCTTTTTTGAGTTTCCTTCTGCTTTTGACCATTCTAATCATGATGATTATAGACTAATTTAAGGACGAATTATGACAAACTTAAAAGATATAAAAAACAGAATACAGAGTGTAGAAAGTACTAAAAAAATTACTCGTGCAATGAAAATGGTTGCTGCGGCTAAAGTTAAAAAGGCTGAAAATACAGTTAAGGCTTCAAGACCATTTACGCAAAATTTAAACGAAATGTTCAGAAAATTGCTTGTGTCTGTAGGAGATTTTAGTACTGCTACTTTAAAGATAAAATCACCTGTTGATAATTATCCTGCCTTATTGAGTGTGCGTGAGATAAAGTCTGTCGGTTTGCTTGTTAATTCGTCCAATAAGGGACTTGCAGGTGCTTATAATGCAAATATAGTAAGAAAAACTCTTAAAACTATTGAGGAGTATTCAAATAAAGGAATAAAAACTTATTTGTTTATTATCGGTCAAAAAGGACTTTCTGCTTTAAAAAGAAAAATCCAAAATTATGACTGTGAAATTGCAAAAACGTATCTGGGTGTTGCGGCTAATCCTTCTCCGGAAGGTGCAAAATTGATAACTGAAGATTTGGCGGAATTTTATGTTAGCGGTCAAATTGATAAAATTGAAATTATGACAACAAGATTTAAGAATATGATGAGCTATTTTGTTGAGGGATGGGAAGTTTTACCTCTAACAACTTTGGCAGAACAGCATGATAGGCTTCATGACAATATAATTGATCCTTTGATGGAATTTGAGCCTGATAAACATCATATTCTGCAAAAAATTGTGCCTATGTATATTACTAATATTATTTATCAATCTTTATTAGAGGCACAGGCTAGTGAACTTGCTTCAAGAATGACAGCAATGTCTGCGGCTACAAACAATGCGGAACAGATGATTGCTACATTATCTGTTGAATATAACAAGTCACGTCAGGCTGCTATTACTCAAGAAATTGTTGAAGTCGTTGGCGGTGCAAACGCACAGATGTCTTAAAGTAGCTGTGATTAATTATGTTTCCATATACATACTCCAAGCTTTTCGCTCCTTTGTAGATGGTAATCTTGGAGTATGTATTTAAATACGATTGATTACTTTTTATTTTAGTTTTGTCTAGTCTTGTTGTTTTATAAAATCTATGGCTTCTTCTTTTGTATTGATTTCCCCGTTAAGTTGTGCTTCATGCAGTGAATTAAGGATTTCTCCGAGCTTTGGAGATGGTTTTATATTTAAAATTTCCATAATATCATGACCATCAAGTAATTTAGGTAGAGGTTTTAAGCTATCAATCGAATCAAAGTAAAATTTGAGTAGTTTATCAAGGTTCTTCATATTATTTGCAGCCATCTCATCTGTTACTGCTTCACCACGAGCAGAAAGCCTGTCTGCTTTTGCAATAACAATGTTGTCTATTACATTCCCTTCAAGCTTTCTTAAATATCTTGTCATTGCTTTTTCATTAATCTCAGATTCAGACATCAGCTGGGACGGATAGATATGATTTCTTATCATATCTGTTATGTAATTTATTTGTTTATTTGAAAAACAAAGTTCTTTTAGCAACGGTTTTGCAAGTTTTGCACCTGCGTCGTCATGTTTAATAAATCTGTGTCGTCCTGTATCCTTATCAATTGTCCATGTGGAGAATTTTCCTATATCATGCAAAAATCCTGCAAGTTTCAGGTGTGCAAGTCTTGAAAATCCCCCAAAATCTACTTTATCTAGATGAGCCTTGATTCTTTCATCAGATTGATTGTAGATAATCTGTATTTGTTTCACCGTTTCAATACTGTGGTGCAGTAAATCTAAGTGATGATGTGTGTTTGGCGGAACTTGCTTAAGCTCTTTTACCACAGGAAAAATTTCTTCCAGAAGCCAAGTTTTATTCATATTTAAAAGAGCTTCGGATGAATATTTTCCACTAAAAAGTTTCATTAATTCATAGTTGATACGTTCTTTAGCCGGTTTATTAATTAAATCTGAATATTTGCACACTGCATTAATCGTTTCTGAAGTAAGCTCGAATCCCAAAAGTGCTTGAAATCTATATACTCTTAGGAGTCTTAACGGGTCATCAACAAAATTGATTTCTTCAATGTAATTAAGTGTTTTATTCTTTAAATCAGTGATACCTCCGAATAAGTCAACAATATCACCTGTATGAATATCAACTGCAATAGCGTTTATCGTAAGGTCACGCCTTTGCAAATCTTGCTCAATATTTCCACCTATAGGATTTGTAATATCAATAATACTTTGATGATTGTCATCTTCTTTTTCGTGGAGAACTATTCTGTATATTTTGTTCTCCTCATCCAATGGTACATAGGCCGAATCAAAAATTTTATGTATTTTTTGTGCAGCTTCTTTCGCATCTATATTGCAGATTATTATATCTCTGTCAAAACTTTTTAATCCCATTAAGTAGTCGCGAACTGCTCCGCCTACAATATAAATTTTATCAGACGGAAATTCCTGGGCTATCCTGGATAATATTTTATCTGATTTAATTTGATTTAGAATTGTTGTATTCATAAATAATGTTTCCTAATCCTACGGTTACGGCTGTTTCTGCTTTTAAAATTAAATCTCCGAGTGTAAGCATTGGAATATTGTTCACTTTAAACATTTCAAATTCTTCTTCGGAAAACCCGCCTTCAGGCCCTATAATAACGAGCATTTTGTCAAAAATATTTATGTTTTCCATAATATACTGGCGCAATGTTTTATGTGCAAGGCGTTCACAAAAAGCGATTATGCAGCCAAATTCTCCGCTTTTTATAAGTTGCTCTAAATCTGTCATATTGTAACATTTAGGAATAACGGCCCGTTCACACTGCTTGGATGCCTCATACATAATCTTCTGCCATTTTGAGATTTTTTTCACTATCATTTCTTTGCTTACGGCACAGTTATCAGTATATACTGGATAAACACCACTGACGCCAAGTTCAGTGGCCTTTTCTATGACAAAAGACTGAGCATCACTTCTTAGAGGACTTTGAGCGAGGTATAATTCAAATCCTAGATTTCTATTAGACGCATAGGATTTTTCTATATTTACACGAATTTCTTTGTTTGTAATCTCGTCAATAATTGTTTCATACTGGATTTGTTTTTCATCAATCAGGAGAAGCTTTTCTCCTCGTCTTGCGCGCAGAGAACGTGCTATATGTTTGTAATTTTCTTCATCATTGATAGTAATTTTTTTGTCACAGACATTTGTTGAATTTATAAAAAAATGAGGCACTGATTTCTCCTTTTAATGTTAATAATTATAGCATGCAAATTATTTTAGAGCATGCTTTTTTTATTTTCGTATATATAAAATACATATTGTCTCAATTTTTAAGTGTAATCTTTACAAATATTTACAAAAATTTCCCAACAAAAAAAATATTGTTTACAAACATATTCTCCGTAATAACGGTCGATAAAAAACAAAAAAATATCGGATTTTTTTAAAATATTATATTGTTAAAAAAATATTTTATAATTCGTCTTAATATTAACTTTACAATTGGTGTAATTTTGGCAATTTTTTTTCTTCAGGGCTTTTATTATAAACGTGGTGTTGTTATAATTTAAAAGTGTTCTTAAATTTACAATAAATAATATGATTCAAAAAGTTAGTAGTGTAGACAGAAAAGAATATACCCCAAATTTGATTAGGGATAATAAAAAGCAAAATCCATCTTTTACAGGTATGGCAGATTTGCTGATACGTGGTATGCAAAGATGTGAAGCTGAGCCTATGGTGAACGTTACTGTTCTGGATTTGTCTACTGCTATTATTCCGCGCTCGATAATTGAAACTGTGGCAGGTTCACAAAAAAAAGATGAAAACGGAAAACCTTTGCTTGATGAAAATGGTAAACCTCAGCGTAAATTTAACTTGCTTGCTGGGTTTGAAGCATTCCGAAGAGAAAGTTCTGGATTGTTTATTAACTGTATTTTGCCTGGTGCTTTTGTGATGGGGATTGCAGGTCTTCTAAATGGCAAAATTATGGGTAAAAACTCTAATCTTGTGAAAAATTGGTCGGATAGTGCTACGTTGGATAAAATTAAAGAATTTTACAATGGTAAGGGTGCTGATAATTATTCGACAATGTTAAAAAATATGTTCCTTGACCTGAAAGGAGCTGACGGCAAGTTGATTGATAAATCATTTGCTGAAATGTATAATAATAATCCGCAAGCTTTTGATGAAATATTTACAAATCTTGCAAAACTAACAGATGCAGATAAACTTGATAAAAAAGCTGTTAAAGCAGCAGTTGCAAATGTTGTTGATAAAACACATATATCTGAAAATATCCAGTTTATAACGAATAATCCTGATAAAAAATTCTTTGGCAATTCGTTTGAATCTCTCTTTAGCAATACTGTTGAAGTTCTTCATGATGCTAAGAACGCAGGCGTTGAAAGTGCTGAAGATTTTGCACAATATATTCAAAAAGCTAAAAAGTTTGTTAAATATAAAAGTTTGATAGGTTTATTCGGTATCACAATACCGCTTGCTCTTGCAGCGCAACCTATTAATAGATGGATTACCCACAGATCCGCAGGTGGCAAAAAAGGTGCTCCGTTATACAACGATAACGAAGAGCGTGTGTTGTCTGCAGAAGATAAAAAGAAATTGTTAAAACAAAAATTTATATCAATTGGTTCAATGCTTGGCTTATCTTGGCTTTCAATGATGAAATTACCAAGTCTGCATATGCTTGAGTTTAAAAAATTCTTCCCTTCTATGGATCAGGCAAGAATCGTTTCAACTGCAACTTTCGCAAGCCGTATGGGAGCTTCTGAAGACTTTAATGATTTAAGAGAATCTACAGTAAGAGATCTTGCTACTTTTTCAAGCTTCTACTTCCTGGGTGATTATGCCGCAAAAGGTATAGCAAGCTTCCTTGAATGGAAACATAAGGATGAAGGAATAAAATTAATTAATGATTTAAAACCTTTAAAAGACGGAGCCAATGTATTTGAAAAATTCTGGCACTGGACAAAGCACACTGCGTTAAAATCAACAAGTGAGTTGACTTCCAAACATGCAGAAAATCTTCGTTCTGTATGTCAGCTTGGAAATCTCACATTCTCTTTATTAGCATTGGGCTTATTTATCCCATTGATAAACCGAATCCAAACGAATAAGAACGAGCAGGAGAGAAAAGCTAAACTAAGCTCAACTGCACAAAATGCCTCGAACACATTGTCGGCACCTCCGACTGCCTCGACGGGCTCGACAGATTCCACAGGCTCTCAAACAAAAGCCACCTCGTCGTCGAGCAGCACAAAAGAGGCCGGTCTGATGCCTATAGACAAAAAATCGACCGCATTTGGAGCATTTTTTAATTCGTAAAGGAAAATAATTATGGTAATAAAACTTCTAACCCCACAGACAAAACAACACAGACAGCAATTTATACAACAACAGAATAATAACAAACAAGCAAATGTTGCATTTACAGGTGCAGCGGCACTTGCTGCGGCTCCTGCAGTGTTTTTAAGATTTTTAGATACTAATCAGGCGTGGGGAGCAAACCTTGTAGATGTTGGGTCAATGGTTATTCCAAGAACCTGGTATGATACTAAAAATAGAGGTATTGCAACGGGTTTGGAAACAGGCAGAAGAGAATCTACAGGTACTTTTAACCATGCGATGGTTGGTGTTTACGGTACTGTTGCTGGTGCTGCTCTTGCAATGGGTATTAATAAAGCTTATAAATTTAAGGCTCATAAAATATTTGCCAATAATGACACTTTAAATGTACTAAGTGATTATTGGTATAAATCTTTAAATTCTGGAACAGATGATCCTTTGAAAGATTATTTAAATAATATTGTTTCCAATATGAAACTATACAATCCCGCAAGAAAAGATGCTGTTGATGGTATGGTAACAATTAAGGATGCAAAAAGTCAGGTTGTAGATAAATTATATGATTTAATTAAGAACGGCAAAAACGAAATTATTAAAAAAGATGATGTAAATTATATAAGAGCATTGATTACTGCTGATACCGGTGCTGAAAGAAGTGTTTCCATAAATGGTTTTTACAAAGGAGAACCTGCTCAGGCTGATAATGTTTTATCTACTCTGATAGAAAATATTCACAACGTTACTAAAGCATTTAATAAGCCTGATTCTATTAAGAGCTTTAAAAAAGCTGCTTCTGCAGAATCAGTTGAACTGCTCAAATCTCTTAAACACCTTAATGTAGGCAGGTCTGTTGCAGGTTTGGGGTTTGCTTCATTATTCGGTATGTCTGTACAACCGATTAATATGTATTTAACAAAGAAAAATACAGGATGTGACGGTTTCCCTGGCGTTCCAGGTCGTAAAAAGGATAAATCCACGAAGTTTAAAATTATGAAAGCTACAATGGCTGCATTATTCAGTGCAGGGGCAATTTCAACTATTATGATTGGTGATAAGAAATCTGTAGCAAAAGAACTTTCCAAGACCTTAACAAGAACCGAAAGATTAAAGCAATTTGGCGAACGTTTCCTTGCAAAAATTCAGTTTAAAGGAATGATGCCAACAATTAATCAGTTAAAATTCGTATATGGCATGACAATTATGTCTCGTTTGCTTTGTGCAAGAGATGGTAACGAACTTAGAGAATCTGCAGTAAAGGATTCTTTAGGCTTCCTTAACCTTTTAATACTTGGCAGTCTTGTTACTAAAGGAGTTACAAGATTAATGAATAAAGAGCTTATTAATCTGCCAAAAAGTTCTGGTAAAGGATTTATTAGCTGGATGAAAAACTCTTCAGTTAAATCCAGAGATGAAGTAATTCTTGAAACATTGAAAAATAACGGAATTAGTGTCACAAAAGATGGCAAAGCAATATCATATGGTAAACTGCTTGAGGCAATGAAAGGACTTCCAAAAGATGTTAAATCTTCTCTCAAGGGTAAATTAAGGGTATTAAATATTGCGCAAATTGTCGGTTATTTGTACTCAGGAATTTTCTTGGGTTACTATTTGCCTAAGATTAATAATAAGATGTCTATGGCTAACGAAGAAAAACGCATTGCCAAAGTTGCAAAAGAAGAAGGAAAAACTGTTGAACAGGTAAAAGCAGAAATGGCGGCAGAAATTAAACGTATGGAAGCAGAAGCTGCGGCAAAGAATGGTAATAATAAAGCAATTCCTGTTCAAAACTTTACTGCTGCTCAGCCAGTAGTTGATACATCCAGTGTATTGTTGCAGGATAAAAGTAAAGAATTTTTTAATAAGCACATGGTTGCGTAAATAGTTAAAAGAAAAGTATATTGATTAAACAAGCAACTGCGTTATTACTAAGTTAAAATCATAATTCTGCTAACTAAACACCACCCGTCTAATAAGTTCAGGGTGACGTTTAGCTGAAATTTCTTAATTTTAATTAAGCCTGTTTATTTCTACCGACTTTTGAAGCAATAAAAGTTCCTATGCCGAGAACTGCACCTGTTGCGACTCCCCAGATTATACTGGCTTTCCCTTTGACGTTTTTTTGTGCTTTTAATATAGTTTGATAACTTTTTTCGTTTTTAAATTTATCTGACGATATAAATTTTTTCTTATTTTCATCAAATGACTCAGAAAAGTCCGATATAGCATCCAAAATTTCATCGGAGAAAGCTTCTCTTAACTCATTGATCCTGTTTAGCATATCATTATCGGATCTTTTTAAAAAGTCATCAATTGTTTCATCAAATATTTTCTTATCATTAATATTTTCTTTATTATCATTTAAGAATTTTTTTATGGTCTCTACCCGTGGATTATTTTTTATTAAGAAATCCTTAAGAAATTTTTTTTGATCATTTGTTATATCAATAGAATTTATATGCTGTTTTCCGATTTCTTTTATAAACTCATCAGTAAACTTATTATCCTTATAAATCTGTTTTGTCATATAGCCTGCAGTTCCCCCGCCTACAAGTCCAATTGTTCCTGCTATGGTGGCATTTCTGCCTGCGGTATCTTGTTTCTGCATCCTTTTAGTTTGAATATTGTTTACACCTTTTACCATGTTAAAAATCCCTATATTTATCTACACCTTTTACCATGTTAAAAATCCCTATATTTATCTACACATGTATAATAAAACATAAAAACAACTTTTTTGCCATTTTTAAGATAAATGTAAACATATGTTAAATCTATATTTTAATTAATTATTTTTCCGTCAAACAGGTCTAAAATCATATTAACTTGATCTGAATTATTTGTATTTATATTCTGTTTAGCAGGTTTCTCGTCTGCTTTTATTTCCTCTTTTGCTTCTTCAACCTCTTCTTTATTAGAAAAAGGGTCTTCTTCAATGAGAGGCGGTTTGCTTGTTACTTGCCTGGGAGTTGGAATTGTTTGTGGTTTTACAGGTTCATCTCCAGGTTGAGGAAGTCTTACTATAATATTTGAATTCGTTTGACCGAAGAGTTCGTCAACTGCTTCTGTAAGAATTTTCTTTTTATTTCCAGATACAAATTGATTTAAAAGCAGTTCGTTTTTCATTGTTAGTATAACTTCATCTGTCTCAATTTTTATCGGATTTGCCCATTGTTTCAAGAGTGCTCGAGTCGGGGCAGATTGAATATTATTCAATAATTGTCCCCACAAAGCTCCTAAGTCATTTCCTTCAGCATGTTTTGTTGTCGGCATCGGAGAAAAATCTTCTTCTTGTTTTTCAGTTTGAGTATGATTTGATTCAGGTTGCTTTATCTCAATTTGTGTTGTTTCAGTTTTAACTGCTGGTTCAACGTGTTTTGTTACTTCAATTTTAGGAGCGGAAGGTCCCTTGTATGCAGGTTGAATTATAGTTGTTCCGCTTTCCAGTCTGATAATTCTTTCTTGCAATGCCAGAAGTGTTGAGTTTTCAGTTAAATTGGCAAGGTCTATTATCCCTACTTCAAGCCACAGACGAGGATTGTTTGTAGATTTCACTTCTTTTATATATGAAGATGTTTTATCAATCAAAAAAGTAATTTGATGTGTTTCAAGTTTGTCTGCCTGTGTATTGAGTTCCTTTATTTGAGTTTCATTCAGTTGTGTAAGTTCAAATATAATTTCAGGTTTACAATTTTTTACTATTAAAAGATTTTTTAAATAATCTAGCAAATTAGTTAAAATTTGAGTTGGTTCATTCCCTGAATTATATATTTTTTCCAGAACTTCTATAGCATCCTGCGGAGTAGAATTAACAATCGCTTCTGCCAGATTGTGCAGCGTATCAAATGAAATTCTTCCGAGCAAGTTATTTATATCGTCTGTAGAAATTGCCTCTTCTCCATCCAGAATACTTAGTTGATCCAGAAGTGCAATACTATCTCTCATTCCGCCTGCCGAGTTTTTGGCAATCGTAAAGAGTGCATCATCCGTTATATTAATTCCTTCTTTATCAGAGATATATCTGAGGTGTTTTACAATATCGTCAGTCGTGATTCTTCTGAAGTCAAATCTTTGGCAGCGGCTTTTTATTGTGTCAAGAACCTTATGAACCTCAGTTGTTGCAAGTATAAATATAACATTTTTAGGCGGTTCTTCAAGCGTTTTTAAAAGTGCGTTGAATGCAGTATTCGAAAGCATATGAACTTCGTCTATTATATAGATTTTGTATCGACTGTTGACAGGTGCATACATTACTTTTTCAAGAATATTTTGTGCATCTTCGACTTTTCTGTTGCTTGCAGCATCTATTTCAATAACATCCATAGGGACAGAGTTAGTTATATCAACACAATTTTCGCATACTCCACAGGGAGTGATTGTCGGTCCCTCTTTACAGTTTAAAGATTTTGCGAAAATTCTTGCAGTTGAAGTCTTTCCTGTCCCTCTAGGTCCTGTAAATAGATATGCATGCGATATCTTGTTCATTGAAATCGCATTCGTAAGTGCTTTTTTTATATGTTCCTGCCCGACAATTTCTTCTAATCTTTGCGGACGATATTTCCTGTATAACGGTGTATATTTTTCATTCATCATAGTAATATTATAACAGAAGAGAATTAAAAAAGGATAATTTATGAATTTACTTAAACCGAATCCTCTGCATAAGGGTGATACCATAGCAATTATTGCTCCTTCTGGAGCTGTAGAATTTGAGCCCATAATGCGAGCTAAAAAATATTTTGAAAATATGGGATATAGAGTTAAGCTTGGCAAAAATATCTTTGCTTCTGAGAGATATCTCGCAGGTGATGACTCAAAGAGGGCTGAAGATTTGCACTGTGCTTTTGCTGATGAAGAGGTTAAGGCAATAGTTTGTGCAAGAGGCGGTTATGGTGCTATTCGTCTTATTAAACTTATTGATTTTGAAATAATCCGCAGTAATCCCAAAATATTTTGTGGTTACTCTGATGTAACTGCATTGTCTGCAATGTTTTTGAAACATGCTGATTTGATAACTTATTCTTCTCCAATGGCTGCAAGTGATTTTTCCTGCCTTGCGCCAAATCATTTAACTGAAAAATCGTTTTTTAAGGTTTTGAGTGGTGAAAATGATTTTTATATGTCTAAAGATACTTATATAGAAGGGAAAGCAGAAGGGATAACTTTTGGCGGAAATCTTTCAACGCTTGTATCACTTTGCGGAATTGATTTTATCCCGGACGAGGGTTTTATTTTCTTTGCGGAAGATGTTAACGAGCCTGTTTATAAACTTGATAAGATGCTTAATCAACTTATAAATATTAAGAAATTCCGTAAAAATATACAAGGAATAGCTTTTGGAGAATTTACTGGAGTGGATGATGATAAATGGCTGCAAGAACTTCTAATTGAAACTGCCAATATCCTTAATGTACCTGCTTACGGCGGTTTTAAATTTACGCATGCGGAAGAAAAACAAACGCTTCCATATGGAGCTTATGCTCTTTTAGATGGTGGGCTTTCAGTGTATTAATCAGCTGGCTAATGGTTGTTTTTATTTATATTATTATAATAATCTTATGAAAAGATTATTATTAATAATTTTATTATTATTAGCACTACCCGTTTGTGCTGACAATTACAGAGTTCACAGACCAGATAATTATGCTGCAATGCCTCAGGAGGGAGAAAGAACTCTTTTTATTCTTGATTTTTCAAACTCTATGTCTGAATATCTTGACGGACAAAGTAAAGTTGAAATGATGCTTGATACTATGAAGCAAATGCTCCCATCCATAAATCCAAACAGTTTTATAGGACTTAGAGTATATGGACATAGAATGGGCTTCACGCCTTTTGATTCTTGTAAAGCCTCTTCTCTTCTTGTGCCGATAGGAAGTTCTAATGCTTCGTCAATTAATGCGGCACTTTCTCAGACTCACCCAAGAGGGATGACTCCGATTACTTATTCATTAAAACAGGCAGTACAGTATGATTTTATGGGTTTTTCTGGGAAAAAACATATTATACTGTTGACTGATGGTGGTGAAAATTGTGATGAAAGCCCTTGCAAATATGTGATGGAGCTTATTAAAATCAGAAAAGACGTAACTATTGATGTTATTGCTTTTAATATTAAAGATCAAGATGATTTGGATCAACTTCAGTGCACATCTCTTGTGACTGGAGGAAAATTTTATACGGCAAACACTGCTGCGGAGCTTGCAAGAAGCTTGAACAGCAGTACAAATGTTTCAAAAGAGGTTGAGGCTAAAATTATCCCAAATTATCGCTAAGTATACCGATTATTAACTTCATCTAATTCTGAGGTAGTCACACTACTGTCAGGAATTGTTGCAGGTGGAGTTGTTGTGGCCTGCTTAGTAAAATTAAATATTCCGTTAAGCAGGTTAAATCCGACAAATCGAGTTACCGCATTCTGAGCATACGGCGGGAGAAATGACGGAATCCCGAAACTATATGATGGTGCACAATATACAGGTGGCTGGCAAGGTGGTCTATATGTCCAGATATTTTGCGGACGACCTCCACCGTAAAAATTATTCTGAATATAAGTTGTGTGATTGCTTCTTGTGCGCCCTATTGATCCAGGCTGCATAAATAGACATTTTGGAACCATATTTGTACCCTTTATACTTACTCTCTAAATATATAAAGTATATATGATTTGCATAATTGCCTTTTTTCTATAATTTAGCTTAACAAAACTTTATATTTCTAAACCGCTGAACATTTTAAGTGAAGTGACCTTTTCTAATAGTGGATAATCATCTACTTTTCCGCTTTTTACAAGGTTAATGGCTTCATTTCGTGCTAGTTCTAAGATTTTTGCATCTTTAACAATATCCGATAAAATTAGGTCGGGTAGCCCGCTCTGCCTTGTTCCTAAAAATTCGCCAGGCCCCCTAAGTTGAAGATCTTTTTCGGCAATGACAAATCCGTCATTTGTTTGAGTCATTATATTTAATCTCTCTCTGGTTTCTTGAGATTTTGATGCAGTTACAAGAACACAGTATGATTGTAGTGCACTTCTTCCTACGCGTCCTCTAAGCTGATGTAGTTGTGATAATCCAAAACGCTCCGCATTTTCAATTATCATTACAGTTGCATTTGGTACATCTACACCAACTTCAACAACAGTTGTGGATACAAGAATATCGTATTTTTTATTCTTAAAGTCATCCATAACCTGTTCTTTTTCATCATTTTTAAGTTTGCCGTGTAATAACCCTATTTTGAATTGCGGGAAAATTTCATTTTGAAGCTTTTCAGCTTCAATTGTTGCAGCTTTTGCCGAAAGAGTTTCGCTCTCTTCAATCAACGGGTAAACAACATAAACCTGACGTCCATTTCTGATTTCTCGTTCCATAAGCTCATATACCCCTCTGTGTGAGCTCGTAAGCGAAGTTTTTATAGGTAGACGACCTTTAGGCAGTTCGTCAATAATAGTAAGGTCTAAATCTCCATGTACTGTCATTGCAAGAGTTCTCGGAATAGGTGTTGCAGTCATTGTGAGCATTTGTGGGTTGTTGGATTTTTTCTTTAAAATGTTTCTCTGTTTTACTCCGAATCTATGTTGCTCGTCAACAACAATTGCACCTAGGTTGTTAAAATCAATTCCATCTTGAATAAGTGCGTGTGTTCCGACCGCAATATTTGTCTGACCATTTCTTAAATCTTGCCGAAATTTTTCCCTAACTCTTTTCCCTTGTGAACCTAAAAATAATCCAACACTTAATCCAAGCGGTGTAAGCCATTGAACAAGATTGTTGTAATGCTGTTGAGCCAGAATTTCTGTAGGAGCCATTAATGCTCCCTGATAACCATTTTCAACTCCGGCAAGGAGCATAATACAGGCTACTACTGTTTTCCCACTCCCAACATCTCCTTGTAAAAGTCTTGCCATTGGTTTATCTGAGTTTAAGTCGCTTAAAATTTCATTAACCGCCTTCTTCTGTCCGCCGGTCAGCTCAAATGGAAGGCTTTTTATAAATTTTTGCACAAGCCCGTTTCCTTCTATTTTTAAAGTTAAAGCTGATTGATGACTGTTTTCTTCTCTTAACCTTACAAGTTTCAGTTGTAGTAAAAAGAGCTCCTCAAATACAAGTGTAAACCTTGCTTGTTCTAACTTGTCCATAGTTTCAGGAAAGTGGATCTGCTCAACGGCTGTCCTTTTATCCATTAATCCAAGACGCCTCATTATTTCGTCAGGAATTATGTTTACAATATAATTTTTATACAGCTCAATCGCGTTAAAGATTGCTTTTCGTAGTGTTTTTATGTTTAAATTTTCACATACTGTATAAACGGGGACAATTCTTGCAATGTTGAGGTTTGTTTTTTCTCCAGTTAAAAACTCTCCTGTCATAATTGAGTATGTAGGTTTATCAAAGGTTAATTTATTTGTGTAACTGTCTCGTTTTACTGTTCCTGAGATCATTATTCCTGCATTTTTAGGGAATTGAGAGCGCATTCGCTCTTGCACAAATCTATTTGCTTTGGCATTGAAGAACGTTAATTCAATCTTTCCGCTATCATCAGCGACCTGAACTCGAGTAATTGAGAGCCCCTTTTGTGAATTATATATGGAAACTCCTGTTATATACCCGAAAATCGTTGTTGTATCCCCTTCTTTTAAATTTCTAATAGGTGTTCTTGAAGAGTAATCAACGTGTTTTCTTGGGAAATAACAAATTAAATCATTTGCAGTATAAATTCCTAGCTTGTTAAGCATATACGCAACTTTTGGCCCTACACCTTTTACATACATAACATCAACTTCGCTCGGATTTTTAGGTGTTTCTGCTTCCTTTTCCGGGTTACTATTCTTTGATGTTTCAATTTCTGATTTAATAATTTTTACCAGAAGATTTATTGCTCGGCGCCTTTCTGGGACTGATGCAAACGGATAGTGTTCAAAAGTTTCAACTAAAACCGCCCATTTAGGATTTTTCTTGGATTCTTTATAATATTTTTTTGCTTCACAGCATATAAAAGAAGAAAAGCATTGTGACTTTCCTCTGATATCAATATATCTGTGCTTTACCTCCACATCAATTGCCCGTCTGAGCTGCTCCAAGTTTTCTATCATAATTTGATTTTAACATAAAGTTATAAAAAAGCGGAACCCTTTCGGATTCCGCTTTTAGGTGTACTTATATACCAACTACTTAATATTTGAGAAAGTCCAAGCATCAAATGTAGGAGTTTCAGAAATTTTCATTTCTTTTTTAGTTTCGCCTGTACTTGCATCATCGTGTGCAATTGGTTTATATAGTCTGTTGTAGTACTCAATAACCATTCTGTCTGAATTGAAGTAAGCTTCAGATGTTCTGATTGCTTGTCTCATTAGACGAGCCCATTCGGTTTTGTTTTCATAGTATGTAGGAATAATTTCATTTTCAATAATATTCATGATACATTCATGATCTTTCCAATGACGTTCTTCCCAAGGCATTTC
>CALVHA010000008.1 GCA_944327255.1 Candidatus Gastranaerophilales bacterium | reverse complement strand
GTATACAAAAAATTAAATTATGTCCAATTGATAAGTTTATCTTGAAATGCTTGATATTACTAGAATATAGAGCAATAATCTAAATAGGATAAAATACATAATGGAAACATCTTGGCCATTGTTTCTACTTCTTGTTCGCTCCAACCTACAGGCTAAATTTTTTAACTAGAAAGTTATTTTATCCAGCCGAACAATCTATCAAAGAGATTATTCTTTGTTTTAGTTGGCTGTGCCCCATTTCCAACCTTCCCCGAGTTAATATCATTTATAATCTTATCAATTTCAACTTCGCATTTTTTTACTAAATTCTTTCTTTTCTCTTTTTCTTCCTTTTCTTTTAATAATTTAAAAAGTTTATCTTCTAAATCTGACGTTTTTACTTTTTTAATCTTCTTTGTTAAACGATCAAATGCCGTAGTTAAATCTATGTCAAAGAATCCTCTATTTTGAGCCTTAAATAATAATTCCGGATACCAGTCATCTTTAGTACGTGTGATTTTTGTTTTTAATATCAAACTAACATTTTTAACTCTAGGGACGATGTCGAAGTCAAAAAAGTTAGTTTTAAGATGCAAATTTACATCATATTTTTGAAAAAAATCATTGAAGGCAGGTGATTCTTTAATAGTTTGCATAAGTTTTGTAATTTCTTTAGGGTAATTTTTTGGAGTCACCCAATTGTCATATTTTATAGATCCCAGTTTGCCGAAATTCGGTTGTCTTTGTGTGTAATTATTGTCAATTCTCATTTATTAATATCTCCAATGTTATACTATATGAAAATATAAAAACTGTAATTTTTTTTTGCTATTTCCATAAAAATTTATAATAAGTCAAAAAACAAAGGTTTATATGAAAATGATTGGGACAGCACAGAGGATATTAAAAATATTAAAGATTTAAATTTTGAATAGTCTTTATCCATGTTACTTATCATGGTTAATAAGATATAACAATTGAATATAAAGCTAAAAGTTTCATCTCCTAACTAATAACAAAAATAGCCTTTGATTAACTATTAAATTTTTCTGGTTCAAGGTATTTAATAACTTTTGCAGGACAGCCGACAACAACAGCATTATCGGGTACATCCTTTGTTACAATTGTTCCTGCTCCTATTACTGCATTTTCTCCTATGGTAACACCAGGTAGGATAGTTACGTTAACTCCTATCCAGACATTTTTCTTAATATATACTGGTTTACAGGTTATAATATGTCTTTCATAAAAGTCGTGATTATTTGTTGCAATAGTACAATTTAAAGATATCATCGTATTATCTTCGATTGTTAGACCTCCTGCGGACATGCATTGAAAACCATTCATAATAACAACATTTTTCCCGATTTTTATTTTATCTGCTAAAAGCGTAAAGATTGGTGGGTGAATTATGGTTCCTTCTCCAATATTGTTATTAAAAAGATCATCTATAAGTTTTTTGCATTCAAGACTTGTCGGCATTGTATGATTAATCTTAAAACACAATTCAGAACTTCTTTTTGCTTCTGCAATTCTTTCTGGAGTCTGATTCCTTACATCAATTCTAACTTCTTCCATTTGTATTTCCTCAATTATTAGTTTGTAATTTTGGTTAATATTATAGAGTAAAATATGACTAAAAGTCAATGACTTCTGGTCGATAGTCAGGAATATTTAAATTATGCCTTTAAGGTATTAAGTATAATACAATATAAGTATTTGCTATTTTTAGAAAATGCGTAAATAATAATAAAAAAGAAAGGGTTTTGTATGGATTTGAAAAATGATAACGACATACTGCAAAATCTGAAAGATGCTGATTGTTCTAATGAGTTTATAGAAGAATTTTTTAGAGTTAAAAAACAGGGCAATAATACAATACTTGTGCGTCTCCTCTATAAACATAAATCTCAGCTTCTTGATTCTTTGCACGATTCCCAAAGGAAAATTTATTGTCTTGATTATCTGATTTTTCAAATTAACCAACTTATTCATCAGAAAAAAGGAGAAGAAGTATGAAAGAGATTATTTCAGACAAAACATTTGATGAAGAACGTTCTTTATATAATTTAAAAAATACAGAAGTGTTAAACTGTAGATTTGAAGGACCGGCGGATGGCGAATCTGTTCTGAAAGAATGTCGTAATTTTTTCATAAACAAATGTTCTTTTTCACTCCGTTACCCGATGTGGCATGCAAAAAAATTCCTTATCAAAAATTCATCAATGGACGATAAGACAAGAGCACCTTTGTGGTATTGCAGGGATGGTGAGATATTTGATTGCAACATTCAGGGAATTAAGTGTCTTAGAGAGTGCAAAAATATCTCTGTTGATAGCTGCCGTATTGTTTCACCTGAATTCGGCTGGAGATGTAAGGGTGTAAAAATTACAAATTCAACAATTGATGCAATGTATTTTTTATTTGAGTCAAAAGAGGTCGAGATTGAAAACCTTACTATGACAGGAAAATATTCATTCCAGTATATGAGAAATCTTAGTATTAAAAATTCAAATCTTGATACAAAAGACGCTTTCTGGCACGGCAAAAATATTGTTGTTGAAAATTCTGTTGTAAAAGGTGAATATCTTGGTTGGTTTAGTGAAAATCTGACATTCATCAACTGTAAAATTATCGGAACACAGCCTCTGTGTTATTGCAAGAATTTAAAGTTAATAAACTGTACGATGGAAAATACAGATTTATCGTTTGAGTATTCGGAAGTTGAGGCAGACATTAAAGGTCATATAGATTCTGTTAAAAATCCAAAATCCGGAACTATTGTTGTAGATTCAGTCGGAGAAATAATTTCTGAAGATGCAATTATGAAATGTAATGGTATAGTAATGTTACGGGAACAAAAACTTACAGCATAAAGGAGATAAAAATGACAAAAAATGTATTGGTAATATCATCAACATTAAGAAAAAATGGGAACTCAGAAGTTTTGGCAGAAGAATTTGCAAAGGGTGCTAAAGATGCCGGGAATTCTGTAGAATTTATTTCATTACGTGATAAAGATATTAAATTCTGCAAAGGCTGTCTTGTGTGTCAAAAAATTCAAAGTTGTGTCATTAAAGACGATTCAAATGATATTGTAGAAAGAATGAAAAATGCAGATGTAATAGCATTTGCATCTCCTATCTATTATTACGAAATGTCTGGTCAGCTTAAGACATTATTAGATAGGGGGAATCCATTATTTTCTTCGGATTATAAATTCAGAGATATTTATTTTTTGGCAGCGGCAGCAGATTCTGATCTTCATTCTGCTGATATTGCAATAAACGGCATCCAAGGTTGGATTGCATGTTTTGCGCATGCTCAATTAAAAGGTACTGTTCTTGGTGCCGGAGCTGAGGCTGTCGGTGATATTCAGGATAATCCGGCAATAAAACAGGCATATGATATGGGATTTAGCATATAAAAATGGGGGAAAAATGATTAAAAAACTTCTAGTTTGTTTATTTACATTTATATTATTTACAGGGGGTTCAATTATGAGTATGGCAAAAAGTAATGAGTGGGACAAAACTTTCCCGAAAAGTGACAAAGTTGATGTTAAAAAAGTTAGTTTTAAAAACAGATATGGTATAACACTTGTCGGGGATTTGTATACACCGAAAAACAAACCGTCTGAAAAAATGGCAGCAATTGCCGTAGCAGGCCCGTTCGGAGCTGTTAAAGAACAGGCTTCCGGCTTGTATGCTCAAACAATGGCAGAAAGAGGCTTTGTAACATTAGCATTCGACCCTTCTTATACAGGGGAAAGCTCAGGCGAGCCGAGAAATGTTTCCTCCCCTGAAATCAATACGGAAGATTTTAGTGCAGCTGTTGATTTTTTGAGTAATCAAAAAGATGTTAATCCTGATGAAATCGGAATTATCGGAATTTGTGGTTTCGGTGGATTTGGTTTGAATGCAGCGGCTATTGATACAAGGATTAAAGGCACTGTTACGGTTACCATGTACGATATGACAAGAGTTACCGCAAACGGCTACTTTGATTCAATGGATGAAAAAGCACGTTATGAATTAAAAGAATCCTTAAACAAGCAAAGAACAGAAGATTTTAAAAACGGAACTTATGCTAAAGCTCCGGGACTTCCTGAAAAATTAACAGGCGAAGAACCGCAGTTTGTGAAAGATTACTATGGCTATTACAAGACTGAAAGAGGATTTCATAAACGTTCAATAAATTCTAACGGAAACTGGAATACAACAGCTTCTCTTTCATTGATAAATATGCCGATTTTGGCTTACAGCAATGAAATCAAAAACGCTGTATTGATGATTCACGGCGAAAAAGCACACAGCAGATATTTTAGTGAAGACGCTTTCAAAAAACTCAAAGGAGACAACAAAGAACTCCTTATTATTGATGGTGCAAATCACGTTGACTTGTATGACAATCTTGAAAAAATTCCGTTTGATAAAATTGAAAAATTTTTTATAACATACTTAAAGGAGAGTAAATAATGAAAAAAATATTATTAGTAATAATGGCAATTATGATAGCAGGAGGTATAGCTATGGCAAAAGAATTAAACCAACCGTTTGCAAAAGGAGATGTAAATCCATTCAGTCAATTTTTTACAGGGACAACTCATTTAAACATGCTGGTCACAAAAGATGATATTTGGAATTCATCTATCGGAAACGTAACATTTGATAAAGGCGCAAGAACAAACTGGCACAAACATTCTGGCGGGCAAATTCTTCTTGTAACGGCAGGAGAAGGCAGATATCAGGAAAAGGGCAAAGAAATCCAAATTCTTAAAGCCGGTGATGTTGTAAAAATTCCGCCGGAAGTTGAACACTGGCACGGTGCAGCACCTGACAGCGAATTCGCTCATATTTCAATAGAGCCGAATCTCCCAAACAATCAAACAACTTGGCTTGATGTTGTGACTGATAAAGAATATAAGTAAGGTGGTTTATGTTAAAAAAAGTACTGACGTTATTTTTAGCTGTATTGCTTTCGCAAAATTTTATTTTTGTGGCAGCAGTGCAAAATGAGGATAATAATATGACAAGAACAGATATTTGTAAAAAAAATTATAAAACTCTTTTCGGCGGTGAGGCGCTGACCCCGACCGGCGACGATCCGGAAATGATGGCAATTTTGCAAAAATACATTTTCGGCGAAGTCTTTACTGTCGGTGAACTTGATATTAAAACAAGAGAATTAATAACGGTTACTTCTCTTGCTGTACAGCAGACCTTACCGCAGTTGAAGGCTCATACTAATGGAGCATTAAATGCAGGGGCAACTCCAATTGAATTAAGAGAAGCAATTTACCAGCTTGCATCGTTTATCGGATTCCCTAAAACGTTGAATGCACTTGGAGTTCTAAACGAAGTATTTAAAGAAAGAGGAATTGCAACGCCTCTTAAATCAACTGCAACAGTTAAAGAAGATGAACGCTACCAAAAAGGTTCTGATATTCAAAATCCTTTGTACGGCGACGAAATAAAACAGTCAATGGAAGGACTCCCTGACGATATGGGTGCTGATGTTGCAAGATTTTTAACAGAAGTCTGCTTCGGCGATTTTTATACTCGTGAAGGACTTGATGTTAAAACTCGAGAATTACTGTTTATTTCAGCACTTGTCACAACAGGCAATACAACGACTTTAAAAAGCCATATTAAAGGAAGCCTTAAAGCCGGAAATTCGGCTGAAACCGTAACAGCAGCAATAATTCAATGCCTACCTTATGTCGGATTCCCGAATACATTAGCTGCACTTAGAAGTTTAAAAGAAGTTCTCGGCGAACAATAATTAATAATTATATAATAATTTTTATGCAAAAGAGACAACAAAATTGTCTCTTTTTTTTTGTTTGTAGTAGAATGAATTTGCAAGAAGGAATATAAATATGAAAATACCCCGTATATCACGCAATAATGTTGTTCGTGCTGTAAAAGCTACAGTCAAAACAAGCAAATCGGTTATAAATCATGCACATTTGTCTGAATTAAAAAATAATGGCCGTAAATTGATGGCCGCATTTATGTTTGTATCAAGTGGTTTAAATCCTCAGACCGCTAAAGTTATGGCGGTTTCAAACAGGATGACATCTCATGGCGGAGATGTGTTTGAACATAGTGTAAATTCTTATCTCATTAAAGATTGTTTTAACGCCAGACCTCATACAATAAAAAGAAACTTGGCAAAATCTCCTTTGTTACAGTCTGCTAAAAATATACCTTTAATGGCTGGTTCAAACAAATCTGTTAAAGAATTTAATAAATTATTGAATAATCTTTTGTTGAAAAAGAAAAATATTAATAATCCGCTTGTTAATAAAGCAGATGTATTTATTTCAAAAGGGAAGGAATACGGGGTTAATCCTGCTGTTTTAATGGCAATTGCCATGACTGAGTCTGCCAGAGGAACTTCAAAGGCAGCTCTTTCAAAAAATAATGTGGGCGGAATTATGGGGAAACGTTCTCTTCGAACTTTTGCGAAGGTGGATGATTGTATTGAAGTAATGGCACAAACTATTTCCAATCACCATAATAAGAGTAAATTGCAATCAGTAGCAGATCTTGGCTATTCGGGAAAATATTGTGATAAATCTGTGGCTGAAGAGTGGATTAAAAACGTAATGTTTTATATCAAAAAGCTTTCATAAAAAAAATATTTGACAATTTTAGTAATTATTTTTATTATTTTATATTTATATGAACAAAATAAAGTCATTGATAAAAATTTGTATATGTAAAGTTTTTGGTATTGATAAGCAAATAGCGCTTCTTAAAAGTCAGATTAAGACAAAAGAAAACTTTATTAATCAATTAATGCAGTATCAAATTCATTGTCAGGAATCTTATCCTGAAATTTTCCCTTTAGTTTTAACAAAAAATGAACAGGAATTGTTAAAAAAATATTTAAACGACTCAGATTTTTATTTAGAGTTTGGTTCTGGCGGATCGACATTTCTTGCATTACTGGATTCAAAAACAAATATTTTTTCTGTTGAGTCTGATAATAACTGGATTGAATATTTATCTTCTTGGAAAATTGTCAAAAATGGTGTTGAAAATAATAAATTAAAATTTTTCCACATTGATATTGGTCCTGTTGGTGAGTGGGGAGTGCCGTTAAATGCCGAGGTAAATGATAATTTTTATAAATATTCTTCACACATATTTGATGTAACAGATGTTAAATTTGATATGGTACTTGTAGATGGGCGCTTCCGTGTTGCTTGTGTTTTAAAAACTATTCTTGAGTGTGATGATAATATTAAAATATTAGTACATGATTATGTATTTAGAACGGAATATCATATTATAGAAAAATTTTTGTATGTGATTGAAAAATCCGATTCATTGTATGTATTTAGAAAAAAATCTAATATTGATAAAAATGAAGTCAAATTATGTTATGAAAAATATAAAAATAATTGGCAATAATTTTTTATTTCATATAATTTTCTATATATAAGATATCTCCGTTTTCATCTACACTTTTTTCCATCATTGAAGGGATCATTTTCCATCCAAGCGGTGTTTTAGGGAATTTAGTTTTTCTGCCTGCTTTTGATGTTACCATTTTTAAAACTCCGGCATCATAGGTATTGGTTTTTCTTAGTGCAGCTTCTTCAAGTTTTTTATTGTGGAAATATTTTTCTATAATTATTTCTTTGCATTTTGCATTGATACCGGTAAATTTTAAACGCCAAAATTTTCTTTGAATCTGATTTCGTTCTGTAAAAGCAATATTTCTGTTATATTGGCGTAAAATCCGTCCGTCTTTTCTTATTACCGTAAAAGTATCAGAATATGAATTATGACCATGTTTCGCAGATGAGATTGCAACTAATCCACCTTTTAATTTTTTCTGATAAATTTGTGCTTGAGAATCTGATTTTTCGATTTCATTTATAACTTTATTTACGGCTTTTCCGTTTGGGAGTAAATAATTAGAATATTTTGTAAACAGATTTACTTTCATGAATTTTCCTTTGCTATGGGTCAATTAAATTTTACAATAAAAAATATATTATTTAAAAATTTATATATTTATGTTAATATAAATACACTAAGGGGCGTTAGCGCAGTTGGTAGCGCATCACACTGGCAGTGTGGGGGTCAGGGGTTCAAATCCCCTACGCTCCACCATTTCAAACAAGTAGATTAGGATTAATAATTTTGTCAGTGAGGTTATTAGAGAAGTTTTAAGAATGTGGCTTCTAAAGGTAAAATCTCTCAAGAAAGACCCCCCATAGTTAAATGACTAGATTTAAGAAGGTTGGAATGTTGCAATTTTAAACAACCCTTGTTAATATTTTAAAAAGTTGATTCGTAGGAGAAAATGACATTAGAACAAGCTTAATTGGCTGGAGTGTTCCTTTTCTTTTTGTTCTCTTTCAAATTTTGAAAATGCAAGTAAATCTTTCTCGATTTTTTCTAAAAATGGTGAAATCGGTAAATTTTTGAATGAACCAAAGACCTGTCTTTTTATTGCTCTGCTTAAGAATAATCTTTGTTTTGCTCTTGTCATCCCTACATATAACAATCGTCGTTCTTCTTCGATTTCTTCTGTGGTTTCAGCCCGATACAGAGGAATAATACCATTTTCCAAACCTGTAACAAAGACGCAGTTAAATTCCAACCCTTTTGATGCATGCAGTGTCATCAATGAAATTCGGTCTGCGCGTCCGTCAAGTGTGTCGCATTCTTTCAGTAAAGAAACCTGATGAATAAATTCCTGTAAGCTGTTAGAGGTTTGCGCTATTGTTTTCAGATAATCTAAAATATAATCTTCAATTTCTACATTTTCGTCAATATTGTTAAGCTGTTCAATAACAGGCCTTTCTGTTGTAAGATTTTTAATTAAATTACGCACAGTTTTTTTGTCGCATAACAAGTCATCGGATAATTTTACATACGGCATGCCTGAACGCTCAAGAGCTTCAAGTATAGGCTTAAGCTGGGTTGAAGTACGATAAAGAATTGCACAATCAGAGAATGAATAATCTTCCCTCCCGCCGTTTGTTCTGTTGGAATCAATTGAGAAGAAACTGTGACCGCCTATCAGGTTTTCTATTGTACTTATGACAAATTCAGCTTCCGCTTTATCTGTTGGGGCTGTATGGATTGTAATTTTTTCATGCGGTTTATCATATTGTGAGACAATATTATATGTTTCAATCATTTGATTTGAAGCATTTACAATGCTTTCTGTCGAGCGGTAGTTATTTTTCAGGTTAATCATCTGAACATTTTTATAATCTTCTTTAAAATTATTGAAAAATTTCGAATTTCCTCCTCTGAAACTGTAAATAGCCTGATTAGGGTCGCCTATTGCACAGATATTCCCGTTATCCGGTGCAAGAAATCTGATTAATTTATATTGGTTTTCATCAATATCCTGATATTCATCAACCGAAATGTATTTAAATTTTTCACGATACATATTTACAATTTGCGGATAATTTTCAAAGAGTTTTACTGTATATGTTATTAAATCATCGAATTCAAGCATGTTTTTAGGAATTATTGATTCTTTATAAAGAGCCTTTTCCTGCTCGCTTATAACTTCAAAATCTTGATTTAAGTCTGCTTTTTCATAATTATCTTTCAAAATAGAAAGACATAATGAGTGAAAAGTATGAATATTTATCTGTTTTGCATCAATGGATGTTAGAAGTTTATAAAGTCTTTCTCGCATTTCTTCAGCTGCTCTGCGTGTAAAGGTTATTGCAAGAAATTTTGCCGCTTCTAAGTTTTTTTCTTTTATAAGATATGCAATACGGCGTGTTAACACGGTCGTTTTCCCTGAACCTGGACCTGCAATTATAAGAAGCTGATTATTTGTATTTTCAACTGCTGCTTTCTGATATTCATCAAGATCGTATTGCGTTTTCTGAACGGATTGTACTGATTGTAAGGCCGGATTATTGTTAATTTTATATTCAATATGATGTTCTTCTCTTTTTTCAGTGGTTTTAGGTATTTCAATATCAAGTTTCAGGTTAATGAAATTTTTTTTTACAAGTTCACTGTCGTCAAAAAGCCTTATAACTCCGTATTCCCCGTCATAACCTGCATGTTTTATAACTTTTCCTTCTCTTAATCTGGATATACCTTCTCCCAGCAAAGGTGAATCTTTTGATAAATCTTCAACCGGAACTTCTCTCAATATTGAAAATTCTGATCCAAACTTTTTAATCAGTCTTTCATATTCATTAGTAACGGATTTGCTTGCGGTCCCGACCTGCATAATCTCCGAAATTATTTCGGGGAGTGGTACAAGACTGAATACCTGTCCTGCTGTCTGAGGTTTAAAAGAATTATCTGCATTTCTGTCTGCTAGTTCACAGACTCTGTTAAGAACGCCTATTGTCATCGGTTTTCCACAAACAGGACATATCCCGTTAAGTTTTTTTGTTTCTTCTGGGGAGAGGCAAACATTACATTTTCTGTGCCCGTCCTCATGATATTTCCCTTCTTCTGGGAAAAATTCTACAGTCCCGACATATCCGTTGCCTGTTTTTAAGGCATTCATAATACTATAGTAATCAGGGGCGGTATTGAAAACGGTAGCTTCTCTTGCAAGTTTTGAAGGTGAATGTGCGTCGGAATTTGAAACAAGTCTGAATTTATCAAGTTTTGATACACGCCAGTTCATTTCAGGATCAGATGAAAGTCCAGTTTCTACTGCAAAGATATGTTCAGATAAATCATCATAACATTCTTCTATTGAGTCAAATCCTGATTTTGAGCCTAACACAGAAAACCATGGAGTCCAAATATGGGCAGGGATTATATATGCACCTTCTCCTGATTCTAAAACTGTTTCGAGAAGATTTCTTGAGTCAAGGCCTAAAATTGGGCGTCCGTCAGAATTGATGTTGCCTATTGCACCAAGCCTGCTTCTGAAATTATCTGCGGTTTGTATATCTGGAGTAAAAACTACATGGTGGACTTTTCTGGTTTTATCACCTTTTTTATAAATGGTTGAAATTTCCACAGAGAGTATAAATCTAACCGGTTCAGAAGTTTTAAATATTTGTTTTTCTATTTCGGGTTTTAGCCTGAATGCCCCGTTATTATCAGGTATAAGTTTTTCTTTAATCTCATTAAACCAGGCAGGATGTGTAAAATCGCCGGTTGAAATTACACTTAGCCCTTTCTTTTGAGCCCAGATTGCAAGTTGTTCTAAATTACAATCTTTACTTGTTGCACGTGAATATTTTGAATGAATATGTAAGTCTGCATAGAAAAACATTTAAAAAAAGCTCCTTTGATTAACTTTCAGATTGTAACAAAAAAAGTATTACACCGCAACCGAAAATTATAATATATGGTTTTATAAAATTGATTGGTTTATAATATATTTGCAATTTATTAATTTAGCGGATATTATGACTGATTATAAATTTTATTTGGATAACGGAATATTTGATATACAAAATGGCAGATATCAAAGTGCCATAGATAATATAAATAAATCATTAGAATTGAAAAATGATTGGGAAATCCCTTATTTTTATAGAGGGGTTGCCTATCAGGCTATGGAAAATTTCGATGAAGCAATGCTTGATTACACAAAGGCTTTACAGATTAACGATAAAATGACTGATGCATATTATAATCGTGCAAGAATAACTTTATCTAGAAAAGATATTGATAATCCTAATATTGATAATGCTATTAAAGATTTGAATAAAGCATTAGAACTTGATGATAAATTTGTAGATGCTCTTTATGCGATGGCTGCCGCTCAGAAAAAACTCGGGGATTATCATTGTGCTCTTGAATATCTTGAGAAGCTTATCCAAATTGAACCTGATGCTGTTCATGCCAAGGCTTTAAAAAAATTGATTTTGCAAAAGTATATTATTTAAAATAATTAAATTTGGATGAAAATATGTTATAATAAGGATATAGATGTTGCTGGAGTTTATGAAAGATGATTGATTATGACAGCTTATTAAAAAAAATTCCTAAAGTAAAAAAAATTCTTGATGATGGTTCAAATAGCATTCTTTATCACTATACTAAACCCGAAAAACTTTTGAGTATTCTTGAATCAGGTACTATAAGATTTTCTAATGCGCTTTATTTGAATGATAAAGAGGAAGTTACTTATTCATATAAATTGATAGTTAATCTTATTGATGAGATGCCTGCACTTAATCCGTCATTGTTTGGTAAAATTAAAGATTATTTTTATAAAAAATATAAGAACATAATTGATGGCGATGACAGTTTTTTGAATAAGTATGAATATTACACAATATCTTTTTCAACTGATAATGATAACCTTACACTTTGGAATAATTATTCTAAAGGACAGACTTATACTGGGTATAATATCGGTTTTTGTAAAAAAGATCTGGTTACAGATATGGAAAAGCAAGGATTTCATTCTGTATACGGCAATATAATTTATAATAGAGATTCACAGGTTACTATCCTGAAACTTATTTTTGATAAGTGGAATAAGCAATTTGAAAAACTTTTAAATGTTAAGAAAACTCAAAAAAATCTTGAAAAACAACAAGATGTACTTTTTGAACTTGTCGATATTTTGAGTATTATAAGCTTATTCTTTAAAAATCCTCATTTTAAGGATGAAAAAGAATATAGAATTATTTTTATAAGCAACTATAGTCCTACTTCATATAAGCAGACAAAAATTTTTGAAAAGAACGGTTTATTTATCCCATACATTGAATACAAGTTTTTGAAACGTACGGTTAACTCTATTAATATAGGTCCTACTCTCGATGAAAATATTTTTTATACAAGCACCTGTCGTATGCTTTCAAACTTCGGTTATGATAAGAAAACAATTAATCGTTCAAAAATTCCTTTAAGGTATTAATTCTTTTTTTGTATACCTGTTAAATAACCGGGCAAAATATGTGCAATAGGGATCAATCTTGATGCAATTTTGGCTATGTTGGTTCCTGAATTTGATATAGAAGTTACAAGACAAACGTTATCAAATTGCAAAGCCCAGTCTTTCCAATTTATTTTCCTTGGTGAATCTTCATTGAATAATCTTCTGTTTAATCCTTTTGAAACAGCATTCCCTGTTATTACTCCCGCAATTAAGCTTGCCATACCGCATCCGAATAGAGCAGGTCCTACAACCGGAGGGAAATTGAATTTTTTGTTCATAATTTTATTCATCTTTATACCGCCACTGACAAATAAAGTAGGGATAATATAATTTCCAATTAATTGAACTATACCTTCTTTGGCTTTATATTTTGAATTTTTCCCATCCGTAACGGAACCGCCAATAAATCCACCGAGAATTGAAGATGAGGCGATTGCTATTACTTCTTTACCTTTTAATTCAATATTCTTAAACGTTTTCAACGTCCTTGCAGGCTGCATAAACATTACAGCTGGTTTTAAGCCGTGACCTTTTGCTACATATGTTAAAGCCGTTCCGACTCCTGCAATACTTCCGATTAGTGCTCCGGTTTTTGTTGCTGGAGTGACATTATTATATTTGCTATGATTTTGTGTAAAGTGGGTTTGCCTGTTAATACTCAGAGTCATTTTTAGTCCTAACAAGTATAATTTAGACACTTAATATTAAACACCGAAAAAAATTTTTTTCAATACCTTAGGTATGAATAATTATTTTTTTACAGCCATTTTATATAAATCATTACGGCGTTTTATCATATCAGGATTTTGCAGGTAATCTTCATATTTGGTTCTGACGTTAATATATCCTTGTGGTGATATTTCTATTATTCTATCTGCAACCGTTTGTATAAATTGATAATCCTGTGATGTGAAGAGAACAGTTCCTGTATAATCAATCAGTGCATTATTTAATGCAGTTATTGCCTCCAAATCCAGATGGTTTGTGGGCTCATCAAATATCATAACATTTGATTCTTCTATCATCATTTTTGCTAATATACAACGGACTTTTTCTCCACCTGATAAAACATTAACTTTTTTGTCAGCTTCATCTCCTGAGAACAGCATTCTACCTAAATACCCTCTTAAGAAGTTTACATGCTGGTCTGGGGAATATTGAGCAAGCCACTGCATTATGGTTAAGTCTGATTCAAAATAGAAATTGTTATCTTTCGGGAAATAAGAGGTTGTTGCAGTTACGCCCCATTTAACCTCTCCTGCATCAGGTTCGGCCTTCCCTGCTAAAATTTCAAATAACGTTGTAATAATCAGAGGATCTTTTGCTATAAATGCTATTTTTTCACCTTGATACACTTCAAAGCGTAAATTTTTAAATAATAATTCGCCGTCAACGGATTTTGTAAGACCTTCTACTGAGAGAACATCTTTCCCAGGTATTTTTTGATAATTAAATCTTATTCTTGGATATTGCCTTGATGATGGCTTAATCTCTTCCAGAGAAAGTTTATCAAGCATATTTTTTCTGGAAGTTGCCTGTTTTGCCTTTGAAGCATTTGCACTAAATCTTGCAATAAAGGCTTTTAATTCTTCCATTTTTTCTTCTGTTTTTTTATTTTGTTCTTCTTTTTGTTTTTTAATCAGCTGGCTTGCCTGTGACCAGAAAGAATAATTTCCTGTGTATAATTGAATATTTTTATAGTCTATATCAGCCATATGTGTACAGACTCTATCAAGAAATTTTCTGTCGTGCGAAACGACGATAACAAGATTTTGAAAATCTATTAAGAAGTTTTCAAGCCAGGTAATAGTATTTATATCAAGGTGGTTTGTAGGCTCATCAAGCAATAGTATATCAGGATTTCCAAATAAGGCTTGCGCAAGCAAAACCCTTACTTTTTCACTTCCAGCTAGATCTTTCATTTGCATATTATGGAGTTCATCCGGAATGCCAAGTTCAGATAATAGAGATGCGGCCATAGATTCTGCCTGCCAACCGTCAAGTTCTGCAAATTCCTCTTCAAGGTGTGCAGCCTTAATTCCATCCTCATCATTGAAATCCGGTTTGGCATAAATATCATCACGCTCTTTCATTATTTCATAAAGCTTTTTATGCCCCATGATTACTGTTTCAATTACCTTATATTCATCAAATTCAAAGTGGTTTTGTTTTAAAACAGCAATTCTTTGTCCTTTTGAAATATTTACTTCTCCGGATGTTGGCTCAATTTCGCCTGATATAACTCTTAAAAGAGTACTCTTTCCGGCTCCGTTTGCTCCTATTACTCCGTAACAGTTACCTGGAACGAATTTTATTGAAACATTTTCAAAAAGTGTTTGTGAACCAAATCTTACAGTTAATTTATTTGTTGTAATCATAATTTTTCCTATTTATATTTCGTGATTTTTATATTCTAACACAAACATAGACAATTATTTGCAGTTAATATATAATATAATTCAATTTAGAATGATGGAGTAATTTTATGAAAACTATAATTGTCGGCGGTGGCGCTTGTGGTGCAAGTTGTGCTGCGCGTTTGCGAAGGCTTGATGAAAATGCCCAAATAATTATTTTGGAAGCTACGGATGAAATATCAATTGCTAATTGCGGATTGCCATATTTTTGCTCTGATATTATAGATGATAGAGAAAATATGATTGTGGCTAAACCTGCGATTTTTTCAGATTTGTTGAATATTGAAGTAAGGCTTAATTCTAAAGTTACTTCTATAGATAGAAATTCAAAAAAAGTTGTTGTGAATAATGACTATGAATTGAGTTATGATAATTTGGTTCTGGCGTTAGGTGCAAGTCCAGTTATCCCTTCGATTGAAGGTATTAGGAATGATAATGTGTTCACGGTCAGAACACTTAATGATGCTGATAGAATTAAGGCTTTTGTAAAATATACAAAAGCTCAAAATGCGTTAGTTATTGGAGGCGGATTTATCGGGGTTGAGATGACCGAAAATTTAATTGAACTTGGTTTGAATACCACGCTTGTAGAACTTGCCCCTCAAATTCTGTTAAATATAGACCCTGATATGGTCTGTTTCGCCCAAAATGAACTTAGAGAAAGAGGTTGTCATTTGGTTTTCAATGACGGCGTAAAAGCTTTTCGGGCAAAAGAAGTTGAACTTCAATCAGGAAAATGTATAAAAGCTGATATTATTATTCTTGCGATTGGAATTAAACCTGATACCGAACTTGCTATGCATTGCGGGCTTGAACTTGGTATAAATAATACAATTAAAGTTAATGAATATATGCAGACATCAGTCTGTGATATTTGGGCTGGCGGTGATAGTATACAGGTTAAGGATTTAGTGACAGACGCACCTGCTTTTATTCCTATGGCAGGGCCTGCAAATAGGCAGGGAAGAATAATTGCGGATAATATTTTTGCATCGATACATAATAGAAAACTTACATCGTATAAAAATTCTCAAGGAACGGCAGTAATTAAGGTCTTTGATAAAACGGTTGCCTCTGTTGGAAAGAACGAAAGACAGTTGCGACAATTAAATATTAAATATTTAAAAAATATAATTCAGAGTAATTCGCATGCCGGATATTATCCAGGAGCAACACCTCTTGTCATAAAATTATTGTTTACTGAAGAGGGTAAAATTTTAGGAGCGCAGGCTGTGGGTTATGAAGGTGTTGAAAAACGTATAGATGTAATATCTTCTATAATGCGTTCTGGTGGTGGGATACAGGAGCTTATCGATTCTGAACTTTGCTATGCTCCGCCTTATTCAAGCGCAAAAGATCCTGTAAATATTATAGGTATGTCATCACAAAATATTTTGGACGGTTTATTCAAACCTGCATTTTATGATGATTTAAAAGATGCTGTTTTAGTTGATGTCCGTCCTAAAAACGCCTATGATGAGGGGACTATTGAGGGTGCAATTTCAATTCCTGCAACAGAAATCAGAAAACGTTACAATGAAATCCCTAGGGATAAAAAGGTTGTAATTTTTTGCAGACGGGGCTTTACAAGTTATGTTGCATGCAGAATACTACATCAGCTTGGTTTTGATAATGTTTTATCTTTCTGTGGTGGAAAAAATTTATATAATGTGCTCACAAAAGATAAAATACAGCAAGCTTCAACGCTAACGGCTGTTTAGGTTATTTGGTAAGGGTAAAGATATAATGTTCCATATCTTTACCTCTTACATTTTTTATAAATTGTCCCTGCAATTTTGCTCCTAAACGTTTTGCAACATTAATGGAATCGGTGTTTATCGGGCGTATCTCAAAAATAACGTGGTTTAAATTCAGCTTTGTAAATGCATAATTTGTCATAAACTCAGCACCTTCTGTAGCATAACCTTGTTTGGTATATTCTTCTTTTAGAATATAACCGATTTCAATAATGTTGTTACCATTAATGATATCAGGTTTGATTGCTATTTGTCCGATTATATTTTTGGTTTCTTTTTCAATTGCAATAAAAAAGCCCATATTATATTTTTCATATAAGGCTATATTTTTATTAATCCAATCGTTTATATCATTTTCAGAAAAGTAATATCCCCAAATTTTTTGAACATTTTCTCCTCGCATAATTTGAGCAATTTCGTCAAAGTCATCAAATGACATTTTTCTTAAAATTAATCTGTTGGTTTCACCAAATATATTATAGGTCATTTGTTTTTTGCTCATTTTTTTGTATTGCGGTTTTATCCCAGTTTGGGTGGTAGTATAATTTTATAATATTATTTGTTTTAAGTTTTGCGTGTCCGCCTTTGATAAAATTTGTGAGAGTTCCACTTGGCGGAAGTATAGTTAAAGCCCATTTTAACGGATATACCATTAAACTTCTGTCCTGACCTCTTACTTCATAGAAGTCTGTTAGAAGTCTACTGTCGAGATTTTTAATATCAAAACTCCCGAAAATAATGCTTGCAGGGATTCCATTCATTCCACTTGTTATGATAACTTCAACTTTTGCTGGAACAAGAGTATGTCTTTTAACAAGAATTTTCCCTTTATAATGGACATTAGAGGCTATTCTGAAAGTTACAGGTTGACCCTCATATACGTCTTTTTCGGATTTAATGGGATCGTTAATCAGCAGTCTTATTTCTATGACATCAGTATCTTCAAAATTATAATTTAAATTTGGTGCTGGTTTTTCAATTTTCTTATTTAAAAGAGTTTCATTTACAAGTTCGTCTTGAATTAAAGTATTTGCATATGTGATATTGCTTAATCCTAAAAGTAGAATTAGTGTATATATTAATTTATTATTCATAGTGTAATTCTTCCTTAGAACCGTTTTTAATTTTTTGTTGCAGCATCTTTCTGTTGTTGACAGATGTTAACAGGAAGTTTTGGTAGTGTTCGTTTTCAAAATACTTATTATTTGCAAGGTAGTATGGATACTTTGTATATATATATTCATAGATAATTGCAAGCCTTTTAGAAGTTAAATTTCTGTTTGAGAATTTGTCAAACCGTCTTTGCGGGGCTGTTTTTTGAAGATATGTAATAAGACCTATCGGATCATAGCCCGCTTTAACCATAAAATTTACAGCAAGTTTATCTGCAATAATTTCATATTTTTTCGGTGCAGCTTTTATCTGTAAAGTATTTAATCCTCCTGCAAATTCTCTGTCAAAAGATTTTGCTGCCAATACGATTTCTCTTGCAAGAAAAGCAGCCAATTCATCATCATTTTCTATAGACTTGTATGCATTATCAAACATAATAACCTGTCTGCTGGTCATTGTTGTATCAAGCTTTAATTTTGATTTTTTTTCCGCTTCATTATATACAAAAATTATTCTTCTTGGAATTTTATTTGCGTTTAAAAGTTTAACTCCGACATTATCAATTCTGTTCTGAATGGTTTGTTCGTTTATCAGTTTCTGTTCATAATTTTCTTCTGCATACGCAGCTATTGGAATACAAAGCATTGCGAACAATACTATAATTTTTTTTATCATCATAACCTCAGCTGTTCTTTTTCTAATAAGATGATAACAAAATATTTGTTTCTTGTCAGTTGTTTACAAAAAAATCTTTACGTTTTAATTTTTAGAATAAGTCCGAATTTGTCATATTTTTTAGTATAATAAAATAAAAGAGCAGCAAGAGTGGAGTTAAAAATGGCTAATATTAAACCAAATGTTAAGCAGCAGGAATGTATTGATACAATTGACGGTAAAGTTATGGTTCTGGCTGGACCTGGTACGGGAAAGACATTTACTGTCATCCAAAGAATTAAAGCTATGCTTGAAATGGGAATAAAACCCGAAACAATTTTATGCTTAACATTTTCCGATGCTGCTGCAGGAGAGATGCGGGAACGACTTATCCGTGAAATGGGCGTACTTGCCTCCTCAGTTGATATTTTTACCTATCACTCTTTTTGCAATGACATAATCAAGCAGAATCCGACACAGTTTGACCTTTCTGCTAATGTAAAACTTATTACGGATACAATTGCTGTGCAACTCATGAAAGAAACTATTGATGAAGTTAACCCCAAATTTTTTGTTGCGCAGAGAGCTGATAAGTATCATTTTGTAAAAGATTTTTTGAATTATATACCAAAACTTAAATCTTTCAGAATTGATAAAGAAACTTATCTTTCAAATATTGAGACAAATCCTTCTTTAATGCCGAGAATAAAGGAACTTGAGAGTGAAATTTATGAAAGAGAACAGTCAGGAAAAACTCAAAATAAGACCAGATATAATGAGATAGAAAAAATTAAAACTAATATCGGTAAAGCAAAGGAACTCTGGGAAATTTTCGAGGTTTATTCTGATAAGATGTTTAGAAATAATCTCATTGATTTTTCAGATATGATAAATTTTGTTCTGGATCAATTTGAAGCAGACAGGGTATTTTTAAAGGAAGTTGCAGGAAAATATAAGTATTTTCTCGTCGATGAGTATCAGGATACAAATGATTTGCAAAATGCGATTATATTTAATCTTCTTGACGGAGTTGAGGATCAGAATATTTTTGTTGTAGGAGACGATGATCAGATTATTTATGGATTTCAGGGGGCTAAGAGTGATAACCTTGAGAACTTTCTTACAAAATATCCTGATACAAAGGTTATCTGTCTTGAAGAAAATAACCGTTCCGCACAGAATATTCTTAATTTAAGTTATGCCATAATCTCACAGGACGAGAGAAGGCTTGAGAATAACGAACGGTTTAAAGAATATAAAATTTCAAAAAAACTAACGGCTAAAAATCAAAGAGTTATTGAAAAAGAACGTAAAATTCGCCGCTGGCAGTTTGGAGATTTGATACAGGAATACAATCATATTGTTGATGATATTGAAAATATTATTAATACTGCATGTCCTGTCAATTCTGACGGAGAAAAACAACTTTCTCAAATAGCAATTATTTCTAAAAAGCGTGCCGAACTCGCCGAATTTGCACGACTGCTTGAGGCAAGAAATATAGCCTTTCAGATTGATGAAGGAAAAAGTATTTTTGAAATTCGCTCGTCAATTTTAATTTATTTTTATCTGAAAGCTCTTTTTAATCCTGTTTTATCAAGTGACAAATTGTTTGGACTTTTGCTTGCGGAACCTTTTAACATTGATTATGAGGATTATAGGACATTATTTAGAGAAAATAAAATAAACAGAAAAGATTTTATTACAAATATGCGCCGTCTTGATAAATGGAGTAATCCTGAAAAAATTAATAATTTCCTTAAAACTTTTGACTACTTAAAAGATTTTGTCTCAACTAATAATCTAAGAAAATCTGTTATAGAGGTTATTAATAGAACTGGCATCTTAGAATATTTTGTCCGCTCAGAGAAAAATAAATCAGAAAACATACTGGGGATAAAGAAAATTCTTGATGAAGTTAATGAATTTTCTTCATCAAATCCGACAGTAAGCATTGCGGACTTTTTAGAATATCTGGATTCTTCTCTAGAAAATGAGATTGATATTACGGTTGATAAAAACTCTATGACAAGAAATGCTATACAGCTTGTAACTTATCACGGATCTAAAGGACGGGAATTTGAATATGTTTATTTGCCTAATCTTGTATCCAGGGTCTGGGAAGATTTTAGGATGCCCGGAGAGTATAAATTCATTACAGAAATTCCTCTCTCTAAAGAAGAAGCACAAGCTCAAAAAGATACGGAATTATTAAAACTTTTATTTGTGGGTATAACCAGAGCCAAATATGGTTTGACATTATCATTTGCAGATAATGATGGGGATAAGGCACAACAGATAACCAAATTTTTGACTCCAGTTAATGATTTTGATTTTGATAAAGCCCAGTTTGAATATAATGATGACGAATTTACAAGTGAATTTGTTCGTTCTGTTTCTAAGGAGGTGCTTAATAACAGGAAGTTTTTGGAAAATGAAATAAAAGAACAAATTAAAAAAATAGTTCTCAGCCCATCCAGACTAAATGATTATATTAAGTGTCCGCGACGATTTTTCTATATTAAAGTTATGGGTATTGATATTGAGGAAAAAGAATGGGATTATGCAAACTTCGGTACAGTTGTGCATGCTGTTTTTGAAAATTCTGTTAGAATAGCAAAGAAGTTGGGACAATACCCTTCTTTTGATGAAGCTGTTTCTATGTTCAACAAACTGCTTAGGGAAACTGCATTTTCATCGGAGGCAAAGCGGGATATGTTTATAAAGCGAGGTGAGAATATTTTAAAAAATTATTATCCTCATTTTGTAGAAACTTCTCCTGACAGAATTGTAGATATAGAATTTGCATTAGATGCAGTACAGGTTGGAGATGACTTTATTTCCGGAAAAATTGATCGGATAGAAGTTAATAAAGATGGCACTTATGAACTTTATGATTACAAAACTGGTAAACCTGTTAATGAAAATAAAGTTGCTTTAGGAGAGGAAAAAGAAGGATATTATAACCAGCTTTGTTTTTATAAATATGCTTTTGAGAAATTAACTGGTAAAAAGGTCTCAAAAACAGGTCTTATCTATGTTGAAAATCATGAGAAAAATGTTTATAAAGAATTGACTTTGGATGATATGCGTTATATTGAAGATAAGATAAAGGAAGTTTATGCAAAGATAAAAGAATTAAAGTTTGACCCTCCTTTAAAAGATAAACAAAGTCCATGTGAAAACTGTGAATATAAACAAATTTGTATGTTAGATATAATTTAATCTTTTCAAATATACGAACGGAATTAGAAAGGCTAATGACAGCAAATTCCAGCTTTTGATTTCTAATAAAAAACAATGGATACGATAAAATAATCCCAATAATTATACTCGTATTATAACTTTATTCTTATTGCCGTTAGTAATTCTGTCTATGTCCTGTCCGAATTTTTTATATTGTTCGGCTGAACAGATGATTTTACCTGTTACGGTTGTTAATGATTGCGGGAATTTTGTTATTGATGAAGAGAAGAGCTCATTTTTGTTATGTAAAATTAAATCGCCATTAATTACTTCAACATTTTGAAGTAGTATATCTTCATCTATCCCCATCATAGAATAAGGAATTGATATTCCGCTTGTTGGATTTGCATTGAAACTTGGTTTATATGTTCCTATTTCATATTTCCCGTTATCAAGTTTTGAAATCTTTTGATTAATAAATGTAAATATTGCATAATCATCATTATCTTTTATTGCTTTTTCAAAGGTTTTACCTAATACATCATTATATTCTGCTAATTTTTCACTGATTAAAATTTGCTGATAAGCTTTAGGTCCTTCCGGTATAATTGCTGATTGGCATTTTAGTCCTTGTGATTTAATATATTCTTTAACATTATCAATTTCGCTTGTTGGAATAATATTATTATTATTTGCACCTTGAATTTGGTCGATTTTACCTTTAGATGAAGCCATACCAATTAATGGTTGCCATTGTTTATATTTGTCTCTTTCAAGATAAATATAAAAGTCTCCATCTTCAAGTGCGGCCTCTGCCTTATCTACACTTGATCTTGTACACCAGTTCCTGTTACTTAAAACTTCAAGTGCATGGATGTTATCTGTTTTATTTTTTGGTTCGTTTTTAATCGAAGGGATTCTTACCCATAGTTTTTGATTTTCAGAAAGCCCTTTAGCTTCAAGTAAAGTATCTCTTAATCTATGTGTGTATATTTCAATAAAGGTCGGGGATGAACATCTTACGGCTCTGTCTATAGGTTCTATTTTTTCATATCCTATAATTGTTTTATATAATGCTATTGGATCAAATGGTACAGGGATATGCCTGTTATTATTTTTAAGCTCACTGTTTATTGAATTCCATATTACAAATCTTAGAGATTTATTTTCTCTTATTTTTTTTACCAGTTCAGGATATTTTTCATTATATTCAGTTAATTGAGGTGTTTCAAGAAACTTTTGCCATTCATGAAGCCGAGATGCTCGGGCTTCATTAATTTTATTAATCGAAAAAATTCTAATATCTTCAGGAATATATGATTTCCATTTTATTTTATCTGTAATACTTTCAGTATATGGTCCATAAACTTTATTCATATTGAATAATTTGTCAATTGCCGTCTGAATATTTGAAGCAGAGAGAAAACTTCCGTCTACTTGAAATTTTTTGTTTTTATTTAAAATATCCGCTGCAAGATAATCGAATACTGACTTATAATGCGATGGAGCAGACATTCCTGTAAAATATACAGTATCACACTGCAACGGGTATAATCCCCTTGTATTATAATGTTTCTGGTTTATGTTTGTGGGGAAACTTTTTTGTTTTATATGTTGATTAAAGTTTAAACTGTTTATGTATTGTAACATATTTAATTCCTTTCCTGAAAAAAGAATTTTAATTTAGTCATGATAAAGTTTCTCAATAATAAAATTTGCAGAATTTTCGTATATTTATTTACATTTGTTAATATTTTTATTCCGGAACTTCAGCGCAAAGACAATGTATCCCAGCATCTTTATTTGAAAGATAATCATCCATTACATCTGTTTTTTCTGATACAAAATAGAGATTTTCCTCTTTAACATATGGTTTAATACTGTCTTTAAAAATTTTTTTAAAGCTAAAGTTTATTTGTTTTTCAACTTCTGGTGTAATGTCAAGAATATCATCCGCAACGGATTTGTTTGTAATATAAACAATGTCCTTATTTTGTGTTTCAAATGCAACAGCATTAACAAAATTAAGGTCATATCTCAAGCCTATTTTATTTTCGTATTTTCTCTCAACGGAATATAACCTTCCTGGGACTCTAATCGGGTTAAACCCCATTTCTTTAATTTGTTTTATAACGAATTCAGTTGGAGTATAAGGGTTTAATTTTTTTGAAATTATAAAATCATCCAGAACCAGTTTAAGATTTTTGTATAAGTTCCTGAATTGTTTTTCGGTTTTTATATTTTTAAGCACCTGCTGAATTTTTTCAATCATTAAGTCATCATCACCGACAATTATATTCTTATTGTTTAACGGTCTTATACCTAAATCTATATGATAATCGGGCTGATAAATACAAAAAATATTTTTTGTATTAAACATATCTTCAAAAAATTTTGAGGTTCTTCTTTTTTTGATGATTTCATTAGTCCCTACAATAATATCATTAGATTCCCCATTTTTTATAAGAAAAAAATTCCCGCCTGAAATGTGTTTTTGAGTTAATATTCCACTAAGTTTTTCATATGTATGCAAAAGCCAGCCTAAACCGTCATTAAGCCACGGGTAATAAACTTTTTTATCAGGAGTTACATTCGCAATATCCTGTGCCCATGGAAGAGTATAAGGACGCCCTTCGTGAATTTTTTCAAACTTATCGGATAATAGCCCGTCAGGTGCTGCAAGAAGAACTTTAACTCCATAACTGTTACAGATTGTTTTCATCTCTTGTGCAATCCCACCACGATTAGTTGTCATTGCTATGGATTTTAATTTTCTTGCATCATATCCTTTAAAAGCAGGTCCGTTATTTGTAATTGGGGCAGTTTTCATTTTTAACTCTTTTTGACTGTGTATTTATATTTTTAAATAAATCATAAAAAAAATAAAAATTCAAATATTTGTTATATGACCGTTTTTGTCGCATTAATTTTGTATTTTTAACTTGTGAACAGAAAGGAAGTTTAAGGAGAGTAAAAATGAACAGAATTGAAAAAATGGAAAAAGAATTTTTAAATGCAATAAAAATATACCCGCAGAGTGCAGATTTATATAATGATTATGCAATGTTCCTATATCGTTATAAGAACGAATATAACATGGCTGTGAGACTGCTTGCAAAAGCTATCAGGCTTAATCCTGAAAACAGAATATACAAATATAACTACAATAAAGTTTTGCATAATACAGAAATAAAATTTGCAAATTATCATAATTTTTTGGTGTTGTTAATTTTAGGGATTATGTGCTGGTTGAGCATTAACGGTTATCATAATTTTCTGAATATGTTTTCATTATTTCTTGTTGCACAAATTGTTATCAATTATCAAAGAAACCTCTACAAAAAATATAATTAAACCTTACTGTATTTTATAATCTGTCCACCTATTCCGGAGATTTTCCGGAATTTTTTTTACATTTATGCTAAAATTTATCTAAAAAGGAATTTTTATGGAGATAAAACCGAGATACTCAAGGGTTTCTGATATATTAGACTTAATGACATTTATCTTATCGCGGGTTCAAGGTGTTACTATTCCTGAAATTGCCGAACGGTATAACGTTTCGAGAAGAACGGCAGAACGTATGCGTGATAGCCTGTTAAATATATTTCCTGATTTTGAGGAACTTGATTATATTCAAGATGATTATAAACACTGGGGATTTTCCAACAGAGCTTACAGCCGGCTTATTTCGTTTAAACCTGAAGAAATTGCGAACCTCGAACAGTTAAAAGATATTTTAAGTAACTCAAAGTCTATACAAACACTTGATAAGACTATAGAAAAGCTGAAAGCAATAAGTACAAAACATCATACTTCATTGGAAGATGAGATTGAAATGCTTCTTCATACAGAAGGTTTCGCAATTCGTCAGAAGCCTAATTACAATATAAGTTTTGATACGCTTTCTATAGTAAGGGATGCAATTCAAAATTCCAAAATAATCACCGGTACTTACCATGAAAAACAAAGAAAATTAAAGCCTCTTGGTGTTATTTACGGGGAAAAGACATATCTTGTCGCACGTGAAGATGCTAAGGGAAGTGATGTTTATAATTATATTCTCCATAAGTTAAAAGATCTTAAAATAACAACAGAAAGCTTCGATAAGGGGGATTTTAACCTTGAAGAACATTCAAAACGTTCATTTGGTGTTTATCAGGGTGAAATTATGGATGTAAAACTTTTGTTTTCTCCATCTGTTTCAGAGGATATTCTCTGTTATAATTTTCATCCGACACAAAGTATATCCGAACAGCCGGATGGGAGTGTCCTTGTAACTTTTCAGGCAAGTGGACCTTTGGAAATTATCTGGCACCTTTTTAAGTGGGGAAAAGATGTTAAAATATTGGCTCCGGAAAAGTTGAAGGAAACTTATAGAAATTATATTAATGAAATTGATTTAAGCTGACAGTTTTGAAAGTCTGGTATTAATTTCATTCAGTAAATTTTTATCGTCTGCTTCTGTTGCATATTTCTGAGCTTTTGTGAGTAACCCTCTTGCTTTATTCACGCTATTAAAATCAAGCATAATATCTGCAGCGCTCACATAATTCTGGGCAGCTTTTAGAGGTGAAGAAGCATCGGTATAATTTTTTACGGCGTTTGAATATGATTTTAACGCCTGCTGAGGTTCGCCGAATCTTTCGTAAGCGCGTCCTAGACTTGAAGCAACAAAACCTTTTACTTTTGAATTATCTGTTTCTTCTGCTAAATCCTGAGCAGTAGTCAAGTATTCTAGAGCAGTGTCTTCATACATATCAGAATAGATATTTCCCATTCTTGTAAGTGAAGTTGATTGAGCTGCAAGATTTTCGCTCTCACCTCCGTAGCCAACGGAGACAAAGTAATGATCTAGAGCAGGTTCAATCTGGTTTGCATTATCATAAATTTGAGCCATCGAATAGTGGGCTTTTGTTCTTATATTGTTATCTGTAGTAGTTTCAAGAGATTTATGGTAACTTTTAAGCGCTTGTGCCGCATAGTCATAATCATCATAAATTTTCCCTATTTCAAAGAAAATTTTTGATTTTGTTTCCGTATCGCCGACTTCGTCAGCACGTGAGAGGGCTTTTTGGAAGTTTTCAATCGCCTTTTTAGGTTCTTTTGCATATGCAAGTTTTTTAGACTGAATGAACAGAGATTTCAATTCAGAATCTTGCGGGATAAATACATTTGTTTTTGTTTCTGCCTGAACAGGAATTTCTTCTGCCTTAACAGCTTCTGTTGTAGTTGTTTCAGCTTCCTGCTGAGTTTTTTCTGCTTCTGCTTTTTTAGCTTTATCGGTTGAACCTTCAGGAAATTTTACAAGGAATTGAGGGTTAATATCATCTTCGTTGTATTTAAAGTCTATGTCCTGTAAAAATAATGCATCAACCCAATTTTCTACAACTTTGGAATCTTTATTTAAGGTTGTAGAAATATATTCATCAAGAATTGATGATGCATTTTTTAAGTCTGTTTTAATTCTTTTTATATTCGGATTATCTTTTGTAACCTGTTTTTCAATAAGGTTTAAATAGCTGTCAACTTCTTCATTTAACTCATCCGGAGTCCCGATTGCTATTGCCGTGTTTTTGAAATCCTTAAGAATTTGCGCTATATTGATTGAAGAACTTCTTCCGCCTGTTACCTGTTCTGCAATGGCTTGAGTTGAATGAGTCTGAGCATTCTTATAAATCTCTTTTTGCCATGGTTCTGCTTGAATTTGGGCGGTATTCCGTGTAAATCCGTCCTGATTGTTTTCTATATATTGAAGTCCTTTGCTTCTTGCATTTTGGTGGGTCTGTTCTTCTCTGTGGGTTTGGGCAGCAGACTTTGAGGCATCTTCATCCTGTTTTTTCTTAACAAGATTTCTGTTGTCTTTGGCAAGATATGGTCGTTGATATATACTTGAAAGATTCAACCCCATTTAGTCTGTTTTTACCTCTATTTACTACTACTCTTACGGTATAACTATATAATAAATTCCTTATACCGTACTCATACTTTTGTATGAAATCTACAAAATTTATTTAAGGATTTTTTTTTATAAGTCATGTAAGGCATGACTTTTTTGTAAAAGATTCTTTACTAATTTTGTTTTTTTGACTATAATTTCAAATGGGTGAGGGAAAGTTGAGAGGTGATAGACATGAATTTAGAAAATATAAAAAAAACGGATCCTGTTGTTGCAGAACAGATTGAACTTGAATTGAAACGCCAGCAGGAAACAATAGAACTTATTGCCAGTGAAAATATTACCTCTAAAGCAGTTATGGAAGCTGCAGGCAGTGTTTTAACAAATAAATATGCAGAAGGCAAACCTCATAAAAGGTTTTATAACGGGTGTGAACATGTTGATGTGATTGAAGAAATTTGCCAAAAACGGGCATGTGAACTTTTTCATATGGATCATGCGAATGTTCAGCCTCACAGTGGTGCACAGGCAAATATGGCTGTGTTTATGTATGCACTAAAACCAGGGGATCATGTTTTAGGAATGGATTTGTCAAACGGTGGACACCTGTCCCATGGATCACCTGTTAATTTTTCTGGTTTATATTTTAATGTAAAAAGCTATGGAGTTGATGAAAACGGAAATATTGACTATGAAAATGTTCGGCAAATGGCTCTTGAACATAAACCTAAATTAATTATTTGCGGGGCAAGTAATTATTCAAAAATTATTGATTTTAAAAAATTCAGAGAGATTGCAGATGAAGTTGGTGCACTTTTACTTGCAGATATTGCGCATATTGCAGGTCTTGTTGTTGCAGGACTGCACCCGTCTCCTGCTCCTTATGCCGATTTTGTAACAACCACTACTCATAAATCTTTGAGAGGTCCTAGAGGTGGGATTATTATGTGTAAAGAAGAACATGCTCAAGGCATTGATAAAGCGGTATTCCCTGGTATGCAGGGCGGACCTTTAGAACATATTATTGCTGCGAAGGCTGTTGCTTTATTAGAAGCTTCTAAGCCTGAATTTAAAGAATATGCTGCACAGATTATTAAAAATGCAAGAGCACTTGCTCAAGGGCTGATGGATGAGGGATTGGATATTGTAGGAGGTATGACTGAAAATCATTTGATGACCCTTGATTTAAGAAAAACAGGGAAGACGGGCAAAGATATGGCAAATGTTCTTGAAAGAGTCGGAATTACTGCAAATAAAAATACTGTTCCGAATGATCCTCAAAGTCCTTTTGTTACAAGTGGAATAAGACTCGGAACCCCTGCTGTTACAACAAGAGGTTTTAAAGAAGATGATATGACAGAAGTTGCGAAAATAATTGCAGGTGCGATTTATGCTTCTGATAATGAGATCGGGTTAAAGAACCTTAGAGAACGTTCTCTTAAACTTTGCAAAAAATATCCGCTTTATTGCGATTAGAAGGATAATAAAAAAATGATTATTAAATTAACACATGCACATATTTTAGGAACAATAATAGCCTATATGTTTGGGGTATTTCTGGTTCCACTGGTTATAAGTTTTTCTAAAAAAGAAGGATTGGTTGATGTTCCGAATGAAAGAAAAATTCATACAAAACCGATTTCCAGAATAGGCGGGGTTGCAATATGGCTTAGTACAATGCTGACTTTTTTATGTCTTGTGTTTATGAGTTATTATCCAGAAGGAAGTTTGTTATCCGGAATTTTATTGGGCAGTTCTTTAATGTTTTTACTAGGACTTGTGGACGATATATATAACTTACCTGCAAAATTTAAGTTGTTCCTTCAGCTTTCTATCGCAACTTTAGTGTATTTGCTCGGGATTCAAATTAATACTATTCCGTTTTTCGGCGGTATTAATCTTGGATTTTGGTCTTATCCTATTACTGTTTTGTGGATTGTCGGGATTAGCAATGCTTTGAATTTTATTGACGGGGTTGATGGTCTTGCAGGTTCTGTGACAACTATTAATTCAATAACTCTGGCGATTATTGCTCTTGCTATGACTCCATCTAATCCTATTATTGCATTAATCGGCTTTATTCTTGCTGGTTCCATGCTGGCATTTTTAACTTATAATTTTAATCCGGCTAGAATTTTTATGGGTGATAGCGGCGCGTTATTTTCGGGCTTTTTGCTTGCTACTATATCAATTACTGGTGTTATGAAGGCCGCAACTCTTGCTATTTTATTGCCGTTTGTTGTTCTTGCCGTTCCGATTATGGATATTACCTATTCCAGTTTGCGAAGAATTTGTAAGGGCCAATCGCCATTTGTTGCAGATGCTGAACATATTCATCATAAGCTTCTGCATGCAGGTTTTTCTCAGAAGAAAACGGTTGTAATTCTTACTTCATGCGCAATTATTGCCGGGGCTTTTGCTACGCTGTTTATGGGTGAAAATACAATTAAACTCTACTTTTTAACTATTGCGACTGTTGTTGTTATAATGTTGTTACTTAACTTTATAAAGGTATTGACAAAAAAATAAGTGTATGCTAAAATCCATATGAATTTGATTACTCAGTTTTATGTAATTATTTAGGGTTAATTATTTAAAATATTTAAGTGCAAATTCACCTATATTATATTCGTTAAGATTTGTTTACTGCAAACCTTAATTATACGAGTGTATATAGTCATATTGGAAAGGGAATTAGTTAAGTAAAGGTTTATTAACTATGAAAACACATGCTATTAAAACACAGGATACAACTAGATATCCGTTTGGAGATATCGCAAAAGGGATTATTGGTGGCGGAGTATTAGGCTACATTGCAAAAAATAAATTGCCTTTAAGTCCTGCTGAAATGGATGATGAGTTTAAAGGTGCAATGACTATCATCAGAGAACAGTCTAACAAAGCTAAGGCAGGAGCTATTAATACTATACGCAATATAAAGAATAAGTCTTTGGCTCAAGATACTTTTATTAAAGTTGTTGATGCTGGCAAAGATGCGGGTATTGAAACTGGTTTAGATAATATTCATACTGCCCTTAAAATGCGTCGGATTATTCAGGATGCTAATTTAAATAAAAATGATATTATTGAATTAAAGGGAATTATTGCAACAGTTAATGAAAAAGCTATTGATATGTATAAAAGAGGGGTAAAAGCTTTTACAGGAGCTGTAAAAGATAAACGTATAACTGAAATGTTTGTTATTGGCGGTGCTGCATTAGGATTCTTTGGCGGACTTGCTTATAATATTATGAAACCTTCCAATAAAGCTTAACTAACAAAAAGTCGGTAAAACTACCGGCTTTTTTGTTTAAACATTTTTTCTCTTTCCGTTTTAATCTGCTTGATTTGTTCCGTGTAATTTCCTGAAGTTAGCTCTCCTATAGATTTATACAATTTTAAAACAGCATTTTGTATATGTTTATGATTAATATTAATCATATCCTCTGCCATTTCTTCATTTGAAAGCGCAAGACGTGTCATGTCTTTAAATCCGCTTGATGCCATTTTCAGAGCAAGAGGATTATCACTTGCCGTTTTAAATATTGCCTGTGCAATAAGCATAGGCATGTGAGAAATTAGTGCGGCAGCTTCATCATGAGCATCAGGAGTTGTAAATAATGGTTCTGCTCCGAGTTTTTTAATTATATCTGTCAATTTTTTGATATGTTCTTCAGGAGTTATTTTAAATGGTGTTAATACCCATGTTGCACCAGTGAATAATCCTTCAAACGAACTTTCAAATCCTTTGTTTTCTGTTCCTGCCATCGGGTGAGAGGGAATAAAAATATATGGTCTGAATTTTTTGCATACAAAACTTTTTAAACTACAAACATCCGTGACAATAGTATCTGAAGATATAAATTTTTCAAGTTCATCTAAAACGGAAAGAGTTTTATTCATTGCTGAACATACAAAAATTATTCCGCAATCTTTTAAATTATCGTAAGTTTTAGAAATTCTTTCCCCTTTTTGAGATTGTGATATTGCAATTACATCATAGCCTAGACGTTTCAAATCTTTAAATATTGAACCGCCGATTAATCCCAGTCCTATTATTCCTATTTTCATATATTACCTCGTATAAACCCTTGGTAATCTCACTTTCAAGCGGCAGGTAAGTTCATAATTAATTGTATTTAAAATTTTAGCCCATTCATCAATAGAGTTCTCTTCATCTAAAAGAGTAATGACATCTCCAATTTCAGCTTCAATACCTGTTATATCAAACATCATTTGATCCATAGTAATATTTCCTACTTGAGGAACTCTATGCCCGTTTAAGACACCTGAAATTTTATTTGAAAGTCCTCTTGATACGCCATCAGCATAACCTATAGGAATCGTTGCAATTTTTCTGGTTCCTTTTGCTCTATATGTATGTCCGTAGCTAACACCTTCATTATCTTTTGCATCATGAATATGAACAATCCTGCCTTTTAAAGATATTACCTGTTTTAAATCAGGTCGGAAGCCTTTATTATCGGGTGGAACGTCAGGATAAAGTCCGTATAGTGCGATACCGACTCTTCTCATATTTGAGAGAGGAATATTATAACACATTGTTCCTACAGTATTTTGAATATGAAGTAGCAAACCTGTTGTATCAATATTTTTAATTACGTTATTCCATCTATCAATTTGGATTTGGGTTTCATCTCGTTCTTCTGCTGCCGCAAGATGTGTGAATATTCCTTTTAACTCCAAAAAATCGCAGCTTTGAACTTTTTTAATAAAGTCGATTGCATTATCATAACCAATACCAATTCTATTCATTCCGGTATCAATTTTAACGTGGACTTTAGGTTTTGTACCAGTTCTCAGGAAGGCTTGTTTACAAGCTTCAAGATGAGCATCTGAAAAAATTGGGATAGATATATCTTCTTCTATTGCTGTCTCTATCGCCCATACAGGGACTGCTCCGAGTACAAGAATATCACAAGTAATTTTTGCCCGTCTTAAATCAACACCTTCATCAATAGAAGCAACACCGAGCATATCAAAACCTGACGCAAGCAGTGTCGGTGCAAGCATAACAGAGCCGTGCCCGTATGAATCCGCTTTTACTACCGCCAGCAGTTTTGTATCTGCGGGAACATTTTTTCGGATTTCAAGGGCATTATGCGCTAAATTCCCTATATTAATCTCAACCCAAGAATCTCTATGTATATTCACATTTGTTTGTCTAACGTTTTTCATAAGCCAAATAATTATATAACACAAACGGGTAATAAGCAAGCATAAACGTTAATCGATAGAAATTTTGGACGAAAATTCGGCAACAATTCTGGCTATATCAGAACCGCCAATACAAACTTCCAGAATAAGACCGCTTTGAATAAATACAGTTTCACTAAATTCCATATTATCAACATCGATTATCTGAAACTCAATAAAATCAGAGCCGACATAACGGAGTTTTCCGTATTCACCGCCTGTTGCCCAACGAATAAACATAAATTGCTGTTCGTATTGTTTAAGTTTTTCTGTTAGTCTCATAATATCCTAATCCTATATATAATATTTTACTGTATTTTTTATAGTAGTCAAGACAAAAAACATTAAGAAAAAGTTAATATATTATAATTTTATAATTAAACGGATGACAATTTGTCAATTACAAAATTTAAGGCTCCTTGCTGAGCTTCAAATACTGTTTTGCAATCTTCACATGCTTTTGTATAAAAACTTTTATCTGATAAAAGTTTTTCCATATAGATTTTTAATTCTTCAGGATTTTTAACAATTTTTCCGGCGTCAGTTTTATTCAAAGTCCAATAAATATCTTTGAAATTATGAATAGAAGGACCTGTGATGGTTGGCTTATCATAAACAGCTGCTTCCAGAGGGTTATGCCCCCCTGTTTTGTTGAAACTTCCGCCGATAAATGCAAAATTGCATATAGAATACATTTTACCGAGTTCGCCTAAGGTATCCAGAATGATGATATCATACTGTGTGAATTTATCATCTTTAGAGCGTAAGCCGTATTTCAACCCAAAATTTTTCGTCAATACTTCAACATCAGGTACTCTTTTAGGGTGTCTTGGTGCGAGAAGAAGTTTAATATCTGAATACTTTTCTTTTAACTCTTTAAATATTTTTAAAATAATCTCGTCTTCCCCTGCATGGGTGCTTCCTGCAATAATTATTCTATAGTCTTGTTGTCCCAGATTAATATTTGCATCTTTCCTTTTGACATCAAACTTTAGATTTCCCATAACTTCAACTTTAGCGGGAGTTGCACCAATTTCAATGTATTTCCTTTTATCATCGTCACTCTGGGTGTAAATTGCAGAAAAATTTTTAAACACGTTTTTAAAGAAAAATTTTACTTTTTTATATGTTTTAAAAGTTGAATCTGAAATTCTTCCATTAATAATTGCAACGGGAATGTTCCTACGATTACAAGCGTATGCAAAATAAGGCCAAATTTCTGTCTCAGCTATTAGGACTATTGATGGATTTACTCTATCCAGAAATTTGTTTACGGCAAACGGTATATCAAATGGAAAATATGTTATAAAATCAGCAATTTCAGAATATTTTTTGTTTGCAATCTCTTGACCTGTTTTTGTTCCGGTTGTTACAACCAGTTTTTTATGCGGAAATTTTTCCTTAATTTTTTTTGCAAGATTTTCTAATGCAATTACTTCCCCTACAGACACTCCGTGAAGCATAATAATGTCTTCTTCTCCGAAATCAGGAAGTTCTACAAAACCTAACTTTTCTTTTATACCTGCATTTGGTTTGCCAATAAACTTTCTCAAAGCAAACACAAACGGCATTGCAATTATAAAAACTATTGTAGATAAAATTCCATATAAGAACATAACAAAGTTATTATATTACAAAAATTGAAAAGTTTATATATCTCTTATCTTTTTTGTCCGTTAAATGCCCGGAGCCCGAGATACCTTGCGGAAGCCCCAAGTTCCTGTTCAATTCTGATAAGCTGGTTATATTTAGCCATTCTGTCAGAACGTGAAGCCGAACCTGTTTTTATTTGACCGCAGTTTGTTGCAACTGCCAGGTCTGCAATAAACGTATCTTCTGTTTCTCCCGAGCGGTGTGATACAATTGATGTATAACCGCTTGAATGCGCTGTTGTAATTGCATCAAGTGTTTCTGAAAGCGTTCCGATTTGATTGACTTTAATTAATATTGAATTTGCAACATGACGTCTGATCCCTTCTGCAAGTCTTCTAGTATTTGTTACAAACAAGTCATCGCCAACTAATTGACATTTTTGTCCTATTTTTTCGGTTAACATTGACCAGCCTTCCCAGTCTTGTTCTGCCATACCATCTTCTATTGAAATAATAGGATATTTATCTACCCATTTAGTTAAAAATTCGCTCATTTCTTCGTTATTTAAAACTTTGTTTTCACCGGCAAGTGTATATTTGCCTTCTTCGTAAAATTCAGATGAAGCTACATCTAAGCATATTTTGACCTGATCGGTATCGTACCCGGCTTTTTCTATTGCTTCAAGAATTACTTCAATTCCTTCCTCATTGGATTTGAGGTTTGGTGCAAATCCTCCCTCATCTCCTACAGATGTTACAAGCCCTTTGCCTTTAAGAACACTTTTAAGTGTGTGAAAAATTTCAGAACCTATTCTGATTGCTTCTTGAAAGTTATAAGCACCTACAGGGGCAATCATAAATTCCTGAAAATCTATGTTATTATCTGCATGCGCACCGCCGTTTATAATATTCATCATTGGAACAGGCAGTATACTTGCATTTAAACCTCCGAGATATTTATATAAAGGCATTTCATATGCTAAAGATGCGGCTTTTGCGGCGGCAAGAGATACACCTAAAATCGCATTAGCTCCAAGTTTTGATTTGTTTTCGGTTCCGTCGATTTCTATCATTAAATTATCGATTTGTTGCTGATTTGAAGCGTCTTCTCCGATAAGTTCGGGTGCGATAACATTATTGACGTTGTTAACCGCCTTTGTCACTCCTTTCCCGAGATAATAGTTTTCATCTCCATCGCGAAGTTCAAGTGCTTCAAAAATCCCGGTTGAAGCGCCTGAAGGCACTGCTGCCCTTCCTATAATCCCGCCGGATAATTTGACATCGACTTCTACTGTCGGATTGCCTCTTGAATCTAAAATCTGTCGTGCCACAATATCTTCAATAAACGTTGACATATAAACTCTCCTTATTTTGTTACATTTTATGCCGTTATTGTGTATTAAAAATTTTCTTCCGTCAATAGTAAAAAATAACGATTTTTACAAATAGAACCATAGGATAATTCTTGCATATTTTGCAACAAGCACGGCAAGATAACTGAATACAAAATCATAAATAATTTTTATTCCACTTTGTGAAATTATCCAGCTGCACACAAAATTCCAGCCTGCATGTTTTAAATATGCCAGTGCCATCATATATAAAATTCCGATAAGATGTATTGTTATTATACCTATGAAAACAGCTTTGGCTACATTTTTGTAAGAATAATCCTTTTTTAATATTGTTCCGACAAAAAATGCTGCCGGAATATATGCAAAAATATACCCAAAACTATATTCAAATATATACCTCCAGCCGCCGCCAAGAGCAAATACAGGGATGAAAAATAATCCTGCAATAATATAAAGCAGAATACTGACAATCCCGAGACGTCTTCCGAGTAATCCTACAATAAATAAAATTATCGGTATTTGAGGGATATATTTTATTGAATAAATAAAATCATTAATATTATAACTTTCCCCCGTAAATAGTTTCATTGGAATTATCATATGTGTGATGTTAAGCTGTAAAAATGTTGCAACAACGATTAAGAAGGAACAAAAAAATACAAGCATAAGAGATCCGATTCCAAGATGAATCCCTTTCTTCTTCTTTTTTTTATCTTTAGTTTTAACCTTTTTTACACGTGATTTTTTTTGCTGAACATTTTGATTTTGTTGTAGGTCATTGTGTTCAGACTCAAAATTATTGCGATTTTCTGCCTCATCACTCATTTATTGTCACAACCTTTTTAAGATTTTCGATATTTTTATTATATATAGTTTTAAATTTATCGTAAAAGATGTTTTCTGTCCACATTATTAATGCATCTTCATTATTATCCTGATAATATCCTTTCCTTGTGCCAAGAGATTTAAAACCGTATTTTTCATAAAGATTTATTGCTTTTTGGTTGGAAACACGGACTTCCAGTGTAATATATTTAATTTTATGCTCATAACAATTTTCTATAATTGCATGTAATAATGATTCTCCTATTTTTTTCCTGCGCATATTGTGTCTTACGGAGATATTAGTTATGTGCGCTTCCTCTATAATCTGCCAGGTACCGGCATAACCTACAAGCACTCCTTCTTCATTAAATGCACAAAAATAATATGCTAAATCATTTTTTAATTCATTATAAAATGATTCTTTTGACCAGTGATGCGCGCCGTAGGATTCTTCTTCGATTTTAACTATGGCGTCGATATCAGCATTTGTCATGGGTTTTATTGTAAGCTTAATTTGTGGTGAATCCATAAAAAAATTTTAACACGACGGGTATTTGAATGCAATCGAGGTTTAAATATCTTCAAGGTTATAGGATAGACTTTTTACAGCATTTTTAATTTTTCCGTAAATTTCATCTGATTGTAATTGTTTCATTATATCTTTTTTACTTCCTGTTGCAATAATTCTCTCTGCTTTATACGGAAGAGGGAGTCTGTAGGCGATAACTTCCAGATTCCGAATTTTTTCGTGTCCTGCAATATTTTTTAGAGGTTTAGATATTTTCAACATAAAGTCTGTTGCACTTAAAGATTTATCTGGATTTGGGAATTGTTCATAGACAGGTGCAAAATCTCCGTATTCGGGCACTTCTCTTTCGGCTCGTTTGTTTAGCGTCTGAGTGAACTTTTTTATACAAGCTTCTAATGTTTTAACTTCTTTGTCCATTTTCTTTATTCCTTTAAAGTTTGTTTTATTTAGTTTTGCGGGATTAATCTCGTTCATATCAAACCTCGTTTTTATTTTATAACATTTTTATCTAAAAAGCCAGCAATTATTCTCCAAAATAAATTATCGGCAAATTATTTTCTTCTGCATATTTTCTTAAATATTCCGGAACATCATTTATTGAGTATGTATTGTTGCCTTTTTTGCCTTCCCAGAATATACCTTGAATTTTTGGTCTTGAAATAAGCCATTCGTTATAATTTCTGTTATATTTTCTTTTATGAATTTCCATTTCTTCAAAGATTTCTCTCATTGCTTTGCTTACATGAGGATGAGTGATATCCAGTTCTGAGATGGATTTGTCTGAGATTTCATTAAATAGTTTTTTATATTCCTCGTCAGAAATTTTTAATTTTTCTTTTAATCTATCAGGCATGAACTCTCTTATATCATGGCGAATTCCTCCAAAAAGGTAGTCTGCTTTTAGCGTTTTGAGATCTTTACCACATCCTGAACCAAAATCTTTATAAGTTCCGGCATGAATATCGGTACTTGCTATATCAAGAATAAAACCTTGCTGTCTGAATACATGATAGTTTCCTTTTTTATAGTTTACGTAACTTGCACTGAGTAGAGCGTCACTGTCCACCTGACCTAGTGCCTGAAAAATTGCGGATTGCGTATCATAATCAAGTGCATGGACTATAACATTAAGATCCTCTGATTTTAATCCCTTTTCAAATCCCAATGCGCCTAAGTCCATGTCCGGTTTAAGGTAAATAACTTTGTTTTTAATTGTATTACCTTTTGAATCAGTTGTAATTTCTTCTTTTATATTTTGTCCGTCAACTTTTATTTCAGATGCTTTAGGCAACTTGGTTTGAGGGAGATGTATTGCTGTTTTTTGTAAATTATCAACCAGATTTGCAATTTTATTTGATGCTTCTTCTAAAACATTTTTAAAGCGGTCAAAAAATGCACCATTTTCTTTAACTCCTTTTGTGTCGGCTTTTGCAAGTATTGATGCCATTTCAAAGTTGTTGCCTTCTCGGAGTTCAAATGCAATATTTTTTGCAACATCAAGATGTTCTGTTTCCGTCAGATTTTTATTGTTATATTGTTCAAGCCAGTTATGATTTTTTATCAAACTGTATATTTTTAATTTATCAGCTTCAGTTAAGTTCATTTTTTCAAGTAAATAATATGCATCAAATGCTGACTGCTGCGGGTGTGTTTTGTCCCTGCGTCCGTCCGCTTTTGTTAAATCATGTAAAAGTGTTGTGATATTCAATATTTTTTTATCGTCGGCAGGAAGTTTTTGATAATCCGGATCCTGCATTACTCCCTGTAATACTTTCAAAATATGTACATCAAGTGTAAAGTCGTGAGTTTCGTGCTGTTTTTTCCCTATAATTGATTTGAATTCAGGGAATAATTCTGTAATTTCGTTCAACTGTTCAGTTAATTCAGGTTTCCCGTCAACTGAGATTTTATTATTATGTGTGAATTTCTCAACAAACGGGCGTACAGATTCCACGATTGCTTTTGTTTCAGGATTTGTAATTTCGCCAAGTTTTGCTCCGTTATTAATGTTGACCGGATAACCGTTCATCTGAATTTGACCATCAGAGTGAATTTTTATTTCAAAACCAAAATAGTCAAAAACTTTCATCTTTTCTGTTTCAGGCAAATCTTTTACTTTATCGAGAATATCACTTATAAACTTATCTCTAGGGTATTCAAGATTTAACTTAAACCCGTCTTTTGTGATAGGCGTTGTTAGAAATTCGCTATCAGATTTACTCATATTATCCATGGCTTTTTCATAACCCGATATAACCGTTTTGCTTACGGGTCTTGTATCGATACCTATTGCTTTTACAAGTTTAGGCAATAGAGAACAATATTCATCTTTGTTTCTTGGAATAATTTCGGATTCTAAAAGTTTATTGAAGTTATTATCAAAAAGTGATGCATTATATTTTACAAGAGATTTTAAAAGGTTACGTTTTTCGTTTATTGAAAGTTCATTAATATTTGATTTCCCTTTTATACTCTGTAAACTTATATACGGTACTGTATAATCCGCTAATTTAGCTTCAGGAATATTTTTTTGAATGAGTTCTTTTACTTTTCCGTGGGCATAGTTCCCGTAATGTTCAAAATTGTCATTGCAATTTCCGATAATTTGCATAATATCTGTTGGTTTTATTCCGATATTTTTAAGTTCAAGAATTTTACTATAAATTCTGCTGTCAGAATTTTTTATCAGTTTTATTCCGCTGATAATTGCATTCCTTTTTCTTTCGTATAAATCAATTTGCGGCAGACCTGTTGTTTCATTTTTGGTCATCCTTAAATCAAGTTTATTATTCTTAAATAAGTCAAGTTTATTTTTAACAAAATCCCATTGCCTGTCATTCAAACGTGCAAGGGTAGTCATAAATTCAGGTGAAATATTGATAAAGTAACCGTCTTTAATATCAGTTATTTCCCTGTCTTTTAATGTTTGGATTTCATCTAAAGATAAATCATTTACAAGTTTTTCTATGTCTTTGAATAGTAGATGAGGAGACTCTTTATGGGTAAGACTATCATAATGAATATTTATTTTTTCAAGTAGTCCGCTTTTTTGAATTTTAGTAAAATCTTCATCATTCATTTTGCATATTTTATTTAATTCATCTGCTATTAAAAAATCTATATATTCTATAACATTTCTTTTATTAAAATTCTCAATTTCTTTTGGAGTAAAACTGTTAAATCTTTCAATATAAGCATTACTCAAATAATGCTCTCCGGATAATAAATTATCGGGATATTTCTTATAAATTTCTTTAACTTGCGGCTGTAATTTATTAAAATTTTTCAATATATCTGGCGGTATACTTATATAATCAGAGTTGTTTTTACCCAAATAAATATCGCCTAATTGAGGTAAAACTTTTTTACCAGTAATTTCGTTTATTTCGTCCATTATTTGCTTATACTCATTAGGGACATTTGCCATTAAATAATTCTCATATAAATAATTAATATTTTCATTTGATTTTAGATTTCTTATATTTGTACTTATAGCAAATAGTTTACTTCCCACCATCATATTCAATTCAGACAGTTTATTTGTTCGTTCGGTAGAATCTTCTATTTCTTTAATTTCTTCCAATCTTTCATCGAAATTTTTTTGTGTATAAAATGATTCAGGCTGGATAATTTTTTTCAGTTCAGGGCTCAGAGCTTCATATCCGCCTGTTTTAAAATTTTCCAATTCTGTAAGAGCCAAAATTTTATATTCGTTTGGATATTGACTATTTAATTCATCTTTTATATAGTTGAGAATTTTTCCATCTTGTATTTTTGGAAGATTTTCACCAATGACCGCTATTATTGTTGGATCATAAATAGATTGGCTGTCATTAATTTTTTGTAATAATTTTGCTGATAAAGTTTTCACTTTTTGTGGAGTATTTTCAAAAACTTTTTTGTTGTATTGTTCTATTGCTTCTTTTTGTGAAATTTTACCTTTTTTTAGATTTTCAGCAACATCATGGAGTGCAATTAAGTTTTCGGCATTTAACCTTTCGTCAAATTTAAAACCTTTGCCGTAATCAGCAAGTTTTGGTTCTACGCTTTCAAAGCCAAGCTCTAATTTACGCAGATGTTTATAATAATCGCTTAAGTAACGGTTATATTCTTTGTATACAGTGTCATCCATTTTGTCTTTTGACAGTAATTCTTTGATAGGATTATATAAAGGCTCCAATTCCTTATGTTCGCCAATAATATTTTTACCTGTTCTAAGGTCATACGGAATATGTTCGCCTTCAGCAAATCTGTTGACTTCTTCTCCTCTGAACTGCCATTCAATTGTTTCGCCTGTTTTTGTTTTAAAATTCATCTGTAATGCTGTGTAACCTGAAGGTTGCCCTTTTGTTGTCGGTTTATAGCCTGCAGCCTTCATTTGTGCATAATTAGGGTCTGATTTGTCAATTTTTACAACGTAATCCACATTGACTCCGTGTTGTGCTCCGAATTGTTTTAATTCGGCAAGCTGTGCTTCAGAAAAATACGGAATTCCGTCATCTGATACATAATTGCTTATTCTTGCAAGTTCAAGACCGTCTTTCCCTTGGGCTTGGGCTAATATCATACCTTTTAATTTTTCAACGGCAGGTTGAGATTGTAATTCTGCGGCCTTTAACATTGCTCCTCTTTCATCTCCTGTTTCAAGAAGTTCTTTTACTTCAGGATGATTTTTGTAATCAGCCGATTTTACAATAGTTCTTGCCCCGAAAGCATCTCTTACGTCTTTTAAGGCTTCTTCAAGACTTGCTGTCGGATGGTCTTTAATATAGTTTGCAATTTTATCATATAAGCTTTGTGAGCCTTTTAATCTGGCGGTCATTATCCCTATTTTATTTAGGCCGGCATCAAACAGGTATTTTTTTATATCATCTGCTTTATTTTTATACCTTGTCCTTATAGAGGTTACGGCATCTTTTATTTCGGTATCAAGTATTTTGGATTTTTTCTCTGTTCCTTCTTGGGAAATTTTTTGTTTTGGTTGGAGTGTGTTGTCAACAACTTCTGCTTTTATATGCCAGCTTCCGTCTTTAAATTCTACTCCGTTAATTTTTAGTGAAGAATCCTTTTGAATTAAAAATTCTGCTTCGGCATAAATGGTATTTGATGTTGCTGCACTCTCCAAAAAGGCTCCATGTGTTCCTTTTGGAACATCGATTTCCCATATAATATTACGGTGACTACTGAATGGCTGTTGAGACGGCATTGTTGTCCCGATGAAATTATCAAATTTTACTTCAATGTTTTGAAAATTGTTTAATCTAGCAATAAGCTCCTCAATTTTGCCTGTATTTACTGCTTTATTCATTAGTTCGCCAAGAGGCTTGCCGTCAATGTTTATATTATTCATTACGCTGTAATCATCTACACGCAGAACTTTTATATCTGACGGAATTGATTGAGTGTTTAAAAATGCTTCCATTGTTTTAATTTCTTTTATCCATTCCTGACATTGTTCTTTTGACCAGGATATATCTCCCCTTCGAATTTCATCAGGTAATGTTTCAGGGTTATCAGCGTATTTAAATACTTCATAAGGTATAGGATCCTGAATTCGTGAAACTATTGCACTTAAATATTCTCCTTTTATACTTCCATTATGAAGTTGATCTGTTATATATTTGATTACTTCAAATTGATTTTTATCAAGATTGTCGAATTTTGTGACTAATTTACCGTTTACTTTTTCTGCGGTAGAGGCAAAACCTGCAAGGACATTTAGATTTTTGTCGTATAAATCTTTATAACCCAGTTGTTCTGCATGCTTATATAGATTTTCTATAACTTCTTTTTCTTCTGTTGTTATTAAATTTGATTTTCTTAAGTCTTCAAGTGTATTTATACCATATTTTGCAATATCCGTGTCTTCTGCTAGATATATTAAATTACTCCGACCGTCAATATTTCTGTATTTAATAGATTCAATATTAGTTTGAATCTCTCTTCTACTGTATTGATTTTTGGCAAGTTCATATTTGTTTGTTTTTGGATTTAAAATGTATGTTGCTTCTATAGCCTTTTTTGTGACAGGGTCAAGGTAGGTTTCTGTTTTAGTTTCTATTTTATTGGTATTATATAAATACTTAGAGGTTCGTATCCCTGTTACTGTAGAAACAAGAACTCCAATAAAATTGCCTTCGGTTAGTCCTTCTGCGGTATCAGAAGAATTCAACGCTCCCATCATTGCCAAATCTCCTGCAAGTGATAATGTAAAATCAGTTCCGTGTTCGGCTACCATTGATGTTAATGTACTGTAACCTTTTTCGGCAAGAGCTTTCCCTACCTCCAATCCTTTTCGTCCGGCAGCTCCGCCTATGACAAAACCTCCTATATCCATTGCAAGATTTTTAGATAATTCTTTAATTTCTTCTTCATTAATTTCATCTCTGGTTAAGGCATCTGTAAATCCAAGCATATTTTTTGCAGCAATTCCTGTAAGAGCAGTTACTTGACCTGCCGCAAGTAAAACTCCTCCAAGCGGTGCAGCAGGTGTTACGGTCAAAACTCCTCCAATGACCATTAACCCCATACCTGACATTGCAGTATTCCCGGTATAACACTGGATAGCAGTCATATTATCTGCCTCCATTGCCTTTGCTAGCTCGTTTGCATTTTCGCTACCAAGTGTTGCTTTATAACTTGTTTCATAATTCTTGGCAAATTCTTCTATTGTTTTCCCGCCAAGAAGTTTATCTAATTTGTTTTTTTCTTCCTGTATCCCCATTTTTAAAATGGTATTTAATACTTTATTTTGTCTATAATTATCTCCAAGAGCACTTAAGTCTAATGTAAAATCTCCATTTCCTTCGTTTTTAAGTTGAACTGGTAAATTAGTTTTATTGATAATATTTTCAAGATTCTTTTTTGCGGCATCAGGGTCAGGTGAATTTTCATAATAACTTTTATATAAATTTAATACATCATCAGCTCTTAAATCGGCATTTGGTTCATGACCTGCGGTTGAAATATTGTTCTCATCTGTATAAACTTTTGTTGCTTCTGAATATTCATCAAGAAGTCTGTCTGCTTCTGTTTTAAATTGGTTGTATTTGTTGAAGGCTCCTATTGCAAAATTTATTTCACCTTTATTTTTTGCAAGGTTTTCCATAAGAGCTTCATTAAAATTAGTTCCTCTTTCAAGTTTATATACTTCTTCGAATGTCATTGGTTCTTCCGAAGTAAATTCTATAGGGATTTCAGGCTGTTTAATGCTGGGCTGACCTTCAATATTATGTGACTTTATTTTTTGTTCTCTTGCTGTTTTGTTAAGTTCATTTAAAAATTCTTCAAGAGCCTTATCATCCATTGTAACTAATTGGTGTTGAAGTCCTTTTATTGCCTTAATAGATTTTTCAGCACCGAGATTCGTCAGAGAATCCAATCGTGCGTCAATTGTTGTTTCAATTAATTTTGCAAATTCGTTTTTGCTTAAATCTCCTCTCATTCTGTCAATAAAGCTGTCGCCTGTGCTTTCATCTCGTTCATAAACTCGTTTTAACATCATTTCTTTCAGGCGTTCTTTATTTTCTATATAATATTGTTTTTTTGATAAGGTACCTTCTTTGGCTTTGGTGAGATATTCAACACTTTTTTGTTCATTTCGCAAAACATCTCCAACATTTTTTGATGAAAGTTCCCCATCGAAAAACTCTTTTATTGAGTCATAGCCTTTAGTTATAATTCCGTTATCTTGAGCGTAAAACACTGCAAATGCATCTTGTACGTTTTGTGAGATGTTTTCTATGGCAAAATCTTGAGCTTCTTCATATGAAAAATCTATATCGTAGTTTGTTTTAGCTTGATTAGTTTTATTTTTTTCAAAATGTAGACCTGGCATATCCGTATTATGCACTGAAGAAGTCTTTGCAAATGCAGAAATTTTTTGAGCTTCTGTTGGTGTAATAACTCCATTTTTTATCATAATTGATAAAATTTGTTCTTGAGTCTTGTTTGTAAGCTCAGGATGAGATTTTATGTATTGTTGAATTATGTTGTTTGTATTTGTTACTTCTGCCATATTAACCTTTATACACAAAAATCTAGATATTTTTTCTTACGGTAAATATTAGCAAATTCTTTAATTATTGTAAAATTTTGTTAAAATTTATTTTTTTTATTCTCAATACTTGCAATTGAGTTTATTTTATGGTTACATGAGCGTGGAACGGGCAATTCCTCTTAGCCTTGTTCAAGGGAAATCAACAAGCGGCGGTTGAAATTCCGATGTTTGTACAATTAATAAGAAGGAAAAACAAAATGTTAAAAATCAGATTAACAAGATTTGGTGCTAAAAAGAACCCATCATATAGAATTGTTGTTATAAACTCTACAACTAAAAGAGAAGGAAGACCTATTCAGGAATTAGGTCATTATAACCCTAAAACTAAAGTTATGAAACTTGACCTTGCATCTGCTCAGGAATGGGTTAAAAAGGGTGCTCAACCGACAGAAACAGTTGCATATTTGATAAAAAATTGCAACCCTGACGGTACATTGAATTACAAAAAGAAAGAAACAGTTAAACTTTCTAAGAAAGCACAAGCAAAGGCTGCTGCAGAAGCCGAAGCTAAAGCTAAGGCTGAAGAAGAAGCTAAAGCCGCTGCGGAAGCTGCTCCTGCTGAAGCAGAAGAGGCTCAAGCTTAGTCTAATTAAAAATTGTAATATAAAAGGTCCCTGTCTTTATATGGCAGGGACCTTTGTTTGGAGCTTGTTTAGGTGAGTTACCAGCAAAAATACAATTTTTATGGTATAGTTAATTTACGGAGTTAAGTTTATTATGCAAATCAAATCAATCCAACAAAACCGAAATTTTAACAATGCACCTAGTTTTAAAATGGCAATTAAAGCCACATCTAGAGCAAAAAAAATATTAGAAAAGAATCTTTCTGTGCGAGAAACTAAAAAATTGGAAAAGTTAATTGAAGCAGAGGCAAAAAATCCAATTAATGTTGAGTTAGATACAGAACTTTGTGAAAAAGTTGTGTCATATGATTCTGAGTATCGACCAACATTTGCGAGATATGATAAATTTATTGCACAAGTTGAGGCACGGACTTTCAAACCTTCATTTTTTTCTTCATATTTAACTACGATTAAACGAGCAATAAAATATGCAAATCAATTACAAATAAAAAGAGTTAATTTAAAGAACTTGGAGAATATATAGACACAATAGTGGCTGAAACATTAACATTTTCCTTGTGACTTTCCGCAATCAGGTCAGATTTATTTTTCTACATGAAAAAATGTAAATAATTGCTAAATTTACAGATTCAAAATTTTTTATGTATTATAATTGAAATGTTACATTATTAATTGATTAGGATAGAAGTTTTGAATAAGAAGAATTATTATTTTATAGCAATTGGCGGTGTTGGTATGAGCGGACTTGCCAAGTATTTGATAGAAAATGGTTGCGAAGTAGCAGGTTCTGACGTATGCGACAGTAAATATGTCCAAAAATTAAAAAATATGGGTGCAGTTGTCCACATCGGGCATAATAAAGATAATGTCCCAAATGATTGTGTGGTAATTGCAAGTAGTGCAATCCGTGATACAAATCCTGAAATGATAAGAGCAAGAGAATTAGGACTGCCTGTTTATCACAGATCTGATTTACTGGCTGAAATTTCAAGGGAAGATAAATTTTTTATAGGATATTCAGGAACTCACGGGAAAACTACAACAAGCGGATTAAGTTCTTATGTGCTAGAAAAAGCGGGATTAAAACCTTCTTATGTCGTTGGTGGAATTATTCCTGAACTTGATACTAACGCTCATTGTCAGGATGGGAAATATTTTCTTGCCGAATTGGATGAAAGTGATGGAACGATTGTTAAATATGTTCCTAAAATTTGTGTAGTCAATAATCTTGAAGCAGATCATCTTGATTTTTATAAAAATGGTCTTGACTCAATTTTGGAAACGTTTGAAACATTTATTTCTAAAATGCCTGAAGACGGTGTTGTGCTTGTTAATAGTGATTGTAAGGCATCTAAGAGTTTACACGGTCATAAAACTATGACCTTTGCTCTTGAAGCAGAAGCTGATTATAAAGCTGAAAATATTGTGTATAACGAAGATTTCACAACTTTTGATGTATATTTTAAAGGTAAATTTCTCACCGATTTAACGATTATACTGAAGGGAAAACATAATGTCTATAATTCGCTTTCAGTTCTTGCCAGTTTACATCAGGCCGGGGTTGATTTGTCTTTAGTAAAACCTCATTTCGCGACATTTACTGGTATGGGTAGAAGGTTCCAGAAAATAGGTGCCTTTGATGGTATTTCTGTTTATGATGATTATGCTCACCATCCGACTGAGATTAAGGCAACTCTTTCAGCAGCTGCAAATTTTAAAAATAAAAATATCATAGCTGTTTTTCAGCCTCATAGATATTCACGTTTGCAAAATTTATGGAATGAATTTCTGAATGCATTTGATAATGTCGATAAAGTTATTGTGACTGATGTTTATGCGGCATCAGAAGATGTTATAGAAGGTGTTAATTCCGAAAATTTTGTAAAGGATTTGTCTGATAAAATTTCGGTTCCTTGTGAATATATTTCCGGTGATATTAAAGAGGTTGCCCAAAAACTATTTCCGACTCTGAAGACAAATGATGTTGTTATTGGACTTGGGGCAGGAACAATTAATATCTTAGGAAAGGAACTTTTAAAATTAAGCGAAGAGGTTGCAGACATTGTCCGTTGAATTTAAAGAAAATTTTGAAGTTAGAAATTTAACAAGTTTTAAAATAGGTGGGAAAGTAAAAAAAGCTTATTTCCCTAAGTCTGTTGATGAATTTGTGGAAGTTCTGAAAATTGAGCCTGATGCCGAAGTATTTGGAAATTTTTCTAATACTCTCGTATCAAGTGATGGTTATGACGGTGCTGTAATTGTGACAACAAAAATGGTACAGGTGATGATTCACGGTACAAGAGTTATTGCAGAATGCGGAATCAAAGGTCCTAAACTTTCTCAACTTGTTGCATCACATAATTTAAGCGGGTTTGAGTTTATGATAGGATTTCCTGGCTCATTGGGCGGAGAAATTTTTATGAATGCTTCTGCAAGAGGCCAATGTGTTAGTGATAAGTTAATTAAGGTGAAGTGTTATTCCCGAGACAAAGGTGTTTTTGAGCTTTCAAAAGATGAGATGGGATTTGAATATCGTACGTCAAGATGTCAGAAAGATAATATTATAATTCTGTCTGCTGAATTTGATCTTGATAAAAAAACTTCGGACGAAATAAAAGCTAAAATGGACGAGAACCTGTCCTTTAGGAAATCCCATCAACCATCTTTGGCACTTCCTAATTGTGGAAGTGTTTTCAGAAATCCTGAAGGAAATTCTGCCGGACGTCTTCTTGATGAAGCAGGTGCAAAGAATTTTTCTGTTGGCGGTGTCAATGTTTGGGAAAATCATGCTAATTTTATCATTAATTCCCGAGCGGGGAGCTCTTTGGATGTTTTAGAACTTATGTACAAAATGTTCTCAGTAGTTAAAGAGAGTTTTGGAATTGAATTAAAGCCTGAAGTTAGATTTTTGGGTAGAAAGAATTTAAGAGAGGTTGAATTATGCAAAATATTGAATATAAAGTAAAAAAAGATGCCAAAATAGCTGTTCTTTGCGGTGGTATGTCATCTGAGTCAGAAATTTCTATGCGTTCAGGAAAAGGATGTTATGAGGCTTTAAAAAGATTAGGATATGAAAACGCAGAAATGGTTGTAGTAGATAGAAATATTGCTCAAACTTTGGCGGATGGAAATTATGAATATGCTTTTAATGCTTTACATGGCAAGTACGGCGAAGATGGCTGTATTCAAGCTGTTTTGGAAATTCTTAAAATCCCTTATGCTGGATGCGGGGTTATGTCCAGTGCAATTTGTATGAATAAGGAATTTACAAAGCGTGTGCTTTCTACTTGTAAAGATATTCCGCTTATTAAATCTGTATTTGTCACAAAAGGTGAGGATGTAAAAAGAGCTGTTGAAGGCTTGAGATATCCTCTTATTACAAAACCTGTTTGCGAAGGTTCAAGTTTTGGCATGACTAAAGTAAATACTCCTGATGAATTACTTCCTGCATATGAAGAAGCTGTTAAGTATAATGCGAATGTATTGATTGAAGAGTTTATTAATGGATTCTTTATAACTGTAGGAGTTTTGGAAAAGGATGGAAAAGCTTTTGCAACCGAAATTTTAGAAATTCGTCCGAAGAATGAATGGTATGATTTTGAGGCAAAATATACAAAGGGAATGTCTGATTTTATTGTTCCTTCAACTACTTTGTCGGCTGAGGCTACAGAAAAAATTAAAAAAATTGCAGTTAAGGCTCATGAGACAGCAGGTTGTTCAGGCGTTTCCAGAGTTGATTTTATGGTTAAGGATGATGAACCATATTTTCTTGAAATTAATACAAGTCCGGGAATGACAGAAACAAGTGATCTTCCTGCTCAAGCTGCCGCTATGAGGATAAGTTATGATGAACTTGTATTATTGATTTTGAACAGTGTTGGTTTGAATAAATAAGGTTAAAATGGACGAATTTCAAGGCGAAAATCAAGAAGAAATTATTGATCCTGTGAAGCTTGTAAAAAAGGTTCGCAAATCAAGAAAAGTGCGCAAAGGACGTCGGAAACAAAACGTGTTCAGGAAATCTTTTCGTTTCTTTATGACAATATTTTTGATTTTCGCACTTGTTTATGTCTCAAAAATGCCACAGTGGTATTTGAATAAAAAAGCGTATACGACTGTTAATAATAATACAATCATAATTGAAAATAATAAAATAGTTAAATCATATAGAATACTGGCATTTTTGAAGGTGCATAAAGTTCCGAATATGCCTATTTATATGATGAAAACAGCGGATATAGAACGTGATATAAAAAAACTTCCTCCAATCAAAGATGTTTATATAAGACGTTATGCGTTCCCTGCAAGATTACAAATTATCGTTAAAGAAAAAGTCCCTGCTATTTCTATTTCTCCTGCTGCAAACATACCGCCTGTTGTGGCTTTTGCAAAAGACGGAACATTAATAGGACATGAATTTATGCCTTTGGATCCTAGTATAAAAACAATTAAGGTGCTCTCTTACGGGAATAAAGGTGATGATTATAAAAAGTGGGATATAAATAAAATTAATGAGATAGAGAAAATTGCCAAATATGTATCAGTATATTCGAAAGAACCTGTTGAATATATTGACATGAGAAATCCTTATGATGTTTATGTAAAAATTAAAACCGTTAATATAAGACTTGGTAAACTTGATGCAGGGGTTTATGAAAGAATTAAACGTATTCCGTCGATTTTACCTCAGGTGAAGCTTGTTGATGCCAAAGTTAAATATCTTGATTTAAGCTGGGAAAAGGTTAATTATCTAAAACTCGAGTAATTCTGTTATAATTCCTTGTGAGGCACAAAAGGCCGTTGACCAGCAATTTTGTAGGTTGAATCCACCGCAGAAACCGTCTATGTCCATAACCTCTCCACAAAAATAAATCCCTTTTATAAGTTTAGATTCCATAGTTTTCGGATTTATTTCTTTTAAATCTACTCCACCGCATGTGACAACTTCTCCACCCTTTACAGGCGATGTAATTGTTAACGTAAAATTATGGATTTTATTAAGAATTTCATCTCGTGTTTTTCCGTCGATCATATGGCATTTCTTATCAGGCGTAATATATTCTGCAAAAGATTTAGGAACAAATTCCGAAATTAAATTTTTAACGCTTTTATGTGGGTTTTGATTTAAAAGTTCTTGAAAATTAAATTCTTCGCTCAAGTCAAATGTTAATTTATACGGGAACTTATCTCTTGCTTTTATTGAAGAAATCTTATAAATAAGCGGCCCTGAAATCCCTTCGTGTGTAAAAAGCAGTGAGTCAGTAAAACCGCATGATTTTACATTTTTAATACTTACCCCTGCTAAATTTTTCAGGCATTCATGTGTCCTTAATGCCGTAAGTGCAGGTTTGGGTTCAATAATATTATGTCCGAGATATTTTACAATATTATATCCTGCGTGTCCTCCTGTTGCGATAATTATTTTGTCAAATTTGTAACTTCCATTGTCTGTTACGACTCTTAGAGGATTTTGTTCAATGCAAAGAGCTTTTTCTTTTTTAAAATGAGTGTGTTTTAAAGCATCTAAAAATTTTTCTCTTACTTCCTTTGCACTGTTTGACTCAGGGAAAATTCTCATATCATTTTGAATATAAGTTTTTACTCCTATTTTTTCAAAAAAATCTATTGTATCAGCCGTCGAAAATTTTGATAACACTGAATATAGAAATTTTTCACCTCTTGGATAATTTTTTGTAAGTTCTTTAAAATCAAACTCGGCATGTGCAAGGTTACATCTTCCTCCACCTGTAAGTAAAAGTGTCTTTAACGGAGAATTGCACTCAAAAATTGTGACATCAAATTGATTTTGTAGCTGGTAGGCACAAAAACATCCTGCAGGACCTCCGCCTATAATCCCTATTTTATATATCGACTCTTGTTCCATATAAAAATACCATTTCAGGATTCTCTAAATCATTATGAAGTGCACTGATTGTTTTGTGAAGAACAGGATGCTCAAAGTCAGGGATAAGTTCAAGAAGAGGAACTAGTGTAAATGCTCGCAAATGTAAATATTTATGAGGAATTGTCAAATTCCCGTCACTGATAATTTCTTTCCCGTAAAATAAAATATCTATATCTATTGTTCTATCGGCATATCCTACACCTTCTTTTGCAGTTCTGCCAAGTTGTTTTTCTATTCTTTGACATTCTCTTAGCAAATCTTGTGGAGAAAGGGATGTTTTTAATTCGATAACGGCATTAACAAACCAGGTATCTGTTGTCATATTCCAAGGTTCTGTTTCATAAAAAGCAGATGTTCTTATTATAGAAATATTTTCGGTTGAATTAAGCAGGCTTGTTGCCTGTTGTACATAACCGATTCTATCACCTTTATTTGAACCTAAACTCAGATAAACTATTGCCATAGCAATATTTTATTCAGTTTGCAGTTTAATGTCAACAAATAATATTAAAGATTATAATTTATATCTTATAACAGAATTGCCGCCTTGAGATGATATAAACAGCATATCGCTGTCAATATGCAGACAGTAAGGTTTTTGAACGTTACCTATGACTTGTGAAATTTCACCTGTAGGTGTTATTTTTATAACATTATTTGCAAGGTAATTCGCAACATAAATATTTCCGTTATTGTCGCTTACCATACTCATAGGCCCGTTTAGTTTTGAACTTTTCACAAAAATTTTTCTTTCGCCGGCAGGTGAAATCTTTGTGATTGAATTGCTACTGAAGCTTGCAACATAGATATTCCCCTGTTTGTCTGTTGTAATTCCTGTCGGGCTGATTAAATTTCCGTAACTTCCATTTGTTTGAGGAAATTTAGGAGATGTTGCCATAAGTTTAGCTTTCTGCTGTGCTTTTATAGTTTGGATATCGGTATCCATTGATGCTGCAAGCTGTTGTGCTTTCGTAAAAATTTGACTTGTTGAAGGGATTATTGAAAGATATTGTTTCGCGTTATCTTCCTGCCCCAAGCGATGGCTTAATGAAGCTGCATTATAGATTGCTTCATAGTCATTAGGTTGTCTTACTATGATTTGTTTGAATACACTTAAAGCCTCATTATTTTTATTTAATTGTTCTAATACAACACCGAGATTATAGTATGCATCTATATAATTTGAATCCAGAGTTATAGCCTGTTTGAAAGCAGATGCTGCTTCTTCAAACTGACCTGTTCTGTATAAATCAACTCCGCGATTGTATTGTAATTTTGCTTCATTGCTGACTTCAGCCGCCGCAAAAGTTTGGGCGGCTAAAATCAGTATGAATGCTGTTGTTAAAAGTTTTTTAATCATAATTATATTTCACTTAACTCTTCTATTAACTTGTGATTTTTCTTTGCAAAATCTGCACCTCTTGCAATTATAGCAAGTTTTAAAATATTTGCAAGATTAATAGTGGTAAGTGATTTGAAATCATCAGGCAGTCTCAAACTCCAATTTGCATCTCCTGATGTTCCAGGTCTGTTGTATACATCATAAACATTAAAATAATCTGTAAAGAAAATCTGAATATTTTCCGCTTTTGATGCAAAGATTTCAACCAGCTTTGTTTGAGCTAAAAATTCTGCATTTTTTGTTAATTCCACAATTAATGCATCCTTATCTGCCCAATCAGGGAAATCTAAATCTTCAACGAGATTTTTAACGTGTAAATATCCTTCGTGAGTATTTACCATTGAGTCTGCCCACATTTTTATTGGTTGGTTGTCGTGGGTTCCTACCATCGCCCAACATTTTTCATCAATGTTTTTATAACGATATGGGTCAAGTGGTTTTTCAGGTTCTGTGAATTGTGTTAATTTCATTCCCTGTAGACCATATTCTTTCATAACTGCTGCAACAGGATTTGTTAAAGTTCCTAAATCCTCACAGACAATGGCATCTTTATCAAGCCCTTCTTCTTTTGCAGCTGCTATAACAATTTTTTCAATTAATCTGCCATATAGTTTTATTTGTTTTTTTGATAATTTTTTCACTCGTTTTTCTTTATCAGCTTCAAGCTCCAAGTCTAAATCGTCCATTTTGGCAATAGCAAATTTACTTAAGAACGGATGTTCAGGAGAAGAATATAATCTGCCTGCTCCTTCTTCAATTTTAGGTTTCTTTCCGGCTTTGTAAACCCAAGGATCAATCAATCCTACTATATGGTCAATTCTTACACCACCTGGATTTTCTTTAAACATTTTTTTGAATAAATTTTTCATTAAAATTCCGCCTTCATCCAATGAACCGTCAGCTTTATAGAGTTTTTCAGGATTCATTACAGGGAATCCCCATGCTTGACCGTCTTTTGAGAAGTAATCAGGCGGACAACCAAGCATCCAACCTTCAAGGAATAATGATTGATATGCCCAGCAGTCTCTGTCAGAAAATGCGACCTGACGATCCGCAATCATTTTGATCCCTTTTTTCTTTGCATAATCAAGTGTTTTCTGATTTTGCTTTTCTAAAACAAATTGTACAAATTTGTAAAAATCAATTTCATCTGCATATTTTTTTGAAATTTCTTCAATTCTCTTTCCGTATGCCAGCTGTTCTTCTATAGATTTAGGGTTAAATAAATTTTTATCAGTTTCTGAGTTCCAGAGAGGCCAGTAATCATTCTGGTGTTCAATGGATAATGCTTCATATAAACTGTCTTTATCAAGCCAAGAATCATTTTCTCTTTTATAGACGTCAAATTCTTTCATTAACTTTTTATCATTTAATTCTTTAAAATTTCTCCATGCTTCAAGCAAAGCTTCATCTTGTTTTTTATAGATATAAGAATAAGCTGTTCTGTTTGTATTTTTATTAGGATTGTTTTCGACGATATCATTATATGTTTGTTCAGACAAAATATTATGCCATTCTTTTTGAGTAAGCTGTTTTAAATCAATAAATAAAGGATTGCCAGAGAAAATAGTCCCTGTATATGGAGAAGAATCACAACCTTTAGTTTTGCCTGCTGGTCCGAGCTGAATAGAATTAAAAATTCCGCTTGCCCAATCAATAATCTCTTTCCCGCCATTGGAATTAATTGAACCGAATCCTGTATTTTCTCCAGGAGCCGCAGGAAAACTTCCACTGTGCATTATAAATGCAAAATTCTTCTTCCCTAATACTTTTAATGCTTTTTCAATAGTTTTTGTCGCATTTTTCTCTAAAGTGCAAACCATATTTAACCCTTTCTCCTTATAAACTATAACGATAACAAGTTGATGTTAGCATGAGCGGAATGTTTTTGCAAGTAGTTGATATGTCTTAATTTTGAGTGAATGACAATCGCAATATCTCCGTAAAATTGTTGATTTTTTTGTTAAGATACTTGACAATTTTAGAGTAATAATATAGAATGCGTGTAGAAACTATAATTATAATAATACACAACTCTTTTAGATTTAATCTTAAGAGGAGAGTAAGAAAAGATTCGTACATAGTTTATTTAAAGAGAAAGGTGAAAAGATTATGACAAAACGTTTCGGTTTTACTTTGGCAGAAGTATTGATTACTTTGGGTATTATTGGTGTTGTAGCAGCTATGACAATGCCTACATTATTAAACTCAACTCAAGGTGCACAATATAGAACTGCTTACAAAAAAGCTTTATCAGTATTGTCTCAAGCTGTAGTTATGAACGTTGCACTTGATGATTATGACTTGGCTCAAGCTACTGTTACTGATTCAGCAAAAGCTATAGATGGTACATCAACATCACTTTACAACTTGTTCAACAACAGAATGAATGTTGCTAAAACTTGTGATGGAGCAGGATGTTCAGAAGGTTGGCAGGCTAACAGTATCAACTTTGGTGCTTCTGCTACTGGTAACTATACATTCTTCTTTAACGATGGTATTACTTTAACATTCAAAAAATCAGGTACAGGTAGTTCCAATTGTACTGAAACTAATACAGGTAATGACAGATGCTTAGGTGCTATCGACGTTAACGGTGCTAAAAACCCTAACAGACTTGTTACTTGTGATGATGGTACAACAGGAGCTACTAATTGTAAGGTAACTAACCCTACAGACGTTTATCCGGTTATCATGTATGACCAATCAGTATTACCAAACTCTCAAGCAGCTAGAGCTGTATTGTTTGGCGGTAAATAATTTGAGTTAAAATAGACTTAAATTTAAAAAGCGGAATTTTTTAATTCCGCTTTTTGTATATTTAAAAAACTAATGGGGCTTTTGCAAGTCCCATTAGTTTTTTTATAGAGCTTCAACACAATCTTCACAGATTGTTGGATGATTTGGATTTGTTCCAAGTTCACGATATTTCCAGCAACGTTCACATTTTTCACCCTCTGCTTTTGTTACCCAGACAGTATAATCATCTTCATTGTATTCATTTAATACATTAGAAGGCTTTTCGGTCGTTACATAAGCCTGGGATGTGATGAAAATATTGCAAAGTTCTTTTTCGTTTTCTTTTAGAACCGCATTATCTTTTGTACTTATAAATACGGCAACTTCAAGTGAACTACCAACTTTTTTGTCTGCCCTTAAAGGTTCAATTGCGCGGCTGATAATTTCTCGTGCTTTCAATATTTTTGTAAAATCATCTTCTAACTTTGAATTATTCCATTCATTATGCATTTCAGGCCAAGAAGTCATAAGTACACTGGTTAGTCCGTTTTTCTGACATTCAGGTATACTCATCCATATATCTTCTGCTTGATGTGGCATTACAGGCACCAGCAATCTTACGAGGGTTTGTAATATTTCATGCATTACTGTCTGGCATGCACGGCGCGAGACTGATTTTTTACCTGCTGTATATAATCTGTCTTTTACAATATCTAAATAAAATGCACTTAAATCTACTGCTGCAAAATTTTGCAGGTGTTGGAAGTATTTGTAAAATTCGTAATTCTCAAATGCTTCAGTAACATTTTCAATAAGTTGATTTAGTTTGTGTAATGCAAATTTGTCAATTTCTTTTAAATCATTATAATTTACATAATCGTTTTTCGGATCAAAGTCAAATAAGTTACCGAGTAAAAATCTTGCTGTGTTTCTTGTCTTTTTAAAGATTTCTACAAGCTGTTTTATAATATTATCACCGATTTTTGTATCGTTTCTGTAATCAACGGATGCTGCCCATAGTCTTAAAATATCAGCCCCGTATGTTTTAATAATATCGTCAGGTCTAATATAGTTGCCTAAGGATTTTGACATTTTTCTACCGTCTTCTCCAAAAACAAAACCATGTGTTAAAACCTGTTTATAAGGAGCTTTCCCTTCTGTGGCAACAGATGTAAGAAGGGATGATTGAAACCAACCTCTATGCTGGTCTGAGCCTTCAAGATACATGTCAACAGGTGTTTTCCCAAGTTCTTGAGACCGTTTTTCAACAACAGCTCTCCAGCTTACACCTGAATCAAACCAGACATCCATAATATCGTTTTCTTTTCTGAAATGAGTTTTGCCACACTTAGGACAAACAAAACCTTTTGGTAAAAGTTCTTCTACACTGTATTTAACCCATGCATCAGAACTTTCTTTTTCAAAAATTTCTGCAACATGGTTGATTGTCTCGTCTGTAACGATTACTTCGCCACAATCTTCACAATAAAATACCGGAATCGGCACTCCCCATGCGCGTTGTCTTGATATACACCAATCAGAGCGGTTTTCTACCATATTTGATATTCTGGCTTCTCCACCTGCAGGAATCCATTTTACTCCTTTAATTGCTTTTAATGTTTCATCTCTAAATTTATCAACTTTAACAAACCATTGAGGTGTTGCACGATAAATTACAGGATTTTTGCATCTCCAACAATGCGGATAACTATGGTTTATATCTTGCTGAGCAAGAAGTGCGTCACAATTTTGGAGTTTCTTTATAACAATTTTATTCCCCTTATAATAAGGTACTCCTTCCAGATCTTTATCTTTAACCTGTTCGGTCCAAATACCTTTGCTATCTAAAGGTGAAAATACCTCAATCCCATATTTACAACATACTTCATAGTCTTCAAGACCATGTCCCGGTGCAGTATGTACAGAGCCGGTACCTGCGTCCAATGTTACGTGTTCTCCCAAAAGTATTGGAGACTTTCTGTTGACAAGCGGATGAATTGTATTCAATAATTCTAAATCTTGTCCTTGACAAGAACCTAAAACTTTAATATCATTTTCTTCCCAATTAACATCTGACAAGAATGAACCGAGCAATTCTTGTGCAGCAATATAAATATCGCCGTTATATTCAAAGAAAGTATATTCAAACTTTGGATGAACACTTATTGCCATATTAGATGGGATTGTCCAAGGAGTTGTTGTCCATATAATTGCGTATAAATCTTTATTACTTTCAATTCCCGCTGTTTTGAATGCTTTTTTCTTATCCTCGTCAACAAATTTAAATCTTACATAAATTGATGTTGATGTATGATCCGCATATTCAACTTCGGCTTCAGCCAGCGCGGTTTCACAAGAAGCACACCAGTAAACAGGCTTTAACCCTTTTTCTATATATCCTTTTTTGTACATTTCACCAAATACACGAACCTGTTCGGCTTCATATTCAGGAGCTATTGTCAAATAAGGATGTTCCCAATCACCCCAAACACCCAGACGTTTAAATTCACTTTCCTGACCTTTAAGATTTTTATGAGCGAATTCTCTGCAAAGTTGTCTTAATTCATAAGGTGTAACTGCACTTCTCCCACCTTTGATATTTTTTACCACCTTATTTTCGATAGGCAAACCGTGACCGTCATATCCGGGCACATAAGGCGCATAATATCCTTTTTGAGATTTATATTTAATTAGTATATCTTTTAAAATTTTATTTAGAGCGGTTCCTACGTGGATTTTTTCGCTGCTTAAATATGGAGGACCATCGTGTAAAATGAATGAATTTGCTTTATCTTTTTGAGATAAATTTTTTTCGTAAATGTGATTTTCTTCCCAGAATTTTTGAATTTCCAATTCTCTGACAGTGGCGTTAGCTCTCATTGCCAAGGTCGTTTGAGGTAAATTCAAAGTATCTTTATATTCTGTTTTTACGTCATTACTCATCTTCTTTATCCTTCTTTAATTTCTTCAGTTACTAAATCTTTTTTCTTTGTATGGGCTTGTGCAAAATGCTGTATATCTGCCCCTATACTGTCTTCTTGTGATTGTTTTACAAATTCACGCATTTTTTCGTAATTAAATACATTTTCCCAACGTGCGATTACTACAGTTGCAATACAATTCCCGATAAGATTCACTGTTGTTCTTCCCATATCAAGGATCTGGTCAATACCAAGCAAAATTGCAACTCCAACAATCGGAATGTTAAAACTTGCAAGTGTTCCTGCAAGAACTATTAAAGATGCTCTTGGCACACCGGCAACTCCTTTACTTGTGAGCATAAGTGCAAGCATAATTATTACCTGCTGATTTAAATCTAAATGAATTCCGACGAGTTGGGATGAAAAAATTACAGCCATTGCAAGATACAAAGTACTTCCGTCAAGATTAAAAGTATATCCTGTCGGCATAACAAATCCTACAATATTTTTTGGAACTCCGAATCGTTCCATAATATCCATTGCTTTAGGGAAAGCGGCTTCTGAACTTGCTGTTGTGAAGGCAAGTAATGCCGGTTCCTGTAAAGCTCTTATTAAACTTCTGAATGAAATTTTAACTAACTTGCAGACAATAATCAAAACAAGCAATACAAATATTGCAAATGCTAAGTATAATGCTCCTATTACTTTAAAGTAATTTTTTAATACGGCAAGTCCGTTTGCCCCGACAGTTGCTGCTATTGCTCCAAAAATTCCGAGTGGTGCAAAATACATAACATATTCCGTAAATTTAAACATAATCTGTGAAACAGAGTTTAATAAATCCAAAACAGGTCTTGCTTTTTCTTTACAAGCACATATTGCAATTGCAAAGAATATTGAAAATACGACAATTTGCAATAGATTTCCCTGAGCCATAGCGTCAAATATACTTGTCGGGAATATATTAGTAATCATTTCCCCGACGGAAGTATGTGCATGAGTTGCTGCCATTAAGCCAGCTTCCTGCATTTGTATTGCGTGTTCAGATGTTCCCATCACAAAACCTACACCAGGTTTAAATATATTTGCCATAGTTAAACCTATAATAAGTGCAAGTGTTGTTACAATTTCAAAGTAAATAATTGTTTTTAGCCCGATTTTCCCGAGACTTTTTGCATCTCCGTGTCCGGCAATCCCGACTACAAGTGTGGCAAAAAGCAACGGTGCAATAATCATTTTAACCATTCTGAGAAAAATTGCGGCAAAAGGATGCATTTTTACTGCAAATTCAGGGGCAAAATGTCCTACTATAATTCCCAGAATAAGCGCTATAAATATCAGGGCTGTAAGTTTAGAATGTTTCAATTTGGTACCTCAATAGAATTATATACCAAACATGAAATTCCACCTAACCTGTCCCTCTAATTTTAATAAAAGTTTAAAAAAGAGAGTAATTGCACTCTCTTTTTTAATTTCCATAGTCCGGGTTTATTTTGTCGCTTGATGCAAAATCTTTATATAATCTCCCTTCTGGGGTTATATGATATAGGAATTTGTCCGGTTTTTTACATGTGATTTCATTATAGAAACAATTAGGACCTTTTTCATCAGAAGTTTTGAATATAATATTTTGTGCTGCATTTGTGCTGAAATCACTTATAGGCATTTTCCATTCTATTCCGTCTGATGATTTAAAACTGTATTCTGAAGAGTTTGCATTTGCTGCGGTTGACGTACAATTTACTTCGGTTCCCGGATAGAGAGTAAATTTACTTGCCATTAATTCACAAAATTTAGTGGTTCCCTGATAGGTTTTATTATTTTCGATTACGGCATCTGTATTTCTTAGGCCATAAACATTTTCTGCAAGTGTAGACCCCCCGGGCTGAATCTCAACGCTTTTTTTCTCAGGGTAATATTCCTCATTATTAACAATATCTGAAACAGTGTGCTCTAATAAATAATCTGCTTTTTTATGTAAAGTTTCGCTCTTGCTCGGGATAACAGCCATTAGAACGGGAGTGGTAATTGCTGCAACAACTCCGATAATTCCAAGTGTAATAAGAACTTCCCCCAGAGAAAAAGCAGGTTTCCTGTTTGTTCTATATGTTTTCAAATCCATATTTTGCCTCTTAATATACCACTTATATATTCATTATACCCCTTTTTTTTCTTTTATACAAGTGTTAGTATTATTCCCCCGGTTTTTGATTACATTTCGTAATAATTAATTATTATGCGCTTGCCATAACTGCTTAAATTGGTATACAATAAAAAACGAAACATGCTCATACAAGAAGCATGATTTTTTCACTTTTTAATTACAAATATAGGGATATAAACGGAGGTTAGTGTGAACTTAGTGGAAGACAAATTAAACTTATCTGAAAACGCTATAAAAGTTCTTGAAAAAAGATATTTGAAACGTGATAAAGACGGAAATTGCACAGAAACGCCGGCTGATATGTTCAGAAGAGTTGCAAAAACTATCGCTGAAGGAGATTTAAAATTCGGCAAATCTCAAAGTGACGTTGAGAGTTTAACAAACAGATTTTACGAAACAATTACAAATTGTTATTTTATGCCGAATTCACCTACATTAATGAATGCAGGTCGTGAACTCGGGCAGTTGGCTGCTTGTTTTGTATTGCCTGTTGAGGATTCTCTGGAAGGAATTTTTGAAACAGTTAAAAATACTGCTTTGATACATAAATCAGGTGGTGGTACAGGGTTTTCTTTTTCAAGATTAAGACCTAAAAACAGTGTTGTCCGTTCTACTATGGGTGTATCTTCAGGACCTGTTTCTTTTATGGAAGTTTTCAACGCTGCAACTGAAGCAGTTAAACAGGGCGGGACAAGACGTGGTGCCAATATGGGTATCTTGAGAGTTGATCACCCTGATATTTTAGATTTTATTAACTGTAAAAGCGATAATAATAAATTGAATAACTTTAATATTTCTGTCGCAATTACAGATAAATTTATGGAAGCATATATCAACGGAACTGATTATGATCTGGTTAATCCTCAAAATAATCAGGTAGTTGGCAGATTAAGTGCTAAAAAAGTATTTGATATGATTGTTGACGGCGCTTGGAGAAATGGTGAACCAGGTATTGTATTTATTGATAAGATGAATGCTGATAACCCGACCCCTCTTGTTGGCGAAATTGAATCAACTAATCCTTGCGGTGAAGTTCCTTTGCTTGCTTACGAGGCTTGTAATCTTGGTTCAATCAACCTTGGGAAAATGGTCGATGATACTCCAAACGGACCTGTTGTTAACTGGAAAAGATTAGCAGAAGTCACAAGAACTGCTATTCGCTTTTTGGATAATGTTATTGAAGTTAATAATTATCCTCTTCCTAGAATTTCCGAAATGGTTAGAAATAATCGTAAAATTGGCTTAGGCGTTATGGGGTGGGCTGATATGCTTATGAAGATGGGTATATCTTACGCTTCAGAAGAAGGGACTAAGCTTGGTGCTCAGGTTATGGAATTTATTGATTATGAATCAAAGTGTGAATCTATTGAATTGTCTAAAGAAAGAGGCCGTTTCAATAACTTTAAGGGAAGTGTTTATGATAATCAAAAATTCTTAACTAATAAATATAAAGGTAAATCTGCCGGAATTATTTCTGACGAACAATGGGCTGATTTGGATTCACAAATTGAAAAATATGGTATCAGAAATGCTACAACAACCTGTATTGCTCCTACAGGTACAATTTCTATGATTGCAGGAGCTTCAGGCGGTGTAGAACCTTTATTCGGTCTTGTATTTTCGAGATTGATTATGGATGGAACTGAAATGCTTGAAATTAACCCTATATTTAAAGATTATATGGTTAAACATGGACTTTACAGTGAAGATTTGATGAAACAAATTGCAAAAGACGGTTCAGTTGCTCATGTAAGCGGAATTTCTGATGAAATTAAACATATTTTTGTAACTGCTCATGATGTATCACCATATTGGCATGTTAAGATGCAGGCTGCATTCCAGCTTCATACAGATAACGCTGTTTCTAAAACGGTTAACTTTGAAGAACATGCTACAAGAAAGGATATAGAAGAAGCTTACATCCTTGCTTACAAAAACAATTTGAAGGGAATAACCGTATATAGAAATAATTCACGTCAATTCCAGCCAATGAATCTTGATGACAAGAAAAAAGAGGAAAAGGTTGAAGAACCTGTTGAAGTTAAAGCTGAAGAAAAAACTGAAGAGTATAATCCTACAGGTGAAATCAAAAAGGTTACTTGTCCTGAATGCGGGAATACAATTGAAATGGCAGAAGGATGTTTTATCTGCTTGAATTGTGGATATTCAGGTTGTTCATAGTAAATTTATACCAATCCTCTGGTACAAGAATAAGAGGGAGAGTATTAGAAAACCGCTACTTATAAAGTAGCGGTTTTTATTATTTTATTATTTTAACTTGGGATGTTTGCAGATAAACTAAAATCTATTATGCTATGCTAATCATCGTAAAAATTGAAGTTTTCAGGCAATTCATCTTCAATTAATTTTACTAATTCAGAACATTTCATTCCAAAAGCATTCGCAAATTTCCATATAGTTCCGATTTTCGGTTCTGTTTTGCCGTTTTCAGTATCTGTTATTACTGCATTACCTAAATCGTATTCAAAATAAAAAGTATTGATGCCTTTACCCATAGCAATTCTTTGTTGTCTAATAACTTTTCCTATGGCTTTTTGCATTATAAGTTTCTTTTTATTTTGTAGCTTACTATCTTGCATTCTATAATTTTAGTGGTTATTCTTTTTAAAGTATACTGAATATAGTATATTGTTTAGCGTATACATGGCTAATCAATATGGATAAAGATTTTTTGGTAAAACTTTCTAAATTTGAAGAGCAAATTGTTGATATAAAAAGTCTTATGTTGATATTTAGGGATGCGATTAGAGGGAATGATTTAAATATATATTATGAACCTTTTGTAGATATAATACTGACGAAAATTGATAATTTATATGATGAAGTCTGTGATTATAATGGAGAATTATTAAAGAAAAATTGTTCTTAAAATTTGTGTTATAATTGTTTTATGCGGGTTTCAGTAGTACTAACAAGTTATAACTATGGACAGTATCTAAAAGATACTATTAAGTCGGTTGTTAATCAGACCTTTACGGACTGGGAAATGGTTATTATAGATGACTGTTCCATTGATAATTCAATGGATATTATTATGGAATTTGCAAATTCCGATAGCCGTATAAAGGTCATAAAAAATTTTGAAAATCAGGGGCTTAAACAGTCTATTCAAACAGCTCTGCTTGCTGTATCGGGAGACTGGGTTGCTTTTCTGGAAAGTGATGATATGTGGAGAACAGATTATCTTGAAAATAAAGTCCGGACCATTGAAAAATATCCGCAGTCAGGCTTGATCTATAATGATGTTGAGTTTTTTGGCGAAAACGCAGAAAACACAAAAAAGAAATTTTCAAAGATTGTTAGGATAAATAAATCGTTAAAATTTCCAAAAAATATGTTTTATAATTTTGGCTGTTCAAATCTTATTCTTACAATGTCAAGTGTTATGGTAAAAAAAACTTTGCTTGATAATCTTGATTTTAGCACTCCTATTGAAAAACTTCTTGATTGGTATTTATATATTCAGCTTGCAAGAGAAACCGATTTTTATTATATTGATCAACCTTTAACTCGCTGGAGACAGCATCCGTCAAGTTATATCGGGCACCGTGACGGAATTAAGTTCAAGTTTGCAAATATAAGTGCTTATTTATATATTTACAAAAAGGAGCCTTACAATTTAAAACTTCTTATTTTTATTTTGACGTCAACATTTTTGATGTGTTTAAAAAGGCTGCATGTATATTTAATTGAATAAAAAATGAGTCCCGTTTAAAGGGACTCATTTTTCAACATTTTGTTTCAAGAACTATATAGCTTTTTGAACTTTACCTGCTTTTAAGCAAGAAGTACAAACTCTGATTCTTTTAGTTTGACCGTTTACAACAGCCTTAACTGATTGTAAATTAGGTTCTTGAGTATGAACAATTTGTTTATGCGAGAATGTTAATTTCGCTGCTTTAATCGGTGCTTTACCGCAGATTTCACAATGTTTTGCCATAATTTTCTTTCCTTTTCTAGCTAGTTGTGTAATTTTATCATATATGAAAAATGATAAAAATCAAGTGACATGTTAAATTTGGTTAAGAATAGCTTAATTAAGCATGTCGGCCCAATCTTTTGATAGTTTTTGTAAAATTTGTTTAGTGTCACTTTCCCCGAGAAGAATTTTTTGAACGGCAGAATTAACAAGATTATTGATATCTTTCTGGTTTTGTGAAGACTTCATAACGGGTTCTACTTTATTAAGCTGTTTCGCACTTATAACACGTGCTTTTGCCATCAGATCATCAGGAGAATATTTTGTATAGAAATCATTTTTTAATGTTTCCTGATTTACTGCAATAACGTTTGTTAATTTTGCAAGTTCAAGCTGATTTTGATTATTAGTTAAGAACAATACAAATTTAACGGCTTCTTCTTTGTGTTTTGCTTTTAGAGGGATTACAAAATTCATTAGAGAAAAATCATTTTGTCCGAGTTTCCCCGTCATTTGCGAGGTGACGTCAGTGTGTGCGTATGTCATAGGTGCGTTTTCCTTAATCATATTAAGGAAGTTTGCACCTGCTTGAAAGAGTACAATATTTTCGGACATATATTTTTCAAGAGCTTCTCTGTGGGTTTGGGTTATTGATTCTTTCGGAATGAGATTTTTTTCGTATAAATTTTTAAAATATTCAAAAACTTTAACGGAATTTTCATCTGTTATATTTTCAGGGGAATTTACACCGTATTTATTTAGAATTTTGAGCATAGTATCGTTTTCTGTGATATTGGGGAGAAATATATAAGCTCCAGTTTTTGATTTTATTATCTGAGCGGCTTTCCCTGCTTCTTCGTAAGTCAGCGGAACTTTAACACCTGCTTTGTCTATAAGTTCTTTGTTGTAAATTGTAACTGCAGAGGTTGCATACCATGGCAAAGAATATAATTTGCCGTTGTATTTAAGAGAATTGACTATTGCCTGATTGAACTGTACTGCATTCTCCTGCGGGATTTCGTATAAAGCTCCTTTTTGGGCGAGGGTTGCGGAAAAATCCGGGTTAAGATTTATCAAATCAGGGGGATTATCGCTCAGAACAGATGCAAGAGTTCGTTTTTCGCCTTCAGAGAATGGTACATCAATCCATTTGATTTTAATATCAGGATTTTCTTTTTCAAACTCTTTTATTACACTGTTCATATAATCCGAAAAGTCACTCATTTGTAATGTCCAGAAAATTACTTCATTATTATCGTTAGGCTTATGAAATATTTTGATACACAATCCTGTACATATGATGATTATTATTAACCCTAAAACTATTTTTAATTTATTCATATTTCCTCTGATTTTTTATCCAATCCATGTTATGATTATACTATGAATAACTTATTTACGGAACTGGAAAATCAGAATAAACAAATTCCTCTTGCGGAAGTTTTGAGACCGAAAACGCTTGATGAATTTTTGGGACAAAGTAATGTAGTGGCTCAAAACAGTCCTCTTTTAAATTTGTTAAAAACGCAAAGACTTTTTTCCATGATTTTCTGGGGAACTCCGGGATGTGGCAAAACTACACTGGCAAGACTTATTGCGACAAAAACGAATGCAAATTTTATTGAAATCTCCGCTGTTACATCTGGTGTTAAAGATATAAAAGATGCTGTTGAAAGTGCAAAGATGTCACTCAGAAGCGGAATTAAAACTATTTTATTTATAGATGAAATTCATCGTTATTCAAAAACACAGCAAGATGCTCTTCTTCCGCATTTGGAGAACGGAACAATATTCCTTATCGGTTCGACTACCGAAAATCCCTCTTTTCAGGTTGTGCCTGCACTTTTATCAAGAGTTCAGGTTATCCGTTTAAATTCAATTGATGATGAGAGTATGTTTCGTATTATTAAAAGAGGTTTTGCATACCTTGCTAAAAATTATCTTCCTGTTGATATTGAAAGCGGGGTTTTTGATTTTATAATTAATCTTTCAAGAGGAGATGCAAGATTTGCATTGAATATTGTGGAAAATGCTTATTTTGCGAGTGATTTAAGGGATGAGCGGCGCAGTTTGACCGTTAAAACGATTGAGGAAATTTGTCAGAAACGTAATACAAGGTATTCACAGCAGGAGCATTATGACTGTGCTTCTGCATTTCAGAAGAGTTTGCGCGGAAGTGATCCTGATGCTGCCATTTATTATCTTGCTAAAATGATTGCTGCAGGAGAAGATCCGAGATTTATTGCAAGAAGACTTATTACCTGCGCTGCAGAGGATGTCGGGAATGCTGATCCTATGGCTTTTAATCTGGCTGTCAATGCTTATAAAGCTGTTGAGCTTCTTGGAATGCCTGAGGGTAGAATTCCTCTGGCTCAAGCTGTTATTTATGTTGCACGTGCAAAAAAATCTAATGAAACCGTTTGTGCAGTTGATGCAGCGCTTTCTGATATTGCAAGCGGTAAAGATTACCCGCCGCCAATGCACTTAAGAGATGCGCATTACAAAGATGCATCAAAATACGGCTTTGGAATAGGTTATGTATATTCGCATTCTGATCCTGATTTTGAACAGCAGTTTTTGCCGGATGAACTTATCGGAACAAAATATTTACAAGATTAATGATTTATACAGCTGTTTAAATAGTCAATAGTACTGACTTTTTCATCATACAAATATTTAATAAAATTTAAGTATGCCTGATCATAAGAAGTTATAGTCAGATTTATTTCAAACCCGTCTGTACAGAAAGGTTCGTAATCATATACAACATAGCTGTTATACTTGCTTTTCCACTCTTTTTTTTCAACACGGCTATTGTTTTCTTCAACAATGTCTTCAAGCCAGCCTACTATTTCTTTATTTACATTTTTCATTTCCATACGACTGTATCTGTTACAATCGTGACAATTGTTTTCAGTAAACATAAAAATACTCCACAAAAAATTTCTCTATAAAAATTGTAGTTGTTTTTAAGATGCAAATAATCCCCCCCAGGTCTAAGTTAATGTAGTATGATGTGGTAATCTTTTTTTATGAAGAATTGTAACAAGAAGATTTATTGTTTTTAAAGTTTTTTGTCTTAAAAGCCGTAAAACAACATGTATAACTAGGAATATGTTCTAATACTGAAAGGAATTAGGTTCATACAATGGGATTAGCAGCATCACAAGCGAGATTACTAACAATAACAGCGAGGAAATCGGACTGTGAATATAAATCAATGGCGTATTCACATCAGAAGATCGCGTTATCCCGCGATATGAACATTGTGTCAGCTCAGTATGAAGATGCCTTAAACCAGACAAAACTGGTATACGATTTTTATGGAACAGGGGATACAAGTACTCAGTTATCTTATGGCTTGTTAATGCAGCCATCAAAATTGAATGACTATATGCCATCCCCAATAACGGATCCATCCGGAAGAATAGTATTGGATGCAGGTTTGGCGGCAGCAGCAAAAGCCGCTGGTATTCCTCAAGAAGGTTTTGGGACAACCCCTTCATCAGATATAAGAAATAAGTTTATACAAGGTTTAATAGATAACGGCATAGTAACCCAAACAATAGGTGAAAGTATAATGAATGTAACCTATAACCCGGATGCTGGTTTGGGTTCAATTGATATGATTGACTATACAACTGAACAAGTAACTTATGATGACTTTGTAACGAATTATTTAAGTACTGTTGAGTTTGATTTTTCTGATTTTCTTAATTCTTTTCAGGTAGAAAATGATGAAGAAACTCACGGTACCGGGATGAAGATGTATATAGATGGAAAGGGCTGGTATGGAAAGCCTGATGACCTTTCTAGTGTAACAGATGTTACACTAGAGGATATTTTAAATGGGAATGTTGTATTGGCCGGTCTTGACAATCACCAGGATGCTCTTGGGAAAGAAAATAATGATAATGGTGATGAACAAGGTCTTGGTGAAGTTATTGACCTTGTAGGTTCATCTTCTTACTGGGATTTTCTATTTGAAGCTGTCGCATCATTTTTGGATCCGACAGATGAACAAACACAGCAGGCTCTTGAATATGCAAAGAGAAAAACTCTTGAGATGGTAGAATATATGAGTGACTCTTATGCGGATAAATCTTATGCTGATGGAGGCAGGGCAGATACATCAAATTCTGCGCTAACAAATACCACCGGTCAGGATGACAATGACTGGGATCAAACAAAAGAATTTGCTGAGAATAAAGCAGACGATTATATTGGCTACATCTATCAGTACTATAAGAATGATGACTCCCATGCTTCATATGCTTTAAATTTAAGTAATATTACCAAAGCATATCTGACTTATTTTGCACAGGTAATGGAAAGCTTTGATACTGAATATGTTGTCAATGATGAGAAGTCAACATCCAAACTGATTGATGATAATTTTGTGTTTAATGTAGTCCAAGAGGTTGATACATCAGGTGACAGTGTATTGATAGCAAATTTCTATGATATGTTGTTCAACCAGATTGCAACAAAAGGCTGGGTAGAAAATGACAAGGTAAATGATAACGAGTATCTTGAAGAAATGCTTCAAAACGGTGGTATGTATATATCTACTATTGCGGACGATAACTATTACTATATGGGTAATTACTCTACAAATTCATACATAAAAGAAATTACAGATGAAGAAGGTATTGCTCAGGCAGAAGCAATTTATAACCGTGAAAAAGAAAAGATTACTTATAAAGAAAATATTTTGGATATGAAGATGAAAAATCTGGATACGGAAATATCCGCCCTTACAACTGAATATGATACTGTCAAATCTGTAATATCCAAAAATATTGAAAAAACATTTAAACGTTATAATGCATAGTTATCTGAATTTATAATTATTCCACGGGGGTATTAAACAAGTCACTTGCGTAGGATATATTCTTGTGATAAACTGTCTTTTAAAGAGGTGGATATTGATATGATTAAACCAACTTGTCCGAAAGACAGAATTATTCTTGCTCTTGATGTTGAAACGCTGGAAGAAGTTGAGAGTCTTGTAAATGAATTAAAAGATTATGTCGGTTATTTTAAAATTGGCCTGCCGCTAATGGTGAGTTACGGATTTGAAGCTGTCCGTTTAATAGAAAAACTCGGCGGGAAATGTTACTATGACAGTAAATTTCATGATATCCCAAATACTGTGCAAAAAGCCTGTATAAGTTTGGTGAAAAATAACGTCCATTTCTTTAATATTCATATACAGGGTGGGTCCAAGATGATTGCCGGAAGTGTTAAGGCTGTGAAAGCTGCTGCTAAACGTATGGAAAAAGAACCTCCTGTAATTCTTGGAGTTACATTGTTGTCAAGTTTCGGACAGAGAACTTTGACTACCGAACTCTGTGTTGAAAAAAGTATTGAAGATTATGTGTTACAGCTTGCGAAAGTTGCCTATGATTCTGGGCTTAACGGTGTTGTTGCCAGTGCAGAAGAAGCAAAAAGAATAAGAAAAGAAATTCCTGATAAAGATTTTATTATAGTCTGCCCTGCGACACGTCCGACTTGGGCTTCTGTTAATGATCAGGTTCGTGTTGATACTCCTTACAGTGCGATTATGGCGGGGGTTGATTATCTGGTTGTAGGAAGACCGATTACTACTGCCGATGACAGAGTTGCTGCTGCAAAACTTATTATAGATGAAATTACAAATGCTCTTGAAGGCAAAGAAGCTTTAGTCTAATTTTGTACTTCTTTAAATATTTCAATTGCTCTCGGTAAAATTCCAAGGCAATATGAAATAGTTATGCCATAGTTTGTAATAGCTATTCCTTTCCGGTTGGCAGTTAGGATTCTTGATAAGATTTCACGTCTGTTTGTCATGCATGCTCCACAATGAATAATAAGTTTATAACTGTCTATTTTCGGGAAATCATGCCCTGAATAGTGCTCTATTATCAAATTTTTCCCAGTTTTTTGTTTTAGCAGACGTGGAATTTTTACCCTGCCTATGTCATCTTCTATGGCATGATGTGTACAGCTTTCCAGTATTAAAACTTTATCTCCGTCCTGAAGTCTGCTGATTGTTTCTGCCCCCCTGACAAAAGCATTTAAATCTCCTTTTAATCTTGCAAAAAGAATTGAGAAAGATGTTAACTTTATATTCTCTGGAACAATTTCATTAACCTGCTTAAAGGCCTGTGAATCAGTAATAACAAGTGTCGGTGGCTCTTTTAAATTTTCAATTGCTTGAAGTAATTCGGTTTCTTTGACAACATAACTCAGACAATTGCTATCAAGTAAATCTCTTATGGTTTGAACCTGTGGAAGAATGATTCTTCCTTTAGGTGCTTCTTTGTCAATTGGTATTACAAGTATTACGGTGCTCTTTTCCGGTATAAGCTCCCCGACAATTTTCGGAGTGTTTACAAAGTCTTCAGGCAAAAGTTTGACAACTTCTGACTTAAATTTAAAAATAATTTCATCATCATTCAGTGCTGATGTTATAATTACATGCGGGGTAAGAGTAAATATTTCGTTTAATTTTTCTTCTGAAATTTGTTTTATATCAGTTTTATTTACAAGAATAAGATATGGAATATTTAATTCCTCGAATTTTGTAATCAAATTTTTTTCATAATCATCAATGCCGTTATAATCACAGATAATTATAGCAATATCAGTACGATTAATAATTTTCAGTGTTTTTTCAATACGGGATTTAGCGAGTTCGGTTTTATCATTAATACCCGCTGTATCAAGAAACCTTACAGAACCGATAGGGAGAAGTTCCATAGATTTTTCTACAACATCCGTTGTTGTTCCTGCAATGTCAGAGACAATAGATATTTCCTGATTAGTAATTCTGTTTAATACTGATGATTTCCCAACATTAGTTTTGCCGAAAACGCCAATATGTAATCTCTGAGATTTTAATGCTTGCATAAAGTTCTCCTTCTCCACTCCTTAAAAGAACGGCACCTCGAAAGGTGCCGTATCTTATTTTGTTTGAAAAATTAACCTCTGATACCAAGTTTTTTAATTAAAGTTCTGTATCCTTCAAGATTTCTGTCTTTAAGGTAAGAAAGTAATCTTTTTCTTTTACCAACCATCATTAAAAGACCTCTTTTTGTTGCGAAATCTTTTTGATTGGATTTTAAGTGTTCAGTTAATTCGCTGATTTTTTGTGTATACATAGCGATTTGAACTTCAACAGAACCGGTATCTTTTTCATTAGCACCAAATTCTTTGATGATGTCTTGTTTGTTTTTCAAGTTAATTGACATAATAATTTTTCCTTTTATTTCGTATGAGTACAAATTGGGCGTAAGCACTCTACAGGTCAATGATAATATATAAAAGAAAAAAATCAATACATGAAAAGTTGCTGTGTAAACAAAAATTAAGTTAATTTAATGCTTGCATCAGCGAGCATTCCTGATTGGAAGGCTCTCAATGAAGCTTTTGAATCGGCAACCATGTGCTCTCCGGCAATTTCACGCGCTAAGGTTGCATTTGAGCTGCTTTTCATCAATTCTCTTAATTTATTTTGTGCATTATTAATATTGCTTTCAAGCAGTGAGCTGGTATTTCCTGCGGCATATTCGTTTTGGAGTTTTGCGAGTTGAGATTCTGCTGCTTCCTGAGCTGCAATTGCCTGTTGTTCTGCTTGGCGTGCAAGTTCGTATGTTTGTTCACTCAATTCTTTTTTCTTGTCTGCTTCTTTTGAGCGGGACCATATGCTATCACGGATTGAATTTGGCAGAGATGAATAATTCCCTGTTTTTGCAAGTGTGAATAATGGAGTTGATTTCATTTCTTTTATGTAAGTTGTTAGAAATTTCTGATAATCTCCTCCGTATTCTTTTTGTAATTCCGGACTCTTTTCAAACTGTGAAAGTGTTACAAATTTAATATCAGACATAGCAATCCCTTTTGTTTATACTCTATATTTATATAAAGTCTTTTTTTATGGAATTATTGCCTAATTTTTTACAATTGTTAAAAAATGTTAATTATTTAATATCTTTTGCAATAATATCTGTTATGTCATCTCCTCCAAAAAATACTACATCTTTTGGTAATACAAGATTATAATTCATCCCTTTTGCTTTTTCGACCACTTTGTTTCTTATTTCTGAATCTATCTGATTCAGTCTCTTGTTATAATTGGTATCAAGGGCTATTTTCTGTTGATTAATTTCGTTTCTGTATTTTTCTTCTAATTGAGCAATTTTTACCGGATCAGTTTCTTTTGCAATTTCGGCTCTTGCTTTTTCTATTGTAGACTGCATTGTTTTAATCTTATTTTCCTGCTCTGCTTTAAGTGCTTTTACAGAAGATGAATTTGCAATAATTTTTGTTGTATCAACTACCGCAACTTTCGGAGTTGTATCCGAAATTGCGATGTTGTTGACTGAATATCCCAAACCAAAAGCCAGTGCAACTATTACAGCAATGTGAAATTTTTTATACATAATTAAATCCTCTCTTTCCATTATCGAAATTATTTTGTAATGTTTAATTATCTTATTCAATTACCCTGTCGGGGAGTTATTTGCATATTTGTAATGTTTGTAATAAACTTTGAATAAAAATATAAGGAGAAATTATGGCACAGCAATTTAATCCGCAAAATATAAAAAAAAGAAATTCAGTTCTTGTTTTTTTGAAAGGAACAACGGCGCCTCTTGTGTTATATGTGGAAAATCCGCAGGAGCTTTATGCCGAATTAACACAGCTTCTTAAAACATCAAGTAATGTTCTTGTTGAAAAAGAAACTCAAGGACCTTTGAAAAAAGTTTGTTTCGCAGCTAATCAGATTTCTGCGTTGGCTATGCAGGAAGAACAATACGTATAGGTTTGGAATAATGTCTTATAAAATATCAATAGATGAAATAGAAAATTCTGAAGACAAAACAGTCTATTATGATTTTGAAGATAACATTGATGGGATTAATTCTGTCGGTCCTGTTTCTGCTGACCTTACCATAAAATCACTGGGAGAATTTATAGAAGTTTACGGAAATGTTAAGGGAACTTTAAAATTAGAATGTGATTTGTGTTTGAAAGAATTTGATTATAACCTTGATTTTAATATTGATGAAGTATATGCAAAACACGCATTATCAGATGATTATAAGCAGGAAACAGAAATTAAGGACGGACAGTTTGTAACCGATTTAAACGGTGCAGACGAAATTGATATTTATGACTTATTGTATCAATCTGTAATATTAAATATACCAAATAAAAAAGTTTGTGGTATAAATTGTAATGGGGATAATTTTCTTAAAGAAGAAGAATTATCCGACCCGAGAATGGATGTATTTAAAAACATTCAAATACAACCGAAAAAGTAAATAGTAGTAAAAATAAAAAGGAAAAAGAAAAATGGCAGTACCAAAGAAAAGAACAGGACATTCCGCACAAGGACATAGAAGAAGTAACTGGAAGGCAACTACTCCGGAAACAACTAAATGCCCTACTTGCGGTGCAACAGTTTTAACACACACAGTTTGTACAGAATGTGGCACTTATAAAGGTAAACCGGTTAGTCTTAAAGACAGAAAAGAAGAAGTTGTAAAAGAAGAAAAGCCGGCTAAAAAATCAACTAAAAAAGCTGAAAAAACAGAAGAACCTAAAGTTGAAGAGCCTAAAACTGAAGAAGTTAAAGCTGAAACTACAGAAGAATCTGAAGAAAAATAACACTATGATAAAATGAGGTTGAAAGTTTCATCTTTCAACCTCAATATCAAATTTTGATTGGGTATAGGTTAGTTTAGACTTTTGAGAGAGGGAAAAATGACAAGAATAGCAGTAGATGCAATGGGTGGCGACCACGCTCCACACGAAATTGTAGCCGGAGCTGTATGGGCAGCACAAGAATATGGTGTTGCTATTGAGTTAGTCGGGAAACAAGACAGAATTGAACAGGAACTTGATAAGATTTCCCAGGAAGGTTTTATGACCGACCGCGGTAAAGGTGGTCCGAAAAAATATCGTATTAAAATTGATACGAGCAAATTAGATATTAAAATAACCCATGCCTCTGAAGTTATTGAAATGGGCGAGGCCCCTGGACAAGCTATTCGTAAAAAGAAAAAATCCTCTATAGTTTTGGCTGTTGCTGCTGTTGCGGAAGGTAGTTCAGATGCTGTTGTTGCTGCTGGTTCTACAGGAGCTGCTATGGCGTCAAGTTTATTTGGTCTCGGCCGTTTGCAAGGGATTGACAGACCTGCTATTGCCGTTACTTTACCTACAGTTAAAAAACCTATTGTTGTTATTGACGGTGGTGCGAATAGTAATTGTACACCTGAAATGCTAATGCAATTTGCCATTATGGGTGCTACTTTTTCTAAAAATGTTTTGGGAATAGAGCATCCGAGAGTTGGAGTTTTGAATATTGGTGAAGAAGCAGGAAAAGGTAATGAGCTTGCTCAGGCTACTTATAAGTTGTTGGAAGAACACCAGGAAAAGATTAACTTTGTAGGTAACATTGAGGGTAAAGAAATTTTCTTAAGTGTATGTGATGTTGTTGTTTGTGACGGTTTTGTCGGAAACGTGGCATTAAAAGTTACTGAAGGAACTTCTTCAATGTTATTTAGAATGTTAAAACAAGAGTTTAAAGCGGATTTGGCTGGAAAGATTATTGGACTTCTTGCAAAACCGTTTATGAAAAGAATTTATACTAAAATCAATTACGAAGAATTTGGCGGTGCCCTATTGCTAGGGGTAAAAGGTATAACAGTAATATCTCATGGCAGAAGTCATGCTTATGCTATTAAAAATGCCGTAAGAGTCGCTAAAGAAGCTGTTGAATCAGGCGTAAACGAAAAGATTGCAAAATTTCACGAGGAATAAATAAAATGACAGATAAATTAATACCATTAAGAATTGCGGGAGTAGGATACAGTTTACCGGAAACAGTTATTACAAATGATGATTTGACACAATTATATGAAACTTCTGATGAATGGATTTATACAAGAACGGGAATTAAAGAAAGAAGAGTTGTTTCTGGAGAACAGAATGCTATTGATTTAGGTTTTGAGGCTGCTCAAAAAGCTTTAGAGAAAGCTAAAATGAATCCTGAAGAAATTGATTTAATTCTGGCAGCATCTTCTGCACCTCCTGATTTATATCCAGCGATTGCATGCCATATTCATCAAAGATTAGGTATTTCAAAACCTATTCCGGCTTTTGATATTACGGCTGCATGTACCGGTTTAATTTATGCCTTAAGTATTGCACGTGCATACATTGCTTCTGGCATGTATAAAAATATTCTTATCGTTGCAACGGATAACAATTCAAGACTTGTCAACTGGGCTGACAGAGGTACTTCAATTCTATTTGGTGATGGAGCGGGTGCTATGGTTGTTACACAAGCGGAAGATGGTATTGATGATGTTATTGCTATTGACATTAAAGCCGACGGTAATTATGGTAATTTAATAGAGTTGTCTTTTGATGGCAAAAATTGTCCGCTTGTTGAACAGTATGAAGAAAAGCCTAAGGGTATAAGAATGAATGGACGCGGAGTTTATACTTTTGTCGCAAAGATTCTTCCTCATTATGTTGAAAATCTTATTGCTGATGCAGGCTTGAAAGCTGAAGACATTGATTATTTGATTCCGCATCAGGCAAATATTAGAATTATTCAGGCAGTTCAGGAACGTCTCGGATACTCTGATGATAAGGTTGTAACAAATATCAAATATTATGGAAATACCTCGGCTGCCTCTATTCCAATAGCATTGGCTGAAAGTGTTGAAAAAGGTAATGTAAAACTTGGCACTACGGCTGTTCTTTGCGGATTTGGAGCTGGCATGACATGGGGCGGAGCTATTGTAAGATTAAGAGAGGGGATTTGTTAATGGGTTTTCGTTTAGGTGAAATTAATGGATTTAGAATTGGCGGAACAAGATTAACAGGCCTTTCGCAAGTTGTTGATTTTGGTAATCCTGAATTGATTGCAAAAATAAAACAGAAATGTCCGGAAACAATACGCTCCTGCAAGCCGTTGGATTTTGAAAAAGAGTTTGAAAATCTTAAACTTGATTCATTAAAAAATGATGTTTTTGAAAGTAAAACTAATGGTTAAAATTTAAAAATAAAAACAAGGTGTAGTATTTTGCACCTTGTTTTTATTTACTTTTAATCTGTTTGTAGTATAATTAGTACATATAAATTAAGAGAGTTAGTTGAGGGATATGAATATGGCTAAAAAAATTGCGTTTATTTTCCCTGGTCAGGGAGCCCAATCTGTTGGAATGGGAAAGGATTTGTACGAAACTTACGGTATTGCAAAAAATGTTTATGATACGGCTGATAAAATTTTGGGTAAAAGTATCACAACGTTGTGTTTTGAAGGGCCGGAGGAAGATTTGAAACAGACAGTTAATACTCAACCTTGTATTGTTACAACTTCAATTGCAGTGTTAGAGGCTATGAAGGCAGAATTAAATGTTATTCCGGATTACACAGCAGGACATAGTTTGGGAGAATATTGTGCAATGTACGCAGCAGGAGTTATGTCCCTGGAAACTACATTGCGAGCTATTCAAAAAAGAGCAGATTTAATGGGAGAAACAAAAGGTGGAGCGATGGCTGCAATTTTAAATGCACCTGATGGCTCTATTGAAGAAGCTTTGAAGGAGGCATCTTCTGTAGGATACGTAGATGTTGCAAACTACAACTCTCCTGTTCAGATTGTTATAACCGGTGACGAAGCAGCTGTTTCAAAAGCTGGGGAAATTCTTCTTGAAAAAGGAGCGAGAAGAGTTGTTCCGCTTGCAGTGTCAGGCGCTTTCCATTCTAAGTTTATGGAAAAAGCAGGAAAAGAATTTGAATCTTTTGTTTCAGGACTTGAATTAAATGAAGCTATAGTTCCTGTTGTGACAAATGTTGATGCTATTCCTACAAAAAACACTTCTGAATTTAGAGTTAAAATGCCAAAACAAATTTACTCATCAGTTCATTGGACTCAGACGATTCAGAAAATGACAGAAGATGGTGTTGAAATTTTTGTTGAAATAGGACCAGGAAAAGTTCTTGCAGGTTTAAACAAAAAAATTGCTCCTGAAGCAAAAGTATTTAACGTGTTCGATAAAGCAAGTTTAGAAAGTACAATATCTTCATTAAAAGAAGAGTTGGCCTTAGTATAAGATAAAGGAGAGATTTAATGTCAGAAAAATTAGCATTAGTGACCGGCGGTTCAAGAGGTATAGGAAAAGCTTGTGCCATTGAACTTGCAAAAGCGGGTTATGATATAATTATTAATTATGCAGGCAATGTTGATGCTGCAAATAAAACAGTAGAAGAATTAAAAACTTTTGGAGTTGACGCTGCTGCTTATAAATTTGATGTTTCCAATAAAGAGGAAGTTGCCAAAAGTATCGATGAAATTGTTGCTAAATATGGTAGAATTGATGTTTTGGTAAATAATGCAGGTATTACCAGAGATGGTTTGTTTATGAGAATGAGCGATGAAAACTGGGAAGCTGTTATTAATACAAACTTATCAAGTGCATATTTTGTATCACAACCTGTTGTTAAGGTTATGATGAAGCAAAGAAGCGGTTCAATTGTTAATATGTCAAGTGTTGTAGGTGTATCTGGCAATGCCGGTCAGGCAAATTACTCTGCGGCAAAAGCAGGACTTATCGGCTTAACAAAAACTCTTGCTAAAGAACTTGGTTCGCGCGGTATAAGAGTTAACGCTATTGCTCCAGGATTTATCAATACTGATATGACAAAAGATCTGGATACTTCAAAGTTTACTGATTTTATCCCTCTAAAAAGATTGGGAGAACCTGAAGATATTGCCAAAGCAGTTAAATTTTTAGCAGTTGATGCGGACTATATTACAGGACAAGTTCTTAAAGTTGACGGTGGCCTGATTATTTAGTAAAGTTTTTTAACAAAACATAAACAGTTCTATTAAAATCTTGCAAAAAAATTTTTTACTAAGTATAATAAAATAGAAATAGTATAGTAATACAACAATTAAAATGAGGAAAAGAAGATGAGTACATTAGAAAAAGTTAAAAAAGTAGTAGTAGATCAATTGAGCGTTGATGAAGCTTTAGTTACTCCTGAAGCAAGCTTCACAGCTGATTTGGGTGCTGACTCTTTAGATACAGTTGAATTAGTTATGGCTTTTGAAGAAGAATTCGGTTGCGAAATTCCTGATGAAGAAGCTGAAAAAATTCAAACAGTTCAAGACGCTGTAGATTATATTGATTCTCACAAATAGTTTTTTTATATGTACGAGGGAGATTTATTCCCCTCGTACATTTATTCATGGAATATTTTAAAAAGGTAAAGAGATGACTAAAAGAAGAGTAGTAATAACAGGGATGGGTGCTGTATCGCCTTTCGGTGTAGGTGTTAACAATTTGTGGCATAGCCTTGTGGAAGGGAAAAGCGGAATTAGTACTTCCGAGTTGATAGATATTTCAAAACACGTGGTAAAAATTTCAGGTGAAGTTAAAAACTTTGATCCTGAGAAATATCTTGAACCTAAAGAAGCAAAGAAAATGGATAGATTTATCCAATTTGCAATGGTTGCAGCGGATGAAGCTGTTAAGGATGCTAAACTGGAAGAAGTTACTGATGTTGATCCATATAAAATAGGTGTTATTGTTTCATCAGCTGCCGGCGGTTTCAGGACTTTTGAAGAAAATCATGTTAGAATCCTTGAAAAAGGGCCAAATAAGTGTTCTCCTTTTACAATTCCTATGATGATTGTAAATATGGCTTCCGGTCGCATTTCTATGAGATATGGATTTAAGGGAATAAATAAAGTTGTTGTCTCTGCCTGTGCTACAGGTACTCACTCTATTGGTGATGCTGCAAGAGCTATTCAATATGGCGATGCAGATATCATGGTTGCAGGCGGATGTGAAGCTACTATTTGTGATGTGGGTATTGGAGCTTTTTCTAGTGCACGAACTTTATCAAGAAGAAATGATGAACCTACTAAAGCTTCTCGTCCATATGATAAAGACAGAGATGGTTTTGTTATGTCAGAGGGCGCAGGTGTAGTTATTCTGGAAGAATATGAACACGCTAAAAAACGCGGTGCTAAAATTTATGCTGAAGTTGTAGGTTATGGCCAGACTGCTGACGCATATGATGTTGTTGCTCCTTGTCCTGAAGGGAAAGGTGCTACAAAATCTATGGAATTAGCGCTAGAGGATGCAGGTATGAAACCTGAAGATATTCAGTATATTAATACCCATGGTACAAGTACAGGTTTGGGTGATATCGCAGAATCTCAGGCTGTAGCAAGAGTTTTTGGCGACAAGAGCAAGAATAAAGATCTTCTGGTAAGTTCAACAAAGAGTATGCACGGGCATTTGCTTGGGGCTACCGGTGCGATTGAATGTATTGCTTGCGTCAAAGCTATTAATGAAGGTATTGTTCCACCTACTATTAATCTTGATAATCAGGATGAAGCTGTTGCAGATTTGGATTATGTTCCTCATAAGGCCAGAAAAGCAAATATTCATGCTGCTTTATCTAATTCTTTTGGTTTTGGTGGACAGAATGCTACAATAATTTTAAAAGAAGTAAAATAGACGTTTTTTAATAATAACCAGTAAAAAGAGAATGATTTTATCATTCTCTTTTTATTTATTAAGAAATGTAAAATTAAATTTAAAAAGGGCTGAAAAGCAGTTATAATGCCTCATAGGATAGGATAGGATAGGATAGGTGGGTGTATACTGTCATAAAGTTTTTCATAAAGAAAT
>CALVHA010000007.1 GCA_944327255.1 Candidatus Gastranaerophilales bacterium | reverse complement strand
AAAAACTCCCCAGGTTGGACTCGAACCAACAACCTACCGGTTAACAGCCGGTTGCTCCGCCATTGAGCTACTGAGGATTATTTTCTCATTTATTCAATTAACGCTTTTAAAGCTATTTCAACCCAAAACCTTTGGGGTATGTATTAATTATAAAATAAAAAATTTTTATTGTAAAGTCTTTTTTTATTTTTTTTATAAAATTTTCTATTTCATACTTGAAAGCCTTACTAATTCTGCAAATTCAGGGTATTTGTCCGAAAGATTTTCAAATGTTCCTATATCAACAAGATACCCATCTTTTAAATAAATAAGTTTATTGCATGCTTTTAGTGTTGATAATCTATGTGCAATTGCAATAATTGTCTTGTTTTTACAGGCTTCTGTGAGCATGCTTGTAATTTCATGCTCAACTTTAACATCAAGTGCAGATGTAGCTTCATCAAAGAGTAATATTTGTGGATCCCTGTAAAGAGCTCTTGCAATTGCTAAACGCTGCTTTTGCCCTCTGGAAAGTCCATTTTCTCCTATAAAAGGAACCGCATAGATTCCGTCTTTATATTGATACACCACTCCATCGAGCCTGACAAGGTTTATTAAATATTTAACTCTGTTATCGTCAATTTCTTCTTCCGGAATTCCCCAGGCAATGTTTTCTCTAAAGCTTTTGCCTAGAACTGTAAGTTCTTGTTGTACATATCCGATATTTTTCCTGAATGCAGAAATATTTTCTTTTGTAAGTTTAATATTGTCTACTATAATTTCTCCGGAGTCAGGCTCTAATAGACCTGTAAATATGTCAGCAAGAGTACTTTTTCCTGCTCCTGATAGCCCTATTATTCCGACAAAATCATCTCTGTTGATTTCAAATGAAATATTATGCAGTACTTCTTTATCATTATCATAGGAAAATGAAATTTCATGTAAAATGATTTTATCTCTAAAAGGCATTTTGTCGGTTCCTTCAGGAAATTTGAATGAATATTGGTTGAGTCCGAGATTTTCGTATACGGAATTTAGGCCTTTAACAAAATTCAATCCTGTCGGTAAGTTTAACAGGGCAGATTGTATTCTGTTTAAAGCGGGTGCAATTCTGAATACGGATGCTACAATCATTGCAAAAGAAGCAATTAATACAGAATTTTCTCCGTTACTCTGGAAGGCTATTAACCCTCCAAGTATAAGCAGCGTAAATACAATCAATGTTTCGACCATGTAAGGAGGAATTCCTGTGTAAAATGAAATAAGAGTATTTTGACTGCTTAATTTCGCCCCGCATTTTCCGTAGTTATTATAAAATGTTTTTTCGCAATTAAATATTTTTATATCTTTAATATTATTTGTTGTAGAGTAGTTAATTTCATTCATTTCTTTCGATACTTTTTGAACAGAAATGCCGAGTTCTCTTACTCTTTTTTTGAAAAATATACTCTGTATAGTAAGACATACTGCAATAAAAGATAGAGAAACAAATCCTGCAAGAGGGAATTTCCATAAAATCAGAGCTAAAATCAGGGCTACAATCGATAAATTGGTTATAAGAGCCATTATTCTCATTAGAAAACCGTTAGTGGACTGAGGCGATAATGTTGTCAAAATATAAATTTTGTCGGATTTTGAAATTTTCATAATATTCTTGTATGGAGCGCACAAAAAGAAATGGATAAACATATTATTAATGTGTTGTGTCCATTTTTGTAAAAACTTATTTTGCACGTATAAAAATATAATCATATATAAATTTTTGCATACGAACAAAGCAAGTGCCGCCCCTCCCAGTATGAGTGCAAAATTTAAAGATGAGATATTATAGTTGATGGGGAAAAATTTAAAGAAAGAGGCGATATTTTGTGATGCTTCCGGGCTTATAATCATCATAATAAACGGATAGATAAGGGCAACACCTAAGAATTCTATACATCCGGCTATTAATGACATAATAAGAAATAAGCAAAGCTTAAAGCGTCTTCCATCTCCAAAATATTTGATGAATTTTTTTAAATTTATTATATATTGCATACCCCGCCTTTATATTAATAGTAAAATATTTCCTTTTATGATATAATTACATTGTATCATAAAAACTGACTATATAAAGAAAGGTGGTTTATTATGTCAAATCCGATTTTGAACGAAAACTTCGGAACTGTTTCGGGAGTTATAGAAGACGGTGTAATGACCATAAACGGTACAATTCAAAAGACACTGTTAATGTTAGGAATAACAATTATAGCTGCTGCTTATAACTGGGGGCTTTTCCTTCAAGGTTTTTCTGATAAAGCGCAAATATTTGGGATTGTTGGTGCTATTGCCGCATTTATTGCTGTTATCATAGTGAATTTTGTCAAAAAGGCGGCACCTTTATGGGCTGGAATTTATTCCATAGGAGAAGGCTTCTTTCTCGGTTTAATTTCTTGTTTTTTTGAAAGATTTTATCCTGGGATTGTTACTCAAGCTGTTGCTTGTACTTTTGCAGCAATGTTTTCTATGTTAATGCTTTACAGATTTAATATTATAAGATGTACTGAAAAATTTAGATCAACAATTATTACTGCAACTTTTTCTATACTAATTGTTTATATAATCCAGTTTATTGCTTCTTTATTTGGAAGAAATATTCCGGAAATTTTTACGGCTAGTCCAATTGGTATCGGTTTCAGTGTGATTGTTTGTATAATTGCAGCATTAAACTTTATTTTAGACTTTGACTTTATTGAAGCGGGGGCTCAAAGATTAGCTCCAAAATATTTTGAATGGATGGGGGCCTTTGGTATTATGACATCCCTCGTTTGGTTATATGTAGAAGTTTTAAGGCTTCTGGCAAAATTGAATAGCAGAGAGTAAGATTTAAAAAAGACCTCTTAAATTTTTAAGAGGTCTTTTTTTTAGTAATTTTTTATAGTTTCATCAATAATACTTATCATTTTTTCTCGAAACGATTCAGGTGAAATAACTTCACATTTGTCATCATATCTCAGCAGTCTTGATGCAAGTGTGTTGAAATCTTCTCCGGAATTAACAATTGTGAGGTATCCGTTTTCATCTTTCCCTTCAGCTTGCTCCCATTCTCTTAATTTATATCTGTCAGCAAGGGAGCCTTTGAGTTTAAATACGACAGTTGTACAAATTTTTTTTACTAAAGTATGTTCTGCCAGTTTTTTTATTTTTATTATATTTTCAACAGGAATATCGTAAATTTGTCTGTGCAAGCTGCTGTATACACTTAGGCATACAATTTTATCAAGGTATTTGATTTCTTGCGGAATGCATATTATCTTAAGATTTTCACCGTTATGTGCGTAAATTAATTCGATTTTACTTGAATCCTGACAGTATTGTTCGTATTCTGCAATTTGATTTTCATATTTTTTACAGTACAATGACAGGTCATAATTTTTATTTGCTTCAATGACTGCGTTAAGTTGTTTTGTTTTTATGTCATAACGATTTTGTAAATTAGAGAGTATTTTTTCGATATTATTTTTGTTTTTTCCTTTAGGCAGTAAGTTCAAGGATGCCTGGATTATATTAACTGCATAGAGGTCTTTTTCATTAAATTGAATACTGAAAGGCATCTTTAGAAGTGTATATTTGTTTTTAGATTTTTGTACCTCAACTCCAAATATTTTTATGGTATTCATATATTTGTTGAGTGTAACATTAGACTTTTGTGTAATTTTCCCATCTGAGTTCGGAAAAAGTTTTATGACCTCTGAATATTCCGCATCTCCTTTAGAGAGCATGAGTAGGAGGGCAAATATTTTCAGGCATGAATCATTATATTTTTCGCTTATTTTACCCATGAATATATCCCTCACGCATTTTTTTGAGAGTTTCAATTATTTCTTCTCTAAAATCTGCAGGTTCCAGTACTTTGCATAGTGGACCGTAAGATAAAATTTTCTGCTTAATCATAAATTTATTTGGAGACGTAACTTCTACGACGACTGAATTGTCATTTATTTCAATGATTTTTTCATCATCAGAAAGTTTAACATCCGGAGTTAAACCGTTGAGTTCGTATTTAATATTGTAAATAGGGATATTAGATACATCTATGGTATTTGTTTTTACTTGGATGATATCCGTAATCCTTTGTAGTTGGAAGTATGAATATTCCTGATATTTAACGTTTGTTCCAAATAAGTAAACTTTCCCGTTAGAGATTCCAAGCTTATCAGCAACAATTTCAATTTCGACTTTTTCTCTTTTCGGAGAGTTATAAATAAAAGTTATTTGATATTTTTTTTGTGTGTAATCTATTAATTTTTCGACAAGCTCTTCCTCGATTCTGTTGAATATGGAGTTTTTGCAAATGGCTGTTAGCAGATCTGCATTTTGAATTTTGTCTGCGAGCTTTCTGATAAAAACATCCAGTGCAAATAAGCCTTTTACATCCATAGTTTGCATTATTATCCTATAAACTTTCATGATGCTGCGAATTTGTTCTTTTGACATTCTGAACTCAAATGGATGAGAAGCAATAAAATATTTAATTACACCATCTTCTCTATATTTTTCGATTTCACATCCACAGCGTTTTAACGAAGTAAGGTACACCCTGAATGTGTCTATAGAGATTTCTTCTTTAATATATTCATGGTTCCGGAAAAATTCACAAATTTCCTGATATGATCTTGCCTCTTCCAGAAGAAGTGTAAAAAGCATTAATGACTTAAAGCCTGTAAAAGACATTAGATTATATGTGATTGTATTTGATTTTTTAAATTCCTTCATAATTTTCCACTTTGCCAATATTTATTTTACTATAGAAGTATTTATTGGTGCAAAAAGTTTACAATCAAGCATGCTTAAAATTTGTAGTATACGAAATTCCTTTATTGTCAACAAAAAAATGTTATTATTTTTACGTAATTTCATTAAGTTTTCTTCATTAAGATTTAATAACACGAATTTTTGTTTAGAGTATCAGGGGGCATGGTCAATTGTAAAAAATAATTAATTTTTTTTTACTTGTCAATAATTTAACTTAGGTTTACATTAAAAGATGTCGAGGGCAGAAAGATATAACAAAAAAGACGCCCAAAGAAAAACGGTTACCAGACCGCAGAGGACAGAAGTAGGATAGTTTAAGATTAAGGACGAAAATAGAAAAAGAGGTGATGGCATAAAGGTCCGCTAAAGATTAAGGCAAAAGTTTACAAGAGAGGTTTTTAAGTTTTTTAATTTTTTAGCTTTAGAGGAGTATGAGGAAGATATTGCATAGTTGTGGATTAGGGATGTTTTTATTTATGGGAGAAAAGTTTTCAATTCAATTTAGTAATTAATCTTTAGGAGATTTGGGGTTTAAAATAGTTGTAGGTCATGGTAGAAGAGTTAGAAACAAAAAGAGTTATAGGTTTAATGTCAGGAACATCCTGCGATAGTATTGATGCCGGTTTGTGTGAGGTTAGTCCTGATTTAAAGTGCCGCTTAATCTATGGCATAAATTATAAGTATCCTGAGCATATTAGAACAAAAATTTTTCAGTTATTTGCTGGGAATGCATCTATAAAAGATATTTGTCAGATGAATTTTGCAGTAGGAAAATGTTTCGCAAATGCCTGTAATACAATAATTTCCGAATTTGGGAAACCTGATTTAATATCAAGTCATGGACAAACAATATATCATGCTCCGCAGGATGAAAAAATAGATGGGATTTCGTTAAAAAGTACACTCCAGATAGGAGAAAGTTCTGTTATTGCAAAAGAAACAGGTTGTTTAACAATTTCGAATTTCAGGGAAGCTGATATCGCGGCTGGAGGTGAGGGGGCACCTTTAGTTTGTTTTGCTGATGAAAAGTGGTTCAAGCCAACAGGTAAAAATATAGCTGTTCAAAATATTGGTGGTATATCAAATGTTACAATGGTTTCTCACTCTCATCCTACATTTGGTTTCGATACAGGTTTAGGAAATATTATGATTGACTATTGTACGGATAAATTTTTTGGTATTCCATACGATAAGGATGGTGAGATTGCAAAGAGTGGGAATATTTCTGAAAGCTGGCTTGATTGTCTTTTACAGGATGAATATTATTTCAAAAAACCGCCTAAAACAACAGGTAGAGAGTATTTTTCACCTTTGTATATAGAAAACGCCCTTAAATTTGCTCCTGCCGAACCTAAAGATATTGTTGCAACAGTTACGGCTCTTACTGCAAAAACAATTGTTCAAGCATATGAGAGATTTATACTGCCTGAAATTGATATTGAAGAAGTCGTTATCGGTGGTGGTGGAGCTTATAATCCAACGCTTATGAAATTTTTAAGAACATATCTGCCAAAAGATATTAAACTTAAAACTCATGAAGATTACGGAATTTCTAACAACTTTAAAGAAGTAATGGCATTTGCACTTTTGGGGTATTGTACTTATTATGGAATCCCGAATAATCTTCCTGAATGTACCGGAGCATCTTCCCGTGTTGTTTTAGGAAAGATGGCTAATTGCTATTAAATATTTAGGCTATTATAATCTTATTAACAATTGTAAAGTTTATTTTATTTTTTTAGCAATTATTTTTTTTTTAAGAGTTATAATGTATATCTAAGCAATAAAAACAAATTAAATCAAAACAAAGGAGAAAAATATGATTAACAAAATTTCATTTGCTGGTAGAGAAACAATGTTAACAAAAGGAGTAAAAGAAGTAGCTTCTAAAGCGACTGAATATGTAGGTGCAGGAAAAGTATACACAGCAAAAGAAATCGCAAAAGCTGAAGATTTAGTTAGAAATGCAAAAATCAATAAACCTTTAGAAAAAGATATCTATACAAGTCCATTTGCACCAACTCAAACTTCTATAGGTGAAGTTGAAAAAGTAAGAAATAACGAAAATGGATACCTATACAACGTTGCACACGGCAAACCAGAAGAAGTTGCTAGTGACTCTGTAGCAAAATTAGACCTTTTAGCGTAAACTTATAAGATTTTTTTTATAGCATAAGGAATGAACCTGATCTGATCGGAAGCTAACACTCCGTATTCGGTCAGGTCATTTTTTGCTAAATCACCACAGAGCCCATGCAAGTGTACTCCAAGTTTTGCGGCATAAAAGGCTTCACAATTTTGAGCAAGAAGCCCAGCTATCATGCCAGCCAAAACATCTCCGCTCCCAGCTTTTGCCAGAGCACTACATCCTGTATTATTAATATAAATTTCCAAATCTTTAGAACTCACAACGGTTCTATGTGATTTTAAAACTGTTACACAATTAAATTTTTTAGAAATCTCTTTTGCCCAATATTCCATATCCGATAGAATTGTATCTACGTCAACCCCCATCAATCTTGACGCTTCTTTTGGATGAGGCGTTAGAATAAGCTTTGCCGGAAGCTTTATCTCGGGATTTTTTGCAAGAATATTTAAACCATCAGCATCAACTACAACAGGGATATCCTCAACAGAATTTAGTGTTCTTTTAAAAATATCCATCGCAGCATCAGAAGTTGACAACCCACATCCGATAAGCAATATATCTGCAGACTTTACTTGATTTTCTAAATCTGAAAGCGGGCAAAAGACAATATTTTGACTTTGTGCAGCAACTGCATCAATAACTCTTTCTGTGGTACAAAGGAACATATATCCACAACCGACGGTCAGAGCTGAAAGACTTGATAAATATGCAGCGCCCATCATATAATCAGAGCCGGAAACATTCAAAACTCTTCCAAATGTTCCTTTGTGTGAGTTTTGAATCCGTTCGGGCATTTTAAATTCCATTTTGTCTTATAACCTCATAAGTTACAATTGCAACCGAATTGGATAGATTTAAGCTTCTCTGTCCTTCTTTCATTGGTATAGTTAGAGCATGTTCATTTTTTACATATTTTTCAGGGAGCCCTCTTGTCTCCGGTCCGAATACAAGAAAATCTCCGTCCTGAAATTTTATGTCAGTATATTTTTTATCGGTTTTCGTTGTCAGATAATAAAAGTTAGCACTTTTATTTGCTTCAAGCAATTCCTCCATCGTATCAATTTTGTGCAAGTCAACACTGTCCCAGTAGTCTAACCCTGCCCGTTTTGTATATTTACTTGAAAGAGAAAAGCCAAGCTTGCCAACTAAATATAACGAAGCGCCCGTACAAGCACAGAGTCTTGCAATATTTCCAGTATTCTGTGGAATTTCAGGTTCATATAATACAATATTAATTTTTCCTGCCATATAGTTCCTTTTTATTTGTCAAATAACTTGCCGCTTTCCAATACAACAGGAACCGCTCTAACTACACAGAAAATAATCGCAATCCATGCTAATACAACTGCAACATTCATAATATGGTATTGGAGTCCGACACTTAAATGAGGGATATTGGCAAAAATTAAAAGAACAAATGCCGCAACTTTGGCAACTGCATAGCTTATTCTCATAAATTTAGATGCACAAATAAATTTTCCCCAGGACGTAGACTGCATAGACTTGTCGCCAAAAGCCGTCATCCCTTTGGATAGAGCAACACTTCTTATGCTATCAGTAGTAAAGGCTCTTGCAACACAAATAAGCGGGAATATGATGTTTAACCACCCGAGTACTGCAAATACAATCCAGTAAGATGCTTCAACAATTCTGTCGCCCATAATATCCAATACAGAACCAAGTTCTGAAGACTGATTATATTTTCTTGCAATATACCCGTCTACTCCGTCCATAATAAAAGCAATAATTGTAAGTATCAGTGCCCAGATATAACTCTCGGTTGTATGTATAAACAATAAACCTATAGCTATAAATGCTATAAAAATTCGGCTTATAGAAACTATATTTGCAGTATTATTTTTAATATCCATTTAAATCTCTGTCCTTTATTGTTTTTTTAATCTTGAAAGTGCAAAATTAACTTCGTCTAATTTTTTCCTTCTGTCTCCAAGCATAACTTTTTCAGCCTGTTCAAGTATGGCTGTAACCATAAACCCGTTATCACCTCCGGAACGAGCTTTTTTACCTGTTTCGCAACAGCTGATAAAGTGTTGACATTCAAGTTTCAACGGTTCAATTTCAAGGTAATCTAAAGTCACATTTTGTAATGTATCCTTTTTAAAGTTATCATAAATAACTAGCTTATCGTCCTGTACAGTATCATCTAAAATTGCAGTAGCCGTGGTTCCCCTGACAAGGAGCTGAACGTGTTTTCTTGGAGTGATCCAGCTGTCGGAAATTTGTCCTACCATTCCCCCTTCAAATTCAATTGTCAGGTGTGTAATATCCATAATATCGTTTTGTTCGGAAGAACAACCTACAGCAGAAATAACTCTTACAGGATCTTTTCCTGTTACATAGCTCATCATAGACACATCATGCGGAGCCAAATCCCACATAACGCTTCTGTCATTTTTAAAGAAATTAACATTCAATCTGTCACTTTGTGCATAAACTATATCACCTAAAACGCCTTCTTCAATAAGCATTTTTAATCTGTTAACCGCAGGGTGATAAAGAAGCAGGTGCCCTACCATAAGTACTAACCCTTTTGAGTTCGCAACTTCTGTTAAGTCTTTAGCTTCCTGTGCGACTGTCGATATAGGTTTTTCAACATAAACATTTTTGCCAGCATCAAGCATTGCATGAACCATTTTATAATGGGTATGACTCGGTGTAACAACAGCAACAGCCGTAATCTCCGGGTTATTAATAATATCGTTATAATCCCTTGTAACTTCAACCCCTGGATATTGTTCGGTAACTTTTTTCAAATTTTCCTCATCAATATCGCAAACAATTTTCAAAACCCCAAGATTGTAAAAATTACGTACGATGTTTCTTCCCCAAACACCGCATCCAATAACGGCTATTTTTTGTTCTTTCATCTTTATATATCCCTTAATTAATATGTTAAATGACAGCTACACATAAAACTGTCTAATTATATGATACTTTACAAATATAAATTTGCAAATAGTTAAGAATGCGTAACATTTTTATTGGATCTTGCGTATTCGTTTTATATTACTAGTAATTCTTTCTTTTGCATTCATTCTCATCTTTTTATGATATAGTTAATTTCTCAGTTATTCAAAATAAAAAGTCTCCGATTTAATCTCGGAGACTTTTTATTTTGTTTTTTATACAGCTGCGGCTGTTTTTGTTTCTTCAATACATTCAATCAATGTTTTTGCAACAGTTCTTTGTTCTTCTTCCGTAAGTTCAGGGAACATAGGAAGTGAGATTACAACTTCTGTATCTTTTTCGGTATAAGGAAGCGAACCTTTTCCTACTCCAAGATATGCGTGAACTTTTTGAAGATGTAATGGAACAGGGTAATAAAGCATTGCACCAATACCGCGTTCCTGAAGCATTTTATGAACTTTGTCTCTGTTCGGAACTTTAACTGTGTATTGGTGATAAACGCAGTAAGTATTATCTGCTTCAACAGGTGTTACAACATCTTTGCAGTCTGCAAATAATTTATTGTAATATGCAGCATGCGCACGTCTCTTTTCATTCCATTCTTTGATATGAGGTAATTTTACTCTCAAAATTGCTGATTGGATTTCGTCTAAACGGCTGTTAACACCGATTTCATCATGGTAATAACGTACAGCTCCTCCGTGATTTCTAAGAGCTACTACTCTGTCTCTCAATGTTTCAGAATTTGTCATAATTAAACCACCGTCGCCCATTCCTCCTAAGTTCTTTGTAGGATAGAAGCTTAAGCAGCCGAAATCTCCGAATGAACCTACCATTTGACCTTTGTAGGTAGCTCCGATTGCCTGACAACAGTCTTCGATAACTCTTAAGTTGTGACGTTTTGCTATGTCCATAATCTTGTCCATTTCGCATGGCTGACCGTATAAATGAACAGGAATAATAGCCTTTGTTTTTGGTGTAATTGCTGCTTCAATTTTATCTGGATCAATATTGAAAGTATCAGGATTAATATCAACAAAAACCGGTTTAGCACCGACAATTCCAATAGCTTCGGTTGTCGCAACAAATGTAAATGCGGTTGTGATAACTTCATCCCCTGCGCCTATATCAAGAGCTCTTAACGCTAAATGCAGAGCATCTGTTCCTGAGTTTAAGCCGACAGAATACTTTACTCCGAAAAATTCTGCAAGTTCTTGTTCCAAAGCCTTAGTATTAGGTCCAAGTATGTAGCAGCCTGAGCGCAAAACTTCGCATACTGCTTTTTCTACTTCACTGCCGATTTCGGCGTACTGACGTTTTGAATCTAAAATAGGTATCATAAATATCTCTCCTTTTTCCTAACTCCCTGAAATAAGTATACCACAGAATATTGTTGTCTTTATATAAACTTAATCTATTAATTTTGAGTTATTATGGCTAATTTACATTTCTTCAAATCGGCTTGAGATAATTAGAGATTCAAATTAATATATTAGAGAAGTATATTATAGGAGAGTAAAGATGAAGAATTTATTAAGAATGCTGTTTTCTCTAATGGTTGGGGTATTTTTTATTATGCCTGCAAATGCTTTTGATTTTCCGGATGTGGCAAAAGATCATTGGGCAGCCAAACAAATTGAAGAATTATCTGATCAGGGAGTAATTGTAGGATATCCTGATGGAACATTTAAGCCTGACGACAATGTTACAAGAGCTGAATTTGCATCAATGGCAATTAAAGCTTTAAAACAGGAACACACAAAAGTTGCCCAGCCTGTAACTTTTTCAGATATAACTCCAGATTTTTGGGCTTACGATGCAATTCAAAAAGCATTATACTTTGATTTAATTTCAGGGTCAGATGAGGGAACCCCTTTCAGACCGGATGACTCTGTATCACGGGCAGAGGCTTCAACCGTAGCTGTAAACGCCCTTACAACACAGGAAATTAGTGAAGCTAAGGCTAGAGAAGTTCTTGCCAATAAATATGAAGATGTAAATACTATTCCTCAGTCTTTTCTTATTCCTGCTGGGAAATCAGAAATTTTAGGAATGATAGTTGTTGCTCCTGGAAACGATAAGCCACGTCTTGAACCGGAACGTCCTGCAACAAGAGCTGAAGTTGCTGCGATTCTTTGTAATATGATTGAGCAGGCAAAACTCAATCCTAATGCCAAATTAGCTGAAGCAATGAGAAATAAAACAGGAGAAGGATATGTAATTCAGGAAGCTACTGTTCAGGGTAATATTGGTACAATTCCTGCCGGTGCAACTATTCCTGTAAGAGTTACCAAATATATTTCGACCCAATCTTCTCAATCCGGAGATATGTATGTTGCCGCTGTGCCTAAAAATTATATTACAAGAGATAAATTTATTTTAATCTATAAAGATTCAAATTTAAAAGGACAATTGTTAGATGTAAGAAGCGGAAAGTGGTTTGTAAGAAACGGAGTGCTTGTTTTGAAAAACTCTCTTGTTACAACAACAAACGATCAAGTCGCAAAGTTTTCAGCAACCGGTGAACTTCATAAGGACCGAAACTGGTTTATGAAATTTGTTAGAGCAACCCTTAAGGGAGAAAAGTTAGATGCAACTCCTGAGGATACAATATATATGAAACTACTGGAACCTGTTCGGGTTGACTTAACTAACGGATGGATTTACGAATAAATTCCAAAAGACCCTCCTGAAAAGGAGGGTCTTTTTTATGAATTTGAGCAAAACATTATGAAATAATTAAGAGAGTAAGCCATGTATTTTTTTTGGGTTAAAATAGAATTAACGTGTAGTAAGAAAAGGAAATTAAATTATGTGGGATTATTCTGAAAAGGTTATGGATCACTATAGAAACCCTCGAAATGTTGGTAAAATTGATGATGCTGACGCAATTGGGGTTGCAGGTTCTCTTACTTGCGGTGACCAACTTAAAATATATTTAAAAATTAAAGATGGAATAGTAACGGATGCCAAGTTCCAAACTTTCGGTTGCGGTTCTGCTGTTGCTAGTTCCAGTATCTTAACTGAAATGATTATAGGGAAATCTATTGATGATGTCAGAAAAATTACAAACAAAGATATCGCCGATCAACTTGGAGGTCTACCGCCTGAAAAAATGCACTGTTCCGTTATGGGATATGAAGCTCTGGAAGATGCATTAAAGGGATATGTTGATAAAGATGAATTGGATGAAGCTATGGATGAACTTCACGGTAAGACTGAAAAGCAAGATAAAATAGTATGTACCTGCTTCGGTGTGACAGAAAATCAAATTTGGGAAGCATTGAAGATTAACGGACTTAAAACTGTTGAAGAGGTTACAAATTATACCAAGGCCGGCGGTGCCTGTGGAAAATGTAAAGGTTTAATTCAAGATATTATTGATACCTATTATCATAAGGAAAAGAAAATTGAAGAAGAAAAATCTACGCTTTCTCCTGCTCAAAAAATCTTAAAAATTAACAGTATAATAGAAAATCAAATTTCACCTGAACTTCAAAAGGATGGCGGTGACATTACTTTGACAGATATTGATGGAGATAAAGTATATGTAAGGTTAAGAGGAAGATGTTCTGGATGTAAAAATTCTAATTTAACTCTTAAGTCCTTTGTAGAAACAACTCTTCGAGAAACTGTTGATAAGAATATTGAAGTCGTAGAGGTAAATTAGGATGGAAAAGAAACTTATTTATTTAGATAATAATGCAACAACACGTGTTGATGATAATGTGTATGAAGCAATGCTTCCGTATTTCAAAGACGAATATGCCAATCCGTCAAGTATGTACCAGTTTGCAACGAGGGCATCTCATGCTCTTAATGATGCAAGAGAACAGGTTAGAGCATTTTTTAACGCAAAGAGTGAAAAGGAAATCCTTTTTACCTCATGTGGTTCTGAAAGTGCAAATACCGCAATTCGTGGTGTTTTGAATATGAACAAAAATAAAAAACACATTATTACCACAAAAGTTGAGCACCCGTGTGTTTTAAATTTATACCAAACTTTAGAAAAACAGGGATATAAAGTTGATTACATTGGCGTAAATTCTGTCGGAGAACTTGATCTTGAGCAGTTAAGCGAGGCAATAAATGATGATACAGCACTGGTGTCAGTTATGTATGCTAATAATGAAACTGGTGTAATCAATCCGATTGAAAAAATTTCAGAGATAATAAAACGCAAAAATCCTAATACGAAATTTTTTGTAGATGCAGTTCAGGTTGCAGGAAAAATTCCTATAGATGTTCAGGCACTCGGAGTTGATTTACTGGGTATTTCTGGACATAAATTTCATGCGCCTAAGGGAGTGGGGGCTTTGTATGTAAATTCAAAAACTATTATAACCCCATTAATTATTGGAGGTCATCAAGAAAGAGGGAAACGTGCTGGAACGGAAAATGTTCCGTATATTGTAGGGCTTGGTAAAGCTTGTGATATTGCTCAACATTTCCTCAAATATGAGGCTACAGAAGTTAAGAGGCTTCGTGATAAGCTTGAAAATGGCATATTAAAGAATATTTATAATGCAAGGTTGAATACAGGACTAGCAAATCGCGTTCCAAATACCACAAATATCGGTTTCGAATATATTGAGGGGGAATTAATTCTTCTTCACTTGAGTGATTTGGGTATTTGTGCAAGCTCAGGTTCTGCATGTACGTCAGGTTCATTGGAACCGAGTCACGTTCTTAGAGCTATGAATGTTCCCTTTACTGCAATTCATGGAAGTATTCGTTTCTCTTTGAGTAAATACACTACAGATTCAGATATTGATTATGTAAATTCTGTTCTGCCAGGTATTATTGATAAGATTCGTAATCTCTCCCCTTATCAGGATGAACTTGCTGAGTTAAAGCGAAGAAAAGCTTGTTAAAAATTAAGAGAGTCTTCTTAAATGGCTCTCTTTTTTTATGCAAAATAAAACCCTGTTCTTGGAGAGGGAACAAGGCGATATATCAAACGTGAAAACCATTAAGAAGATTTGTTTTTTTTAAGAACAAGCTCACCATATTTTAAACCAAACCCGCTCAAAGAAAAATCTTGTCGCAACCCCGAAAAAAGTGCCTGGATATGATAAGCTTGTATATATATAATACCGTTTTTTTCTTAGTTTTTCACCCCTCTCGAGAATAAATTTTATCTAATTTTTTCTAATTCTTAAGAGTTAGTTTTTAGTAAAAAAAAATTATAAACTTGACTATGGGGTATATTCTTTGTATTCTGTTATATGCAGAATATGTTTAGGGGAGAACATTAATGGAAGAAAAGAATAATGTTATGAAGAAGTTCACAACGGCACAATTCCTGAATTTTTGTTTAGGTTTTTTTGGATTGCAATTTGCGTGGCAGATGAGGATTATATTATCCGGGCCGGTAACGGAAAGTTTGGGGGCATCTCCGTTTCTATACGGGTTAATATGGCTTGCAGGTCCGTTTACTGGAATGGTTGTTCAACCTCTTGTAGGTGCAATGAGTGATAAAACAGTTTCACCTTTTGGAAGAAGACGTCCTTATCTTTTGAGTGGAGCAATTATTGCGGCTATTGCGTTATGGGTTTTCCCGAATTCTGCTGGAGTCGCGAATTTTCTTCATAACTTTATAGGGATCAATCTTCCTGCTTGGACGGCTCTTTTGATTGCTGCTATAATGATATGGATTATTGATGCTTGTATTAATATTGCACAAGGTCCTTATAGAGCTTTAATTCCTGATGTTGTCCCTGTAGAACAACATTCTATTGCTAACTCTTATCTTAGTCTTGCAATAGGTTTAGGATCTGTTGTTGCTGCGGCTACGGCTCCTGCATTAAAGTGGATTTTTGACTATCAAATGTCTATTCCTGCTCAATTTATTATGGCAGCACTTGCATTCACTCTTGGAATGTTGTGGACTTGTATTACGATTAAAGAACAGCCTGTTAAAATTGAGAAAAAATTAGATGAAAATAAAGAAGACTCTGTAAGTTTCTGGCAGTCTTTAAAGGAATTCTTTGCGCTGTCGCCTGAGGTATCAAAGATATGTTTAATGCAATTTTTTACTTGGATTGGAACGATGTGTCTTATGATATTTTTTACACAATATGCTGTTCATACGGTATTTGGTGTTCCTGATTTAACAACGGTTGATGGTTTTAGTGCAAAGTTATATGAAAATGCAAGCTTGAACGGAACTAATTTTTCTTCAGTGTGTTTCGCTATATTCAATCTTATATGTTTCCTAGTAGCGATTCCTATAGGCGTTTTATCGGTAAGATTCGGTAATAAGCAAGTTCATATTATATCATTAATAACTATGATTTTGGCATATTTAGGTATGGCATATACTCATAATCTATATGCCGTAGCTGTTTTAATGGGGGTTGCAGGTATCGGATGGGCTAGCATTTGTGCCCTCCCGTTTGCTATGTTATCCCAATATATTAAGCCTGGAACCGAAGGTTCTGTAATGGGTATTTTTAATATTTTTATAGCAGGCCCTCAGGTATTTGTGTGTACTCTTGTTGCTTGGTTTATTTCAAAGTGTGAGTTCCCGGTTGAAAACAATATGGTAAATTATCATTGGGAATATACATTTATTATTGGTGCAATAAGCCTTGCTTTGGCGGCATTTGTTGCAAGCAGAGTTAAAAGTAAATAAGGAATTAATGTAATGGCAGAGGAATTGAAAAAGAAAAAGATTTTGTTAATTTACCCTCCTTCTCCAGTGATGAACAGAGAAGACAGATGTCAGCAGCCAACGAAAGAACTGCTTGTTATTCCTCCTTTGCCACCTAGTGATTTAATGTATCTTGCCGCAGTAGCAGAGAAAGCCGACTTTGAAGCTAAAATTGTTGATTATAGTCAGGGTGGGGATTTTGAAAAAGATTTAAGGGAATTTCAACCTGATTATATTCTTGTTAACGTTGCGACTCCGACTTTTAAAAATGATATTTCGGTGCTAACTCTTGCTAAAGAAATTTGTCCTGATATTATAACAATCGCCAAAGGGGCAGCGTTTTTGACTGTTGCTTTTGAGGTTATGTATTTTGCAAAAGATTTGGATATTATAATTTACGGGGAGGCTGAAGAAACTCTCCGCGAAATTTTGCAGGGGAAACCGTATTCTGAAATTTTGGGAATATATTATCATGATGATGTAAGAGTTAAATTTACTGGAGCAAGACCGTTTATTGAAAATTTAGATAGTCTCCCATTCCCTGCGAGACATCTTGTCGATAACAATATATACAGACGACCTGATACCGGTGAGGTTCAGGCTGTTGTTAAGGTTTCTCGAGGCTGTCCTTTCCATTGCTTTTTCTGTCTTGCAACACCTGTTGCTGGTGCAAAGGTTCGAAAACGTTCTCCTCAAAATATTGTTGATGAGTTGAAAGAATGTGTTGAAAAATACGGGATTAAAAATTTTTTATTTTGGTCTGATATTTTTAATATTGATAAATCTTGGGTTATGGAACTTTGCCAGCTTATAATTGATAGCGGACTTGATATTACTTGGTCCGCAAACACAAGAGCGGATACTGCTGATGAGGAAATGGCTGAGATGATGTATAAATCAGGCTGTCGACTGGTTAGTATTGGAGTTGAGAGTGGCTCTCAGGAAATGCTTAATCATATAGGGAAAAAAATTACGCTAGATGATGTTCGATTAACTGTGCGTATTTTCAAGAAGTTCGGAATAAAAATTTATAATTATTTCGTTATAGGGCTTCCATGGGAAACGGAAGAAACTGTTGAGGATACAATTGATTTTGCAATTGAACTTGATAGTGATTTTATAAGTTTTTATACAGCTACACCTCTTCCTGGAACCAAGTTTTATGATTACGCAAAAGAGCATAAGCTTATAGATTCTGACACTTCTTTTAAGAGTGCTTATTTCTATCCTTCAGTGAATTCTCATCATTTAACTAAGGAACAGATTTTTAAACTTCATAAGCGGGCTATTCGTAAATTTTATCTTCGTCCTGCATATATTTTAAAGATGCTAATGAAGATTAAATCTTTTACAGAGTTTAAAAATTATTTCATTGCTGGTATGAATTTGATTATAAGAAGATGATTTATTTAGCAAATAGATGTGCCAGATATATTGGTTCTTAAATTATTAGAAAAAAGAGAGTTCCAACAATTTGAGCGACTTACATCTTTTGTAAACTCTGATAGTTTTTACAAGTTCAAGACTTCCTTTTGCATTTCCAAATAAATCTGATTAAATTTTAGTCTAATCTATTTTTATTGCATTATCCTTGCAGGATAAGTTATTTTTATTCTTGATAATATCTCAAGAAAGATATGAGTATATTTTATTTCTAAACAAACTGGATATTAAAGTGTAATAAGTCCAGTTCCATTTTGAGGTAAAATAATTGAAAAATTAAAAGTATGGTGGCCCCGGAGGGAGTCGAACCCTCGATCTCCAGTTTAGGAAACTGTTGCTCTATCCTACTGAGCTACGAAGCCATTCAGCACATATTCTTTTTATATAAAATCTGCGCTTGACGGGAGTCAAACCCGTGACCTTCGGCTTCGGAGACCGACGCTCTATTCGACTGAGCTACAAGCACAAATAACAAGGTTATTGTACTATAACCCGTCTTTTTTTTCAATTAAAATTTTTTAATTTATTTGCTAACGACTGTTAATATAACTTCCGCAAGCTGTTTACGCCCTCTTTTCGGTTCTTTAAAGTAAATTTCTTTCTTTGTTGATTCCGGGGCAAATTCTGATTTTTGATAATTTATTAAGAAACGCATGAATTCAGGACTAAACATAATTCTCCTTTAAATTTTTTACACATACACCATAATTAAAAAACTACACATATATAATAAACCACATAATTGGCAAAAATTGTCATTTCTTTACAAAAATTTTACATTAGTTAACTTAGCGGGATTAAGTGATATAATGTGGATACAGAACTTATATTAAAAGGATAAATAAATGCGTCAGTCATCAATCATGGATATAATTTCCCCGATAATGGTCGGACCTTCGAGTTCACATACGGCAGGTGCCGTAAGGTTGGGGCTTCTTGCAAAAAATATGTATAACGGCATTCCAAATTCTGTAACATTTAGATTGTATAATTCTTATGCAAAAACAGGAAAAGGACACGGAACGGATAAGGGACTTCTTGCCGGGTTTCTTGGTCTTTCGGTTGATGATGTAAGGATTAGAAATATCTTTGATCTTGATATCTCAAAAGAATTTGAATACAGGTTTGAATTTGTAGAAGACTTCAATCGACATCCGAATGCTGTTGATATAATTATTAAAGGAGTTCCTGGTATAACTATTTCGGGGGATTCTATAGGTGCTGGAGAAGTTGTTATTAATAAGATCGATGATTTTACCGTTAATATTAATGGCAAATATAATACTTTGCTTATTGTGTATAAAGATATCCCCGGAATGATTTCAAACGTTACTTCAAAAATATCTGTGAATATTGCATCTTTATACTGTGACAGATATGCAAAAGGAGAGGATGCTTCCATGTGTATTGCATTAGATGGCGAACTTGAAGAGGATGTTATTAATAGTATTAAGGATTTACCGAGTATTTATATTGTAAGATATATTAAAAAGCTTGGGAGTTAAGTTATGGAAAAGAATTTGAATATAAATACATTTGAAGAGCTGTATAGTGTTTGTGAAAAATATGAAAAGACTATATATGAAATTTCTCAAGAGCGAGAAGCAGAACTTGCAGAACTTAAGATTCCTGAAATCAGAATTGCAGTAAAGCAAAGCCTTGATGCAATGAAAGAGGCAATTCAAAATGGTCTTAAGTCTGATGAGATGTCGGTAAGCGGGATGTGTGGGGATGATTGTATACGATTACAGAAAAGTTTTGATATAAAACATGCAATTTTCGGGAAATTATATGAAAAAATTCTCACTTATGCGCTTGCCACTTCAGAAGAAAATTTGAGAATGGGAAAAATTGTTGCCTGTCCGACTGCGGGGTCTTGTGCTATTGTTCCATCTGTTCTTGTTGCTGTAAGTGAGAGTTTGGGAATCCCGGAAAAAGAGCAGATAGATGCTCTCATCACTGCGGGTGAAGTCGGACGAATTATATCAAATAAGGTTCAGCTTGCCGGTGCGGTTGCCGGGTGTCAGGCAGAATGTGGTGTTGCTTCAGCAATGAGTGCTGCGGCATTAACCCAGATGAGAGGTGGAAGCGTTAAACAGATTTTAAATGCAGTTGCGCTTGCAATGAAAAATCTTCTTGGGCTTTCGTGTGATCCTGTATGTGGACTTGTTGAAATCCCATGTGTTAAGAGAAATCCTTTCCTTGCAATTCATGCTGTGACTGCTTCTGAAATGGCTTTGGCCGGAATTGAGTCGAAAATTCCATTAGATGAAGTTATTGATGCGATGGAACAAACCGGAAAATTAATGTCGCCTATGCTTAAAGAAAGTTCACAGGCCGGACTTGCAAAAACTAAGACCGCTATCTCTCTTGAAGAAAAAGTTTTTAATAACAATTAATAAATATTTCAACTTTGTAACGAATTTGTCTGAAGACTAAAAATATCGTATGATTATAGTATTATGAAAAATGCGCAAATTATTTTAGTTGATGATGAAAAAATGGTTACCTCAGCCTTTAAGACTCTGCTTAAAGTTGAGGGATATACAAATGTGAATTGTTTTAATACCCCGGTTGAAGCTCTGGAGTTTTTGAAAAAAAGTGCCCCTGATATTATTGTTTCAGACTTCCTCATGCCTGAAATGAACGGGTTAGAATTTCTGACTAAGGCAAAAGAAGTTTATCCTGAAGTAAGTATGATTTTGCTAACAGGGTATGCGGATAAAGAAAATGCAATAAGAGCAATTAATGAAATCGGGTTATACAAATATATCGAAAAACCATGGGATAATGACGACCTTCTTATGAATATAAGAAATGGTATAGAGAGAAGTCATCTTCTTTCTGATTTAAGAGATAAAATAGATGAACTAGAAGAAGCTAAAAAACAGCTTGAGATTTATTCTAATGATTTGGAAAAACTGGTTGCAGAAAGAACAAAAGATTTGATGATTGCTAACGGCAAATTATCTGGAATTATTAATTACTGTGCAGATGGTATTATAATCATTGATAAAAAAGGAAATATTGAACAGGCTAATCCTGCATGCGAAAATATTACTGGTCTCAGTGAAACGGCTCTTATTAATAAAAAATTTCAGGAAATAGCATATATTACCTCAAGAAATGCTAATCTTGCTTTTGATAATAAATCTGGTTGCATTTTTGGACTTGATAAAGACAGAAACGATATTCTTGTTAAGGATTGTGTTATAAGAAATACCCTTAGCGGAGAAGAAATTCCTGTTGAAATAAACTTTGCTACCATTAACAGTGAAGATGAAAACTGTAAATATGTAGGTGTAATTCGAGATGTAAGCAAACAAAAAGAAACAGAGAGATTAAGAGATGACTTTATTGCGACTCTGACTCATGATTTGCGTACCCCTTTGCTTGCTGCAATCCAAACGCTTAAATTCTTCCTTGATGGCTCTTTGGGGCCTGTTGAGGAAAAACAGAGCGTTTTATTATCAACAATGCTCCAAAGTAATGAAGATCTGCTAGGGCTTGTTAATGCATTACTGGAAGTTTACAGGTTTGAAAGCGGAAAGCTTACATTGTGTAAAACAAATTTTTCTGTCAAAGATTTGGTGACACAATGTTATGATGAGTTAAAACCGCTTGCTGACAAAAAAGATATAACCTTTACACTTAACTGCAACGCAGATGATAAACTTGAAATTAATGCGGATAAATCAGAGTTAAAACGTGTAATGATTAATCTTTGCGGGAATGCGGTTAATTATACCAATAAAGGCGGTGAAATAGAGGTTATTGCAAACGTTCAGTCCGGAGATTTTATTTTCTCTGTTGTTGATAACGGTAACGGTATTCCTCAAGAGGATATTCCAAACCTATTTAATAGATTTTCTCAAGGGACGAGTAGAAAACGCTCTACCGGAACAGGTCTGGGGCTTTACTTGTCAAGGCAGATTATTGAAGCTCATGGCGGGAAAATATGGCTGAACAGCAAATTAAATAAGGGAAGTGAATTTACGTTTTTGCTTACAAATGTTGTTAAAGAAGAAAGACAGGTTGTAAATGGTTAGAGTGCTTATTATAGAAGATCAGGATATGGCAAGGGTTGCTTTATCTGTTGTTTTGAGTAAGAACAAAAATATAGAAATTGCAGATATGGCCGTTGATGGATTAGAAGGGGTTAATAAAGCTTTGAACCTTAAGCCTGATTTAGTTATTATGGATATAGGGCTTCCGAGTATAGATGGAATTGAGGCGACAAGACGAATTAAAGATGAAAATCCGCATATAAAAGTTTTGATGTACACTTCAAGAGAAGATGAAAATGATATTTTCGATGCGTTTCAGGCCGGTGCAGATGGCTATATCACTAAAGGTGCAACGGTAGATCAAACTATATCTGCGGTTCTTGCTGTAAGCGAAGGTACTGGTTGGCTTGACCCTGCTATTGCAAAAGTTGTTCTGACAAATATAAGAAGAGGAAATGTTCAAGAAGGCAGAAGAGGTGAAATTAATTATAAGCTGGGGAAAAACCTTTATGGTTTAACTGAAAGGGAAATGGATGTTTTGGCTTTGATTGTTGACGGGCTTACAAATCCTCAGATTTCCGATAAGCTTTGTATAACTATTTCTACTACTAAAACACACGTTCACAGTATTTTGCAAAAACTTTATGTAAGAACCCGTGCAAAAGCTACGGCTATGGCAATGAAAGAGGGACTTGTTTAATTTATGCGAAAAATTTCAGCTCTTGTATTAGCATTTTTGCTTACAGTTGTATTTTCAAACAGCGCATACTGCCTTTTTGAAAAAGACAGAAGAACAGAAGAGGCTGAATATTTAAAAAGACTTGAAAGAGAAAAGGTAAAGGAAGAATACGGCAGAAAAATTCTTGATTTAAAACCATCGGGTTTTATGACTGTTGAAGAATATGAGCAGTTGTCTCAGCCAAAAGATAAAGCCGTAATAGACTATGGGATCCCACAGGTGGATAAGCCTTATGATATGCAGTATGTGCCACAGCCTACATATAAGCTTGTAAGATACAATGATCCACCTGGGTCACCGAATTTATCGGTAAGTAGAGATTTGTTTAAGACTAGACAACTGAATCTCCCGGGAATTACGTCTCCGGATTTTTCAATGATGGTATATCCTGCGGTTTACTATTATCCAGTTTCTGAAGCTGTTTCCTGTGATCTTTTTGTTATTCCGTTAAAACAAGATGAGAGTAGACTAAACAGAATTCTAAAAGCAAATATAGCAAATAGAATTCCTACACCTATTATGTCAACAGATAAAGAGCTTAAACACAGTACGGCTCACAGGACACTAACACCTATAGATTTTTCTGCAGACGGTACAAAACTTCTGGTGAAAGAAAAAATAGGCGGAACACATGATGGAATCTGGCAGACAAATATTAAGGTTTATGATTTTACAACAAAAACATCTTATGATCTTGTAGAAATTAGAGCTGCTATATCCTATTATTGGCGAGAATATAAGGGGTTGGATTTAATCGATAAACGGTGGGATGTTTATCCTCTGGGATTTAGCAGAGGTAATCCTGATAGAATTATTGCAACTGCTTATGCTTATACCGGAGAGGCTCCTGTATTCTTGGGTGTTTGGACTATTGATACAAAAGGAGAGCAATCAAGATTAATTTCACTTCAAAACGGTGCGGTTGAAGTGGCTTCAAACGGTTTTAAGGTTATCAAATCTGGAGTTGTCGCAAATTCTCTTTCTGAAACTCAGGAGAAAGCCGAGAAAAAATTTGTTAAATCAGAAAATAAACGTGTTAAACAGGAGCATAAAGAACAGGTTAAGGCTTTAAAAGAAGAACAAAAACAAAAACTTAAGGAAATTGATGAGCAGTTTAAGCTTGAACAAGAAGATTTTAAGCTTATGGATAAACTGGAAGGTTCAACGAGTCAGAATGAAAATATTGAAAAATATAATGAACTTCAGGAAAAATTAAATCAGCAAAGACAAATAAAAGCACAAAAAGAGCGGGCTCGTATTGAGGCAAAGGCTGAAAAGGCACGATTGAAAGAAGAGGCTAAAAAGGCGAAAGAGGCAGAAAAAGCTGCACGTGAGGCTGCCAAAGAAGCAGAACAAAGCAGATAAACATTTTTATTCTAATTCACTCATAATTCGATTAATATTCACGCTTAACGTCTCTCTGTTTTGAAGTGCATTATTAAGGTTTTCTCTATATTCTGGCATGTTTCCTGCGTGCTTTGCAATTTGTGCCATATAATAGTATATATCTCCAGTATCATTACAGTTTTCAAGAGCTTGATTCATAATATTTTTTGCATCATCAAACAGTGAGAATTTTACAAGCATTTTGGCATAATTTATATAGGCAATTTCATCTTTAGGATTAAGGGCTACTGTTTTATCAAGATTAAGAGCTGCCTGTTCAAAATCTTCCTCTTCAAAAGCTATGGACGCAAGATTATAATATGCCCAGCTGTAATCTGGGGAAATTTCAATAACTCTGTTAAATTCGTCTTTTGCCCCGTCTAAATCTCCCATATCTCGTAGAATATTTCCTATATAAAAATGAGCATAGATATCTTCATCATTTAGATCTATTGTGTTTTGAAAATTCATTAGTGCATTTATCTTATCATTTTTTTTAAGATAGCAGATTCCGAGGTTGAAGTATGAATTTGAATCGTTTTGTTCTTTATTCAAAACTCTTTCAAAGCAGGTAATAGCACTGTCATACATTTGTAATTCTGTATAAACAAGTCCGAGATTATAAACAGCATCCAGTTCTTCCGGAGATATTTTAATTGCTGTTTCATAAGCATTTCGGGCTTCAGGGTACATTTTCATTTTTTCATATGCAATTCCTAGATTGTAGTAAATATTAAAGTCATTCGGAAACTTTTTTCTTAGAAACAGTAAATTCTGAGACGCCTCTTTTGCAAATCCGTTATCAAGCAAAACTAGAGCAAGCTCTCTTCTTGCCTGATAATTGTCTGGATCCTGTTTTAGGATTTCCTGCAATTCTGTAATTTGTTCCAAATTTGCCATAATTTTATATTATCAATTCTTCTCTTAAAGTGCAAGATGCTGAATTGGGTGCTATACAAAAAGCTCATACATGATAACTGCGCATGATACACTCAGATTTAAAGACTCAACAGTTTCTGCCATTTCTATTTTTACTGAATCTGTAGAGTAACTTACAAGTTCTTGGCTTAACCCGTCTGCTTCCGAACCGAACATTAAAAGAATTTTTTCTTCAGGTTTAAAGTTTTTCAAAAGATTATTTGATCTTGGTAGTGTTGCAATTCTTTGAAAATTATCAAAAGTTTTATCTAATTTATCCAGGTATACAACTGGGATTTTCCATAAATTCCCTACAGTAGAGCGTACGCACTTAGGATTATATAAATCAGCACAATCTCCATAAAGCACTACTCCATCGGCTTTGAAAGCAACTGCAGAACGTAATATAGTGCCGAGATTCCCCAAATCTCTTATGTTTTCAAGTAAGACAACTTTTTTTGCTCCCTCCAAATCAGAGATACTAAAGTGTTTCTGTATTGCAACTCCGACTGCTTCTGGAGGAGTGTCTGTTGTTGAAATTTTTTTCAGTACAGCGTCATTTGCAAGAATTAATTTATCTTCCAAAAAAGAATATTTATCTTTTTTTTCTTTATGTACAAATGCGTATTTAATCTCTATTCCGGCATCAAAAGCCTCTTTAATCGGTTTAAAACCTTCTATAAGAAATTGTTTTTGATTGTCACGATATTTTTTCTGTTGTAATTTTACCGTCTCTTTTACGAGTTGATTATTTACCGATGTAATCTCCTGCATTAAATCACCTCAAAATCATTAAGCCATTGTTTTTCCTGCGTATTCAGCAGGTCGTAGTTTATCAGTTTTTTTTCATAATTCATGTGAACGAAAGAATGAATCTTTCCATGTTTACAGTAACAGGAGTTTTCTAGTCTTATTCCAAAGAAATCTTTATTATAAAGTCCAGGTTCGATTGTAAAACACATGTTTTCTTCTATAGGGATCTTTGCAAGTTCATTACAGCTCAAATTTGGTGGGTATTCATGAACGCTCACCCCGATCCCGTGTCCTAAGCCGTGATTAAAAACAAAACCGTCGATTTTATTTTTATCAAAAATTATTCTTGCTTTAGCATCAATATCAAATCCGCTTGTAGGAGCAGAATTAAGAGAATTTAAGAAAACCTTCAAGACAGTTGTATAAACTCTACGCTGGAGTTCTGTAGGTTTCCCTTTAACAAAAACTCTTGTTATATCAGTTGCTAGCCCTCCGTCATAATATGCTCCGCAGTCTATCAGAACAAGACTTCCTTCTTGCAGTATTTCATCTTTAGAACATTTCGAATAGTGAGCCAGAGCAGAATTTTTATCTTTTGCGACAATTGATTTAAAGCTTAGTCCCTTTGCGCCAAAATGTATAAATTCTTTTTCTAATTGTTTTGCAATGTCCCATTCAGAAATATTATCGTTATTTTCAATAAAATCTCTTATTGCACGAAGTGCCATGTCTGTTTTTTTGAATGATTCAATGTAGTGATTAATTTCTTCATCTGTTTTAATGGCTTTCATCCATGTAATAGGGGATTTGTCAAAGAATGCAGATTTATTTCCTACAAGCTGAAAATCTCGTCCGTTTATTGTTTGTTTATCAATATAAATTTTTCCATCTATTTTTGAAATAGCAGATTTATACTCTTCAAATTCATTTCTCGAAAACAGTCTAGCACTATCCATCGTAATAAGAGCTCTTTTCATTATCTTACTGGAATAGGGAGTCGTAAAATCTCTCAAATTAAAAAGATATGAAACTTCCTCTAGATTGGTTACCAAGACCGCATCATTTTGTTTGATTTTTGAGCGGATAAATTTAAACTTTTCTTCACTGCTTTTCCCAGTATGCAGGGCTCCGACAATATTTTCTTCAGGTTCATCGAAAGGCTTTTCCACTGGGTCATAATCAATAAGTTTTATGTTGAAATATTTTTTGAAATCCTCAATTCTTTTTTGAGAATTTTTTGAGGCAATCATGCCGAGAACGGATTTTTCTTGGAAAAGTTTCCTCATCTCTGAGAGCATTGTTTCGCCTGTTTGGAGCTTTACAACATCTACAAGGGCATGATTAACTTCGTTATCAGCCTGAATGTGGTATCTTCCGTCTACAAAAAGATAAATCTTATCTTCAGTTACTACCGCATCTCCAGTTGAACCTGAAAATCCAGTTAAAATATATCTTGAATTTTCTTCCAAACGATTGTACTCCACCAAAAATTCATTGGTGGAGTTAATCAGTAATGCATCAAGATTGTTCTCTTTCAAAAATGTCCGAATTTTTTTTATCATTAATTTTTGCCTGTTAGTAAAATTAAGTGCCACCCGAATTGAGTTTCAACTGGTTCGGACATTTCTCCGACTTCAAGAGCGAATGCGGCATCTTCAAATGGTTTAACCATCATTCCTCGTTCGAAAAATCCCAAATCTCCACCAGCCGCACCAGAAGGACATAGCGAATACTCTGCTGCAACATCGGCAAAATCTTTCCCTCCCTTAATTTCATCATATAATTTTTTTGCCTCATCCTCTGTCTTTACCAGAATGTGGCTTGCACGAATTTCTGTTGTCATAAATAATACTCCTTACAAAATTTCTACAAAAGAATTATACCATAAACTATTTTATGTAAAACTTTTGTTACATTGGTAGTATAAGAATTTTATTCAGGATATAATTTACGCATACGGAGGAAATCTATAAAATGAGAATTACAAGCATAGGGAATACAGTTAATTTCGGTTATAACAAGCAATTGAATGATACCGTTAATAAAAAACTCGAAAAGGCAAAAGGAAACAAAGAACTAGCTAAAACTCTTCTGGACTTAAACAGATTCTGCAACGAAACTGAAGATAGATTAAGAGAAGCAGAAAAAGCAAAAAATACAAGACTTGTTGATATGTATTCCGCTATATTTTTAAATGTGAAACCAATGGTAACAGAACAAATAAACTTTAGATTTCCAAGATTGAATTACAGAAAATTAGAACTTGCAAGTTATCAAAAAGAACTTGATACCAGAAATATAAAAGATGATTTTCACTGGGTGAAATTAGCTACAGATGTACTTAGAGAAGATGAAGAGTTTTCTGAATTTATAAAACATGGTGGTTTCATGCCGGCTGAGATAGTGAAACAAAACCAACCAAACATTCAACAGCCAAAGATTGAAGTTAGACCCCAAAAACATGTTGGAGAAGATTTTTTAGAAAAGTTTACACCTAATAAATATTCCCCTCAGGGATTTTCAAGCCTTGGTGGAATGGATGATATAAAAGAGACATTGTTTGATAAAGTTATAGATCCACTCTATTATCCAGAAATGGCAAAATTGGATGAAATAGAATACGGGAAAAGAACTCCTAGAGGTGAATTATTCTATGGCCCTCCTGGATGCGGAAAAACTGCAATTATGCAGGCTCTATCTGCTGAAAGTGGAATTCCTCTTTATAATTTAAAAATTTCAAAGGCTGGTTCTAAATACGTCAATGCAAGTTCAAGACAGGTTCAGCAAGCTTATGAGTATGCTGCAAAAATTGCTGAAGAAACTGGAAAACCGGTTTTTCTTGCAATGGATGAAATGGAAGCAATGACTAGAAAAAGAAAAGGGGGAGAGCAAGGAAGCGAAGATGATAAACTGGTCGGAACCCTTTTACAGATTATAGAAGAGGCAAGAGGAAAAAATGTTATTATTCTTGGTGCAACAAACTGTTTTGACCAGCTTGACGATGCCATAAAAAGTCGTTTTGAAGATAAAATTTATATAGGCTTGCCTGATGAAGAAACAAGAAAAAGTGTTTTAAAAGTTCTTTTAAACAGAAGAACCAAAGGTAAAAGTCTTGCTGAAAATGAAGAAGAACTAGGCAAAGTTGCTGAGTTAACAGCGGGTTTTTCAAACAGGGATTTAACGATATTGACTGATAAAGCTTCATTGATTGCAAGAAAAGACAATAGACGTGATATTGTTGCATCAGATTTTGTTATTCCAGTCCGAGAAAACCAGAATATGAAAATTAAAGAAGCCGATTATCAGAGTGAACGGACAAGACCTTCAATAGGATTTAAAAAAGTATAAAATATACCCTGCCATAGGTTGAAATATTTATAATCATCATTATAAATATTTATATGGTAATGAAAAGCAGTAAAAACTATTACGAAATTTTGGGCTTAACTCCTGATAGTGACAGCGGAGAATTAAAATCTGCTTATAGACGTCTTGCTCGTAAATATCATCCGGATGTAAACAAGGCTCCCGAAAGTGCTGAAAAATTTAAGGATATTCTTGAGGCCTACGAAACACTATCTGACGAAAAAAAACGTATACAATATGATACTCTGAATGGATTTTTTAAAACTGGAGCAACACATAGAAATTCGCAGGAAAGTATATACAGATATAAAAAAACTGCTTCATCAACAAAAACTGAAGAGAATATACCTCCCAAGGCGGACAAAACTTTTAGTGAGGATCTTTACAGAAAAAAATTTTTTAGAGAGTCAATAAACTCAATTTTAGATGAAATAACGAGAACACACAATTCCAGAAAAAAACAAAAAACAGTAAAAAACGGAGATGATATTCATACTGAGATTTCAATAACTCTTACAGAGGCTGTAAAAGGTACTGAGAGAATTTTAAACATAATGCATAAAGAATTGTGTCCACAGTGCAAAGGACACAGATTTATAAACGGTTCAAAATGTCGAACCTGTAATGGAACAGGAGAATATTCTACTCACAAAAAAATTACCGTAAAAATTCCTGCAGGAATAAAAAATAATTCAATCTTAAGACTTCAAAATGAAGGCAATCCCGGCTTCAACGGAGGAGTTAACGGCAATCTTTATATATCCGTCAAAATCGAGAAAAATACGCACATTGAAATAGAAGGTGTAAACATACTCTATAGATTGCCTATTACTCCGTTTGAAGCAGTACTTGGTGGAAAAATTCCGCTCCCGTCCATCGATGGCAGTATAAATCTAACAATCCCGCCAATGACTCATTCGGGACAGAAATTTAGGCTTGCAAATCAAGGATTGCAGACAAATGGAAAATTTGGTGATATGATAGTTACCGTAGAAATTCAGATTCCACAAAAATTAACTTCTGATGAGGTTAAAATGTATGAGAAGCTGAAAAAAATGTCACAGTGTAACATCAGAGAAAACATTAAAAATGAATAAAACATTTATACGTGAAATATTTTCGTCAATACAAGGAGAAGGTCCGTATATTGGAGAAGAACACTTATTTATACGTTTTTGCGGATGCAATTTAAATTGTGCATACTGCGATACGGATTTTGAAGTTTCAAAATCAACACAATATACACCGCAGGAGCTTATAGCCGAAGTAAATTCATTCGGTGAAAATCTCATATTGTCTCTTACCGGAGGAGAACCGCTTATGTCTGTAAAATTTTTAAAGGAATTTCTCCCTCTTGCTAAAAAATACGGACATAAGATTTATCTTGAAACAAATGCAACACTGCCTCAGGCTCTTAAAGAGATTATTGATTATGTTGATATTGTGTCTGCCGATATTAAGCTTCCGAGCGCAACAAAAGAAATGATTCCGAACTGTCTGTTTGATGAATTTTTTAAAATTGCCTCATCTAAAGATCTTTTTGTAAAACTAGTTTTTAATAAAAAAATACTAGAAGAAGAGATTAATTTTGCGGTTTCTATTGCTAAAAAATATGGTTTTGCATTAATCCTCCAGCCAGAAATGTCTGGAGGAAAATTCTCGCTTGAAACAGAAGAGATTGAAAAAATATTTAAAGAGTTTCATAGTAAATACGAAAATACAAGGCTCATCCCGCAAATGCATAAGTTTCTTGACGTAAGATAGATGATTATAGTATTATAAGGGTAAAGTGTGAGGTAATTATGGCTGTAAGAAATGTATTAACATACGGAACAAAATCTTTAAGAGAACCTTCAAAAGAAGTTCACAAAGTATCTAAAAAGATAACTGATTTAGTCAACGACTTATTGGAGACAATGTATGCCAAAAATGGGGTTGGGCTTGCTGCTCCTCAAATTGGTGTAAACTATAGAGTATTTGTTATTGACGTTTCTTCGAACGATGAGCCGCTTAATCCAATGGTTTTTATTAACCCTAAAATTATAAAGAAATCTGGTGCTGTTATAAGTAACGAAGGATGTTTAAGTTTCCCTGAAGCTTATACGGATGTAAAACGATATAAGAATGTAACGGTTAAGGCTCTCGATATTCATGGAAGACCGTTTGTGCTTGAAGGAAAAGACGGAAGTCTTCTTGCAAGAGCCATTCAACACGAATTTGACCATCTGAACGGAGTTTTATTTATCGATCATTGCTTGAATCGTTTTGATGCTGATAGTGTGTTAAGTAAATTTAATCTTCCTCCTGTTGACGTTGATAGACTTATAGAAGAACCGGAAATTGATGAAGAATTGGAGCGGAATAAATGATTAGAGTTGTGTTTTTCGGGACTCCGAAAATTGCCCTTAAATCTTTAGAATATCTTTTTAATTCTGATAAAACAAAAGTTGTAGGAGTCGTTACTCAGCCTGATAAACCTGCTGGTAGAGGGCATAAACTTACTATGTCTCCGATAAAAGAGTTTGCTCTTGATCATGGCCTGCCAGTTTTTCAGCCGAAATCAATTAGAAAAGAACCTGAAATTCAGGAAGAACTTAGAAACTTAAATCCGGATTTTTTTGTAACATTTGCCTTTGGACAAATTTTATCACAGGAAGTTCTTGATATTCCTAAATATGAAACAATTAATCTTCATGCCTCACTTCTTCCTAAATACAGAGGAGCAAATCCTATTCAGCGTGCTATAATTAACGGTGATGCCGAAACGGGGATTTGTACGATGATTACAGAACTCGGGCTTGACTGCGGGGACGTCTGCCAAAGGCTGGTTATTCCGATTTCTGACGATATGAATTGTGAAGACCTGTTTAACGAAATAAGTGAAAAATCTCCCAAGCTTCTAGAAGAAACTTTAACAGGTCTTACCGATGGAACTATACATCCTGTACCGCAATGTGAAGATGGGGTTTGTATGGCAAAGAAGTTAACTAAAGAAGAAACCGTTATTGATTGGTCAAAACCAGCAAGAGAAATCCATAATCTTGTCAGAGGAATTTATAAATTTCCGTCTGCATCATTTAAATACAACGACAAAATTATAAAAGTTATGAAAACGAAAGTATGTGATGGAACAGGTAAGGCTGGAGAGTTTGTAGAAGTATGCAAAAACGGGATAAAAGTGGCATGTGGTAAAGATTGTCTGCTTCTGGAAAGAATAAAACCGGAAGGAAAAGGTGAAATGAATGCACGAGACTGGTATAACGGGTTAAAAAAATGATTACCAAAGGAATAAGAGGCGCAATTATAGTAAAAGAAAATACCTCAGCTTCAATCGAAGCTGCAACGCTTGAACTTCTTAGCAAAATGGTCTTGAAAAATAGAATTAAAGAAGAGAATATTTCTCATATAATTTTTACTTTGACAAATGATTTAAATGCTGAGTTCCCTGCAAAATTTGTAAGAACAGAACTTAAATGGACAAAAACGGCAATGATGTGTTTTCATGAACTAGATGTACCTAATGCCTTGAAGATGTGTCTTAGAGTTTTAATTGTAGTAAACTGTTCTGAATCATTTGAACCCGAATTCATTTATATGAATGGCGCAGAACAGTTAAGAACATAATTAAATAATTGTTATTTAAGCTGGGATTATTGAATGAGTCAAGATTCTTAATCTGCATTACATTTTATTTAATAATGAACAGTTTGAGTTTGGAAATACTGTTTTATTTAATTTTCTTTTTTTGTTTAACGGTGGCATCAATCAGCCCTTTAAAGAGCGGATGTGGTCTGTCAGGTCTGGATTTAAATTCCGGATGGAACTGTGAGGCTACAAACCAATCAAGTCTCGGTAATTCCACAATCTCCGCGAGCATTCCGTCAGGGGACATTCCTGAAAAAACTAAACCTGCTTCTTCTAAAGGTCTGATATATTCATTGTTCACTTCATATCTATGTCTGTGGCGTTCGGAAATTTTATCTTTTCCATAAGCTCTATGCGCTTTAGAACCTTTTTTCAGCATACAATCATATGCCCCAAGACGCATTGTCCCGCCGTATCCTTGTACATTTTTCTGTTCAAGCATTAAGTCTATTACAGCATGTTGTGCGTTTTCGTCAAATTCCTTTGAATTTGCATCCTTAATTCCAAGTACATTTCTTGCATATTCTATTACTGCGCATTGCATTCCCAGGCAAAGTCCTAAAAATGGAATGTTATTTTCTCTTGCATATTTTATAACATTAAGTTTTCCTTCAATCCCTCGAACCCCAAATCCACCAGGTACAACAACTGCATTGACTCCTTTCATTAGTTCTTTACAATTTTTGTAATCAACGCATTCTTCGGAGTTAATCCATTTAATATCTATTTTGGTATCGTTAGCGTATCCTGCATGTTTTAAGGATTCAACAACTGAAATATAAGCATCTGATAATTTGGTATATTTCCCCGCAATTGCAACAGTTAAAGTGTCTTTTGAATTTTTTATGTTTTCAACTAATTGTTGCCAGGCTTTTAAATCAGGCTTTCTGTCTTCAACTCTTAGCATATCAAGAATAACATGCGCCATATTTTGTTCTTCAAGGGCAAGAGGAACTTCATAAATACTTTTCATATCACGACATTCTATAACTGCATCTTTAGGGACGGAACAGAACAAGGCAAGTTTTTCTTTTTCTGTTTTAGGTATTGGTCTTGTTGTTCTGCAAACTAGAATTTCAGGCTGAATTCCATAACTTCTCAGAACGCTTACACTATGTTGCGAAGGTTTTGTTTTTAATTCTCCTGATGTTGGCAGATAAGGGATTAATGTACAATGGACAGAGACTGCATTCCCTATTCCCACTTCTGTTTTAAACTGTCTTATTGCCTCAATAAATGGTAAGCTTTCAATATCTCCTATTGTTCCACCGATTTCTATTAGTTGAAAATCTGGTTTGAATTGTTTTGTTGCTCCAACAATTCTAGATTTAATTTCATTAGTAATATGAGGAATAACTTGAACTGTTCCCCCCAGATAATCCCCTCGTCTTTCTTTTTCAATAACATGCTGATAAACACTTCCAGATGTTACATTGTTTAATTTCCCTAAGTTTGTATCTGTAAATCTTTCATAATGTCCTAAATCTAAATCCGTTTCAGCTCCGTCATCTGTTACAAAGACTTCTCCATGCTGAAACGGACTCATTGTTCCTGGATCAACGTTGATATAAGGATCAAATTTTTGATTTATAACAGAAAAACCTCTTGCTCTTAAAAGTCTTCCTAAAGATGCGGCTATAATTCCTTTACCAAGAGAACTTACAACACCGCCTGTAATAAAAATATATTTTGTCATCCTTATACCCCTTATTTCCAACTAATAAATTATATAAAATAGAAAAAGAGTCGTTAAACTCTTTTTCTTAAAAAGTTATTCTTGGCTAGCCAATTTTTGGAACTTTAAAAAATCCGTTTTCTTCTTCCGGAGCATTAGCCATTAATTCTTCTTTTGTCTGTTCATAGACTACTTTATCTTCTCTCATAACGTTTACGAAATCAATGACCTGAGTCATCGGTTTAACGTTTGATGTATCCACTTCATTCATCTGATCAACATATTTTAAAACATCTCCGAGTTGTTTTGTATAAAGTTCTTTCTCTTCTTCAGTAAGCTCCAGTCTTGCTAATTTTGCAACGTGTTCAACATCTTTTATTGTAATCATAAAATCTCTCCGATTTCCTAGTACTATGATTTAATAATAGCATAAAATAAAAAAATAAAATGAAATATTAAATAAATTTAAATTATTTTACATAGTGACCTCGATATGTTACAATCTTAGATGATGGAGATTTCTCTCATGTATAGTAAAGAAAAAAAATCAAAAGCAATAGAAGAGATAGTTTGTGCATATAAAAGCTGTAGCGATGAGAAGAAAAAACGTGCGCTTTATCTTAAAATAGTTGAACAGACAATGGAACTTGTGAAAAAAATAGCAACACCAATTGCTGTTCAAACTTCTTTACCTACGGAAGATCTGCTTCAGGTTGGGGCGCTTGGGCTTATTAAGGCTATAGAATTTTATGAAGTTGATAAAAATGCGAAATTTGAAACTTATGCTAACTATTTTATCAAAGGTGAAATTCGACATTATGTGAGGGATAAGTCAGGTTTAATTAAGACTCCACGTAAGGTTCAGGAATTTTTATTTAAAGTGCACTCTGCAAGAAAAGCTCTTATTGCAAGAGGTGACAGTGAGCCGACAGAAGATGCAATTGCTGAGTATTTGAATGTCCCCCTTGCTCAGGTTCGTGAAGTAATGCAAATTGAACAATATAAGACTTTAGTATCTCTTGATCAGGCGGTGTCGCCTAGTGATGATGAGGAACTTTCTTTGCTTGAAAAAATTCCTTCTGAAGATTCACAGGCTTTTTGGGATGCTTATGAAGATAAGCTTATGCTTTCAAGTATTTTACAAAAACTTTCTCCGGAGCTTCGAACAGTTATTGAGATGAGTTTTTATCAAGATTTGAATCAGAGAGAAATCTCTGAGAAATTGAATATTTCTCAAATGCAGGTTTCAAGACGACTTAAAAAGGCTTTAAGTCGCATGTATGAGCTTATTAGACGTAATTAAAAGGGATATATTATGTTATTTTATTTATTGTTGATTTTATTTTTTGTATTCTGTATCGGAACAGTTATCGGTAGTTTTTTAAATGTTGTAATTTTGCGTGCGTTTAGTGGAGAATCTATTGTTCTTCCTCCGTCAAAATGTCCTAAGTGTGGAAATAAGTTGAAATGGTGGCATAATATCCCTATTCTATCTTATTTACTTTTAGGTGGAAAGTGTTACTTTTGTCATGAAAAAATAAGTATTCAATATCCGATAGTTGAATTTATAACTGGTTTCATATTTTTGGCTGTATTCTTGGAGTTTGGAATACAGATTACTACTTTGTTTGCATTTGCGATTGCAGGTTTGTTGATTGTTATTTCAGTTACAGATATTAAAGAGAGAGTTGTTTTTGATGCACATACTTATTCTCTTATTGGGATTGGTATTTTTTACAATTTATACCTGACTGTTGTCCAGATTATTGAGCAGGTTAACACAATTGTAGGCTTTCATGTTACATCTGAGTGGTGTGTTAATAACCCGTTAACAATGTCTTTACTCGGTGTGATTCTGGGTGTTGTTATTATGGAATGTGCTGCTAGAATCGGGTATCTTATTGCCGGAGAAAGGGCTTTTGGGGAGGGGGATACTTATATTGCAGCAGGATTAGGTGCTGTTTTCGGTTGGAAGAATGTTATTGCAATAATTATTCTTGCAATTATTCTTCAACTTATTTTTACTCTTCCTATGTTTTTAAGAAAACTTGCTGTTAATAAAGATTGGAAAACTTTGTTTTCATTATGTGTTTTTGTTATTTATTCAGTATCTTTTTATTTTATAGAAAATAAGACTAATTGGTTTGACAGTTTAGCCCTTGAACTTGGTGCAATGGTATTAATGTTTATTTTCGGGCTCACTGCATGTTTCTTTGTTGTTAAGGGGCTTAAAAACAAGGATAACTTGACTTATCTTCCTTTTGGACCAGCACTAGCAATTGCGGGATTATTGCTTTTGTGTTCAAATGCATATTTTATACTTGGTTTTGGGGGCTAATTCTAAAATATCAATCTATAAGAGGATGTTTATTTACAAAGATTAATATTTAATATAAATGTAATGACAAATTGATGGTTATCATTAATAAACTGCATGTAGTAAGTAGAGGTTCTGTAAATGGCGAATATTGTAAATTTATTATCACAGGTTTTGACACCTGTTCAGGTTCAGACATCGGCACCTGTTGCGCCAAAATCTTCAAACCCGTTCGATAACAACCCGTTTGTAAGCTATAATGGTCACAGATACAACAGTGCTTCTTATGCAAAGAATAATCCTGTTAAAGGCGGGTACTTTGCTGGTTATTATAACGGCAAACAAAATATTGTAGGGCGCCGTTTATTTGTTGAAGTATAAGTTTTGAGGCAAAAAGGATGACGCACGGTTCTTTTTATAAGAACTGTGCGTTTTGTGGTGTCTGCTTGCTGAAGATTATATCCTTTAACTTCATTTTGAATGTTGTCTTTGTATATTTTTTGTTGCTTTCCATAAAAATATTTAAAGTTACGGGCTGTCCTGTTTTTTGACGGGTTTGTTTTATATAGTATTCGGTAATTCTTAGCTTAATGTTGTTAATGCTTGTTTTTATATAATCTTCATATTTTCTTTTTGCGACGTAAAGGTCAAATGAGTTTTCTCCATTATTATATTTTGCTGTTGCTTTTTGATTTCCGACTTCTTTGCCAAGTTTTGCGATTTGTTCCCCTTGGTACCCTGTAAAAAGATAATACCTGTTTCCATCATGAATAATTCTAAAAAAGTCTGAGGGGGTTGATTTTTTAATTTTACAAAAGCCTTCATACCCTTTTGAAAAATCGTAATCGGGATCTCTTACGGCAAGTTTTTTTATAATCGAAATTGAGTGTTCGCTGTTTTTTGCCGGACCAGCAAGAATTGTTGTCAGCTGCCTTGTTGCTGCTCGTATATTTTTGTCAGCTAATGTTTCCATTCCGTCGATGTAGACCCTGATAGGAATTACGCCTGAAAAACTTATGTCGTTTGTTTTTTCTATTTGCATGTTAACCCCGTTTTTCTTATTGTAAAAACTGTAAAAATATTTTTTGCTAATAAGTTTTTTTATAATAAAATATTTTTATGGATATTTTGGAAGTAAAAAAAATCTGGGCAGAGGTTAAGGCGCAATTAAGGACTATTTTACCGGATCATGCATATTATCCATGGGTTAATGAAATGGATGTATCTGGTTGTGAAGACGGAAAATTTACCCTGATAACCGTACATGCGATGGCTCCTCAGATTATTCGCCAAAATTATTATCATAAAATTATAGAGGCCTTTAGGATAGTTACAGGAAAGGATTATGACTTTTCTATAATCTATGATGATGAATTTGCAAAAAAATATGAAAAAGCTAAAAAGAAAGAAAGTGCAAAACCTAAAAGTCTTTCGCTTTCAGAAGAAGAAAAAGACTCTGCAGTTATGGATAACCTTGCACACATGCAATCATTTGCAAATTTAAATCTTAAATATAAGTTTGAAAATTTTGTAGTTGGGGATAATAGTGAATTTACATACGCATTAGCACAAAACGTTGCACATAATCCCGCAAAAAAATATAATCCTTTATTTATATACGGTGCGCCTGGGTTGGGTAAAACTCATATTATGCAGGCAATAGGACATTATATTATTTTTAATAAGCCTAAAATGCGCGTTAAATACATAAAAACTGAAGAGTATGTAAATGAATTAATTAAATCAATTCAGAAGGGTTCGGATAGAAATGGGAAAATGGAATCTTTCCGTCAAAAATATAGGAATGTTGATGTGCTTTTGATTGATGATATCCAGTTTATTGAGTCTAAGAAGCGCACAATGGATGAGATATTCCATACATTTGACAGTCTTTTAAATAAAAATAAACAGATTGTAATAACTTCCGACAGACTTCCTTCAGAAATTCCAACACTTCCTGCAAGACTTCAGAGCCGATTTGAAATGGGGATTATGACAGAAATTACTCCTCCGGATTTTGAGACTAGGGTTGCTATTTTGCAAAACCTGGCAGAGCAGGAAGGTGTCAGTGCTGATTTTAAGGTTTTTGAATATATTGCAAATAATTTTGTAAATAATGTCAGAGAGCTTGAGGGGGCTTATAACAAAGTGAGCGCTTATGCTACTTTTTCTAAGTCAGAGCTTACTCTTGAGCTTGTAAAAAAAGTTTTAAAGTGTGATGATAGAAAACGTGAGATTTCGTTTGGGGAAATTGCGCAGGCTGTTGCTGATTATTACGGGGTAACTGTCAATGATTTTAAGAGTCCTGCAAGGGGGCAGAAAATTTCTAATGCCCGTCATATTGCTGTCTACTTGTCACGTGAAATTACTGAAAAAAGTTTTGAGCTTATTGCAAAATATTTTAATAAACGGCATCCAACCATGCTTTATTCTTATGACAAGATTAAGGATGAAATTAAAAATAACAGAGAGCTTGAACGTTCGATAAACGAAATTAAAACTTCATTGAAGGGGTAAAATAAAAATATGTATGATTATATAAAAGGGATTCTTGCCGGCAAAACAAATACACAAAAAGGCTGTTTTATCACTATTGAGGCTGGTGGTATCGGATACCTTGCTGAAGTTACATCAAGAGATTTTACGGAAATTACCGAAGGTGATATTAAGATTTATACAGTTCTCATTCATCGTGAGGACAGGATGAGTTTATGTGGTTTTTTGCATAAGGAAGACCGTGATATTTTTACGATTTTGACTTCTGTCTCAGGAGTGGGGAGCAAAATGGCTCTTACACTGCTGGACGAATTTCAATCTTCCGAACTTATCGGTTTTGTTATTGAAGGAAATTATAAAGAGCTTACACGAGCAAAGGGGGTAGGACCTAAGCTTGCACAAAAAATTATACTTGAACTTAAAGATAAGCTGATGAACTATAACCAAACAGAGCCTATTACTATACAAACGGATAAGGTTCAAAATTCTCAGGCGGTTGAAGATGCGCAGACTGTTCTTATTTCTCTTGGATATCAAAGAGATGAGATTAAGTCGGCAATGTCTAAGGCTGCTGCAGTTTTAAAAGAAAATGCAAGTGCAGAGGATATATTAAAACAAACCCTACAAATATTATCTGTTTAATATTACCAGTGCAGGTAATGTAACATTTTTTATCGGGTACTTGCCATGTCTGTTTTTCGTTGTTACCATAAGACTTATGATGAATTTAATTAATTTTGCCTCAATAAAAAAAGATTTTTTAGCTTCAATTATTGTATTTTTGATTGCAATGCCACTTGCTATAGGTATATCAATAGCCTGTGGTCTGCCTGTATACAGCGGTTTAATATCTGCTATTATTGGCGGTATTGTTGTGGGGGCTTTTTCTGGAAATTCTTTACAGGTTTCAGGTCCGGCTGCGGGGTTAATCCTTATTATTACTGATATTATTGCGGTACAGGGAGTTGAAAAACTTTTTCTGATTATTTTTATTGTTGGTCTGTTGCAGATTCTATTTGGCTTGTTCTCTCTAGGGAAATGGTTCAGGGCTATATCTCCTGCCATAATTCAGGGTATGCTTGCTGGAATAGGTATTTCGATTTTTCTTTCACAATTTCATATAATGCTTGATAGTAAACCGGGTAATTCTTTTATTGGTAATATTTCTGACTTATTGAAGGTATTATATTATTCTGTTCTGCCTTTAGATGGTTCTCAACATCATATAGCAAGTATGATTGGTTTTATTACTATTGGTACTATTATTGTGTGGAATAATATTCCGAATAAAAAATATAAAGTAATTCCCTCGGCTCTTGTTGCAGTTATACTGGCATCTGTTGTTGCCGGGGTTGCTCATTTAGATATCCTAAATTATATTCAGGTCGGAGAGAACTTTTGGGAAAACGTATCCTTTATTAAACCTTCAACTTTTAAATATGTGCTTAACTTTAATATCATTTTAAGTGCATTGATTATAACCTTTATTGCAAGTGCAGAAACTCTTTTGACTTCGAATGCTATTGACAAAATGTGTGAGCGCTCAAAAACAGATTATAATAAAGAAATTATTGCTCAAGGAATAGGAAACTCTTTATCCGGACTTGTTGGAGGTTTGCCTATTACTGGTGTAATTGTCAGAAGTGCAGCAAATATTAATGCTGAGGCACAAACAAGATTTTCGACAATAATGCATGGGATGTGGATTGTTTTGTTTGTAACTTTCTTCCCGCAGATTCTCAATTATATTCCGCAGTCGGCACTTGCTGCAATACTTGTGTATACGGGGTATAAACTTGTTGATATTGATGCTGCAAAAAGGCTTTATCATCTGAGTAAGGGTGAATTTGCAATTTATATGATTACTCTTATTGCAATACTTTGTACTAATTTGTTTGAGGGTATTCTTGTTGGCTTTGGTGCTGCTCTTGCAAAAAGTGTATTTAAAATGCTCAGAGTTCATATCCGTATTGAGGATGAAAATGAGAAACTTGTTGTTAAGCTCTCGGGGAATATAGTTTTTATTCAGCTCCCACAATTGATAGATATATTTGATCATTTGCCTTCAGATAAAAATGTTTATGTCTGTGCAGAACGACTTCATTTTATGGACCATGCCTGTGCTGATTTTATAAAGGATTGGGAGACAGGACGAAAAAAACTTGATGTTATAACAGAAGTTGACTGGGGAAGTATCAGAAGAACTTATCCAAACTTTAAGTGGCGTAAGTTCCATAAAGATTAAATTTTTATGATATACTCGTTTTATGGATAAATTCAAGAGGTTGTCAACAATTTTTTTAGGGGATATGTTCGGTGGAATTAATGCCGCAATTATTGCCCTTCCTCAAGCTTTGGCTTTTGGCGTTGCAACTGGATTCGGAGCTGGTGCAGGTGTTTGGGGGGCTATTATCCTGTGCTTTATCTCGGGAATTTTGGGTTCAAAAGTCCCTATGATTTCTGGAATTACAGGGCCTGTCGCCATTGTTATTGCCTCGATTATGCATGCCTTGAATAAAGATTTGAGTTCTGTTATTTTTATTGTCTTTCTTGCCGGAGTTTTTCAGTTGATCTTGGCGATGACAAAGCTTCCACAGATAGTAAAATATGTGCCTTATCCTGTCATTTCCGGATTTATGAATGGGGTTGGAGCTATCATTATTATTATGCAGTTAAATCCTCTTCTGGGGTTACAACCGTTTTCTAACACTATAGAAAGTATAAAAAATCTTTTCTTAACACTGCATTTTATTAATTTTGATGCTTTTATTTTAGGACTTTTAACTCTTATTATCATATTTTGTACACCGAAAGCTATTAATAAAATAATCCCTTCTCAAATTATAGCGCTTATTTTATGTACACTTATTTCGATGAAATTCGGGTTTAATGTTGCAAAGATATCAGAAATTTCGGCAAGTTTCCCACAAATTGTAATTCCAAAAACAAATTTGCATGATTTTATAACTTATCTTAATTATGCACTGACGCTTGCTGTGGTTTTGTCATCAGAAACTTTGCTTACCGGACTTGTATCAAATTCTATTACGAAAACAAATACGCCTCCGCACAGACTACTTATTCCGCAGGGGATAGGTAATATTCTGTGCTCTTTTACAGGAACTTTGCCTGGAGCTGCTGCTACGATGAGAACTGTTGCTGCATTAAAAACAGGTGCTTCGACGCGCGGAGCATCTATAATAACAGCAATAGCTCTTATTTTTTGCCTGTCAATTTTTTCCGGATTTGTTGAACAAATACCGCTTCCTGTTCTTGCGGGAATTTTGATCAAGATAGGGTATGATATTATTGATTTTAAACTGTTAAAAGTTATAAAATATGCTCCTAAAGATGATTTGTATGTTCTGGGTGTTGTATTTCTGCTTACTGTATTTTATAACCTTATTGCCGCAGTGGGAGTAGGAATTGTGCTTGCTTCTTTACTGTATGCGAAAAGGCTTGCAGATAAAACAACTCTAATACATAAAGAAGTTTATGATAATGATATTCAGAATATGGAAAGGCTTGTCGAAAAAGATTTTAAGCACAAAATTCGTGTTGTCCATATAAACGGACAGTTCTTTTTCGGTTCTGCAACCCAGCTTGTGTCACATTTTGATGAGATGCTTGGCACAAAATATCTTATACTTGTGTATGATTCTGATTCTACTCTTGATATATCTGCTATTTTTGCTTTAGAGGATATTGTCCTCAGGCTGAATGCTCAGCACATAAAAATCTTGTTGGTTGTAAACAATGATGATATTCATAATCAGCTTGAAAAACACGAGATTGTTTCTCAAATTGGAGAGAATCATATATTTTATAATGAGGTAAGAGCTATAGATTATGCAAAAGGGAAACTTCAGAGAAAACTTAATAATCATTTGAACGGACTTGATAAAAACTATGAATAATTTTGCTTGCAAAAAAAAAATTAAAGCCGTATATTTATAAGTGAAAGGAGATATTATATGTATCACGTTTATACTGAAAAAGATGAAAACGAATTTTCAAAAACTCTTGTAGGAGAATTTACGGATTATGATAAAGCCGTAGAACGAGGGAATAAGGCAATAGAAAATAAAGAAAATTATATTTGGATTATTGAACAAACTGACGGGCACGTTAATAACTATGGTGAATTAATTACCACAGTAGTTGCCAGAAGTGATGATGAATAAATTTTTTGAAAACCTGTTCGATTAACCGAGCAGGTTTTCAAGTATTTTCGCATTTTCATCCGCTCTTTGTATTTGGCGGGCTGAAACCCTTCTCATATAAGTTCTCAAAGCTTCACGAATTAATTCGCTTCGGGTTCTTTGTTCATTATTTGCGAGACCATCTACTTTGTCTAAAAATGCATCAGGCATTGTTACTAAAATTTTTGCCATACACCTAACCCTCCAATTGATACATAAACAGTATATCATATGTTTATCTGATATGCAACCCTTATATTTTTAGAGTTAGCCGTGGCAGGCAATAGACAAATATTTTTTGATTGAAATATTATATTTGAGTGTCACTCAAAGAAAGGAGCTTTTCGATGGAAGAAAACAGAGAATATTCTCATCATGATGATTGTTTTTTATGTAGACATCCGCTGTTTAAGCATATTTGTATTGCGTTATTAGTATTTTTTGGAGCATTTGCTGCTTTTTATGTTGTAACAGATTGGCATTTCAAAAGAATGCTTGATCCTGCTGTCCAGATGCGTAAAATGGAAAATATGATGAGATCTGATGCCAGATATATGGATAAAATGGCAGAAAGACAAATACGCAAAGGAATGCGTTTTGCAGAAAGAAATGAAAGTTATATTCGTCTTGAAAAAGCGGATAAAAATTACAAAGTTTATGTAGACTTAAGACCATTTGACAATGATGAAAAAAATGTAGAAGTTACTGCAAACGGTAACGTTTTAACAATTACTGCGGCAGGTGCTTCTGATAGACACGGGCACGAAAGAATTTTAAAAGTATCACAAAATTATATGTTTGATGACGATGTTAATCTTGCGAATATGACAAAAATTCGTGAAGGTAAAGATCTTGTTATATATATTCCAATAGAAAAATAAAAATCTAACACTTTTTAATGCCGGACTTTATACTCCGGCATTTTTTTATATGGTATAATTATCATATGAGTAGAATATTAATAGTTGACGATGCAGCAAGCTGGCGTAGATATCATGAAGATTCTATAAAACAAATTTATAAGAATAAATTTGATATAATAACGGCTTCCTCCGCTTCTGAAGCTAATGAACTTCTTTATTCCAATTCAGATAATCCTTTTGATATCATTTTAACTGATATGCAAATGGAAAGTGATTACCTGCCGTTATATGCTGGAGAATGGCTGATCGAACAAGTACAAAATTTCGAGCAATACAAAAACAGCAGGATTATAATAATCTCTGCTGCCTATAATATAAAATTTATCGCTGACAAATATGGGGTGGAATATATAAGAAAAGCTGACTGTCGTTCTGTTGATTCCTATAATATTCTATAAAGATATTACTTAAAGATTACTACGTCACTAGGTGCAATTTCAAGAATCCTTTTGCTCACTGAGCCGTGAAAATTGTTTTTCCCTGAATGTCTTGTTCCTGTAATTATTAAATCAATATTTTCTTTTTTTGAAAATTCAGAAATTTTTTCAGCCGGATTGCCCTGAAGTATTGCAAATTTGTCCGCGTTAAGATCATATTTTTTTAGTTCTTCCTGTAATTCCATAATAATTCTTGTTGCATACTTATTCTGCTGGTTTTCTATTTCCATTAGCCAGTGTGAGTCAAGTGCTCCTTCAAGGAAAAGTAGATTAGGATTTTCAAGAACCATGCATATATAAATTTCTTTATTTCTTAAATCTAAATATTTAATAGCTTCTGATGCTGCGAATCTGGAATTAGAAGTTCCATCTGCAGCAAATAATACTTTATGGCATTCATTTTTGCTCTTTGTAATATAAGTTGAGGTATTAACGTTATTAACTATATCTCTTGAGACTGAACCAAGCCAGCGTTGAATCCCCTTTTTTCCGTGCGAGCCCATAAGGATTAAATCATAATTCTGTTTTGTTGCTTGTTCGAGGATGCTTGAGACAGTTTCTCCACAGTATTTAATTTTTTCTCCGAACATAAGCCCGACTTTTTCTGTAACTTCCTGTGCGATTTCCAGAATATTATTAGCAACGTTTGCACAGGATGTCTCAAAGCCACTGGACTCAATGGCTACACTATCTGGTAAAAAACTCCAGTCTATAATACATATTGCATCAATAACAGCATCTCTTCCCCATTTCGCAAAATTATATAAGGCATTGAAGCTTATATCTGATCCGTCTGTACAAAATAAAACTCTCATTTGTATATACCCTTTCGTTATTTTTTCACGACAAATTTAACTTATGTTAAGCAAAATTACATTATCTGGTCATCTATTTTTTTTTCTGATAAGATATAAATGCAGATAGGTAATTATACAGAATTGGATGTTATAGTATGCCGGCCGGTGAAAAGGTAAATCTTAGGGATTATAAAAATTTAATAGAAACAATTGCAAAAGTGGAATATCAAAAGTTCTCTGTATCCCACCTTGTTGAGCTTCCGGAACTTATAAATATTGGCAATCATACTTTATATATTCTGTTTAAAGCAAATCCTCCGGAGCATTATAATAATACATACCTCTCAACTGCGATAAAATGGGCTATCAGAAATGAAGTTAGACGACGGTATAAGTGGTATTCTCTAAAAAATCGCAGGCAGCGTGCGGAGGCTGAAGCAGAAAGTGATAGTCAGGAAGTAAGGTGTGAAGTATATAAGACAATACTTTCTATTGATGAAATGCAGGATTCTGAGGTTCCTACTCAGATTAAAGCTGAAGAGAAGACTCCTGATGAGGCTGTTGAGTTTTTGGAACTTAAAGCTGAAATCGTTGAAGCTATTAAGCGTTTGCCTAAACGGGAACGAGAGTTAATAGAATATAAGTTTTTTAAAGAGAAAAAGCTGAGAGAAATTTCTGAGGAATTTGATATCTCTCAATCAAGAATTTCAAGAATTATTCAGGCGGGGTTAGATAAGGTTAAAAAAGATTTGAAAAAACGCGGGGTTATTTAATGAAAACAATTTTTGAAAAAAGTAATAACACTGAGGGGATTAGTTTAACAAATGAAATTGAAGATTTGAGCTTTTTGAAAAGCTCTTTTTTGAGAACTGAAAAATGTGGACTTCCACAAGTTGGTGAACTGGAAGTTATGAGACATTATAAGGAACTTTCTGACAGAAATTTCTGTATTGAAAAAGGTTTTTATCCTCTCGGTTCATGTACAATGAAATATAACCCTAAGGTTAATGAACTTCTTGCATCTCTTGAAGGACATACAAATTTACATCCTCTTTTGGCTGATGAACACGCTCAGGGTGCATTGAAACTAATGTACAATTTGCAGGAGGCGTTAAAGAAGATTACAGGCATGGAGGCAGTTACTCTCCAGCCTGCTGCAGGGGCTCATGGTGAACTTACAGGTATGATGGTTATAAAAAAATACTTTGAGAGTATAAATGATAACAGAAAAAAAGTTTTAATACCTGATTCTGCACACGGCACAAATCCTGCAAGCGCTCATATGTGTGGCTTTGAGATTGTTTCAGTTAAATCTGATAATAGAGGACAGGTTGATATGGTAGATTTAAAACGGCTTTTAGATAAAGACGTTGCTGCTATTATGATGACAAATCCAAATACTCTTGGTTTGTACGAAGAAAATGTCCTTGAAATTTCAAAGTTGATGCATGATAATGGTTCGCTTCTATATTATGACGGTGCAAATTATAACGCAATTATGGGATATACAAATCCTAAACTTATGGGGTTTGATGTTGTTCATTTAAATTTGCACAAAACTTTCGCAACCCCTCATGGAGGTGGTGGGCCTGGAGCAGGACCTGTCGGTGTTGTTGAAAAATTAAAAGACTTTTTGCCTGTACCTGTTATAGATTTTGACGGACAAAAGTATTATAGAAATTATAATATAAAGAATTCTATAGGTGCGGTTAAGTCTTTTTATGGGAATTTTGGCGTGCTCGTAAGGGCTTATGCCTATATCCTTATGATGGGTAATAATCTTAAAGAGGCGAGCGAAAACGCTGTTTTAAATGCTAATTATTTGAAAGAAAAACTAAAAAAGTATTACGATTTACCTTATGATGAACCGTGTATGCATGAATTTGTTTTATCTGGCGATAGGCAAAAACAATTCGGTGTTTCAACTTTAAATATTGCAAAGCGTTTAATGGATGGAAATGCTCATCCGCCGACTGTTTATTTCCCACTTATTGTTCATGAGGCAATAATGATAGAACCTACAGAGTCGGAAACAAAAGAGAAATTGGATGAGTTTGTTGACACTATGATTCAGATTTCAAAAGAAGTTGAAGAAGAGCCTGAGAAGGTTTTGTCAGCACCTCATTCTACACCCGTAAAACGAGTGGATGAAACTCTTGCCGCACGCCATCCAGATTTGAAATTTACCTTGTAATTAATAAAGAGAAATTGAATATGACAAACGATAAAAAGAAAATAAAAGTAGCATTTCCTCATATGGGAAATATATATATAGCTTGGTCGGCAGCATTGAGAAAGATTGGAGTTGAACCTTTTATTCCTCCATATACAAGTAAAAAGACATTATCTTTGGGAACCAAAAATTCACCGGAGGCTATTTGTCTTCCTTATAAACTTATTTTGGGAAACTTTATAGAAGCAATTGAAGGCGGTGCAGATTATGTTGCAATGATTGCTTCTCCAGGCTGTTGCCGCTTAGGAGAATATGGCGCTTGTATTAATAATGCTTTGCATGATATGGGGTATAAAGCGAATTATCTTGAGTTGACTTTATATGATGGCATTAAAGGTCTTTATGACTTTCTTGTTAAGGTTAGCGGTAAAAAGGATTATGTCCTTTTTACAAAAGCTATTATACTGGCTATAAGAAAAGTGTTTTTGCTAGATGATTTACAGGCAAAATTATCTTATTGTCGTGCAAGAGAAGTTGTGTATGGAGATTCCGAGAAAGCTTTTAAAAAGGCGTTAAAGATAGTAGATGAAGCAATGAATACGCGCCAGATGAACAGAGCTAAAAATTTGGCTTTTGCAGAAATGGATAAGGTTAAACTGGATGAAAACAGAGAAGTTTTACATGTAGATATTACCGGTGAAATTTATCTTGTTTGTGACAGATTTTCAAATCAAGATATTGTAAAAGAACTTGGTAAGATGGGAGTTGAAACAAGAAAGAGTCTTACTGTAAGTGGCTTTTTAAAGGATGCTATTATTCCTAAAATTTTTAAAAAAGGTGAAACACACCTCCAAAGGGCAAATCGTCTGGCAAAACCTTATCTTATGCGTGATATAGGAGGAGACGCTCTGGAAAGTGTTTCAGATGTTGCTTATGCTGAGGAAAGGGGTATTGATGGAATTATCCATATTAGTCCTTTTACATGTATGCCTGAGATTATGTCTCAGAATATCTTCCCAGCAATGAGAGAAAATTGTGAAGTACCTATTCTACCTTTGATTATGGACGAACAGACAGGAAAGGCTGGTTATTTGACACGTCTTGAAGCTTTTGTTGATCTTATGCGTAGAAGGAAAAGAAAGCTTGCTGTTCAAAATAAAAAACAAGCAGAAACTATTAAGTAATGTATTGGATTAAAAAAATTTTAATTAAGGAAAAATGTAATTATGTTTAAACTTTTTCGCGATAGTTTTAGAGCTACAAATGAAGGAATAATCCTTGCAACGCCTCTTGTATTATTCATGTGGCTTATTTCCTTATATATTATGTATTCAAAAGAAGTTGTAGATACTATTCCGGAATTTATTCTGTCAGCTGTAACTATCCTGTTTATGACAAGTGCTTTTTGTTCCGGCTGGTTTTATATGGCGAAAAAGTGTGTTGAATTTTCCAAAAAAAATTTTATATTGGATAAAGATAAGGCAAGCGAGTCTCTAAATCTTATTCAGGCATTTCCTGTTGGTATAGGAAAATATTTTCTAACATATATAATTGTGTCAGTGATGTTTATTTTGGGTGTTTTACTTGTAAGTGTTATAACTTATCATATAAGTCTTCCTTTTATTAGAGAAATAAATTTTAGTATGTCTCAAATGAATACTGTAATTAATTCTTCGCAGGAACTGATTAATTTTTTTAATTCTCTTTCTCCGGAACAGCTTGGAGCTTTATTAAAGTTGAATTTTTGTTTTGCCTGTACTACATCCCTATTTTTGTTTTTTATTATGCTTTGGATGCCGGAAATTATTTATAGAGACAAAAATCCTATTATAGCGTTATTTACGTCTATATATAAATTGTTTGTAAAATTTGGTAAATCTTTGTTACTATTTATTTATATAAACTTTTTAAATATATCCATATCATTTTTAAGTACTTTTGCATTTTTGCACCCGATTGCTTATATGATAATGACAATTATATATTTCTATTTTATTGTTTATGTTATTGTGTTAATATTTTCATACTATGACGAAGAGTTTAACAAACCTGAAGAAATCGAAACCCAAAGTGATAGCGATAGTTGGAGCAACCGCTAGCGGTAAGACTGCTTATTCGATAGAACTTGCAAAAAAAATTGATGGGGAGATTATTTCTGCTGATTCCCGACTTGTATATAAGGGGTTTGACATAACCTGTGCAAAACCTACTATAGAAGAGCAAGATGGAATTCCTCATCATATGATGGATATTGTAGAACCGGAGATTGAATATTCCGGCGGGCTTTATGCGCAGGCTGCAAAAAAATGTATTTATGAAATTTTAGAGCGTGGAAAAACTCCGATTGTTGTTGGAGGTACCGGATTATATTTCAGACTTCTTCTGGAAAATTATATTATGCCTCAAGTTGAACCAGATTATGACCTCAGGGAACGTTTAAAAGAGCTTCCTGTTGAAGATTTATACTCTAGACTTATGGAACTTGATAAAGATGGGGCACAAACAATTGAACCTAATGACAGAAAAAAACTTATTCGAGCAATTGAAATTGTAGAAATTTCTGGTAGGCCTTTGAGTGAGGTCCGTGGAATCGGGAGTGAAAATGAGTTTGAAGTCGAATGGATTGGCAGAAATTTTCCGAGAGAAATTCTGTATACAAGGATTAATAATCGTGTGGAAAAAATGATTGAAGATGGTATGGTAGAAGAAACTCAGAAGCTATTAAAATATCATGGACGAATCCCTAATTTGTTATACACAATCGGTTATCAGGAAATAATATCATATTTGGATGGTGTTTCTACATTTAGTGAGGCAATAGAAAGATTAAAACAAAATACAAGGCGATATGCCAAGCGGCAATTAACCTGGTTTAGAAAAAATACATTGATAAAATGGGATTGTTATCCTGAACCGTTAAAAAAATAGTTACACAGCTATTAACATTCTTGTTTTTGAGTTTTTATTTAGTTTTTAATTTTAAGATTATTTTTTCAACTTGCTGTTTTAAATATTCATAATCAGAATTATTATCTATAATATAATCCCAGTCTGTAACATCATCTAATCCTGTTTCGGTTACATCGTTTTCTCCTATAAGTTCTCCTCCACGTTTAATTCTATTCTCCCGTGAGGCTTCCACACGTATCGAAATTGCTCCTGCGTTTTTAAAAACTTCATACTCGTGTTGTACCCGAACATCAGTTACAATAATATTTCCATCCTGTTCTATGATTTTTTTTAACCAGTAATCAGGATCTTGTGCCCGTCCCCAGTTCCCTAGATTAATTAAGTCCTGTCGATAGTTTGCTTTGTTTTTTTCTATTTCTTCATATGTTAATCCTTTTTCTTTTCCATAGGTTAATTTAATGATATCTCCCATAGCGCATCTTCTGTATTCAGGCATTTCTTCAAGCATTATTTTTGCTGCTGTATCCTTGCCAGAGTATTGCTTCCCGGAAAAAATTATAATCTTATCAGCCATCTTTATCTCCTTATTTTATATAAATATATTAAACATCTAACCCCAATTATAATCAAGCTTTTCATAATCTTATATTTCGTTAAGTTAAGATTTATGTAATTTTCCTTGCAATTTAGTTGTTTTGGTTTTATTATGGTCGAACTAGTGTATAAAGTACAATATTGGAATAAGTTATGGTGTTAAATTTTCAAAAACTGGTTTTTAATTTACAAAAATTTTGGTCTGACTATGGATGTATAATCCAACAGCCTTATGATATAGAAAAAGGTGCTTCAACAATGAACCCTGCAACTTTTTTGAGAGCATTGGGACCTGAACCATGGAATACTGCAATGATAGAGCCTTGTAGACGTCCGACGGATGCAAGATATGGGGAAAATCCTAATCGTTTGGGACATTATTATCAATTTCAGGTTATTTTAAAGCCGTCTCCGGATAATGCTCAAGAACTTTATTTAAAAAGTTTGGAAGCCATGGGGATAAATTTAAAAGAGCATGATGTTCGTTTTGTTGAAGATAACTGGGAATCACCTACTCTTGGTGCCGCAGGTGTCGGGTGGGAAGTTTGGCTTGATGGGATGGAAATTACACAATTTACTTATTTCCAACAGGTAGGCGGATTGGAAGTTAAGCCTGTTGCTCTGGAATTGACATACGGACTTGAGCGTATTGCTATGTATTTGCAGAATAAAGAGTCCGTCTATGATATTATGTGGAACGATACTTTAAAATACGGTGATATATACTTACAAAATGAAATAGAACAATCTAAATATAACTTTGAAATTTCTGATGCAAAATCATTGTTTACAATGTTTGATTTGTATCAAAAAGAAGTTGATAATTGTATTAATGCAAAACTTGTTTTGCCGGCGTATGATTACGTCTTAAAATGTTCCCATACTTTTAATCTTCTTGATGCACGCGGTGTCATCAGTAAAGATGAAAGGATTAATTTTATAAACAGAGTAAGAACAATGGCTTCTGCAGTTGCCAAATTGTATGTAGCCCAAAGAGAGGAATTGGGATTTCCTCTTTGCAAGTAAACAGAAGGAATATAAATGGCTAAAAAATTTCATCACCCTACTTTTAGTAAGAATTTTTTGCGTAGAATTACTCAGGTAAAAAATCCTGATGCAATGCTTGAGGATGCAAAAACCGAAGGTTTAGAAAAAACGCTTGGCGTTTGGGATTTAATTATTCTTGGTATCGGCGCAATTATTGGTGCGGGTATTTTTGCGGTTGTTGGTATTGCAGCAGCCGGCGGGCCTGAAAGTGTCGGTGCAGGTCCTGCTCTTGCAGTTTCAATGATTATAGCTGCATTTGCTTGTGTCTTTTCCGCATTATGTTATTGTGAATTTGCGGCCATGATCCCCGTTGCTGGTGGTGCATATACTTACACTTTTGCAACATTGGGCGAATTTGCAGCCTGGATGGTAGGATGGGTTTTGATGCTGGAATATGCGATAGGTTTTATTGTTGTCGCTTCTTCCTGGTCAAATCATTTAATGCAATTTTTAAGAGGTTTTTCTAATATTTTGCCTCACTTTATATCAAATCCTCCGATCTGGCTTGTAAGTGATATTGGTTCCGCTACTAAAACACTTATCGCCTCAGGTGTTGATCCGCATACTGCAATTCCTACAATTTTTGGAATTCCTTTCTGTATAAATTTACCGGCTGCGGCTATTATTATATTATCTACGCTGGTTCTTATTAAAGGAACAAAGGATTCAGCAAAAATGGCAGGAATAATGGTGTTTATTAAACTTGCAGTAATTGCTCTGTTTGTTCTCGTTGGTATGTTTTATGTAAAACCTGCAAACTGGGTTCCTTTTGCTCCAAATGGAATGGAAGGCGTTTGCATGGGAGCATTTTTGATATTCTTTGCTTATATCGGTTTTGATGCTATTGCAACTGTTGCAGAGGAATGTAAAAATCCTCAAAGAGATTTACCGATAGGTATTATAGGCTCATTGATTGCGGCTACTGTTGTTTATGTACTTGTGGCTCTTGTTATGACAGGTATGTATCCAACATCAGGGGAGGTCCCTGCTGCATTTTTGAAAGCACCTATGGCTTTCGTTATGACAGAAATTGCCCATCAGGATTGGGTTGCTGGTTTGATCTCGGTTGGTTCGCTCGCCGGACTCACTTCTGTACTTCTTGTTATGGAACTTGCAGCTGTCAGAATTTTATATGCAATGAGCCGTGATAATTTTATACCAAAAGCCTTGCAGGCTTTGCACCCTAAATACAAAACTCCACATCTTTTAACTTGGCTTGTTGGTGTACTTTCAATTATTGGTGTTATGACCTTAGATTTGAATGTTGCAACTGAGCTTTGTAATTTTGGTACATTTACTTCATTTATAGTTGTATGTGTTGCGGTATTGATTCTCCGTCATACGGATCCTGACAGAGAAAGACCTTTTAAAGTACCTTTTTCTCCATGGTTCCCTGCTTTAGGTATTCTTTGTTGTGGGGGGTTGATGTTATACTCTATGCAATCGCTTACAACTTCCGCTTTGTTATTCCCTGTTTGGTTAGGTTTGGGCGGTATTATATACTTTAACTACGGTTTTAGAAGCAATAGAAAGTATGAAAATGAAGTTCACTACGAGAAAGTTGAACACAGAAGACAGGAATTATTGAAATAATGGATATTAAAACTATAATAAAAAATGCCTTCACCAGAAGAAGTACGGATGAACTTATTGCTACAAGTAAAAAATCGGAATTAAAAAAGACTTTGAATGTTTTTGACCTGATAGTAATAGGTATCGGTGCAGTTGTCGGAACAGGAATTTTTACAATTATTGGGACTGCAATTCAGGGTGGGCCTGAAAATGTCGGTGCCGGTCCTGCCGTTATAATTTCAATGGTAATGGCGGCTGTAGCCTGTGTTTTTTCGGCTCTTTGTTATTCAGAGATTGCTGCTATGATTCCAGTTGCTGGTAGTGCTTATACATATACCTATGCGACTATGGGTGAATTTATGGCCTGGATGGTAGGTTGGATATTAATGCTAGAGTATGCGATAGGAAATATTACTGTAGCAAGTGCATGGACAGGTTATTTAACCCAATTCTTAAAAGGTTTTAAGCATATCCTTCCTTCTTTTGTTGTTAATTTCCCGATTTGGTTAAGAAACGATTATAGGTATATGTATTCTTTTTGTGATAAATATGGTTTAGATGTTCATGATAAAATGCCGTTTCTATTTGGGCATATTCCGTTTGCAATAAATTTGCCGGCTATAATTATCGTGCTTGTTCTCACAATGCTTTTAATTAAGGGAGTAAAAGAATCAACAAGATTTGCCAGTATTATGGTTGGTGTAAATATGTTTATGATTCTCTCATTTATAATTTTCGGGGCTTTTTATATTAAACCTGAAAATTGGACCCCATTTGCTCCTAACGGTTTTGAAGGTGTTTTTATGGGAGCATTTTTGATATTTTTCGCATACATAGGTTTTGATGCAATATCTACTACCGCAGAGGAGACGGAAAACCCACAGAGAGATCTGCCTGTTGCAATTCTGGGAACTTTAATTTTGTGTACAATTTTATACGTATGTGTTGCTCTTGTTTTGACAGGAACCGTGCCGTTAAACCATATTGATACTCAGGCTCCTATTGCTCATGCTATGAGAGTTATCGGAATGGATTGGCTTGCTGGATTTATTTCTGTTGGAGCTCTTTGCGCTTTGACTTCAGTTCTGCTGATTTATCAGCTCGGGACTACCAGAATATTATACGCTATGAGCCGTGACAGATTTTTGCCGAAATCTTTGAGATTAATACATAAAAAATATAGAACTCCTCATGTTTTGACTTGGATTTCTGGAATTGTTGTTATTGTATGTTCTTTATTTATGGATTTAAATATTTCCGCTGAGTTATGCAATTTTGGAACTTTTACATCTTTTATAATTATCTGTATTGCTGTATTGATTCTGAGGAAAACAGAACCAAACAGGGAACGCCCATTTAAGGTGCCTTTCTGTCCGTTGTTCCCGATATTAGGAATATTGACATGTGGTGGATTGATGATATATTCAATGAAATTTTTGAGAACGTCTTCAATTTATTTCCCGTTGTGGCTGTTAATCGGATTTTTAATATATGCTGTTTACGGTTATAGTCAAAAAAGATTTGAGGAAGAAAAAAGATCTAAATTGCAAAAGAAAACAGAAAAGATTGCAGTTCGTAAAGCTTAAGCAAATATATTGGACTGATCCTTCATCTATTTTACTGAGTGCGATTATTCAAACTTCTCTTCTTTCCCTCTTGAAAAATGTACGAAAGTAGTTTATACTAAAGAAAAATGGAGGGTTGAGATATGCGAAAATCAAATATAGTAAGCAAAACGGGGGGGGGGGGGCGTCTCTATCTAAGTGGGGACAGTACTTCTACTTATTTAAATATTCTTCTCTCAAACAAAAAAATAAGAGCGCATTTACTCTAGCGGAAGTATTAATTACATTAGGCATTATCGGTATTGTTGCAGCTTTACTTTTGCCTATGATTATAGAAAATATTGAGAGAAAACGCAATGCGGTAATTCTTCGGAGAGCTTATAGCGATTTAGGAAACTATATTCAAATGTACGCAGTTGATAACGGATGCATATCTCTGTTATCTGAGTGTCCAGAAAGAAGTGGCGATTTTTCGAGAAGTTTTGCTTTATATTTAAAAGAAAAACAAAAGTTTCAAGAAATGCATCATTGCACTAGTGAACAAAATTGGCAGATAAGTTATTTTACAAATTCTCAAGGCGGCTGGTCCCGAACCCCATATTATGGGTGTACAACAATTTCTGCATCATCTTCTGCTTTTTACCTACGTTCTCCAAGTGCATATGCTTATTTTATTGAACCGTTCCCGTATGATATGTATTATCATACAAAAAATAAAAATAACTTTTTTAGGCTTAAGATTACAATTTTTACTGACCAAAATAGGATGGGGTATATTACACGATGGGGGGAAGATTCTGGTGGTAGTAAAAGAAAATATCCACAAGAGGGTAGAAATATGTTTACGGTGTTTGTAATGGATTCAAAGGCTATAATACCTCAGGGTTCTCCTGAGTGTGGCGTTGGTGATAGCTGGGCATATTATTGTACTCCTTTGACCGAATCAAATTGCAGTTATAAAGATGGCAATTTCCAAAATTGTATGATGCAAGTAATAAATGATGGATGGGAAATTAAGTATAAGTACTAATCTGCGTTAATAATTATTAAATTATTTGTTAATATCTTGTTTTTTAGCCTTCAGTATATATAATAAGGGTAGCACCAACGTGTATTGAATCCGAAATATATTTATATGATAATAAGGTTACGAAAGGTTATTTTAAGAGGGGCATAAATGATTAATTTGAACTACAAAAACGCTGATGCATTGGTTGTGGGAGAAGAAAATGGACTTGACATAAATCAGGAATTTGCAAATTATCAAGATACTATAAAACATATAATTGCAAATCTCAATCAAAGAAAAGATAAACCAGGTCAATGGCTACAATGGATGAATCTTGGGTATAACGAGGAAACTTTGTGGTATGTAAAAGAATATGCCTCTATGGTAAAAGATAGATTTGAAAATATTTTAGTTCTCGGGATTGGAGGATCTGCTCTTGGTGGAATGGCTCTTACAGAGGCTCTTTTGAAACCTTATTGGAATCTTTTATCTGATGAACAAAGAGAAGGGCTTCCGAAAATTTTCTTTCTTGATAATATTGACCCTGATACTATGACTGGATTGCTGGATTTTCTTGATTTAAAGAAAACTCTGGTTAATGTAATTACTAAATCAGGCGATACTGCTGAAACAATGTCGCAATTTATGATTGTAAAAGACAGGTTAGAAAAAGAACTTGGTGATAACTATAGATATAATGTGGTTGCAACTACTGATAAACGAACAGGAATTTTAAGACAAATTGCAGAGCAAGAAGGTTATAAAACTTTTGTTGTCCCTGATGATGTTGGTGGACGGTTTTCAGTATTTTCTGCTGTTGGTTTATTGCCTTTGGCTCTTGTCGGAATTGATATTGATTCTATTATAAACGGAATTAAGGATATGGATTTGGAACTAAAAAATACCAATATCCATGATAATATTGCCGCACAAAATGCTTTAATCCATTATTTGCTTGATACTAAAAAAGGAAAGAATATATCTGTTATGATGCCATATTCAAGTAGATTAAAATATATTTCTGATTGGTATGTGCAGCTTTGGGCCGAATCTTTGGGTAAAAATAAAGATAAAGATGGTAACGATGTTCATATTGGTCCAACTCCTGTAAAGGCTCTCGGGGCGACTGATCAACATTCACAGATTCAGTTGTATAATGAAGGCCCTAATAATAAAATTATAAACTTTATAAGAGTGAAAGAATTTGATAAGACATTAGAAATTCCTAATATTTTTGAGTATACAGGGATAGGTTACTTGGGTGGAAAAACAATTAATCAACTTATTAATGCAGAAGCTGATTCGACTCGAGTTGCTCTTACGGATTATAACAGACCGACTGTGACAATTACAATTGATAAAGTTGACGGATATAACTTGGGTCAACTTCTCTATATGTTTGAAGTTCAGACTGCTATTGCTGGTGAGTTGTATAATATTAACACATTTAACCAGCCTGGTGTTGAACAGGCAAAAAATTATACTTATGCACTTATGGGGCGCGCAGGATACGAGGAATCGGCTCATGCTCTGCAGGAAAAAATGTCAATTGTTTAGTCTTTGTAGATTGATTTTTGTTAACTAACTCTTAAATATTAATTATGAAAACTAAATTAATAAAGATTTTATTTGCTGTTATTATAACACTGGGTGTTTTGGTTCCTGTTTATGCAAAGACGCTTTCTGCAGGAGTATCATTAACAGAGTCGGTTCCTGCATCTCTTATGGGAACATGGCGTGTTGCCTCTGTTCTTAAAGAAACTGACAGTCCTCCTAATTTTAAAAAATCCGGTGTTGATATTTGGAACTTATCTAAAACTGGTGACGTCATTAGTCTTAGTAATCCGTTTACCGGAGCGAGTGCATCAATATCGGTTAGTTATGTTAATAAAAATACTGTTAAATTTTCAAAAGAGGGGGATTATGACAGGCAAAAATTGACAGATACTGTTGAGATTACTTTAGAAGGCGACAAGTTTAATGGTATAAACCACTTGAAACTTGAGACAATTTCTGATGTAAATAATTCTGTAATTAGTGTAAAAACGGCAACTTATGTCTTGCGCGGCGAGAAAATTTCTGGTACAAGTATATTAGAAAGGTAGGATTTTGAGAATGCAGAAGTATGAATTTGACACAGTCATATTTGGAGGGGGACCTGCAGGCTTGGCTGCTGCTATTTATGCCAGCAGAGGTGCTGTTTCAACGGCAGTTATTGATATAAATATGTTTGGAGGGCAGCCGTCTAATTATTTGGAATTGGAAAACTATCCTGGTTTTTCTACTGTTGGCGGTTATGATTTAATGGAGAAGTTTGAGGAACATGCCGATAAATTTGGAGTTCAAAAATTCCCTATGCAGGAATTTGAAACTGTAGATTTATTAGCTTCCCCAAAAATTATAAAAACAAAAGAATTAGAAATTTTTGCCAAAACAGTGATTATTGCGACCGGAGCACAACCTATGAAATTGAATGTCCCGGGAGAGCAAGAATTTGTTGGTCGTGGCGTAAGTTACTGTGCAGTTTGTGACGGAGCATTTTATAGAGATAAAATCGTCGCTGTTGTTGGTGGTGGGAACGCTGCTGTTGAAGAAGCTATGTATTTAACAAAATTTGCAAGTAAAGTATATTTGATTCATAGGCGAGATGAGTTAAGAGCTGATAAAATTGTTCAGGACAGAGCATTTAGAAATGAGAAAATAGAGTTTGTCTGGAACAGTGTCGTCAAAGAAATTAAGGGGGAAGATCTTGTTAATACAGCAGTACTTGAAAACGTTAAAACAGGCGAAATTACAAGTCTCAGTGTTAATGGTGTTTTCCCATATATTGGCATGACTCCTAATGTTGAGATGTTCAGGGGGCAGTTAGAACAGGATGCTAGAGGTTTTATTATAACTGACGAGACAATGAAAACTTCTATTGACGGAGTTTATGCTGTTGGGGATGTGAGAAATACTCCTTTAAGGCAAGTTATTACCGCCGCTGCTGACGGAGCTGTAGGGGCTGTTTATGCTGTTAAGTATCTTGAAACATTAAAAGAAATTCCTCAACAGGTTTAATATCTCAAAAATAAAACATATCGTAAATGCCATACGATATGTTTTATTTTGCAAAAAAAAGTTGCCTGAAAAAAGGCAACATTAAATAAACACGAGGATATTAAGAGAGAGAGTATAAAGTCTATTATATAATTTCTATCGTTTATTGTTCTTATTTTCTTTATCCAATTTAAATGATTTTAAATCCCTTACATTTATATAAAGATTTTTTTTTAGAAAAAATTGTCTTTTTTATTCTGATTGTTAAGAATTTGTAATATAAACTTTTATAATATCCATCAAATATAGGAATTATTAGAAAATCTTGTCATAATCAGTTTAAGATGGTATAATAAAAATGTACTAGAAGAGAGAATAAAGATAGGATAGTTATGGAATTCGATATTGAAGATTTTTTAAGAAAGGCTGTTGCGATTGGTGCATCTGACGTGCATTTGGCTGTTGGCGAACACCCTACGGTTCGTAAAGATGGAAGAATTTTAAAAATTAACATGCCTGTGTTAACTGATGATGATGTTGACAGAGCTTATGATGCTTTGTTGCCAAGAACTACTAAAGACACTATGGATAGTGTTTATGATTTGGACTTTGCTTATGAAATCCCTGGCGTTTCCCGTTTCAGGGTTAACTTAAGTCGTCAATTAGGGAAAAATAAGCTTGTTATAAGACTTATTCCTTACTATGTTCCTAAAATTAACGAACTTAATCTTCCACCTTCTATCGAACAATTTGCAAAATTAAATCATGGGCTTGTCCTTATTACTGGTCCGACTGGTGCCGGTAAGTCCACAACAATTGCTTCATTAATCGATTATATTAATACCAATTATCCTAAACATATTATTACTATTGAAGATCCTATTGAGTTTATTTTTAATAATAAAAAATGTATTATTTCTCAGCGTCAAATTCTTGTTGATACGGCATCTTTCCCTGATGGGGTTAAGTTTGCATTAAGACAGGATCCGGATGTTATATTTATCGGTGAAATTCGTGACAGAGAAACTATTACTGCGGCTTTAAAAGCTGCTGAAACTGGACACCTTGTGTTTGCAACAATTCACACGAATGATGCCGTGCAAACAGTTAATAGAATTATTAATATGTTTGAGCCGTCTGACCGTGATGTAATTCGTCATCAGTTGGCTTCATTGATTAAAGGTACTGTGTCTCAAAAGTTAGTTCCTTTACGTGAGGGGCAGGGGCGTCGTCCGGCTTGCGAAGTTCTGGTTGTGACTTCAACAGTAAAAGATTTTATTGAAAAAGACGAATTAGATAATATTTATGATCTTGTTAAAAAAGGTTCGTTTAACTCGATGATTACAATGAATATGTCTTTGTATAGTTTATTTATAAATGGTTTGATTACCGAAGAAGTAGCTATGGAATATTCTGATGACAGAATTGAACTGGCTCAAATGCTTAAAGGTGTTTATACCGGAGCTAACGGCGGTAATATGGATGATTTATAATGGAGTCTTTTGTTACAGATGCGATTAATTTAAAATCTTATAATCTCAGTGAGGCGGATAAGATTATTGTTATGTATTCACGTGAACGTGGATTAATAAGAGGTGTTGCAAAAGGCGTTAAAAAGCCTAAAAGTAAGCTTGGGGCTCGTATGGATTTACTTGTAGCTAATAAGCTTATGCTCCATAAGGGTAGAAATCTTGATACAATCTCACAGGCTGAGGCTTTAAATACATTTAATAAAATTCGTCAGAATATGGATAAAATTTTTTATTCAATGTATGTTCTGGAAGTTATAAACAATTTTGGTGTAGAGGATGATCCTTGTTCTTCAGTTATTTATGATTTATTGTATGAAACTTTAAATACGATTTCTCTTGCTGAGGATAAAATTGGGGTTTTAATTGCTGTTTTAAAATTTCAGTTAAAAATGATGCGAATTTCTGGTTTTTCTCTTGAACTCGACAGGTGTTTATGTTGTGGAAATCCTATACAAGAAGAAAGTATGTATTTTTCAGTGCGTATGGGTGGTGTTGTCTGTCATGAGTGTAATCATAGTTACGGATTGTCTGATGTTATGCATTATAAACTGAGAGATTTTTTATCAGTGCTTGCTAATTCTGAATTTGACGAAGTTACTGAGTACGAAAAAAAAGCAACAGAAAAAGTTTGTCAGGTGTGCTTTGAACTCTTAAAATCATATATCAATTTACATTCGGCAAGAAAATTTCATTCAACAGAAATTTTGCAAGAAGTTGTATAAAATAATGAATATAAATCAAAAAGTCGCAGATAGAATAAAAAAAGCAAGGGCTTACAGCCGACAAACTTGCATGGTATTCTGACTTGTCAAAAAGCTGTGTTACATATGCAGAAAAGGCTCAACGGGACATTAGAATGTCAACAATTGAAGCCATCTGTATCTGTAAAGGTTTTAATATGACATAGCTGATTTTTTTGCTACATTTAAGGATTAAGTTTTTGGTATTGATATGTAGGGTGTTGTTTTAATTTTTCCTCAATCTCTTCAAATGTAAGCAATCCTTGAGTTGCACCGAATTCAGAAACGACCCCTGCAGAATTAACAGATGCCATCATGAGTGATTTCCCTATATCAAGCCTTGTTTTGTCTAATGCTGCACAGAATGTTGAAGCAAATGCGTCTCCCGCGCCAAGTGTTGATACGACAGGTCCTTCAAAGACAGGGCAATAATAGTAATGCTTCCCGTCGAATGCATATGCTCCCTTCCCTCCATCAGTAATTACTATTATTTGATAATCTCTTACTTTTAATTTTTTGAACATTTCTTTTACATCCGGATGAATAAGTTCTTCAGAATATTTTATTTCTCTGGTATCCGGTCTTACCTGTATTTGCGTTGCCATAGATGCTTCTTCTTTATTCATTACAACAATTTGTGCTGTTTCCAGAATGTTTTTTAGGTAATTGTATCCTCTTTTAATACTTGTAGTTCCGGCGTTGAAGCAAATATATACATTGTTTTCGTCTGCAAATTTTACTATATCGTCAAGTACTTTATTACTTTCGCCATTTAGAGGTGCAATATAGAGAAGTTTCGAATTTTTTATGGCATCAAAATTTATATCAGTTTTTTTTATGTGAGCATTTGCTCCTCTGTGAGCAAGAACGGTTCTGTCACCTTGAAAACTTACAAGAATTATTGAAAAACCGGTACTGTCATTTGCGTCCTGAATTTTATTTGATAAATCAACATTTTTATCTTTAAATGAGTCTAGAACACCATCAGAATAAATATCATCGCCAATTTTAAATATTGCACTTGTGTTCAATCCGAGATTTGCAAAGTTAACCGCGGTGTTGACTCCGCCACCGCCAACGTTTGATGCAAAATCAGATATTTCTACTTTTGCTCCGTAAGGATAACTCATAAATTCAGATTTTTTGTTTTTTGAAAATACAGACACAATATTTGCATCTTCGCATTCAACAAAAACATCCATTGTGGCACTTCCGATTGTTATAACATCAAACATTTTTCTACTCCCTTTTTATTCCTTTTCTATGTGTACATTTTAGCATAAAAAATTTTAATAATTGTAAAATTTCTGAATTACAAATGACAAAATTTTTTTTTGAGGTAATTTAGAATATACTGGAAATAGATTATTATTGATTAATTAAAAAGGATTAAATATGCAAATTCAAAGAATAGATTTTTTACCCCGTACGAATCATTCACAGATTATTAAACCTGTTTCAAAAGCACATTCAACTACTGAATTAAGAGGATATTCCTATAATCCTATAGCTTATGTGGATTATAATGTGAGTTTTGGTGCAAGGTTATTCAGAACTCCTGCAAATTTTTATGAGCAACCTTTTAACAAAAAAGGGATGCCCGAAACAATGAAGGATTACTTAAACGGAGATTATGAAGATAGACAGAACATGCCTCCAGCACAGATGCTTAGATTTGTGTTTGATGATATTAATGAGGCAAAATCTCTTGAACAGGTGAAACGTATTTATCCAAATGAACCGTTATTTAAAAATCTGACGGATATTCCTAACCGCAAGGCTCGTAAAGGGTTAATCTCTGAACTTGATACTTTGAGTAACGAAACGAATGATATTCCGCTTTTCAAAAACGGTAATTCTAATTTTGGCATGTATTTGTTGAAAAAGATTTATATAGAAGGCAAGAGTTTGAAAGAGATTAATAAAGATTTTAAAAAGGATTTAAATCCTATTTATTCTGAATTGATTGATGCTGAGCTGGATTATTCTGTCCCTGCTGCGTATGGTATTAAATTTCCGGATAATGCTTTTTGGAAATCCTTTACAGCAACAAGAGAAGATTTTCCTTATGTTTATAGACCGAGAAAAATTGATGGCTCAAGAATTTCAACTTCTCTGAAAAAGGAGTTGACTCTTTCTGATATTAAATCAGGAAATTTTGAACTTCCTCAAAAGCCACCGAGATATAGAGTTACAGATAGGGAGCTGAGAGGTTTTTCTGATGCTATTATGGCAGGCGGTGCAAACCCTGATGCTGTGTCTAAAAATCTCAAAAACAAGGGTTTCAAGGATAATGAAAACGCATCTTTTGTCCAAAAATATTTCGGACAAATTGTAACGGTTGCTCTTGAGCGAATTAATGCTTCTGATGAAATGCGTAGCTGTTTTGAGAATATGGTTACCAAAAAACAGGTTGATAGAATGAACCATTATTGGGCTACTCATCCTCAAATGAAGGTATTGCAGGCAATGGCAATGTCCGATACAATAAAATTGTTCTTTGACGCCTATGGTGTTGATGGAAATAATCCGGAATTTAAAGAACTTCTTCTGTATGCGGACAGTATTAAGCCTGAGAGAGAGGCCAGACATGCAGAACATGATAGACTACAAGAAGAGTATAATGAACTTCTTGGAGTTAAAGATGAACATAATCAAACCTCTTTTCCTATTGAGTTTGTTTCTGGTGAAGTTCCTGATGAGAAAACTCCAGAGCTGACAAGGGAGATTTTAGAAGATATTGCTTCTCAATATGGGGCGGAAGTTTACGAGTTTAAAACTCCGCAAGGAATTATTTCAATATGCTCTAATCTCAATGAGGCTTTAGAAGAATATTGGAAAAAAGAAACAGCCGTTCTTCCATCCGCTTATACAAAGGGGCTTATTAACTTTATAAAATCAGATCCAAGAGTTTCTGATTCCTACATTTTGACATCTATATTGAATTCACAAGATATAAAAATAAAAAATGATGATAGATTACTTCCTTATGATGCAGCCGCAGACTTGGATTTAGCATTCCAAAAAGAATATGCAGCCAGAAATTTTAAGTCTTCAAAGGCTGCTGAGCAGGCTGTTACAGATGCAATTGTTCAGCTTGCCCCGTCATTGTCCGTACAAATTTACAATGCGGGTATTCTTGATTATAATTACTTACTAACAAAGTTAAGTGCTGACAGTAATGGACTTTACAATCACAAGAAAGATTTTGTTAATAAACAGTATTATTTTTATAAAAAAGAGCTTTCTGAACCTGAATCAAGAAAATTAGCTATTTCATATATGGATCTTTTATCAAATTATGATATTGAGAAGTCTTTTACCAGTGGTGATGGTCGAACATATGCGATTACTCTCGCGGCATTATCAAAAATTCTTATAAAAAATAAAGAAGCAAGAAATATATTCAAAAATAAACTTGCTCAATATTTGAAAGATGTTTATGGTGGTTCTGCACGTGTTGTTGCTGATAAAAATATTCCGTTAGGTAGCAAGATGGGCAAAATGGAACGAGTAATGTTTGACTTTTTTAATCATGATTCAGCAGCATTCTTAACACCGATATACCGAAACTTTAGTATTGTAGGTGATTTTATAAAAAAGAATGATTTATTATTGTATAAGACCATGACTAGTGGAGAAATTCAAGATTTAGTCCTTTTGGAAGACAGTCTGAAAAATTCCATGAGTTAAAAAATCTCTAAAAAAATAACCTGATAATTTTTATCAGGTTATTTTTTTACTTGTTTTAGAGTTTGTTATTGAAGTTGAGTTTTTTCTTCTTCAGTTACCCCTTTGATTGTGAGATTAACTCTTCCCTTATCGTCAATTTTGATAACCTTAACGATAACTTCATCGCCAATATTCAGATGCGGTTCAATTTTATCAATACGTTCTTGACAAACCTGAGAAATATGAACCATACCATCTTTGCCAGGTGCAAGTTCAACGAATGCACCGATAGGGATAATTCTTACAACTTTTCCCTTAAGAACCATACCCTCTTTTGCTTTGAAAGTAAGTTCCTTAATCATTCTTGAAGCAATCTGAGCTCCTTCTTGATCATTCGAAGTAATAGTCACAACACCATTATCTTGAATATCGATTTCAGCACCTGAAGCATCAATAATTGAACGAATTTGTTTTCCGCCCGGTCCGATAACTGTTCCTATGTCTTCTGTCGGGATTGTCATCGTTGTAATGCTTGGTGCATAAGGTGATAAAGGTCCAGGTTCTGTAATAGCTTCTCTCATTTTTGATAAGATATGTAATCTTCCTTCTTTAGCTTGTGCCAAAGCTTTTCTTAAAGTATCATTAGGAATTCCTTTAGCTTTCATATCCATTTGAAGAGCTGTTATTCCTGTATCATTTCCTGTGACTTTAAAGTCCATATCTCCGAGGAAGTCTTCGATTCCCTGAATATCTGTTAAAACAACAGGTTCCCGTCCTTCTTCCTTAATCATACCCATCGCAACACCACCTATCATGCATTTAACCGGTACCCCTGCATTCATCAAAGCCATTGAAGAACCGCAGGTGGAAGCCATGGATGTTGAACCGTTAGATTCTAATACATCAGACGTTACACGAATTGTATATCCGAATTCTTCCTGAGTTGGTAAAGCCGGAATATTAGCTCTTTCAGCAAGAGCTCCGTGACCGACTTCTCGTCTTCCCGGGCCTCTTAAGGCTTTAACTTCACCTACTGAAAATCCAGGGAATATGTATTTATGCATATAAGTTTTTTCAGTTTGCGGATCAACACCATCAAGTTCCTGTTTCATACCAGGTCCTGCAAGAGTTGCTACAGAAAGAACTTGAGTCTGACCTCTTGTAAATACTGCAGAACCGTGAGCTCGAGGAATAACTCCTACTTCACACCATATAGGACGAACTTCATTAGGTTTTCTTCCGTCAGCACGAACTCCTTCATCAAGAATCATTGCACGCATAATATGTTTTTCTGCTGCTTTGAATTCTTCCGCTACAAAGTCAACGCCTGTTTCCTCAATCATTTTTTTGATGTTGTGGTCATCAGGTAGAGCTTCAATTCTTTCTTTAACTAATTTTTTAGCTTCTTCCAATTTTTCCTGACGATAAGTTCTGTCAAAATTGTGATAAGCATCAAAAATCATATCGTGTGCAGTTTCTTCAATAATATTTTTAATTTCAGTTGTATCGTAAGGGTTAACGAATTCTTCTCTGACAACACCACACGCTTTAACAAATTCAAGTTGCGCATCGCATTGTTTTCTGATTTCAATTTGAGCGAACTCAACAGCATTCATAATATCGTCTTCTGTAACGAATTTACAACCTGCTTCAACCATAATAACGCTGTCATGTGTACCAGCAACAACTATATCTAAATCAGACTTAGCAGCCTGTTGATGAGTTGGGTTAGCGATTAAATTCCCCTGTTCATCTCGTCCTACTCTTACTGCCCCGATAGGACCTTCAAACGGAGCCCCTGAGAGCATTAAAGCGCAGGATGCACCGAACATTGCTAAAGTATCAGGCTGATTTTGCTGGTCATAGCTGAACAACTGAGCTACGATTTGTATATCATTTCTGTATCCTTTAGGGAAAAGAGGTCTGATAGGTCTGTCAATTAATCTTGAAATTAAAATAGCCTTATCACTTGCTTTCCCTTCGGAACGATTATATCCGCCAGGAATTCTTCCGATAGCAGACATTCTTTCTTCATAATCAATGAGTAAAGGGAAGAAATCTATCCCAACTCTTGGCTCTTTTGATACAACACAGTGAACAAATAACATTGTATCTCCGCATCTTACTGTAACAGAACCGTTAGTTGATAATGCATACTTCCCTGTTTCGACTGTAACTGTTTTACCGCCGATTTCCAGTTCAAATTTTTTTGTTTCCGGTATTGGCATAATATAATTACCTTTCATCTTTCTGCGTGAACTTCCACGCTTTTTTGTTATACACTTCTTTTGATTCGCTATTATTATACCTCAAAAAAAGTTTTTTAGATAATAATATTAAGTTGTATTATGATATTAGGGGGCACTTTTATGTATGAAAAAATTTTTGAAAAGCTGACTAAATCCGATTTCAGGAGTCGATTTAAACTTAAAGAGAAAGACCGATTATATTTGCAAGAAAAAGGATTTGAAAAAATACAAGAACACGCGCGTGATTTTATTAAAAAGCGTATCGCTCCTGCTATAATTCCAAATGACGGTAAACAAACTCCGACAAAAGGGCATCCCGTATTTACAGCCCAGCATGCAACGGCAACTTGTTGTCGAGGATGCATAAGGAAGTGGCATAAATTCCCTAAAGGAGTAGAACTTACTCCCGACGAGCAGGAATATTTGGTAAATATTATTATGGAGTGGTTAAGACGACAAACTTTGTAAACATAATAAAAAAGCCTTATTTTTAAGGCTTAAAATTAGTGTTAGGTAAGTGTAGGTAGTAAATAAGTTCTTGTTTAAAAATGCATGTCAAACTTTGGTGGCATTCCGTTAACTTTTTCATCTTCCATACGCATTGCCGAACCTATTGTGAAGTTTTGTGCAAACATTTTATTTATCTCAAAATTAATATCTCCGTTAAATACTTTTTCGTTTTCTTCAAGGAAATTAAATAACGGTTCTACTGGAGAACCGACAATTCCCGTTAAAGTTCCTTCCGCAAGTTTTAGTGTTCTTTCTCCGATTTCCGGAACTTTTACATTAAATCCGAACGGTTTATATGGCCTGTTAAATGATGCACCTGTATCTGTCATCTTCAATACACCTTAAATTTTCCTAAGTACATTTAAGGTATCGGCATTTTTTTATAAAAAGTTTAATATTCTCTTTTAAAGGCTTTACAAATATTAATATTTTACGAATTTTTCCCGGAGTGCAGTTTTTTATTTTTTAATTTTTCTTTTCTTGCCGCCCGACGTTCTTCAAGTGTCGGGGTTATTCCAGATTTCTCATTTTTACGTTGCTTTTGTTTAGGAATACTAAGTTCCTTCATTACTTCTTCTGCGTTAAGAAGTCCGTTTGAGCCTTCATTATACGTCTTGTTAGTTCTTGTAATATACGATTTTTCTAATATTTTTTGCTGATGAAGTTCAGAGAGTCTTTTCATGTAGTTTTTATAATTTAATATCATTCCTGGGTTCTGAAGAATTTGTTCAAGAAGTGAATCATGATTTCTTTTATTGTTACAACAAGCACATTCCAGAGCTAAATTCTCTGGACTGTTGTCGCCTCCCTTTTTGCGAGGTTTAATATGTTCTGTTGTGGCCAGTGAATTGCTCAGCATTCTTAGGGCAATTTTTTGGTCTGGATTTGCTCCTTTATAATTCCTTTTTGCATATTTTACAATAAAGGCATCAGGATTGTTATAAGCTGTTGGTAATTTCGCAGCACAGCCAATAAATTCTGATTTTAATTTATCGTTATCTGAATCTTTCAATATGTCTTCAAGTTTAGTGATGAATATTTTTCGACTAAATCGTGAGGTTTCTCTTTGATCAAATAATCTGTTATAAGTTTCAGAGATAAGTAATTTTACTGCTTTCCCCTTATCTTCCGGTAACTTCCTGCTCATTAACCCTAAGGATACAAGCGTTTTTGATTGTTCAAAAATAAGCTTTTTTTCGGATTTTTTTAATTTTCCTCTCAGCATTTCATGAAGAGTCATATCAGGGTGCTCATTGGATAAGCGCTTCATCATTGTAAAGATTCTGGATTCTACAGGATGAAGATACTGTTTTAATCCGTCGATAAGAGCTAATAATTCTTTAGGATTTGTTGTCTGCAGAACTTTGTCTTCAAACTTATTAAATTTGTCAATATCTAGCATTATATGCCCGCAGCAAGGGCATGGAATTTTATACTTTGCAAGTCGGAGGATGTTAGACCTTAACACATCAACCGCTTTGGTTTTGTTAATCAGGTCTTCCATAGTAGGTGTTACCAGACTAGGGATTTTTCCGTTGAAAGAGACTGTGTCTTGCTGTCGGCAATTCAAAACAGATAATCTGTTTTGAGAATAATCATACTGATTATTCTCAAAATTGCTTCTGAGTTTTGTTTTGTTAAATTGTAGCGGATTAATAGCAAAGACTTTCATACCTATACTCCTGATATTTAAATGTTTGTATATAAAAAAATTTGCCGATTTGTTAAGAAACATAACCGACAAATATCTCTATCCCATTGGAGGAGGCTGAATGTATAACGGCTTAAGTTTGCGCCAGTCACAGTCAACCTCTGTTGATTTTTTTATTGCGAGGTCTGCAAGTATTTCTCCAAGCGGAGCCTCCAGTTCCTGATAAGAAATTCCGCCCAAAATCGGCTTTAATTTATTATCAGTAATAATTTTTTTATCTTTACACAATTCTTTTACTTCATTAAGCGGAACCGCTCCTTTTATCTCATTATCGTAATACAAGTAAGCCTTTTCTTTTCTTGCATCTAATGCAACAATTGAATCAGGAGGGTTAATGTTTGATAACACTTCAAGTGATGAAACCCCGACAGCTTTAGAGTCGAGCTGTTGTGCCATAATTCTGGCAACGGTTGTACAGGCTCTTATTCCGGTAAAACTTCCTGGACCTATATTGGTAGCAATTAAATCAATATCTTCTGGTTTCAGTCCGTTATTTTTTAAAACTTCTTTAATAGTTGAAATTAAAAATGCGGAATGATACTTTTCATCGTGATTTTCAACAATTTTTGAGGCAAGAAGTCTATCTCCTGATTTAAGCGTAACATACATTTTGTCAAGACAAGTATCAAACGCTAATATTACTTCTTTTTCCCCGCCCTTAGTCATTATTTTTTAACCCTTCTATGATTTTAATCATATCATGGTCATCTGATTCAATGGAATAAGTTCTCGCATCATCGTTACGATATGTAACATTTATACGAAGATGTTTAAAAGGAATCTCATCCTGAGAAAATTCCGCCCATTCGACAAATGTAACGTTTTTCCCTTCCGAGTATTCTCTCAATTCATCCAGTATGGTTTTAACCCCTTCATTTTCAAGCCTGTAAAGGTCAAAATGGTATACCGGTAGAATACCGCTGTGATATTCATTAAGGATTACAAATGTAGGGCTTGTAACTTTTTCTTTAATCTCAAGTGCATCCGCAACGAGTTTAACAAAAGCTGTTTTCCCTGCACCTATCTCACCATACAGACTGATAAAACAGCCATCAGTAATTAATTTTGCAAATTTTTGAGCTAAAATTTTTGTATCGTTGAGAGTTGTACAAACTTTTTCATATTTCATTATTTTATCCTTTTTTTATATATTAGCATAAAAATCAAAGAGAATATTTTAGATTGTAACTACCCTATTCCTACCGTTCTCTTTTGCTTTATATAATGCCTTATCAGCCTTCATCAACAAATCTTCAGCCTTGTCCTCAGGATTGTAATTATAAACCCCGACACTTATTGTTACCGAAATTTCTCGGGTTTTATTTTTTGTATTAACTTTTTCTATATCTATAACTTTTTTTTCAACTGCGCTCCTGAGACGTTCTGCAACTATTTGTGCATCTTTAATATTTGTCGACGGAAGTAAAATAGCAAATTCTTCTCCTCCATAGCGAGCTGCGATATCGTATTCTCTCAAATGTGAACGCATAATTTTTGCAACTGTTTTCAGAACCAAGTCCCCTGTTGCGTGTCCGTACGTGTCATTAACCTTTTTAAAGAAATCAATATCCGTCATAATTGCACAAAGAGACGTATTTTTACGTTTTGCGCTTGCTGTTTCCTGTTTTATACGCTCATCGAGTTGTCGTCGATTGTAAAAACCGGTTAATGCATCCAGAGTCGCATATTTTAGAATCTCTGCATATACATTTGCTCTAGTTATCGTTGTTGCAATTTGTTTTGATAACTGGGATATATAATATATCTCGTTTGTCGTAAGCTCTTCGCCTGTACTTTTTGAGACAAGACACCCTATATAATTTTGTTCGCTTACAAGCGGAAAATATCCGACAGTTTTGTTTCTATTTATTATATAATTTTCTTTTGGATTGATAGCTTCTACTGTTTCAAGAATCTTTTTATCCATACAGGATTTCGGGTACACAAGTTTGTTTTTCCCGTGCTGTTTCAAAAAAATGTATACCAGATGATTTACTATAAAGGTGTCAAGAATTTCCCCGATAATTGGAATTATGTAATTTAATTCATATTGGGTTTCAATAATTTTTGCAATATTTTTCATTGCATTGTGAAATTCAAGATTTTTTTCTAATTCTCCTGTTAACATTATATTTTTTATTTTTAGCGAAATTACAGGACTTATAATATTAATTAGATTTAAATCCGCGTTATTGACGGTTTTAATAACTCCGATTAATTCTCCTCCGTAAATAAGCGGGGATATTAAGCTGTTCCCATCTCTTACAGACTCCCTATTCGAGAGTTTATTAAAATGAGCTAGCTGTGTGTTTGTGTAATCCTGCATTTCTACAAAAACTGGCTTTTGTAGAAAATCCCCGAGAATTGTCGTGACCTCCTCTACTGTCATACAATTGTTCAGGGATTGAAAAAAGTTTTTAAATTTTTCATTATCTGACAAAAATTTAGCCCTCTAATTTTTGCATAATTTCGTCTGAAATGTCGAAATTAGCATATACATTTTGAACATCATCGTGTTCTTCAAGTTTATCAAGCAGTTTAAGGATTTGATCCGCTGTTTTTTCGTCAGTAACTTCTACTGTATTTTGCGGGATTCTTGTAAGTTCAGCTGTTTTGGATTTAAATCCTTCTTTTTCAAGACCTTCGACTACATTCTGAAAGTTTTCAACACTTGTTATAACTTTATATTGCCCTTCTTCTTCCGTTACATCTTCTGCATCAAGATTAATAGCGGCTTCAAAGAGTTTGTCAAAATCAGTGTCTTCGTTAAAAGTTATAACTCCTTTTTGGTCAAACATCCAGCCTACACATCCTGTCGCACCCAAACTTCCGTTATACTTCGTAAAATAGCTCCTGACATCCCCTGCGGTTCTGTTACGGTTATCTGTCATTGCCTCAACAAATACGGCAACTCCTCCGGCTGCATAACCTTCATAGGTTAACTCTTCATAATTTTCGGCACCTGATGAGCCTGCTCCCTTTTCAATTGCACGTTTAATATTATCGTTTGGAAGCCCTGCCGCTTTAGCCTTTTCAATAGCCGTTCTTAGTCTGAAGTTTCCTGCTGGATCAGGTCCGCCGAGACGGGCAGATACTATTAATTCTCTTGAATACTTCTGAAATACAACAGCACGTTGTGAATCTACTTTTGCTTTTTTATGTTTAATGGTTGACCATTTTGAGTGTCCTGACATAATTTTTTCCTCTTTTTTCTTTATTCCTGCTTAAATTTTAACAAAAACAATATCAGGTTGCAAATATTAATTAATAGTTAATTTAATATGACTTCTTTCAAAATAACGTTAAAATAATTATATAGAAATTTATTTTGAATGGAGTTGATATTGTATGGCAGATTTTAACAAATTTACTAATTATTCTCAGGAAATTATTGCATCTGCAAGTGCTCTTATGAACGAATATAAAAATTCGGAGCTTCAGCCAGAGCATATTATGCTTGCAATGATTAGGGATAACGGTATTATAAAAGATTATCTGACTGAATTAAATTTACTTAATCAGGGCTTTATAAATAAAGTGATGGTTGCGATAAAGAATTTTCCGACTATATCCGGACCTCCTAATTCTCAGCAGTTATTTCTTTCAACCGATACTTACAGATTACTGGATATAGCTGTGGGGGAGGCAGAAAAATTAAAGGATGATTATATTAGTATTGAGACGATTTTGCTTGCAATGACAATGCTTGATAACTCAAATATTCAAAGCATTCTTAAAGACTCGGGTGTAACTCCAAATACAGTCCTTAATGCTATGAAGAAAGTAAGAGGTAATAAAAAAGTGGATAATCAAAATGCAGAAGAAAATATGAAAGCTCTGGAAAAATATTCAACAGATTTAACCGAAAGAGCTAGAAAAGGGAAATTGGATCCGGTAATTGGACGTGACGAAGAAGTCAGACGTATTATACAGGTCTTAAACAGACGAACAAAAAATAACCCAGTACTGATCGGTGAGCCTGGCGTTGGTAAGACTGCAATTGTTGAAGGTCTTGCTCAGCGTATTGTGAGAGGAGATGTTCCGGAAAGCTTAAAGGATGTAAAGCTTGTTGCGCTTGATATGGGTGCTCTTGTTGCAGGTGCAAAATTTAGAGGAGAATTTGAGGAACGTTTGAAGGCTGTTCTTAAAGAAGTTGAAAATTCAAACGGCGCAATTGTTATGTTCATTGATGAACTTCATACAGTTGTTGGTGCTGGAGCAACGGAAGGCTCAATGGATGCTGGAAATCTCTTGAAACCAATGCTTGCAAGGGGAGTGCTGAGAACAATCGGAGCAACGACAATTAATGAATATCGTAAATATATTGAAAAAGATCCTGCTCTTGAAAGACGTTTTCAGCCTGTACTTGTCGGGGAACCGTCTGTTGAAGATACAATAAGTATATTGAGGGGATTGAAAGAAAAATACGAAGTCCATCATGGGATACGTATTTTGGACAGTGCGCTAATAGCTGCTGCAAAACTTTCAGACAGATATATTACAGACAGGTTTCTACCAGATAAGGCCATTGACTTAATCGATGAAGCCGCATCGGCTCTGCGTATAGAAATCGATTCTATGCCGGAAGAAATCGATACTCTAATGCGTCAGAAAATTCAGCTTGAAATTGAACGTGAAGCATTGAAGAAAGAAACTTCTGAGGAGTCTCAGGCCAAAATCGAGGATTTAACAAAACAAATTAATGCTTTTGAGGAAAAAATAGCAGTATTAAAAGATCAATGGGAAAAAGAAAAAGCTTCAATCACAGGAGAAGCAGGTATAAAAGAAGAAATTCAAAAAGTTCAGGCAAAAATTGAGGAAGCTGAACGTAATACGGATCTTCAAACAGCGGCTGAGTTGAAGTACGGAAAACTTCTGGAACTTCAAAAACAGTTAAAAGCTGTTCAATCCCAAGAAAAGACTACAAATAGGCTTTTGAAGGAAGAAATTGATGATGAAGATATTGCAAATGTTGTCAGCAAGTGGACTGGTATTCCTGTTTCAAAACTTGTTGAAAGCGAAAAACAAAAACTTATAAATATGGAGGAAATTCTTCATAAACGTCTGGTAGGACAGGATGAGGCTGTCGAAACTGTCTCTGATGCAATCAGACGTGCACGTTCAGGCTTAAAGGACCCGAAACGCCCAATCGGTACATTTTTATTTCTTGGCCCTACAGGGGTTGGTAAAACAGAACTTGCAAAATCTCTTGCAGAATTTATGTTTAATGATGAAGATGCACTTATTCGTATTGATATGTCAGAATATATGGAAAAACATAATGTATCCAGACTTGTAGGGGCTCCTCCGGGATATGTCGGGTATGATGAAGGCGGGCAGTTAACGGAGGCTGTCAGAAGAAAACCTTACTCGGTTGTACTTTTTGATGAAATAGAAAAGGCCCATCCTGATGTATTTAATATAATGCTGCAGATTTTTGATGATGGCCGTTTGACGGATTCTAAGGGTAGAACTGTAGATTTCAAAAATACTCTGATAATTATGACTTCTAATATCGGAAGCGATATAATTCTTGAGGATTCTCTGAAGTCTATAGGTTCCGAGTCAGATTTTGAGGCGACTAAAGAAAAGGTTCTTGAAATTTTGAGAAGCAGATTTAAGCCCGAGTTCTTAAACAGAATTGATGAAACAATATTCTTTAGAGCGTTAACACTTCAACAGTTATCCAAAATTGTAGATATTCAAGCTGATTACTTGAGAAGACTTTTAAAAGATCAGGAAATTGAACTTGAAATTACAGATGATGCCAAAGAACTTCTGGCAACTCGTGGGTTTAATCCTGTCTATGGTGCAAGACCTTTGAAAAGAGTGATAAGACAGATGGTTGAAAATCCGCTTTCAAAAGAATTGCTCTCGGGTAAGTTTATGCGGGGCGACAAGCTTATAATAGATGTTAAAGATGATGAGATTGTCTTTAAAAAGGCTTAATAAATTTAAAGAGAGGTTTTCTATTTTAGAGAACCTCTCTTTTTAGCTTAATACAAAGCATTGCATGCATTCAAATTATAGTAAAATATATCTTTCCCGAATTCATTTGGTGCTTTTTCTGAATTAACATCAATAATTGCCGCTGCACATTGTTTTATGGATTTATTTTTAGGAGTTCTTACATTTGGCAGTATGCTGAAAGGATTTTCAATGTTTTGTTTGCATTCGGGGTTAAATGTTATTAACATAGTTGTTCCATTTGCAAGGATAACACCAGTTGAATCGTAATCTTCCCATAAGTCCATCATCATAGGAATATCAGCGATACTTCCATTTGCAAGAATTCCTGCGACCTCTGCATTATCCTTTGGCGGATTCATTGCATAATCGGCTCTTGCAAGAATACTACTTGAACACATATTAAATTCGGAGTTAAAGTGATAGTTGTATCCTCCGAGTTTAATTTCTTGCGGAAAACACTTGTCTAACTCATTATTTTTGCATATTTTTAAAATTTTAACGTGTTTTTGTAATTCTTTTACAAAATCTTCGGTCCCTTTTAGATTATCTAAGTCATTGTTTGCATACATTTTATCAACGGCTTGAGCAAACTTAGAAGCTTCTGTGTCATAACTTGTTCTGAAAACTTTTTCCTTATAGCTCTCGATGACTTGAGGCATTGTCGCTGCTGCAACTATGCCTAATATACAGATTGTCACAAGGACCTCTGCTAAGGTAAATGCTTTATGTCTGATATTATACATAATTCCTCGAAGATTAATGCTTATTTATATTATAAGTTATTTGGGCAATTTTTCATCATTCTTAAGAATTATTTTCTTTTTTTATGTTAAGATTTAAATATGGATAACTTTGATGAAAAAAGACCCCAATTGTGGTTAAATACGGCTCACTTTGTAAATGATATTTATACGGGAATGCTTAATCCTATTATGCCGTTTGTTGCTATGAAATTGGGGATAACAATGGCTATTGCGACAATTGTTTTGAGCTTATCTCATATTTGTGCATCTCTGCTTCAGCCTATATTTGGTTTTTTTGCTGATAATATGAGAAAAAGGGTGTTTATATTCTGGGGATTGCTGACGACAGCGCTATTTATTTCTCTTGCACCGAGTGTTACGCATCTCGTTCCATTAATTGTATTTGTAATTCTTGGCAGTCTTGGTTCAAGTCTCTTTCATCCGCAGGCACTTGGATTTGTAATGAAGTTTTCAAAGTCAGAAAATATTTCTAAAAATATGGGAATTTTTATGGGCTTCGGTACTTTAGGATTTGCTCTTGGGCCGATTGTATCTTCTGGGATTACTCAATTTCTTGGGTTGGAAAAGATGCCGTTTCTTGCAATTCTCGGAGTGAGTGTTGCCTGTCTCATGTTTGCATTTGTGCCTAAAACAAGCCATATTTCAGCTAATAAATCTCGTAAGGACTTTTTTAAAACATTCAAAACTATTCTTTCAAACAGAAAGCTTAACCTTTTAAATGTAATTGCTATGTTAAAAACTCTTGTTACAACATCTTCCTGTATACTTTTACCGTTTTTATGGAAAGATATGGGATATAATCCTTTTTATATAGGTTTTGCTCTGTTTGCTTTTAATTTTGCCGGAGGAATCGGTTCTTTTATAAGCAGAAAATTTGAAATGAGGGTCGGGACTGAAAATGTTTTTTATTTTTCAATGATACTTACGTTCCCGATGATGATTTTGTTCATGCTTATGTATAAAACTCATCCCACAATAGCTCTTATAACTTTCATATTAATGGGCTTAATTCAATGGATGGCGGTGCCTGTTACTATGGTTATGGCGCAGAGTGTTCTTCCTGAATATAAAAGTATTATCGGAGGTTTTATAAACGGTTTTTCATGGGGTGTTGTTGCAATTGCAATGACTGTTATTGGTTTTATTGCTCAGGCAAAGGGTATTATTCCTGTGTTGCTTGTTGTCTCTGCTATTCCTGCGGTTTTATCATACCCGATTGTAAAAAAATTATTTACTTTATAGCTTCTGTGGTTATTCTATTTGTCTTGATATTTAATCGGTAAGTTTATATAGTTTTAAAATTTGATCTTGTGTATCATTTCTCTCTATCCAACCGTCGTATGCGTCAAGATAAATCCTTGAATCTACAGACCATATGCTGCCGATTAGACCCAGAATAAAGCAATCTTCTTGTTTGAGGTTGGCAACAGGGACATCATTAGGGTGCCCTCCCAAATAAATCGGAGTATTGTTATTTCCGGTAACTTCTTTGTTTAAATTTTTGGAATATTCAGTTATTCCATCCCGAATTTTTTCGCAGATTTCATTAGAAGGCTTAAAACTATTGTTAATCTCTATATTATCTATGATGAAAATTGGTTTATAATTTTCTTTGGCATAATAACAAAGAGCATTTCCTACTGTTTGTCCTGTTATATTATTAATAATTTCTATCATGTTAAAGACAGTTTTCATAAGATATGGCTCCATTACTTGTGCATTTACCTTATTCATTCCTATACAGCATGTGGAATAATTCCCCTGAAAGAGGTCGTGCTGCGGAATTCTGTCCCACATTTTTATCGTAACATCTATTGATTTTTGTTCTGAGTTCGAGAGTATAGTTTCCAGTCTCTTGTTTAATTCTGCGATATTTTCTCTTATATTAAGAGTTTTTTGTGCTGATTGGGTGTTTTCATTCTTCTGTGCTCTTTTCCATACGGGATTAAGTTCTTCATCAAAGTTTTTTATAAATATTACAAGTTTATTTTTATTTGAACATATCTCTTCTGGAAGAGAAAAGGTATTATCCTTAATATATTTAGGATATTTTTTTGTAATAAATATACTTGCAGGACTTTGAAGTAGTTCATTTACATTTTGAGAGAATTGATTTGCTATTTCCTTAACTTGTCTAAGGTTGTTGTCTTCTGTAATAATTCTTATTTCATTGGCTTTTGATGGGGTAAGCCATTTTTTGTAATCAAGATTATAATTGTTAAATTCCCATTCTGTATATTGATTTCCACTCTTTTTCCGTATAAGCTCTTTGAAGTCTTGAGGTTGGTTCGCAAGTTTGATAACGTTTAATATATTTTTAGCTCCTTTTTTGTGAAGTTGAGATGCAAGTAAGTGGGTGTAATTTTTATCCCATGATAAGAGTTTTTCTTCTGAAATCAATTCTTTTGAATTTTCTTCTTTATAAACAAGTGAATTAAAGATATTTAGCATTATATCTTTTTTGAGTTTTTGAATATCAAGTACTCCATAAGAAATCATTTCCTTTATTGGGCTAAAATTCTGGTGTGTTAATTTATAGGCATTAATAATTTCTATTAGCATAACTTTTTCAGGCTGACTGAGCCGTTTGTTTTCAGGTGTTTTGCACTTAAGCCCTAATCGAAGAATATCCATTTGTGCATCTGTAAATGAATGTATTATTCTAAGATAGTCGTTCATTTCCAGAAAACGTTTTCTTAATAGAATATCATTTAGTTCATCATCCTGAAGGCTTGCAAGTTTAATTAAATCGCTACCTTTTTGGGTAAAATACTTGTTAATAAGATTGTTAAATTTGTTATTATTTCCTTCTTCACAATTTACATACTTATACGAATTTTTTATGCATTGTCTATACATTTTTACATAGTATGGAAGTCCTTGAATTTCATTTACTCCATAATACTGTGCATCTTCTCCAATGTATTCCAGTAATTCGTGCAGCAGGTTTACCGGAAAGTCTTTTGTTTTGTACATTTGTTCTGTAAAATTTAAATTGTTTTTAGTTGTGTTGTTTAAAATTTTTGCTATCTGGTATTTGGGAACATTGTCGTCATCACATAACATTATTGCTAATCTTAAGTTCTTATTATTGGTCCGATGTGTAATTGCGTATATTTCATGCTTTGGAAAATTTTCTTTTTCTAAGAGGCTTTTTGCAAAAACAATATTTTCTTTAGTTAAAACTTTTTGGAGATTTGACAGATCTGCTTCATCCTCATATTTTTCACATAGAAGGCTAATTTCCCGTTTTAATTTTTTAAATTCTTTATCGCTCATTTTAGAGCTTTTTCTTCCGCAAAAATAAGTGGTAGTATCAGCACAAGGTGATAGACCGTTTTTTGTTTGTAAACGGTATTTATTTTGAGGTGTATTATTGTATCGTTTTATTGGCTGATAGCCCAATCCGAGATTATAAATTCGCATACGCAAATTTTAACGGTGCTAAACCAATATAATTGCTATAGTTTTAATAATTCTTTACATAGTCTTTTGCCCGGACTATGCATATATCCTCTCAAAACTATGCTAAAACATTAAGTTTATTTTGTTTGCACTCTTGTGCCTGACGTTTAGCTAGTGATTTTTCCTGTAGGTATGCTAACTTATATAAAAGAGAGTTAGATGCAAGATCAAGGCTAATTTTTTTGTCCATTTCATGGAGCATGCTTAAATTATGTTCCCCTCCGAATGCTCTGGAATTCATTCCTCCCATTGCCCCCATAAGGCTATTTGATGCATTCATCATGTTATAAGCTGCATTATTCATTGTATTTATTGCATTGAATCTTGCGATTGAAGAAACTAACATACTAACCTCAAAAATATACCTACCTTAAAATTATACTATCTTATTAACTTTTTTGCAATAGTCTTATATGATATTTTTTATTTTAATTGTAAACTTTTGTAACATTTTTTTGCTGAGTAAGCAATTTGATAGATAAAAAATACTTTATAGATATATAAGAGATAGAACATGTATATTCATACGCAAACACGAATAAAAGGAGTCTTAAAATGAGCGATATGAGAATCGATGCAGGACAAGTTAAAAGGAATCGCTGGGAAGAGTTTGATTTACTTGCTAAGCAGGCAAAAGCTGGTGATTTTACATCAACTTTTCAAAAGATGGGCACTATGATAGGAGATGCTCTGCGCACAGGTCAAGTTAGAGAAAGCCAGTCTGCAGCATCATCTTTATAACTTTGCAAAATATATTGTTTGTTATAAAATAATCCTTGAATTGAGGATTATTTTATGCTTCTCACTGCCGATATAGGAAATACAAGTATAACATTAGGTTTGTTCGATGACAATGCACTTGTGGAAGAATTCAGGCTTGCATCGGATAAAGACCTGTCTTTGGAAGAGTATGAAGTGCTTTTAAAATCTTTGTTCAAAGATTTTAAAGTTGACGGATGTATTATTTCGTCTGTTGTTGAGGAACTGAATAAAAAATTTAAAAATGCTGTTGATAATGTTTTTAAAATCAATTCTATTTTGTTAAGCACATCTATAAACACAGGGATTAAAATCGGATTGCCGAATAAAAAAGAAATCGGGGCGGACAGAATTGCCAATGCTGCAGGAGCTTATATTTTGTATAATCATCCTGTTATTGTTGTTGACTTTGGCACTGCAACAACTTTTGATATTGTAAATAAAGAAGGTGTTTTTGTAGGAGGAGTTATTGCTCCTGGAATTAATTTGCAACTTAAGAGTTTGAATAAATTTACCTCAAAACTTCCAAGAATTGATGCGGCAATTTCACCAAGTGCAATTGGCTCAAATACAACTGATGCAATTTTATCAGGCGTTATAAGAGGTTGTGCTTGTATGATTGACGGTCTTATTGAACAGTGTGAAAAAGAGTTGGGTTCTAAGGCTGTAATTGTCGCTACAGGCGGATATACTGGTATTATCGCAGATTACTTAAAAAGACCATTTGATTTCATTAATCCGACACTTACACTTGAAGGTTTGAGACATCTTTATTACATCAATACTTAAGAGTTGAACAGATTCAACTGAGGAACATCAACTTGCGGTATATCAGATGATTTTTTACGCGTTGCAAGGTTATTCGAAAAGTCTTTCTGCATTCTGCTCATTAAATCTTGAGAGCGTTTAACGACAGAATTAGGTAATCCAGCCATTTTAGCCACTTGAATCCCATAACTTTTGCTGGCTCCGCCCTGGACGATTTTTCTTAAGAATTCTATTTCTCCGTTTTCTTCTGTTACTGTAATTCTGTAATTTTTAATCTGCGGATATGTTTTTGTCATTACGTTAAGTTCGTGGTAATGCGTCGCAAAAATACAGCGAGCCTTAATTTTTGTTGCTATATATTCTGCAACTGCCCATGCGATTGCAACTCCGTCATAAGTACTTGTCCCTCTGCCGATTTCATCAAGCAGAATAAAGCTTCTTTCGGTTGCAGAATTAAGGATGAAAGACGTCTCAACCATCTCAACCATAAATGTTGATTGTCCGAGAGTTAAATCATCAGAGGCTCCTACACGTGTAAATATTTTATCAACAACTCCCAGTTTTACGTAATCTGCTGGAACCCATGAGCCAATTTGGGCAAGAATTACTATTAATGCATTTTGGCGCATATAAGTAGATTTTCCAGCCATATTCGGTCCGGTTAAAATCATAAACTGTGTTGCATCAACAGATTTACTTTTCAATTCCAGATCATTTGCTACATATTCCCCTAGAGGAAGTATTTTTTCTAGAACCGGATGGCGCCCATTTTTAACAATAAAATCATCTGACTCATCTATTTCCGGTTTACAGTAATTATTTTCGCAGGCAACTTCTGCAAGTGATGAATAAACATCAATTTTAGCAAGGCAATCCGCGATTTCTCTTAACTTTGTAACAAACTCTTTTGAATATTCTCTAAAATCAGTGAAAAGACGATATTCAAGTTCTGTTGATTTAAACTTCGCCGATAGAACATCATCTTCGTGTTTTTTTAATTCTTCCGTAATAAATCTTTCACCGTTGGCGATAGTTTGTTTTCTTATATAATTTGACGGAACAAGATTTAAATTTGCAGCAGTAACTTCTATATAGTATCCGAAAACTTTGTTTGAAGTGACTTTAAGGTTTTTAATCCCTGTTCTTTCTTTTTCATCTTCTGCATATTTTTGCAACCAATTTTCTCCGCCGGTGAGAAGATCTCTGTAGTAATCAAGTTCTCCGCTTACTCCGGTTTTGATAATTCCTCCATCTTTAAGAAGAATAGGAGGGTCATCTTTTAACGTCCTATCTATTAGATTGGCAAAATCTGCAATTTCCTCTTTGTAAGTTTCTACATTTTTGAAAGGGTTAAATTCTAATTCTTTTGCAGTATCTAATATTTCAGGTAATATGAATAAAGATTCTTTTAAACTTAAGAAGTCTCTCGGGGACGCTGAACTATTACTGACTCTTGTTGCAGAACGTTGAATATCATAAATTTTTTCAAGTAAATCAACAATTTTTTTTCTGGCAGTAACATTTTCGACCATTTCGCTGATGGAATTTTGTCTTTCCATTATTGAATCAATATCCTTAAGTGGCTGGCAAATCCAATTTTTTAATAGACGTGCCCCCATATTGGTTTTGGTTTTGTCAATTGCCCATAGAAGCGAACCGTATTTGTTTTTTTCTCTCAGAGTTTCTGTAAGTTCAAGATTTTTTCTTGTGCTTCTATCAAGAACCATATATTCAGAAAGTTCGTAAGTTTCAATCCGTTCAAATTTAGGAACATTTTCTTTTAAATTTTCCCATACATAAGCAAGCAAAGCCCCGCCAGCTCTAAATCCTGTTTTGTATTTAGAAAACCCGAAAGCCTCTAAATTTGAAGCTTGAAATACTGCTTTAAGGTTATTTTCTGCAAAACTCAAATCAAAAACGCTAGACGGAATTTTTGAGCAGTTATATAACTTTTGAATATCTTCAGGAAGATCAATTTTTTGCTCCGGAACGATTTGGAATGGTTGAATTTTCTGATTAACAGCCGGGGCTACAATTTCTGACGGAGCTATTCTTGCAAGTTCCGCCATAATCATATGGATAGGAGCCTGTGTAACTTTAAATTCCCCAGTTGAAATATCTGCATATGCGAAACCGTATAAGTCGCTTTTATCGTCTTTAAACATCGCACATATGTAATTGTTAGAGTTTTGTTGCAAGAAATCACTTTCAGTAAGTGTCCCTGCTGTTATGATACGTGTAACACCTCTTTTTACGATTCCCTTTGCAAATTTAGGATCTTCAAGCTGATCACACAATGCTACTTTAAAGTTTTTTTCAACGAGTTTTTCTAAGTAAGTATTCACTGCTTTATATGGAATGCCCGCAAGCGGGACTCTTCCGTAAGTTGCACCTGCATCACGCCCTGTGAGTGTCAGTTCAAGCTCTTTGGAGAGGGTTACTGCATCTTCAAAGAATGTTTCATAAAAATCTCCAAGTCGGTATAGAAGTATCGCATCCTGATGCTCTCTTTTTATCTTAAGGTACTGTTGCATTACAGGAGTTAATTTCTCCATCTCCAAGTCTTTTGTATGAATATTATTGATTTCGTTTTTTGTCATAGTTATAATATGATTATACCATGAATTGAGGTTTTGCAAATGGGTTGTTTAAAAAAAATTATTCATTCTATCATATTTGCCCTTGCTATTGTCGGTTTTTTATCGATTGGCGGGAAAGATTTTGTTGTTAATATTTTTAATAAATATTTTCACGCATCGAACGAAACTATAATGCAAAGAGCGCAAAAAGTCGGCGATTTTTCTCAGATCAATGAAGAATTTACCTTAGAAAAGGCAACGGGCATGCTTGGATACAACGGAGTAGTTGCTGAGCATAAGGCAACCGGACAGAAAATGATTGTTGTGGATGCAAATAATAAACCGTTGTTGACAAGAGACGATATTATAAGCGGGAATATAGAGCCGAAATTAAAAGCATCTTTGGGAAAAATTAAATATCAGGCAATTGGGCTGGAGGAATTCACTGTTGTAAAACACGGAGAAATGGTCTCTTTTGACAGGGTTATTCCGTATGTAAAGTTTAAGGCAAAAATAAGCAGGTTCCCTATTGGTGAACTTGGCGGAGTTATTGCAGTTGCCTCTAATAAAGACGGTGAGGATCGAATATTAATTTCCGCAAATGAAAGTTCAAAATATTCACAACTTTTGGCAGAAGAATTTTTCAAAAAAATTAAATAATAATATTTACTTTTTAACTGTATGTATGATATAACTAAATAAGTCTATATGAAATGTCGAAGTGGCGGAATTGGTAGACGCGCATGATTCAGGTTCATGTGGTTAACGCCTTGAGGGTTCGAGTCCCTTCTTCGACACCATAAAAAAGAGAGGTTTTGACCTCTCTTTTTTATTATCAATTGAAAAAGTATGCAAAATAAAAAAAACAAACAGATAGTGTCCCATTAAAGTTAAAGCACTACCTGCTGATTTTTTGAAAAAGTTATTTTATATTAGAAACGTTTTTAATACTGTCACGAACCATCTGCGCTCCTTCTTGATAGGCTTTCTTAGCAAGTTTATCAATCATTTTCCCAATATTATCAATATTATCAATCTTTAATGAATCTTGTACTTTTAACTTTTGTTGGATATGATAATTTTGTAAAGTTTGTTTGCGGGCTTCTAGCCAGAAAATTACTTTACGATCAAATATCCCGAGTTCTTTTTCTTCTTTCTGGAATTTTTCAAATTTGTCAGGCGCTATTGCTTTTATAGTATCTTTTGCTTCGTTAATTGTTTTTGCGTATTTATGATCATAAATTTTTGGAACTGTTATCCCTGCCCCGACCCCAAGTCCGATGGCAGTCGCAAACCCGTAACCGAATAATTTTAATCTATTCATAATTTTTCCTTTCTAATTCTAACTTTTTATATAAATTTACTTGATTTTACTTAAGAAAAACCTCATTTAACAGAATTAAATAATCCCTAACTAAACATTATTTTACAAATAAATCCTTTGCTGTTTTATCAGTCCAAAAAGCTTTAGACTCATTTCCCACTAAAAATTCAAACATTTTTCCAAAAGTATTTGGGAGAATACAATTCCTCACTACAGCAGGGAATGACTTAAGATGCATAGTGTTGGGATTAAATACTTCCATTTCTTTATCAGAATAATTAACATCTTTTAAAGTAACTTCTAATACATCATTCTTATATAGATCTTTAAATTTTTGTATATTTTCTCTTAAATCTAATTTGTTTTGGGAAGACAATTTACTATCAAAACTGCGTGACAATTCAGCAGCAAATAGATTTCTAAGTTCCGGGGAAGTAAATTTCAATTTTGCTCCAAAAACCGGCTTGTTTCCATACAAGTTATTACTTATCTGCATTTCTTTCTCCTTTACTGGTTTGTCTAAAACACGTAAATATGATTTTTTGCGAATTTTTAATATTTTTTATAGTTAGATAAAATATTAAGTAAAAATACACTCGCCAATTTTAATATTTTTAAAATCATCAACAGTCAGCGGTGAGTTTTTGATATAAACGTCCCCACCGATTTTTCCCAGATTCCCTAAATCAGTCACCTGTGAATAACTGAAATCAGCATCCCCGCCAATATATTCCAGATTCCCTAAATCAGTCACCTGTGAGTTAGTGAAATCAGCAAACCCATCAATTTTTTCAAGGTTACCTAAATCAGTCACCTG
>CALVHA010000006.1 GCA_944327255.1 Candidatus Gastranaerophilales bacterium | reverse complement strand
AATAAGTGATCTTCAGTATGGTTCTGAAAATAAAAGTTGGATTGAAGTATTTAAAATAAATGAATAAAGGAGTAAATGATGAGTATTAGCACTTCTACAAAAGCGGAACTATCAACTCTTGCAGATGGGGTAGATGTTGAAATTGGCACTAGCTACACTATTAAAGGGGAAACCTTTACATTGATTGATAAGTATTCAAATCCCAATAATGGTTACCAAGGTTATGCTTATAGAGCAAATGATGGGAAAATTTATATTATTAATTCGGGGTCATATGACATTACAAATTTTAAGAATTTATTTACTGGAGAAGGATACAAAGATTGGTTTAAAACTAATGGAGAATTAATAAATGATATACTTCCAAGCCAATTTTATTCGGCAAACTATTTTCTACAACAAGTAAGAAATAACTATAATAACAATTCAAATAACAACATGGAAGTTATAGGTCAATCATTGGGTGGCTCCCTAACTAATTTATTGGGAATGTTGGATGAAAACAAAAATTTATCTTGTACTGGTTTTAATACATTAGGTGTTGCATCATTTGATGTTATACTTGAGCAAAATGGTTTTGATATCTCTGACACATACTTAAATATTAGTAACTATGTTTACAATAATGAAATCATTTCACAATTAAGAGATCAAGTTGGAAACGTATTTAAATCATCCTATAATGAAACAGATTTCCCAGCTTTTCATAATATTGATACACATATAAACAATAATCTTGAATATGAGTTAGTTAATTATTTCCCTACAATTCAATCCGTTTGTACTTTATTAAATATAAACAATCCTATCATTGGACTGGTTTTTGACGCTACTCATAAAACTATTTGTTATTCTTTAAAGTTGATTGGTAGTGCTGGGGAAAAAGTTTATGATTTATATAAAAAATTAAATGAAGAAAATCTCTTAAATAATGTATACTCAATAAGTGCTGATGATAATGTTTATCTAGTGAAAAAAGGCGATACAATTTCAGATATTGCTAATCGCTTCGGAGTAAGTCAAGAAGAATTAATTGAAGCAAATCCATGGTTATCTGATAGATATTCAGAAGATAAATCATTTGCTTTAATTCGGCCTGATGAGCAGCTTGTAATACCCGAAGGTAGCATCAAAGGGACAGACACAACTGGTATGGATAAATATTTAAATGACGCCTTAAATGGTAATATAAAACCAGATACAATTGCTCCGGAAGGTGTAACTTATGATTTTGAATAATATAGAAAAAACTATATATTGCGTTATATTTATTATCATTGTCTATTCTGAATACATCTTTATGATATATAATAAAAAAGTTATATTACACTACATTAAAGGGAATTATCCTGATGAATATATCATATTAAATATACATTTGCATCCGCTAATTTATCTTTTCCCGCTAATTATCTTTATAGTAACTTGTTACTACTTTCAAATATATCATTTTATCAGCATCAAAAGTGCTTTTTTAATTGGAGTATTGCTTATATTTATGTGTTGTGGTAGCTTCGTTTCACTTTCTCTTTCTTTATGTCTGACTAATAAACGAATTCTAAAAATTTATTCCATTAGTCCATTTAAATATTTAGGTTCGGAAATTAATTTAGTTTATGAAAATATAGATAACTTAAGACTTTATGAATACGGATATAGCAAAGAAATTTTAATTGATGACAATGATCAAAAACGATATAGAATTGCGGGAATTAGCAATATAAAAAAAGTATATGAAACTGTAAAAAAACTAAGAAAGGGGTAAGCTTATGGCTGAGAGTTCTGATTTAATGTCTAACACTTTCAAATTTTTCTATGATCCTAATCTAATAATAAATATACCTGATAAGTCGGATTATCTTACTGCAACTGTTGCGACTTATAGAAGTACAATATATTCTGCTGCAAAATACTTATTAGTTTCAACCAAAAATAAACAATATGATCTTCTCCTTAAACTAGGTTAATGAAGAAGTGATGATAAATTTTTCAGATTTTCAAATTAATTATATTATAAGAAGATAGTTATGGCTAATGAATCAACTTCTGAAAAATATTGTTTTTCAAGGATATATTTTAAATACAAATTTAACTAACTTCGATTTCGATAATATATCAGAAACAATTTTTAATTAATATTCTATATATGTGTAAGTTGTACTATATTATAATATAATATTTGATAATGTTACAATATGTAATAAATAAATATTCTATAAAACTGTTGATAATAATGCTTTTTAGTCTTTTATCTTTACATCAATAATAAATTTTAACAAAAGTCAATAAAAGATTTTGATATGTATTGTGTTTATGCTAATATAATCAAAGTTAATTCTTTATATTTAATTCGTATTATAAGAGAGCGAAGATAAAGTATAAGAAGTGTTGCGAGTATTGATTTATTGGAAATATTTTTAATTTAAGTATTAGAAATCATTATCAATAATTTATAAATCAGGATATGATGAAGTTAAAAACATATAAATTAATAATTATAAAAGAACAAATATTGATGAATATGGGTGTTTGCTGTGTCTAAATTTTCAATAGTTGTTCCTGTATATAATGTAGAAAATTATTTATCTGAATGTTTAGAAAGTTTGATTAATCAAACTTTTGATGATTTTGAAGTTATTTGTATTAATGACGGTTCTACAGATAATTCATTGAGAATCTTAAACGATTTTGCCTCTAAAGATGAGAGATTTATTGTTATTTCACAGAAAAATCAAGGACAGGGAATCGCAAGAAATAATGCTTTGAAAATTGCAAACGGACAATATATTCTTTTCGTTGATCCTGACGATTGGATTGAGAGTAATACTTTAGAAAAGTTATATGAAAAGTTTAGACAGACGAATGCTGATATTATTCAATTTAATTATAAAAAATATAATGATGTATCAGGAGATTCTAAAGTTATTGATTTGAAAGCATTATTGAAAAAAAGATTCAAGTTTGATATATCTAAAAACGGTTTTTATTCTTGGAAGAATATTAAGAAGGGATGTCTATACTATTTGGATTTGCAAGTATGGAACAGGGCTTATCGTAATGAATTTATAAAAAAACATGGGATTTGTTTTGCTCCGTCAAAACATGGAGAAGATCATCTTTTCACTATTAAGTCTCTTTTATTTTCAGACAAAATATTCTTTCTTGATGAGATTCTTTACAATTATAGAATAAGAAGTGGTTCTTCCGTGAATATTGTTACATCTGATAACTGGATGATTTTTGATAATATACGGCTTATTGAATCCTTTTTACGAGAAAACGATTTTTCCCCGGAATTAGAAAAAGAATTTGAACAATATAAGATTAGAGTTTTGGGCTGGCATGCTGTTGTTATCCCTAAGAAAGACAGAGAAAAATATATTTATTCTTGTAAACAAGTTCTTTCGGAAAAATCCATTGCACAGTTTATGAGAATGGTGGGGAATAAAAATTCTTTTCTTGAAAATATATTTTCTATAAAAAATTTTAATGATGGTATTGCTAAATATAAAGTAATCACAATTTTGGGACTTCATTTTCATTTAAAATTTAAAAGTAGTCTGAAAGGAGTGCGTTATGAGTAATCTTTCAGATAAATGTCTTGATATTATATTGATTACTTATAATAGAGCAGATAAACTTCAAAAAACTTTAGAGGCATTATTTGCTCCTGAGTCGCCCGTTCGTAATTTTGAGATAACTATTTTGGATAATAATTCTCAAGATGACACGGAAGATTTAGTTCGGAATTTTCAGGGCAAATTCCATAGATTACAATATATAAAAAATAAATATAACATTGGCGGTAATGCAAATATTGTACGTGCTTTTGAACTTGCAAAAAAAGACTATGTATGGATTCTAGCGGATAATGACGAATTTTGCTGGGATTCGTGGCAGGAGGTTGAAGACGGCATAAGAGAAGAAAAAGATGCTATTGTTGTGTCTGATTATGAATGCCCGAAAGAAAATATTGCACAACTCTTTATTCAAACTACTTTTCTTCCTGGTGTGATTTATAAGGTTGCAAATATTGATGATACAGTTGTCGGGAATATGGAATTTAATATTTCTAATATGTTTCCTCATCTGGCTTTATCGGCAAAGTTAATTAATGAAGATAAACAAATATCAATCATTTCTAGAGCGGTAGTTATCCCTGGTGATAATCGAGATGAAAAAACAGGTGAATATACATTTGTAAGAGGCTATAAATACCGTTCACTTCACCCTTTGATGAAAAATATGAACTGGCTTACAGGCTATGCGAATTCTTTGTATATGATTCATGATAAAACATTGAGAAATTATATAATAAGTCATAATATGTTTTATTATTGTCCTTTAAATTCTGCAAATGTATTTTATTATAACGAAAAAGAGGCCGGCGGTAGTTTATATAATTTATTAAGTATATTTGCTGTTCTGGGTATATTTGATAAATTAAGATTTATTATAAATTTTGTTTTATATTATACGTTGTATCGTATTCTTTATATATATTCATATTATAAACGTGAAAAAGCGGAAGATTGTTTTATAAAAGAATTTAGAGTTAGGCTTTTTTACTATATCAATACAAGGTTATTTAGAATAAAAATAAGGGGAAATTCATGAAAGTAGTTATTTTAGCTGGCGGTTTAGGAACCCGTTTATCAGAAGAAACTAAATTAATACCGAAACCTATGGTTGCAATTGGTGGGAAGCCTATATTGTGGCATATTATGAAATCTTATTCCTATTATGGTTTTAATGATTTTATTATATTAACTGGTTATAAATCTCACGTTATTAAAGATTATTTTGTTCATTATTATCAACAATATTCTGATATAACTGTGGATATGTTAAACAATACGGTAGATATCCATAGAATACAAACTGAACCTTGGAAGGTTACGATGTTGTATACAGGTTTGGACACTATGACAGGAAGCCGTATTAAAAAAGCTCAGGAATATATTGGTAATGAACGTTTTATGTTGACATATGGTGACGGAGTTTCAGATGTAAATATAAAAGATTTGCTAAAGTATCATGAATCCAAAGGCAAATATTTGACAATGACGGCTGTTCAGCCTTCCGGGAAGTTTGGGGCTTTAAATATTTCATCATCAAATGATGTTATGTCTTTTAAAGAAAAACCTAAAGGTGATGGAGCTTGGGTTAACGGAGGTTTCTTTGTGTGTGAACCTGAAGTATTTAATTATATCGATGGGTCTCACAATAAAGTTATCTTTGAACGAGAGCCGTTAGAGCATCTTGCGGAAGATGGCCAATTATGTGCGTATAAGCATGATGGTTTCTGGAAGCCAATGGATACACTTAAGGATAAAATTGATTTAACTGCTATGTGGGAACAGGAAAATGCTCCTTGGGCAAAATGGTTAACTAACAAAGAGGTAGTGCATGTTTAATAATATATATAAGGGTAAAAAAGTTTTTTTAACAGGACATACAGGTTTTAAAGGAAGCTGGCTTGCTCTGTGGTTGACAAAGCTTGGGGCTGAAGTTTGTGGATATTCGTTAGAACCTAATACTATGCCTTCTATGTTTGAAGAACTGAATGTAGAGGAAAAAATTGCAAAGTCTGTTATAGGAAATATATTGGATTCTGGTAAACTAGAGCAGGCTATTCTTGATTTTAAACCTGATATTGTATTTCATTTAGCAGCTCAGCCTCTTGTAAGATTGTCTTATTCCGAACCTTTATTAACTTATCAAACAAATGTTATCGGAACTTTGAATGTTTTATTGGCTGCACAGAAGTGTGATTCTGTAAAAGCATTTGTAAATGTTACTACTGATAAATGTTATGAAAATAAAGAAATTAACAGAGGATACAAAGAAGATGAACCTATGGGCGGATACGATATGTATTCATCATCTAAAGGATGTGTTGAGCTAATGTCATCCTCCTTTAGACGCTCATTTCTTCAGACTGAAAAGGGTTATGCAATGGCAACGGCCAGAGCTGGAAATGTAATTGGTGGTGGAGATTGGGCTTTGGACAGATTAATCCCTGATTGTGTAAGATATATTAATGCTGAACAAAAAATTGAAATCAGAAATCCGATTGCAGTACGACCTTGGCAACATGTTTTAGAACCTTTATCAGGTTATTTGCTTTTAGGTCAAAAACTTCTGGAAGACGGTAAAAAATATGCCGAAGGCTTTAATTTTGGGCCTAATGAAGAAAGCGTTCTTAAAGTAGCAGAAGTTGCACAAAAGGTTGTTGACAATTACGGAAAAGGCGAAGTAGTTGTTTACAAGAGAGATGATCTGCATGAGGCAAATCTTCTTATGCTAAATATAGAGAAGGCTGAAAAAGTTTTAGGCTGGAGCCCGACTTATACAGCAGATGTTGCAATCGCAAGAACTGTTGATTGGTATAAGCATTTCTATACACAAGATATAGATATGTATGAATTTACATTGAAGCAAATACAAGAATATGAGGAGAGTATAAAATGGAACAAGAATTACGTAATAAGGTAAAAGAAGCCGCAAAAGAATATTATAAAGAAGTTTACGGAAAAAAACGTGTTTTTGATTATATTCCGCCGAGCGGCAAGCTTCTCGGGGAAGAAGAATTGTTGAATATGATTGATGCTTCATTGGATATGTGGCTTACAGCTGGCAGATTTAATAAAGAATTTGAAACAAAGTTTGCAAAATATCTTGGTGTCAAATACGCACTTTCTACTAACTCGGGTTCAAGTGCAAACTTATTAGCTTTTTCAGCTTTGACATCTCATAAATTGGGTGATAGAGCTTTGAAAAAAGGTGATGAGGTTATTTCTGTAGCTGCAGGGTTCCCAACAACAATAAATCCAATTATTCAACATGGAATGGTCCCAGTATTTGTTGATTGTGAAATAGGAACTTATAATATTGATGCAGATAAAATAGAAGAAGCTATTTCTCCAAAAACAAAAGCAATTTTCTTAGCACATACACTGGGTAATAGCTATGATTTGGATAAAATAATGGCGCTTGCCGAAAAGTATAACCTCTGGGTTATTGAAGACAGTTGTGATGCTTTGGGGGGAGAATATAAAGGTAAGAAAATAGGAACAATAGGTCATATTGGGACCTTTAGTTTCTATCCTGCTCACCACTTAACAATGGGTGAAGGTGGTGCAGTTGTAACAAATGATTCTCAATTATATAAAATTATAATGTCATTCAGAGATTGGGGAAGAGATTGTTGCTGTCCTCCTGGACGTGATGGAATTTGTGGTAAGAGATTCTCTCAACAATTGGGTAATCTTCCATTTGGATATGATCATAAATATACATATTCTCATATAGGATTTAATTTGAAAATTACTGACTGGCAAGCTGCTTTAGGTTGTTCTCAAATTGATAAGTTAGATAAATTTATTGGAATAAGAACTCATAATGCGGCTCGTTTGACTGAAAAATTATCTAAGATGAGTGAATATCTGATTTTACCCAAAATTAATGAAGGCGTAAAACCATCTTGGTTTGGCTACTTGATTTCTGTGAGGGAGAATGCTCCATTCACTAAACAAGAAATGGTTGAGTATTTAGAAAGTCATAAAGTCGGTACCCGTCAATTGTTTGCTGGTAATATTTTGAGACAACCGATGATAGTTGATAATGATGTTGATTTAAGAATTGGTAATTCAAAATTGATTAATTCGAAAGAGTTGACAGATGAACATTATAAATTGTTACCTAATACAGATTTTATTATGAACAATACATTCTGGGTAGGAACATTCCCTGCATTGGGAGATGAAGAAATCGATAGAATTGCAGGAACTATCATTGAATTTATTAATAGTAAAGTATCTAATGCTTGTACTGTTGCGGGAAAATAGGTGGAAAATAATGGAAAATTCAATATTAAAAGAGATAAGAAAAACTATCGTAAGAATGGTACATAAGGCAAAAGTATCACATGTAGGAGCTGCAATGAGTGTAGTTGATATATTGTATACTTTGTACTTTGATGTGGCAAATATAAACAAAGATAATATAACTTCTCCTGACAGAGATATTATTATATTGAGTAAAGGACATTCCAGTGCCGCTTTATACTCGGTTTTATATCATAGGGGGCTTATATCTTCTGATGATATTGAAAAGTATTCAATAGATGGTGGGTCTCTTCCTTGCCATATTGATAAGGAAAAATCTCCATTTTTTGAAGTTTCTTCGGGGTCTTTAGGACATGGACCGTCTTTGGGTGCTGGCTTTGCTCTCGCAAAAAAAATGGATAAGAAAGCAGGCAGAGTGTTTGTAATCTGTGGAGATGGCGAATGTAATGAGGGTTCCGTATGGGAAGCTTTAATGTTCATTTCTACTCATAAGCTTGATAATTTTGTATTTATTGTTGATTACAATAAATTTCAAGGTTTTGGAGCTACAAATGATGTTATTGAACAGTCAAATATTGCAGAAAGAGTAAAGTCATTCGGCTTTGATACACTGGTTATTGACGGAAATAATTTAGATGAATTGAAAAAAGCTTTAACTCATAAAAGCGATAAACCTATTGCAATTATAGCTGATACAACAAAGGGAAAGGGTGTGTCATTTATGGAAAATAAGCTTGAATGGCATTATAAATCACCTAATGATGAACAGTTGAAAATTGCTTTAGAGGAAATCGAGGAGAAATATTAATGAGAAAAACATTTATAAATACCCTAATTGAATTGGCAAGAAATGATAAAGATATTGTATTAATTACTCCAGATATGGGCTTTTCGGTTCTTGAACCATTTTTTGAAGAGTTCCCTGAGCGATCAATAAATTGTGGGATAGCAGAACAAAATGCTGTGGCTCTTGCTGCGGGTTTAGCTCTTGCTGGTAAAAAACCTTATGTGTATACAATAATCCCATTTTTGGTTGAAAGAGCCTTTGAACAGGTTCGTTTGGACGTTGCTTATATGAATACTAACGTTAAACTTATTGGTATCGGAGCTGGTTTCACATATGGGGCGGCCGGAGCTACTCACCATGCTATCGAAGATATCTCGTTAATGCGTAGCCTGCCGAATATGACGGTTTGTTGTCCTGGTGATAATAATGAAGCAGAACAAATTGTTCGTCAATCTGTTAACAACAATAAACCTATGTACATAAGAATAGGCCGTCATAACAGAGGTATTTTTGATAATAATAAAATTGAAATTGGAAAGGCTTCTATAATAAAAGAAGGAACGGATATTGCAGTAATTTCGACAAGTAATATGCTTCCGGATGCAGCAGGTTATTGTAAACAACTTGAGGAGGAAGGACACAATCCTTATTTCATAAGTATGCATACAGTTAAACCAATTGATAAAAATATAATTGAAAAACTTGTCAATAACGGTGTTGAAATCCATACTCTTGAAGAGCATAGTATTATTGGTGGGTTAGGCAGTGCTGTTGCGGAGGTAATTGCGGAAAGTGGAAAAGGGGTTAAATTTAAAAGAATTGGTATCCCTGATACATTTTCACATTATATAGGCAGTCAAAAATTTATTAAAAAACAATTCGGATTATATTTTGGAGAAGAGGAGTAGAAGTCGTAGTGAAAAATATATTATTAACAGGATCCGGTGGCTTTATCGGATCCCATATAAAGGAGGCTTTAGCTGGTAAGTTCAATTTATTTATGCCAAGAAGTTTTCAGCTAAATTTGTTGGATAAAGATGCTGTAAAAAAATATGTCGAAGAAAATAATATAGAATATATTATTCATTCAGCATCTTGTGGTGTGAGAATTTCTCCGGATGCAACTATCGATGATGTTGCAAAACCAAATATAGAAATGTTTACCAACTTAGCAGAGTTGACATCAAAAGATCGTCCAATGATTACAATAGGGTCAGGTGCGGAGTATGATAAAAGTCGTCCGCTTTGTAAAATTAAAGAAAGCGATTTTGGCAAATCTATTCCAAAAGATCCTTATGGATATTCAAAATATCTTATTTCGAAAATGATAGAAGAAAGGGAGAATATCTTAAATCTTAGATTGTTTGGTATTTATGGTTCTGGCGAGGATAAATCAAGAGTAACTTCTTGTATTGTGAATTCCCATATAGCCAAAGAACCTATTGTATTAAACCAAAATGTGAAATTTGATTTTCTATACATAGACGATTTTTGTAAGGTTGTGGAGTATTTTGTTAATAATCCTACAGATGAAAAATTTATTAATGTGACTCCAACAGAGAGTATTGAAATTGTTGATTTGGCAAAAATAGTAAATGATTTTTCAGATTATAAATCTGAAATAATTATTAAAAATCCTGGAATGAATAGAGAATATACTGGTGATAATGCCAAATTATTAAGTATTATAAAAGATTTTTCTTTCACTTCTTATAAAGAAGGAATGAGAAAGTTTTATAAATGTAACAAGGAGACTTGTTGTGGAATATAAAAATTTAGATGTATTTGTTTTGACATATAATAGAGCTGAATATTTACGTATAATGCTCGATAGCCTTTGTACTCAAACTGCTGAGGGTTTTAATATAAAGGTTTTGAATCTTAATAGTTAGCACAGAATGAGTACACTGCAACTTTTCATAATGATGCATTCATCCTGAATATATATAAACGGTAATGAATACTTTTGCCGAAAATACTGATTTAGTGATGTGTTTAGCTAATCATTATCCTGAAAAATATGGAAAATTACAAGATATTATATTTATGTTAGTATTTTTATATGATAAAAAATGGTATATTGATATTTTTAATAAATTGATTACTAAGAGAGCACAACATTACAGAAAGAGAGTATTTAAAAATTATGACAGCCGATTCTAAGCTATTATCAGTATGTATTCCAACATATAATGGGGCAAAGTACATAGGACATAATATTGATATTATAATTGAACAGATTAAGAAATTTGACTTATCTGGAGTAGAAATTGTTGTATCTGATAATTGTTCTACTGATAATATTCCTGAAATAATGAAGAAATACGTGGAAACATATCCTGATATAGTAAGATACTCGAGAAATGAGAAAAATCTTGGTTATGATGGAAATGTAATGAAACTTTGTAGCATTGCGCAAGGACGTTTTATTCATCTTTTCGGAGATGATGATTTTTATAGTCCTTCCGGCTTAAAAAGATTATATGATGTCCTAAAACAAAATCAAGACATATCTGTTGCTGTATTATCTAATAGCTATTTAAGACAAGATTATTTTGATCAAATTGTATTTAGGCAACACTTAAATACTCATTTTTATGTAGAAGATAAGCATTATATAAATGATTCTGATAATTTTATTATTGATATAGAAGATAGAGCTTGGCCAAATACGAATTTAGTGTTTAGGTCAGATTATTTTAGAGAAATTCCTGATCTTGAAAGATTTTATAAAACAGACTGGATTCATCTTTATATTCTGCTTTACATAGCTCAGAAGCATCAAAACTGTTATCTTTTTGCGGATAAAGCACCGATAGTAATTGATAGAGTTGGCGTACAAAAGTGGCTTAATAATATAGATGGACCTAGAATTTATTTTAACAATTTATGGACTTATAGTTTTGCGGATGAACTTGGTTATTCCCCGAAAGTTTTTGAATGGTATCGTAAAAAACTTTTGTCTGAATATATTAAATATATGCGCTATCGAAGATCTCACAGTTTTTCTATTAACTTAAAATATATATCAAAATATTTTAAATATTACAAAGATTTACCATCATTTTACTTCAAATTTATCCCTAAATTTTTAAAGCCACTCCAAACTATATTTTCAATAGAAAATGAAGTTGAACATGCCAAGAAGAAAAAGATTATAACCTTTCTGGGTAAACGATTTGTAGTTTTGTCTGATATGCCTATCCGTGAGCTTAAATTTATTCATAAATTAAGAGATGATGAACTTGTTATGATTACAAACTCTAATGGAAACTATAAACAATTTGTGAAAAATTCTGTTTATAAAGAAATGTATGACATGTTGAATAATTTAAAACAATATGCTATATTTTCAAATAGATTCTATAAAAAGATTCAATTTAAATACTTGTATAAAAAGTTGATTCCTTACTCAATGTATCTTGCAAATTGCGAGGAATTTGCTTTTATAATAAAATATACAAGTAAGCGTAATAAGTTAATTTTAGCTTCAATCCCAGAGTTGAGGATATTCTTAGGAGAAAATAATGACAAAAAATAACTTTATAGAAGAGACGGTGAATAAAATTTTACAATTAAGATTTGTTGTAAATTACCGTCGGATGTGGCCGTATGTAAAACCGGTTTGGTTTAGAGCATTGTGTTCTATGCTTATTTGTATTCCGATAGGATCGTTAGATGCCGTTATTGCACTTGCTTTGAAACCTTATATGGATTTGGTTATGGTTGAAAAAAGTGTTGCATCACCATGGTATATTCCTATTGGGATTGTTGCATTTACATCAATTCAGGGCGGATTAAAATATTTGTCTTCTTATCTGTCAACTTGGGTTGGGGGACGTATTACTAACGGTTTGAAATTTGATTTGTTTAAAAAATTATTAACATTCCCGACATCTTTTTATGATAAAAGAAACTCGGGGGATGTTGTTTTTCAATTTAATAATCAGGCTGATTTGGCTTGTACAGGATTGTTAGATAATTTAAGCGTATTTACACAAAGAATTTTTTCTTCAATTTCTTTGGTGTGTGTATTGTTTTATAATTCATGGCAACTTGCATTAATTGCGGTGGTTGTATTGGGCTGTGCTTTTGCTCCTGTTGCTAAGCTTCAGAAAAGAATAAAGAGTGTTATGGATAAAACCGTTGTAGCAGATGCTTCTATTATCACTGCTTATAATGAAGTTTTTGCAGGGAATAAAACAATTACTTCTTATAACTTATCTAAACATGAAGAAAATAAGTTTGCTTGGATTTTAAAGAATGTTTTTAACTTAAGAATAAAAATGGTGCAAAAAACTCAATGGTTATCTCCAATGATGCATGTTATTGTTTCTGTCGGTATTGCTGCTGCGATCGGATATGGAAGTCACTTGATTATGTCAGGACAGATCACAAGCGGAAATTTCGTGTCATTTATTACAGCACTTATTCTTTTATATACTCCTGTTAAAAATATTGGCAACAACTTGAATGCGGTACAATTCTCATTCTTCTCTATTGAGAGAATTTTTGAACTTTTAGATTCTGTTCCAGAAATTCGAAATAGAGAAGATGCCAAAGTCATGGATAGAGAACATTCTCGTATTCAGTTTGTTGATGTTAACTTTGAGTATGTTCAAAATGTTCCTGTTTTAAAGAATATTAATCTAGATATAAGAAAAGGTGAAACCGTTGCTTTAGTTGGAAATTCTGGGGGCGGGAAGACTACAATAGTTAATTTGCTTCCTCGTTTTTATGATGTTAAATCGGGTGCTATATTAATTGATGGGACAGATATTCGTAATTATACGCTTGAATCCTTAAGACAAAATATTGCTGTTGTTTTTCAGGATAACTTTTTATTTTCCGGAACTATTAAGGAAAATATATTACTTGGAAATGAGTCTGCCAGTGACGAGCAGATTAATAAAGCTATAAAAATGGCTTATTTAGAAGACTTTATTGCAACCCTTAAAGAGGGATTGAATACTCAAATCGGAGAACGCGGCATTTTATTATCGGGCGGACAGAAACAAAGGGTTGCTATTGCAAGAGCATTTTTGAAAAATGCTCCGATATTAATTTTGGATGAGGCTACAAGTGCTCTTGATAATAAGGCTGAAGCTATTGTACAAAAGGCGATTGATAATCTTATGCAAGATAAAACAGTATTTGTTATTGCTCACAGGCTTTCTACTGTTCAGAATGCGAATAAGATTGTTGTAATTAATCAGGGCGAAGTTGTAGAAGTCGGTTCACATGAGGAATTAATACAAATAGAAAACGGGCAGTATAAGACATTGTATGATATGCAATTCAAAAAGCAGGAAACTGCGGTTTAAAGAAAAAGAATTAAAAAGAGTGAGTTAATTCTCACTCTTTTTTCTATACAGCTTCTTTATCTAATTCTATTTTATTTATTGGATTGAAATTATCATTTAAGTTGTTTTTAATTAAATTTTTATAATACTTTTCTTTGTAATTAAGTAAATCCATTTGTTGTTGAATTTCTTGCATTTGCTGTTTAGCTTTTTCTTTTGTAGCACGGATAATTTCATATCTTTCTGGAATTGTAGTATCTCCTATAATACACAGGTCAATGTATCTTTTAATAGATTTATTATCTGTACCGCTTGCTCTTAAGCATTTCACAATTTTTACCCAGCCCAAATCGTCTTCCGAAAACATTCTTATATTATTTTTATTCCTTTTAACAAGCGGGAAAAAACCGCTTTTTGCCCAGAATCTTAAAGTATGTTCTGATACATCCATTTTGTCTGCAACTTCTTTTATTGTATACATAATGAGTACCTCCAAAAATATTTTAACATAAATATTTACTTGTGTTATTTAATGTTTTGAGCTTTAATGAAAGTATGAAAATTTTTAAAAGTTTTATCTGTTTAATGTTTATATGTTTACTTACTGGATGCGGACAGGCAGATGTTAAATTTCCTGATGCTCCTTCAAGAGTTCCTACATCGGGCTTTAGCTGGAAAAAGCTTGAAGGGAAAAATATAAAATTATGGGTTCAAGAAAGCCCTTCTGTCCATTTTGAAATTAAAAATAACTGTGTAAATTTAAATAGAAAATCTAATGGGGGACTTGTTTCTCAAAATGTTATTAGAATTTTTTCGATAAATAACAAAGATTTGTCTGAAATTTCTGAAGTTTTAGAAATACCATCTGACTGTAAGTTTTCAAAAATAATATCTGCCAGAGATGGAGTTGAAAGATATATTTTACAGCCTGAAAATTCTGAGAGAGCATCAGTGGAAGCCGTTCCTTCAACATGCGGAGGATGGGGAGTTGGTAATAGTGGAATCAGGTATTTTGAGCTTCAAAATCATAATCCTGATAAAGTAATCTTTGTTGAAATCGGACAGGAGATGCCATTGTTTGATGAGGAAAGTATTACTTTAAAAGATTAGCCAGAATAGTTATTTTTTCGGCAGGAATTCTTGTATCTTCCGTATTTAATCTGGCAAGAGAAATATTCTTATTTGTTCCATGATAGTCACTTCCACAAGAGATAAGAAGGTTGTTTTTTTGTGCACAGTCTAGCAAAAATTCAGATTCCTCTTTATTGTATCGCGAGTAGTAACATTCAAGTCCTTGAATCCCGTATTCTTTCATTATCACAAGCTTTTGCATAAATTCATCTTGTGTAAGGTGTTTTTCTCCTTCTCCACCGAGCGGGTGTGCCCATATCGAAATTCCTCCTGCAGCTGTAATTGCATTTAATGCTTCTTCTCCGTCAAATCTTGAATTACCGGTCGGACAATCATCTAAATATTTTTTCATTGCCGAAAGATTATCTTCTGCTAGTCCTCTTTTTACAAGAATATTTGCCAGATGTGTTTTTACAACGCTTTTTCTGGAATATAACCAATCAAGTTCATCTTTTGTAAGTTCAATATTCCAAACCTCTTTTAAGTAATTAATTCGTGTTTTAAGCTTTTTGCGTCTTAAAATTTTTCCTTTTTGTATAAGATTATGCAATTTAGCAGATTTAAGATTGTAGTTATAACCCAAAATATGGCATTTTATATCTTTCATTTTACATGTCAGTTCAACCCCGTTGATAAATTGAATGCTGGGATGAATATACTGTTTTATTTCCAAGTTCCCGTCAATTGTATCGTGATCTGTCAGGGAAAATACCTCAATCCCCGCTTGTTCAATTTTTTGCACAAGCTCTTCAATTGAATCGCTTCCATCTGAATAATTGCTGTGAATATGTAAATCAATTAGTTTCATATTATAAGTCAATATCTGATTCTTTTATAGGGGCACCTATTACTCTTTCCAATTCTGCTGCATTCACATTGTAATTAAGTAAGTTTGAATAATAATCGAGCTGTGCATTCAAGTAAGAATTTTCGGCATCTTTAAATTCTATTGCATCGCCTAATCCTACCTGATATCTTCTAAAGGCTTGATACTGGCGTTCTTTTGCCTGTTGAAGAGCGAGTTTTGAAACTCCGAGACTGTCATGTGAATTTAACAAGCTAATGTATGCGCTTTTAACTTCTAAATATACATTTTGCTTCTGCTGTTCGTAATCTGCTACATATTTTTGATATGTTGCCTTTGCTTCATCAACCTGTTTTTTTAGAAGCATTAAATTCAGAGCTGTATAGTTTAATTGAACTCCAAATTGATATCCATAGTCGCTGTCAACCTTTCTGCCACCATGATCGTATGAACCGAATGCACTTAAATCAGGTGTAAAGGCTCGTTTGGCACTCCTAACCCCGAGTTCTGCGGCATCCATAAGTTTTTTTGCGGATAATAATGCCGGACGAGATTCTTCCGCTGTTTTGAGTAGATCTTTAAAGTTTACTTCATACGTTTTCGTATTAAGTTTATCTTTTAACACAACCCCTTCTAATTCTGGAATCCCTACTGCATTTGCAAGTTCTACAGCAGCTAATTCAAGGGTGTTTTTTGCCTTAATAAGATTTACTCTTGCGTTTCCAAGGTTGTATTCTGCAGTTGTAACATCAATTTTTGCACGTTTCCCTATTTCGTAGAATGCTTTAGCCTGTTTTAATTGAAGTTCAAAATCTTTTACAGTATCTTCATAAACAACTTTTTGGGCTTCTGCAAATATCATATTGTAATATGCAACTTTTACATTATAAATTACGGTTTCAATACTTGCTTCCGCATCGTATCTGGATGATTCATAATTCCTTTTTGCCATATCTGCGTTGGCTTTTGTTTTTCCGAAGTCAAATAAAAGCATATTGGCAGAAAGAGTTGGAACATAGTACATATTATATCGTTGTGACATAGCACGCATATATGAACCTGACATTGTCATAAGCATATCATTTCTTGAATAGCTTGCGCCTGCGCTAAGTGTCGGAAAATAGTTTGACCACGCCTGTCCGATTCTTGATTTATATATTTCTGAGTTACTTATTGCTGACATAATTGCTGGGTGATGCGTAATTGCAAGTTTAATACAATCACTTAATGTTACTTCTCCGTTCATATCAGCATATTCTATCTTACTGTTGATTGTAGGGAATTTTGTTTCGTACATCCCTTCGGCTTCTTTTGAAGACTCTTTTTTAGTCTTTTCGTTTGCAGCATTCTTCTTTCTTTCTCGTTTTTGATTAACCTTTTTAGTTTTTTCGGGTTTTACGATATGAATTTCTTCATCTTTTTTTGCAATTACTTTATCTGGTGCCGTCTCTGCTAAAACGGTTCCAGTTGTAATTGTTAGAAGCGAACATATTAAAACTAAATTTAAAATCTTTTTCATTTTGTTTTAAATCTCCAAATCTTTTTCGGTAATTTCTTTTTTAGGGAATAAGTCAACGAATTCCTGAACTATAACGTAAAACGCAGGTGTAAATACTGCTCCGAGTACACATGCTGCAATCATACCGCCGAATACGGTGGAACCAACAGATATTCTTGAATTAGCTCCTGCTCCTGTCGCAAATAACAGTGGTAAAATACCGATGATAAATGCCAGTTCAGTCATCATGATTGCTCGGAATCTTAGTTTCGCAGCCTTAATAGCAGCATCTTTAACTGTCAGACCGCGTTTTTCGTGTTCTTCTTTTGCAAACTCAACAATGAGGATAGACTGTTTTGCCGCCAAGCCTATTAATGTAATCATCCCAACTTGTGAATAAATATCAAAAGACTGATTAATCATCATCTGGAATATCAAAGCCCCAAGTGCTGCAATAGGAGAAACAAGAAGTACTGCTATCGGGATTGAGTAGCTTTCATATAATGCTACAAGGAATAAGTAGACAAATATTAAAGCCATTGAAACAATCATTATTGTTTGTCCTGAAGCTTCTCGTTCCTGTGCAGATGTTCCGGACCAGTCAAATGTTATATCCGCAGGAAGAATTTGTTTTGCGACTTCTTCCATTGCGTTCATTGCATCTCCAGAGCTCTTCCCTGCTGCCTGTTGACCTTGAATTTGTACAGATTTATACTGATTAAATCTTGTAATAGACGCAGTACCTACTGTTTGTTTTAAATTTACAATAGATAATACCGGTACCATTACACCATTATTATTTTTTACATATATGCCAGACAGGTCGCTTGCTTTATTTCTAAAACGGCTTTCTGCCTGCATTTGTACCTTGAATACCCTGTCATATTTGTTAAAATCGTTTATATAATATGTACCGAGCATTGAAGATAATGTCGAATATAATTCCTGTAAATCAACATTTTGAGCTAATGCTTTTTCATAATCTATTTCAATTACATATTGTGGTACATTTGCCTGAAATGAGGTATAAACATTTGATAAAGAAGGGTTTAAATTCGCCTCTGCAATGAGTTTATTTGCCCAGCTTTCCAATTCTTGCGGAGTGTATTCCCCTTGAGAAAGCATCTGGAATTCAAAACCGCCCATCATACTCATACCGTTAATAGCAGGTGGCGAAAATGCAACTATAGATGCTTCTTTTGTATTTGAAGCTACTGTTCTTACTTTATTCAGAATTGCTACGTGTGAAAGATCTGTTTCCTGTCCTTTTATTTTTCTTGCAATCCATTTTGCAGGATTCATTTTTCTATATTTATAATCTTGTAGCTGAATAATAACGGTTGATTGGTTTGTTGAACCGTCTCCCCCGAATACAGTTAATTTTTCTGCATTTATACCGTCAATATCACGTATCTGGTCAACAAATTTTCTTGATACTTCTTCTGTTCTAGGAATGGATGCCCCATCAGGAAGTGTAATACTTGCAAGTAACACTCCCTGGTCTTCATCTGGTATAAATCCTGTTGAAACTGTTTTAAAGCAAAGTAATGTTAATGCAACTATCCCAATATATAAAGTTATAACAAGTTTTTTGTTATAAACAAATTTAGTTACATATTCCATATAGAAATCTTCTAATTTTGTAAAAATTTCATTAAATTTTACAACAAGTATAGATGTTTTCTTATTTATTCTTTCTTTAATATGATCTAATGTATTGAATATTGGTAACTTGTGTTCTTTTTTCTCCTCATTATGATGACCGAGGAAATGGGAACACATTGCAGGGGATAGTGTTAATGCACATATTGCGGAAATTGCAATGGACACAGCAATACATACGGCAAACTGTTTGTACATAACCCCTGTCATACCAGTCATAAAGATAATCGGAACAAATACTGCCATTAATACTAAGGCCATTGCAACAAGTGCAGAACCTACTTCTTCCATAGTTAATTGTGTTGCAATTATCGCAGATTTCCCTTCATCAATGTGACGTTTAACGTTTTCAATAACTACAATCGCGTCATCAACTACAACTGCAACCGCAAGAACCAATGCAAATAATGATAACAGGTTTAACGTCATCCCCATTGCTTTTAATGCGAAGAACGTCCCGACAAGTGATACGGGTATTGTCGCGCAAGGTACCAGTGTTGCCATTCCGTCCCCTAAGAATAAGAAGATGATTATGACAACAATAATTGCAGTCAGTAGAATTGTAAATTCTACTTCCATCATTGATTCATGGATAAAGTCTGCGTCATCTTTTACGTATAAAATTTTAATCCCGTTATTTAATCTTGAGTTTAACTCATTAACCTTAGCTTTTACTGCTTTTGACAGGTTAAGTATGTTTGCATCAGGTAATTGCGAAATTACTACAACAGCAGATGGTTTTCCGTTTACTAGACCTAGATTTGAGTAAGATTCTGCCCCAAGTTCTACTCTGGCAATATCTTTTATTCTAACATTTGAGCCGTCAGAGTTTGAGCGTAGAATGATATTTTCAAACTCACGAACTTCATCCAGTCTGCCAGGAGTTTTTAAGGTAATTTGGAGGGCGCTTTTTTCATCTGTTGGGAGTTGTCCCAATGCTCCTGTTGCAACTTGTGTGTTTTGGTTAGAAATGGCTGTTTTAACATCACTTGTTGAAATATTAAGTCCTGCCATTTTTTGAGGATCCAGCCATATTCTCATCGAATAGTTCCCGCCTCCGAAAACCATTACATCTGCAACCCCTTCTACACGTTTTAGTTCATCTTTAATATATATTGAACCGTAGTTTGTCAAATCTAATTGTGACCAGTTTCCTGATTCCGGATATAATGTTAAGATAACTGCACCTGCACCTGAAGAACGGCTTATTGCTGTTACCCCTGTTCGTTGAACTTCTTCCGGAAGTTGTGATTGGACACGCTGAATTAAGTTCTGGACATTCATTAAGTTTATGTTTTTATCTGTCCCTACTTTAAAATACAGGGTTAATGTGTAGCTTCCGTCATAGGAGGTTGAAGTCATATATGAAAGGTTTTCGACACCGTTAAGTTTATTTTCAAGAATTGTCGCTATAGTAGATTCTATAACCTCAGCACTTGCTCCCTGATATGATGCCGATACCCTTACCTGAGGAGGTGTTACATCAGGATAGCTCTCTTGTTTTAAGCTGAGCAGTGAAATCAAACCCAAAAGTACTATACATACTGATATTACAAGAGCAAATCTCGGTTTCCTGATGAAGAAAAACAATTTGTCTTTATCAAATATCTTTTTCATGAATCTTCCCCTGTATTTATTTATTTGTTTCGACTATTTTTAATTTTTGTCCTTCTTTGCTTATATTTTGAATACCGGCGGTTACAACTACATCATTTATCGATAGACCGCTGTCAACAACCCAGTTTGAATTTATATCGTCTGATACCTTAATATCTTTTCTTACGGCTTTGTTATCTTCTACAGTCCATACATAATAGCCGCTCATTGGATCACCTTTTGTACAGGCCTGTGGAACTGTCATAAATTTAACTAATTTAGGGGCTGTTAATTCTACTTTCATATAAGCGCCCGGGACGAGCCAACCTTTTGAATTGTCAAAGGTAGCACGCATGCTGACAGATCCTGAATCCTTATCTATTTTGTTATCTACAAAATTAATTCTTCCAATTTTGTCATACCATGTGCCGTCATCTAACTGAACTTTTACGTCAACATCTTTAAATTGGTTGCTTGCCCGTAGTAATTTGACAAAGTCATCAGTTTTTAAACTAAACGATACATATACAGGATTAACGCTTGCAACATTTACTAAAGAACCTGATGTTGCTGTTACATAGTTCCCTTCCGTAATATTTACTTTCCCTATGCGCCCGTCTATAGGGGATTTAATTGTTGTATAACTTAAATTAACTTTAGCCAGTTCATATTGCTGTTTCGCTGCATCCAGCAATGCTTTATTCTGGTTCCTTGTTGCCAGACTCTGGTCTACATCGGAACGACTTATTAAATCTTCTTTTACAAGAGCGTTTGCTCTGTTTAATTCCTGCTGGGCATTTTTTAGTAATGCACTATACTGGTTTACGTTTGCAAGAGAGTTTTTAACTTCAAGTTCATATTCTCTAGGGTCAATTTGAAATAGAGTTTGTCCTTTTTTGACAAAATCACCTTCTTTAAAATTTTTGCTTAGCAAAAATCCAGGTACTCTTGCAACAAGATCTACCGAATATTTTGCCTCAACTCTTCCGGTAGCCTCGGCTGAAATATTCACGGCTTCTATGTGCGGATTATCTACTTCAACTTCTTTCGGCATACTCATTAATTTCCTTTGAATTATACCGCTCACGATACCTGAAGCTTTATTGTATATGATTGGAACAATAATTACTAATAATACAAAAATTCCCCATTGTTTACGCGTAAGTTTGAATTTCATACCTCTCTCCAATATATATTTATCCCTACGTTATGTTAGAATATTAACACAAAGTTGTCATACATCATATAAAGTATTTTATAATAAATCTTTGAACAAATCATAAAAATGGTAAAATTGAAGCGGAGCTTTAAGAGTCATTTGTTCTATAAATTTTACATATGAAGTTTCAAGATTTTCTAATGACGTAAATTCGTGTTTTTCAAGATAAACAGTATACGTGTCTTTTTTGTCTTTTAATGCAGCTATAAAGTAAATCGGAACCTCCATTAATTCTGCAAGCTTGAAACTTCCTGAAGGGAAATAAACTTTTTCCCCAAAAAGTTCAGCCTCAAATACTGATGCATTTGTATTTTGCGCAACTCTGTCTCCGGCAATAAATGCAATTCCACCGTTATCAAGGTTATCTTTAAGACGAATTGCTGTATCAACTCCTGTTTCTTCAACCGCGTAGGTTATTATGGGTGTTTTTACGGCTATTTTTTTTATAAATCCGTTAAATATTTTGCATTGGTTTTTGCTTAAAAATATATTTACGTTTATGTTCGGGTTTTCAGTATTGTTAATAAACATTGTCCGCATTACTTCTGTGTTTCCGACATGTGAGCACAGAAAAAATGCTTTTTTATCTTTTTCAAAATATGAATATATTTCGTCTTTTACTGCCGGAGTAGAGAATTTTAATTTGTTTTTATCAAAATTATTCGAAAATATTTCAACTCTGTCTGCCAGTGTAAAACTGTATGATAAAAAATGTCTGAATTGATTTATTAGCGAAGGTTTTAGTCCTGTATAAGGTTCTATTACGGAAAGGTACTTTTTAGAATAGCCTCTGATTTCTTTTGCAAAAATAAATGTAAAAAATGTAACAATAAAGGTAACGGCATTAAGTGCACCTTTCCCAAATAATTTATATAGGTACCATGTAAAAAGTAGACGCTTTTCGCCCGCGGACTGTTCTTTTACCTGATACCACTGTTTCATTATATTTTGCACTCCAGCATTGTATATGAGTGTGCACCTATATTCAAGTATTTATTTTCTATTGCAATTCCTGCTTTTTCTACCATTGAGGTAAGTTCTTTTTCTGTATACATTTTGCTGTTCCCGTTTGCCATGCATGTAAAATACAAAGAAATATGGGCAATAGCAAATGAAGCCCCGTCAAATTCCTGATTATCTATTATTGGCTCAAGAATGTATATGCGGGTTCCTTTTTCTGCAGAGGATTTGATTTTTTGTAAAATAGTTACAACCTGCTCTTCGGAAAAGCAATCAAGAAACTGGCTCATTAGTATCGCTCCGCTAAGTTTCGGTAGAGTATCATCAGAAAGTAAGTCACAACTGTGAAATTTAAATCTTTCTGAATTAACATTTTTTTCAGCAAGTTCTTTGTTTACCGGTAAGTCTATAATATTTAAGTTACAATCCTTATTCATTGAAAGACAAACTTTTTCAAATTTTCCGGCATTTCCGCCTATATCGAAAATTTCTTTTGGATTATTTTTTAAAATTATTTTTGCAACTTCCTCAAAACAATTGTCCGAATAAAAATAATCAAAATCGTACCATGATTTTCTTGCTTTTTCCGGTAAATAAGGAACATGAGGATAAATTGTAGTGGCATCAACAAAATATTTCTGTAATCCTGCAGGTTTTTCTTCGGAAAAAGATCTGGTAAGTTCGTTCGCCCCGAGATAGCAGACATCTCGCATAAAATTGAAGTTTTTAATGGTCATTTCATCATACAAAAACGCTTCTCCAAGAGGTGTTAGTCTGTATTTATTTTCTTCTTGATAAACAAGTTCAGAACATTCTGCAATCTGTATCAGCGTTATTGCTGTGTATTTTGAAATTTTACATGCTTTTACTATTGCTTCTATATCAGATGGGGCCTTATCAATATATTTTAGCACCCCAAAATCTAGCATTGAAGCTATTGCTTGAAAAGTAAACGGTGCAAATGCTATCTTTTGTGCATTACTTAAAGCTTCTACTTTTGAAAATCTTTTTTTGTTACTTCTTCTGTATTTTATTTTTGCTAATTTTTCTATTCCCATGATATTATTTTAGCATGGATATATTTTATTTAGACAGTAGAAATTTTTTCTCTGTAGAAGATGAGATTATAAAATATTTCGGAAAAGATTTTAAGTCTGAAAAAAGAAAAAGAGAGCATGCTTTCGGGCGTTTTCTTGTTAAAACTGTTGCGGAAAATTTTTACGGGGCATTAAACTCATCTATTGCTATTAAAGATAGTAAACCTTATTTTTTGAACTGTTCATTGCAATTCAGCATTTCACACAGCAGAAATATTATTCTTGTGGCGTTTGATAATAATCCTGTCGGGATAGATATTGAATTTATGAAAGAGAGGAATTTTCATCAAATCTTTAGGTATTATAAATTAAATATTGAACACCCTGATAAAGAATTATTCTATCATTTTTGGACTTCATATGAGGCAAGAATTAAGCTCCATCAAGATCCTGTATCTTATTGTTCTTTTAAGTTGTTTGATGAATTTATGTTATCAATAGTTAGTTCTGAGTCTTTAGATATAAGCAGAATACTCAGGATATATGAGCTTAAAAGACCTAATGCAAGCACAAATCCAAGCGAACTTATTAACTTAAAGCTTGTAAGTGCCAGCAACCCGAAAGAAAATACGGTTGTTATACAAGAAATTAATACTGCATCATATGAGTTTTTGGAACCGTTAAATCTGAAGACTGAATAGTCTAGTCCGAAGCCCGTAATTAAAAATACTGCAAGAATATGGAACAGATTTATTGGTTGAAACAGGCTTATAAACGATATTGAAAATAAACTTGATATAATTGAAGGCAATATAATTTTGTGTGCATTTTTAAATGAGAATATTATCCCGAGTAATACATATAATAGTATAAATATCGGACATAAAATTTTTAAACATGTAACACGAACGTTTTTTATCCCATCTGAAATTTCCAGCGGGAGATTTATATAGTGAATATTGTTCAATCCATTAAGCATTTCAGGGGTTTTAAAATCATACAGGAGCATAAGAGAATGATTTTTATCAAGCATGAAATCATTTAGCTGAGATATTTCACTAAAGGCATTTTCCCCTAGATATTGTGCTATGTCAAAATTATTTAAATTTTTTATGTCAGATGCTGATAATAATTCTTTGAATGTGGTTAATTTTTTATTATACAATGTTTTATGCAGTTGGATATTTTCATTCTGGCGTTTTACTGATGGCAGAAATTTACTGAGAGAATAGTATGAAATATTATTTTCATTAAGCTTTATGGAAACGGTTTCTTCTATTTGCAAAATTTCTTCTAAACTGTTTCCCTCTGTCACTATAAAAGAAGTATTTTGGTTTATTCCTGCAATTTCTCTGTATAATTGTTCAGCCTGAAGCATTTTTGCTGAAGGTGTATACATTGTTCTTATATCGTCGTTAAATCTGATTTTAAACATCCCTCCGATAATGATCAGAAGAATCAGAGGTAAAATTATTTTGTGAACTTTTAAATTAAATTTATGTTTAGATTTTTGCGGTGGTAATAGTTCATAAAAAAGAATTACAATAAAATACACGGTTATAAGCCCGGCAGAAGTGAATACGGCAATTTGTTTTAATAATTCTATCCCGCTCAGAGAAAGTATAAAGATTGCAAAAACTGTTGAGAGCATACTGACGGTTAAACTTTTAAAAACTTTTTTGACGTCGCATTCCATAAGATAATGAAGAGAATAATCCACACAAATCCCTATTAATGTTGTTGAAAATACAAATGTAAAAATGTGAATAGATTTAAATAAAAGCGTACTTACACAATATCCCATTCCCATTCCTATAGCAAGACTCATTAATATTGGAATAAGTATTTTTAAAGAGCGAAAATACCATAAAACCAGTCCCCCAACAAAAAGTGTAGAAATTATACACATAAGATTAATTTCTTTTATAGACTTTGCGCTTGCATAATATGAATGCACCGGAGTTCCTGTCAAGTAGACTTTTGTTTTCTCATCTGTAAACGAGTTTTGGATTTCTATTAATTTTTTTACTTCCTCATTCATAAGGTTTGGCGAGAGCGCAAGATTTTCTTCAACTTTAAGGTTTATGATATCGTAGTATTTTCCATTAATTGAATTTATCATGCCGCCGTTTCCGAGAGATAAAATATAATTTGTAAAAAGCATAAACGGATCTTCTTCCATCGGAAGAAGGGAAAATCCAAAAGGGTTAAGAATATTCCCAACAGCTTGTTCTGCGATTGTATCAAAATTTCCCTTTTTTAACTCTGTGTAATCTTTATATGAAAGCAGATTGTTTTTATATTGTTTGTAGTATTCAAGGGTTTTATTGATATCTGTTGATTGAATTTCAAAGCTTTCCTTGTCAATCTTATCTAAAATATCTTTTTTTGTTTTTTCAACTGACGAAGAATTCTCGCTTTCTATGAGTAAGTTTATGTTTGAAGAATATTTCCCGCTCAAATTTATGAGCAGTTCGTCTTTTGCACTGTTTGAAAAAAATGCTCTTAAGAGGTTTGTTTCCACCTTAGAGGGTTTCATCAGCGCAAATATCGTGATTATTCCAAGTATCCCTATAAAAAGTATTCTTAATATATTTATCTTTTTCATATTCTAATTACAAAAAAACTGTATAGCAGTATTAGTTCCGTTAAGAGTATTTATATTTATTTGGTTAATATTTGTTTTCCCGTGAATGACGATATCTTTAAGTTGTTTTGAAGCAGGAGTGTTTTCTTTTGGTCTTAATGCAACAGTCCAAATTTCTCCATTTTTTATGTAATACATTTTAAAGTTTTTGTTTATAAACGAGTAATCTTTATTAGCAATACCGGTGACTATTGCATTAATTTGTTTATTCTGTGATGAAGTGTATGATGTAGTAGATTTTACCGGATACAATGTTTCAAAGATTACCCCTTTATCCTTTATAAATTGGAAGTTTCCTCCTGATTTTAAAGTAGTATTTTTAAAGCTTTTTTCTTGAGAAAATTTGCAGGATGTACTGTTTAATTCAGGTAGATTTTTTGCAACACTGTCTGCACTTGCTGGATAATCATATACAGTTGAGGCATAAACATTTGATACACAAAAAACTGTCAGAATAAAAATAATTATACCTTTAAACATTCTATTCCTCTTTTTAACTTTTCCGGTGCTGTGTATATGCTTGTCTTTGTTATAAAATTGACGCATATCTGCATTGTACTTGCTTTGAATAAAGTCTCTTTCGTTTCTGCATTTTTTATCACATATTTAATTTTTAAACTCGGTTCAAATTCTTCCAGAGATGCTGTTATAATTAGCTTTTGTCCGAAAGTTGCAGGCTTTATAAACTTCATATCCATTTTTGCAACAGGGTACATAAACCCGTCGGCTTTCATTTCATCATAACTGTAACTAATTTTATCTAACAGTGTACAACGGGAGATTTCGGTATATTTTATGTAATTACCGTGCCATACAATGTTCATTGGATCAAGATCAAAGAATGGAACTTCTATTATAGTGTCTGCTGAAATTATACTCATTTTTCCCTCTTACAAAATTATAAAACAAATTTTTATTTTATGAAAGTTCCTGACGAATAGGTATGTTCCCCATCGGTGTATGTATAATCTATGGATAGATCATTATTTTTAAGTTTTAGAATAATTTTTGTGTCAGGTTTTATAACTTTTGAAAATTTTATTTTTTTCATTTTTTCCAGTCTTATTGACGCTCCAAATATTTCTTCTGCAAAGAAATGAGCGAAGAAAAACTGTACAACTCCTGGTAAAACCGGGATGTCAGGGAAATGTCCCTGAAAAAAATTACTATGTCTTAAAAATATCATGGTTAATTCTGCACAGTCTGTTTTTATATTTTTCTCTAATATAAGTGGCATTGAAAGGTTTAATCCGAATATTTTTAATATTTTTTCTTTATCGGTTTTTCCTGTAATTGTTTTTGGTATTTCTGGTAAAAATCTCCATTTTTGAGGAATTAATTCGGAATATTTTGTTAAATATGATTTAATTGTTTTAATAACTTCTTGTTTCCCTTTTTGAATAATCTGATTTTCCCCTTTATTATTTAAAACAACTACGGCTCCAATCTTTTCATCAACTTTCATACAATAAGAATTTTCTATTATATCAATTTTATTCAGATAATTTTCTAATTCTGGGGCTGAAATTCGTTTTTCCTGAATTTTTAATATTCTGTCGGAACGTCCGAGAATTTTGAAGCAGTTATTTTTTATTTCTATTAAATCATTGAGGGTAAGTTCATCTTCTAAAAAATAATCTGATTTTACGCATAGTTGTCTGTTTGTATCAGTGTAAACTTTTGCATTTTTCATAGGTGTCAGGTAATCTGTTTTAGAGGAAGTTCTAAATCCGACAGTTCCTGCTTCTGTACATCCATAGATATCAATTACCTTAGAATTTTTTTCAAGAAATTCAAAGGTCGTATTTTTTAACTTATCACCTGCCGTGAATATATATTCTGGCGGATTTGGGTTATCATTGTATTTTACCATTTTGTCTACAAATGAAGGAGTTGAGATAAATACACATTTTTTTGTAGTTATTTGTTCAGGAAGTTTAATTGTATCAGTATCTATAGCATTCCCGTTTACAAACGGAATGATGAATGCAAATTCTATCCCGAACATATGAGTCAGCCTTGTTGTGGTGATAAATTTTAAATCCCTGTTTATAGGAAATTCTTCACACATATCTAAGGCTTCTATTATAAGATTACGCAAATTTTTTCTTACTTTTTTAGGTGTACTGGTTGAGCCGGATGTAAAAAAATTAATATAAACATTATCAGGATTGGGGGCTTTTAAAGTAATATTTTCTCCATTGTCAACATCTTGTATAAAATCAATATCAATTAAATTAAGTTTGTTTTTATCCGGAAGAAGAAAAATTTCTTTTTTGCTGAAAAATCCTGCAAGACAATTCAGAATAAATTCAAAATTATTTTCGGTACAAAGCAGCAGATTTTTGCAGACCTGTTTATTCAAAAAATCAACTCTCGGACTAATCAGAGTCTTAATATCTTTCCAGGAATATTCTTTTCCTTTATGTATCAGGATAATTCTGTTATCATCAATTTTAAACATTATTCTTTCTCTTAAATCTTAGTCTGATAATATATTCGATTCCGAATATACATCCTGTCAGAAGGTATGATATAAAACCGTTATATATTGTCCACACTTTTGAACTCATAAATATTGTAGCAAAAGAAACCAGAAAATTAAAGATTAAGAATACACACCACACATAAGTAAGATTTCTGGTATATGTTTTAACAATTTCAGGCAGTTCTTTCCCTTCCATTATTCTTGCAAATTTTTGAATAATAGTTTCCTCTTTGAATAGTGAAGAAAAAAATACAGTAAAAATTACAAGATTAATAAATGCAGGATAATACTTAAGTGCTGTAATATGTGTATAATGAAACAGCACGATTACACAAATCATCACAATAATTCGAAATATTATTTTCATAACAATTCCGCAATCGCATCCACAACGTCATTTATTGTTTTTATTTGTTTAAAATTATCTGGTGAAATTTTTTTATTTGTAAATTGTTGTACTTGAACAGCAAGGTCAACAGCATCAATGCTGTCTAATTCCAAATCTTCAAACAATCTTGCATCAGGTGTAATAAGAGCCTCGTCCACCTCGAAATCTTCAACAAGTATTGAAGTTAAATTTTTCAATATTTCGTCTTTTGTAAGTTTTTCGCTCATAACCTAACCTTATTTTGTTTGTGATTGTATAAAATCCGCAAGCGTTTTTACAGAATAAAAATACTCTTTATTTTCATCGTTGTCGGAATCCATTTTTATGTTATATTTTTTCTTCAAGGCCATTCCCAGTTCCAGTGCATCTATGGAATCTAACCCTAGACCGTCAACAAATAACGGGGCATTTTCATCTATGTCATCCACAGTTATATCTTCTAAATCCAGTGTGTCTATAATAAATTGTTTTAATTCATTAATCATACTTCTTAATACCTTCAATTTTTATAATAATAGAATTCACTTTTAAAGTCAAATTATCTCTTCTTTAATTTTATTGTTTATATGTTTCCGCATTTTAATTTCGGATATGTCTTGAAAGTTTGCTGGATTAATTGGATTTTTGACATCTATGTAAAAATTAACCTGGTGCTCTCCAATATCATATATTGGTTGATGTTTTTGGAGGAACGGATAATCGGTTGTAATTTTTACTGGAATTATTTCAGTGTTGGAATTTATTGCTATAACTGCAGAACCATTGTGAATTTTAAAGTTTTCATCAGGTTTTGTTCTAGTTCCTGACGGAAATATTACAATATTAAATCCTTTTTTTAAAAATTTATCAGCCTCTGTTTTATATGTTTCTAAATCTGTATCATTTGTTATATATATTGATTGTACAATATTCCTGAACAGAGGATTTTTCAACGTTTCTTTTTTTGCAATACATACGGAATTCGGGATTAAAGAGATTAGAATAATTACGTCAATTAATGTCGGATGGTTCGCTACAATTACTTTCCCGCTTAAATTCTCTAATTTTTCAGGATTTTTACAACAAACTTTAACAAGTCCTATTTTTTGGAAAAAATTTTTAAATCCGTTCCAGGAACTACGGATTGTATTTGCATAAGCTTTTTTTCTATTTTCTTTTTTTATTGTAAGTGAAATATAAGGAAAAATAATGAAACTTATTATTCCAGCACCAATACCGAAGATTGTAAAGCAGAGTACCATAAGGCAGGAACGGTAAAATCTAATCATATTTCCTCCGCAGGGTATAAAAAGGCGTAATAAATTCCTCTGTTTTCTTGTCCAAAAATTCGGTAAATCTTTTATATTCATCATTTGTTACTTGGTTTGAGGTTAAAATAACCTCAATTTCATCTGAATTTTCTCTTTTCTCAGGTCCTATGAGACATGATACACTTTGTGGTTGAGGAAGTGTATCTGCATAGCAAAATATAACATTCTCTTTCCCCATAACAGCTTCTAATAATCCATTAGAGAGCGTATTTTTACCTGCGGATATTGAATTATATTTTTTCTTTATACTGTTCAGGATCGAAAAAGTTCCTATTGTAGAGTTGTGTACAGAAGAACTGAATGCAATAGGAGAAACTTCATTATCATTTTTGTACTGATCGATTAAAAGTAATAATTTATCAACTTCTCCGTATTGAGAGGAAAAGACCAGGTTTATATTGTCTTTTTCATAGCAGTTAAAAATTGTCGAGAATGCTATTTTGGCAAGTGGGCTTAATTTTCTTCTTGCCATCATTGGTATAAAAGATAAATCGATTTTTTCGTCTTTAAGATATGATTTTTTGTATATGAAAAATTTTTCATTCATGATAACATACTATTATAATTGGAAAGAAAATGCAAAGCAGAATTTATATAACTGATTATGAGGCTATATGTAATCTCGGGAACAATATGGACGAGATTTTTAGTAATGCTTTAAAGGGTGAAAACAAATTTTTTACATTAGATAATAATATTATTAAAAATCAAAACTTTTATTTCGGGAAAATTAATTGTGATCTTCCGGTTATTGGTAAATCAGAATTTAATCTGCGCTGTAACAGGCTTTTACTCTATCTTATGAATAAAATGTCCAATAAAATTCAGTCGGTATTAAAAAGATACGGAAAAGATCGTGTCGGAGTTGTTGTTGCTACAACCAATTCCGGAGTTGAAGAGTTTTCTCATACTGGCAACAGGAAGCATTTTGAAATTGGAAATCCTGCTGAATTTATAAAAGATTATCTTGGCTTAAATAATTTTTATTCGAGTGTCTCAACGGCATGTTCTTCAGGAATTAAGGCCTTTTCGACTGCAAGAAAATTGTTAGAGAATAATATCTCAGATGCGGTTCTTGTTGCAGGTACTGAACCTCTTTCAAGTCTTCCTGTATTTGGATTTAATTCCCTTGAGGTATTATCGAAAGAAAAAACAAATCCTTTTTCCAAAAACAGAAACGGGATAACTATCGGAGAGGCTTGTGCAATGTTTATTTTGGAAAAGGACGGAGATGGTTTTTTAATAAAAGGTATTGGAGAAACTTCAGATGCTTATCATTCAGCAACGCCTGATCCTAAGGGAGTAGAGGCCGTGAGGGCAATTGATATGGCGCTTGAGGAAGCTGGTTTTTGTCCTGATTCTGTAGATTATATAAATTTGCATGGTACGGGGACTGTTTCCAATGATTTAATGGAGGCTAACGCTGTATATAAAGTTTTCGGGTGCTGCACGGAAGCGTCTTCTACTAAAGCTTTAACGGGGCATTGTCTTGGAGCAGCAGCTTCATTGGAGACTGCCTTATGTCTTCACTCAATTAAAAATCAAATGATATTGCCTCATGTTTATGACGGGGAATATGATTATGCTCTGCCAAAGATTAATCTTATAGAAAAATCTGTGCATAAAAAGATTAATAATGTTTTATGTCTTGCCTTCGGATTTGGCGGAACTAATGCGGCTTTAATTGTCGGGAGGAGTTTATGAAAAATTTAGATTTAGAAAAAATATTACCACATAAATATCCTATGATTTTAATTGATAATATCTTAGATTACGATTTGGATAAGAAATATATTAGAACAAATGTTGAGATTTATGAGGATAAAATTTTTTTTGATAAATCTTTGAACGGAATTTCTCCGTCTGTCGGGATAGAATTTATGGCACAGACGATTGGGTGTTATTCGTATTTTAAAAATAACGAACGTCCTCCACGCATAGGCTTTTTACTTGGTACACGACTTTATGAAAACAAACTCTCCTGCTTTGAAAACGGAAAAACTTATGAAATTAGAGCCAAAGAAGTGTTTGAAAATGATGAACTTGTTTCATTTGAATGTTTCATTTATAATGCTAATGAGGTGTGTTCAGAGGCTGTAATTAATGTGTATATGCCTAAAAATGAAATAAATCTGATAGGAATGCTTAATGTCTGAAAATATTTTAGTAACGGGTTCAAGTCGTGGTATAGGTAGGGAAATAGCTTTATATCTTGCCCAAAACGGATATGATATTACTCTTCACTGCAACAGTAATATAAAAATGGCAGAAGATACTGCGGAAGAAATTAAAAACCTTGGTAGAAATGTCCGTATTTTGCAGTTTAATGTTTCTTGCAGAAATCAGTGTATGGATGTGATTTCTAAAGATATTGAGCACTACGGAATGTATTACGGGGTTGTATTAAACGCGGGAATATCAAGAGACAATGTTTTTCCGTCAATGACTGATAGAGAATGGGATGATGTTCTGGATACTAATCTTGGAGGATTTTACAATGTCTTAAAGCCTATTGTAATGCCTATGATATCTGCTCGTATTAAGGGAAGAATTATTACGATGTCATCAATTTCTGGGCTTGCCGGAAACAGAGGGCAGGTAAATTACAGTGCATCTAAAGCGGGGATTATTGGTGCAACAAAAGCTTTATCTTTAGAACTTGCGAAACGCAGAATTACGGTGAATTGTATTGCTCCCGGAGTTATTGAAAGTGATATGACAAAGGATTTGCCTGTTGATGAATTGAAAAAAATGATACCTATGAAACGGATCGGAACGGGTAGAGAGGTTGCTAGTCTTGTGAATTATCTTATGAGCAAAGATGCTTCATATATTACTGGGCAGGTTATTTCTGTTAACGGAGGGCTGTATTTATGAGAAGAGTCGTAATTACAGGTATGTCACTTGCTAGTCCGCTTGGGAGTTCTGTTAAAAGTGCTTTTGAAAGGCTTAAAACATATAAAAATTGTGTAGTTTATATGCCTGAACTTGAAGTTTATAAAAGACTTAATACTAAACTGGCGGCTCCTGTCAAAGATTTTATTGTCCCTGAACATTTTACACGAAAAGTTACACGTACGATGGGTGATATTGCCGTTATGAGTGTTGCAACAGCAGAAGAGGCTCTTAAAGATGCAGGGCTTTTAGGGGATGATATTATTTCAAACGGACAGACAGGTGTTTCTTACGGCTCTTCTTCTGGAGCTTTAAGTACAATTATTGATTTTTACTCAATGCAGGTTGATAAAGAAGTTAAGGGGCTTAATTCTGCTTCATATGTGAAAATGATGTCTCAGACTGCTTCTGTTAATATTTCTCTTTATTTTAAAACAAAAGGAAGATTAATTCCTACATCAAGTGCCTGTACATCGGGTTCAATGGGTATAGGTGCGGCATACGAGGCTATAAAAGATGGATATCAGGATGTTATGATATCTGGAGGTGCAGAGGAGCTTCAACCACCGCATATAGCAATTTTTGATACGCTTTATGCGACAAGCTTAAAAAATGATACTCCAGAATTCACTCCTTCGCCATTTGATAAAAATCGGGATGGGTTGGTAATTGGTGCCGGTGCTGGTACACTTATCCTTGAAGAATATGAACATGCAAAAAAACGTGGAGCAAAGATTTATGCCGAAATTATAGGCTATGGATGTACAACAGATGGTACACATATTACAAGTCCAAATCATGAAACAATGGGCAAGGCTATGGAAGAGGCTTTAAAATATGCGCATATTTCTCCTGATGATATCGGCTATATAAATGCTCATGGGACCGCTACAATTCTTGGTGATATAGCTGAAACTACTGCAACTTATAATGTATTTAAACGTGATGTGCCGATAAGTTCCATTAAAAGTTATACTGGCCATACTCTTGGGGCCTGTGGTGCGATCGAGGCAATTTTAACCGTTGAGATGATGAATAATAACTGGTATGCACCAACACTTAATCTTAATGATGTTGATGAAAAATGTGCGCCGCTTAATTATATAAAACATCACGGAATTGAAATGAATAATTCCATCGTAATGTCTAATAATTTTGCTTTTGGCGGGATTAATACTTCTTTAATTTTTAAGAAAATGTAATGAATTGTTAAGAGTTTTGCCACAAAACGCAATTTTAGAACTTTAGTGTATTTATGAGAAATATGATAAATCGTATTTCTTATAATCCTAATATCTACTCATCTGGTTTAAATTCCAATAAACTGAGTTTTACCGGAGGAATTCCGACGCTTACGCATACAAATATAGGTAACTGCCTGGAAGGATATATCGGTAAAATTCGTGTTCGCAAAGGATCTGATAACAGTGAAGTCTTTTTAAACGTGTTTAAAAAATATATAGGACATAATGCTGAAAATTATTCTATAAAAAACGATAAAGGCGATTTAATTGGTGAGGCAGATATCTTTATAAAAAAATATATGCCAGGAACCTATGACACTTTTGAATATCCGACTGACCCTAGCCATGTATATGTTGATAATCTGAGAAATTATTCAAAACCTGATACTCCTTATTATAAACAGGGTTTGGAATATATGAAAGATATAGGAACAAGATTGCTTCAGATAGCACAACGCAGAAGTGATGAAGCAATGTGTGTAGGAAATGTGAAACTTACCGCAAAAGGGGAATCAAAAAATTGGTATAAAAGCATAATAGGAATGGTTGAGGAATTTCCTCCAATACCATCAAAGTTTGGGATTAACTTTAGGAACCCTAATATTTTAATACTTCCTCCTCACAGTAAAGAACCATTGTCGAGACTTCAAGGCGGATTGTAATTATACACTCATTAAAAAACTTTATGTAAAAAACTTCTCCGGACAAATATGAAGACAGGAGAAGTTTTTTATAACATAATTATTTATAAGTTTTAAATTCCAATGTCTCTTAAACGTTTTCCTTCCATCAGATTTTTTTCGATCCCTTCAAGAGAAATTCCCTTGGTTTCAGGTACAAGCAGGATAGTTAAAACAATGAAAGAAATATTTAATGCTGTGTAAATCCAGAAAGTTGCTGCAATTCCGAATTTAGCTATTAATGTAAGGAATGTAGCTCCTATAATCATGTTTACAATCCAGTTTGTGGTTGTAGAGCATGCTACCCCAAAATCACGGCTCTTAAGCGGCTGAATTTCGGAACATAAAACCCATACAACAGGCCCAGCACTCATTGCAAAACTTGTGATTGTAAATAAAGTCATAATAACTGCAAGAACAGATATCCAGAGCGGATTAAAACCGGAGTTTATCATATACAGACAAACACCAAGTAAAAATGTTCCCAAAGCTATTCCTGCAAAACCTATTTTTAGAATAGGTTTACGTCCTGAATTGTCGACTGTTTTCATTGCGATTAAAGTTGCAAGAACGTTTGTTGCTCCGCATATAACGGTTGCAATCATTTGTTGTTCAGTACTTGCAAATCCGGCATGTTTAAATATTTGAGGAGCATAATATAAAATAACGTTCATCCCGGTAAACTGTTGCATAGCTTGCAATAACATTCCTAAATAAACTGCACGTCGTACATTTTTGTTCTCTTTAAATAAGCTCCAACCTTCTTGTTTTATTTCCAGACTCTGATGAATTTCTTTGAATTCTGCATCTGCTTTATCGTCTGTTGGAGAGAACATTCTTAAAATTTCTTTAGCTTTTTCAAATTTTCCTTTAGATGCGAGCCATCTCGGGCTGTCCGGAAGTCCAAAAACTGCACACATTAAAAGAAGAGCCGGTAAACTTATTATTCCGAGCATCATTCTCCAGTTCCCGCTGTAACTGAAAGCCGTGTCTGATAGGAATGCAACAAGAATCCCTATCGTAACCATCATTTGATACATTGAAATTAATTTCCCTCTATCCTCTTTTTCTGACATTTCTGAAAGATAAAGCGGTGCAACATAAGATGCTATTCCTACTGCAAAACCAAGTAGGACACGCGATATAAGAAGAATTTCAACATTCGGTGCTAACGCAGAACCAAGAGATCCTAATACAAATAAAGTTGCCCCTGTCATTAAGCTTTTTTTTCGTCCGAGATTAAAAGAAATCCAACCGGTAGAAATAGCTCCGATCGCAGCTCCAAGCATCATTGCACTTACTACCCATTCCTGAAGCTGGTGTGAAAGTTCAAATTGTGTTGTTATAAATGGCAATGCTCCTGAGATTACTCCAATGTCCAATCCGAAAAGTAATCCTGCCATGCCTGCTGCAAAAGAGACAAAGATTTTCATCTTTTTTGCTTTTGCAATTCTTTGTGTGTCTGACGCAAAGTTTTCTTCCATATAAACTCTCCTATAAAAATGGTGTTATTGGTATTATACCCACTTATTTTTAATTATTAACTTTTTTTTATAAAAGAAATCCTGTATATGTATGTTCTCTAATTTTTTATTTAAAAATAAAGTATAATGAGAGGAAATATATGAAGAAATTTGAAGTATTGCAAAATGAAAATAATATGCTTGCAAAAATTTATTGTACAGAAAATTCTCAATTTTATGCTCAAAGATTCTTGGATATAATATCAAAGTATGAAACGTGCTTTGGAAAGACTGATGGAGCCACTCTTTTTAGAGCTCCGGGACGTACTGAGCTTGGCGGTAATCATACTGATCATCAACGAGGTTGTGTGCTTGCTGGGAGTGTAGACCTTGATATAATTGCATGTGTCGCTTTAAATGGTGAAAATGTTATAAGAATTCAGTCTGAAGGATATCCTATGGACGAAATCAGTCTAGATGAGTCTGAGGTTAAGACTGAGGAGTTTAATCAGGCTAAGGCGCTTATTCGAGGTGTGTATGCAAAATTTAAAGACCTTGGATATAATATTAAAGGTTTTAATGCATATACATCTTCAAATGTTTTAAAGGGTTCAGGTTTGTCTTCTTCTGCAGCTTTTGAAGTTCTTATCGGAAATATTTTTAACGGACTTTTTGCAGGAGGCGAAGTTAGTCCTGTTGAAATTGCACAAATCGGGCAGTTTGCGGAAAATGTTTATTTTGGAAAGCCTTGTGGATTAATGGATCAGATGGCATCTTCTATAGGTGGTATAATTTATATAGATTTTGAAAAATCTGAAAAACCGCTTATTAAGATTATAGACTTTGATTTTTCAAAATGTGGATATGCACTCTGTATAATTGATTCTGGTGCAGATCATGCCGAACTTACAGAGGAATATGCTGCGATTCCAAAGGAGATGAAAGAAGTTGCTGGATATTTTAATAAAGAAGTCTTACGAGATGTGTGTAAAGATGATTTTATAAATGCAATTCCGGATATAAGATCGAAATTTGGTGACAGAGCTGTTTTAAGAGCTCTACATTTTTTTAATGAAAATGAGCGGGCGTTAATGGAAGCGGAAGCTCTTGAAAAAGGTGATTTTGACAAGTTTTTAGAACTTATAAAAGAATCAGGGCGTTCATCTTATATGTATTTACAGAATGTCTGTGTGCGTGGCTCTATAAGAGAACAGGCAGTTGCTGTTGTCCTTGCTTTTTGTGAGGAATTCTTAAAAAATAATGGTGCATACAGAGTTCATGGTGGAGGTTTTGCCGGAACTGTTCAGGCATTTGTGCCTATTTCAATGCTGGAAGAATTTAAAAATAAAATTGAAAGAATAATTGGAAAAGATAACTGTCATGTTCTGTCAATCAGACCTGTAGGAGGTATTATGCTCGGGAGGAACTATGATTAACTCTGCGATAAATGCGCTTGTAAAATACGGAATGGAAAGAGATTTAATCAAGCCTGTTGATAAATCGTATGTTATTAACCAAATTCTTGAAGTTTTAAGGCTTGACTCTTACGAAGATAATAATTTGGAACAATCTTTCTCTCTTCAGGAGATATTAAGCATAATTACAGATTATGCTGTTGCATCGGGAATTATTGAGGATAGTATTGTCTTTAGAGATTTGTTTGATACAAAAATTATGGGCTGTCTTGTTCCATACCCGCATGAAGTTATTGATACGTTTAATACCTTATATAAAAAATCTCCGAAGGATGCAACCGATTGGTATTACGAATTTTCTCAGAATACTGATTATATAAGAAAATATAGAATTGAAAAAGATTTAAGGTGGACTGCGGTGACCGATTATGGGAAGCTTGATATCTCAATAAATTTATCAAAGCCTGAGAAGGATCCTAAAGCTATAGCCGCTGCGAAACTTGTAAAACAAAGTAGTTATCCTAAATGTATGCTTTGTCATGAAAATGAAGGATATGCCGGAAAAATTAATCATCCGGCACGTCAAAATCATCGTGTTATTCCTTTAACAATTGATAATGAATCATGGTACTTTCAATATTCGCCATATGTTTATTATAACGAACATTGTATTGTATTTAATGAGAAACATATTCCTATGATTATAAATCAAAATACATTCAGAAAGTTATTTGATTTTGTAAAACAATTTCCCCATTATTTTGTAGGTTCAAATGCCGATTTACCTATTGTCGGCGGTTCAATCCTGTCGCATGACCATTTTCAGGGTGGAAGGTATGAGTTTGCTATGGAGAGAGCTCAGATTGAAGAATCTTTTAATATAAAAGGATTTGAAGACGTTGAAGTCGGGATTGTAAAATGGCCTATGTCAGTTATTCGTATACGTCATAAAGATAGCGAAAGACTTGTAGAGCTTGCTGGAGTGTTTCTGGATAAATGGAGACATTATAATGATAATGATGTCTTTATTTTTGCAGAAACGGATGGAGAACCTCATAATACAATTACTCCTATAGCAAGAAAAAGAGGAGATATTTTTGAACTTGATCTTGTATTGAGAAATAACATTATAACGGAAGAACATCCACTCGGGGTTTATCATCCACATGCTAATTTGCACCATATTAAAAAAGAAAATATCGGTTTGATTGAAGTTATGGGACTCGCTGTCTTACCTTCAAGGCTTAATAGAGAATTTCTGATGCTTCAAGACTGCATTATTAATCATAAGGATCTTTGGAAAAATGATGAGACGGCAAAGCATGCCTTGTGGGTTGAGAGTTTCCTTCCAAAATACCCGTCTGTTACAGCGGAAAATATTCAGGAGATACTTGAATACGAAACAGGGCTGGTTTTTGTTCAAATCCTTGAAGATTCAGGTGTCTTTAAACGAAATAAGCAGGGGCAGGATGCTTTCAAAAAATTTATTTGTTCGATTTAAATGTATATTTTAATGCATCTATAAATTCTTTAACTTTATAGGATATAAGTTCTTTAAGTGAAATTTTTTGCTCACAGTCAAACCACCCCTTTTTACCAAAATCTCTACAAACTTTTGGGCGCTGTTTATAAATATTGCACCTGCCAATTTCTGTTAGAAACGGGCAATAGTTATCTTCTTCAGATAGAATTTTGTTTTTATCTAATTCAAATATTTTTTTCCCGTCTTTTGTTTTTCCAATTTTAAAAATATAGTTATCAAGAGGCTTTGTTACCGGAATAACTGAATGCCTACAATAAGGATTATTGTTTGGTGCAGGAATTGTAAAGAACACTCTACGGATTTATTTTTCCCTGAGTTTTGAAAATGTTACGAGAGACGTGGGAAGCGGTGCACTTGAACAGCATCTGGCTTTACACTTTGGGATGTAACAATATCTTGAGCCGAAATTTACGTCTGTTGATTGAACTGAATTTATCATATTATTTTAATTCTCCTGAAAATAAATTTTTGTTGTTAATTACTTTTTTCTGAACCCTTTTGTTGTTGAAATGGTTCTTCCTATTGATTGAATTTTTTTAATAATAATATCTCGTGATGTTAGCGGATTATCAATTGTTCCCGCTTTATTCGGATAAATTTCGTATTTTTTACGACAATCGCCTTTAGTAATATTCGGCATTACAACATTTGCACCGCTTTTCAGAGCAATAAGTCTTCCCTGTGGATTAATAGTTTCCATTGCAGTTGTTGCAGGAATATTAATATTAGGCAGGATTAATCTTGTTATAGCCATGACTTTAAGTGCTGTATCAAAATTGGCCGGATCTAATTCTCCACGAAGTGCCGTGTCTGGATGAGGAATAAAAGGCCCTATACCGATCATGTCTGCATCAAGTTCTTTAAAAAATAAAATATCATCTGCAAGTGATTCAATTGTTTGTTCCGGTAGCCCTACAAGGCATCCCGTTCCTGTTTCATACCCTAAGCTTTTAAGATTATACAGACATTCCTGCCTATTTTCAAAACTCATATTCGGATGAAGTTTTTTGTATAAGCTTTTATCCGTCGTCTCTATTCTTAGCAAAAATCTGTCTGCTCCTGCGTCTTTAAAGGCTTTGTATTCTTTATAAGGACGTTCGCCGATACTTAATGTGAGAGCAATATCAAATTTTTTTATTTCCTCTATTATTTCGCACATTTTATTGGAATCAAAGTACATATCCTCGCCAGATTGAAGAACTATAGTTTTATATCCCTGTTTAATTCCGTCTTTAACTATTTGTAAAATTTCCTCTTTTTCAAGGCGATAACGAGATACTTTTTTATTTGAGGATTGCAGACCGCAATACTGGCAATTGCACCTGCATATATTTGAAAACTCTATAAGTCCTCTTAAGTGAACCTCATCTCCAACATAGTATTTTCTAACATGATCTGCCGTATTAAAAAGCCAGTTCCCGTCACTTTTCAGTAGTTCAATAATTTGTTCTTTATTTAAATCATATTTATTTTGAAATTCAAGGTTTCGCATAATATAGTAACTAAGGTAGCATAAAAAAAAATACCTTTATAGCTTTTTTATTGATTTGTTTTAAATCAATGGGTATTTTAATAGAGATATGGAAAATCTTGATTGGTATCATAACTTAAATCAGCCATTTTTAAGCCCTCCTGATTGGATTTTTGCACCTGTTTGGGGCGGATTATATTTTCTTATGCTTCTATCTTTAATTTTTTATGTAAAAGGCGGTTTGGGGAGACAGAAAATTATGCCGCTTATCATGTTTGGGTTTCAGTTATTATTGAATTTTTCTTGGACTCCGGTGTTTTTCGGCGGACAGAATATTAAACTTGCTTTTGTAATTATTTGTATTCTCTGGCTTGTTTTATTTGTTACAATAGAAGCGTTTTATAGAACTTCAAAGATTGCAGCTATATTATTAATTCCATATCTTTTGTGGACAACTTTTGCACTTTATCTGAATTTTGAATTGTTGCGTTTGAACTAATAAAATACTTTGTTATATAATAAAAGGTAAGGAGAATTATACGATGCTTGCCGATTATCATATGCATACGAGTTTTAGCGATGATTCAAATTACCCTATGAAAGATTGCATTGAGCGTGCCATTTCTTTGGGATTTGATGAAATATGTTTTACGGAGCATATTGATCACGGGTGTAGTACTTCTTTTTGTTGTAATTGTGATGAATACTATCAAGCATTTTCAAAGTATAAAAATCAATATGAAGACAAGATAGCTTTGAAATTTGGAATAGAATTCGGAGCTCAGGCGCATCATAAAAAATATTTTGATAATATTTTTGAAAGTTATCCTTTTGATTTTGCTCTCCTATCATTTCATCAGGTTGAGGACAAGGAATTGTGGAATCAGGATTTTCAGTCTGGAAAAACTCAGGCGGAATATAACAGAATTTATTTTGAAGAAATGTTTAATACGGTGAACGTTTTTGATAATTTCAGTGTCCTTGCTCATATGGATTTGATGAGAAGGTACGACAGATTTGGGGAGTATCCTTTTGCAAATGTTAAAGATATAGTTGAAGAGATTTTAAATCTTGTAATTTCAAAAGGAAAAGGAATTGAGATTAATACTTCGTCTTTCAGGTATAAGTTAAAAGATTTGACCCCATCTATAGATATTTTAAAATTATACAGACAACTTGGCGGCGAGATTATCACAACAGGTTCGGATTCTCATAGAGCAGAACAGGTGGGAACTCAGATTCCATATGTGAGAGATGTTCTCAAAAGTTTAGGATATAAATATTTTTGTACATTTGACAGAATGAAGCCGATTTTTAATAAACTTTAATTATTTAATTTTTTTCCATATTATCGGTAAAGTAAGAGAAGTCTGTCCGCTAAAGTCTCTTATTGCTTCTTCAAATACTTGTTCAAAATTACCCAGTTCTAAAAAGGCTTTAATATGCGGCGGGAAAGTCATTAAACGTATATTCCTTTTAGCATCAAATAATACAGTATTCTCAATCGGAGTGTATTTGTCCGCTATATAAAAATGTTCCTGTGTATGGTTTCCCATCACAAATATTCCGCCGATATCAAGTTTGTTGTTAATATCTTTTGCAAGATTTTTTAAAATTTCTGTTTTGTTTATATTCATATTTGGCTTATCACCGTATTTTAAAATTCCGGTTAAGTCATTTTTTGTAAGATGATATAGCGCATTTCTGAAAAATACAGCACCAACTTTCCCGTTTTCTGTTTGTACCGGGAAAGAATTTATATTTCTTATGTCCCCGCGAACAAATTTAATTCTTTGTTTTACTTCAGGCTTAAGTTTATAATAGCTTTGGATTTCAAGTCCTGGAAAGTTGATATTAAATATTTCGTCTTGCATATTGTTTAAATTTTGTTTTGGTTTTGGAATTTTCTCAACGTTTTTGTAGAAATTACTTCTTAACCAAAGTTGTTCAGGCGTTAGAGTTTTTCCCATTGTGTTAATAAGAAATCCGTCATCGTCAAGAGCGTGAACTCCATAGTATGCGCGATTTGCATAATCAATAGCTTCTTTGAATGGATCGATCGACGAAATATTATATTTTTCAGGGTACTTCAGCATGGAATCAACTGAAATTGCTTCCTCTCCGTTCGAGCCTGCATAAATTAATATATCCGTTCCGTTCGGAAAATTCTTCTCAATAATGTCTACAGCTTTTTGTAAAGCGGGGAAATCATGATAAAAAGATGTGCTCACTGAAAGATTTGTTTTCGGGTTAAGCTTGTTGTAACTAGTAAATGAAGGGGAGTTTCTGTATATAAAGTTATTTGTTATTTTCATATTTTTTATAAAACTTGAACAAAATATTTTTTGCTAATATTCCCATATAGAATTATGGAGAGATTTGTGAACTTTTGATATAGCTTTATTAATATAATTTTTATCAGGAGGAATATCCGTATTTACCCCTAAATAAAGCAAATCCATTTCCAATTTTTTATATTTGTTAGGGAAGAAATATTTAATTCCTGTGTTTTTACATCCAAGTTTTTCGTAAAATTTTTGCCGTCTGACAGCCTGTTCATTTGTTGGTTTTTCAATTTCAAAAAAACAATATTTTTTATCTGAATTTTGTTTTATAAATTCTTTTATACAGATGCTCCCGTAACCTTTTGAGTGAAATTCTTTGAATATTGCAATATAATCCAGCCATAAAAATCCCATTTCATCATCTTTATACCATATAGAATATCCAACACTCACGTCTTCAGGTTTGAATATAAATAATTCGTATTCTGGAGAGGCAAGAAGCTGTTCAAATTCTTTAAAAGTCTTTAACTCTTCTTTAGGAAATTGTGTGAGCATATCTTTATAGATTTTTTTGAAATTCAATTTCATAAACAATAATTTAACATAAATTTTTTTTAATAAAAAGACTTTTTGAAATTAACTTTATATAATTGTTGTTATGGAAAGAATTAAAAAAGAAACAGTGATTAATTTAATTGTATTTATACTCTTTGCGGTTTTGACATTTATTGTTGGAATTCACCATGAGCCATGGGCAGATGAGGCACAAGCCTGGCTTATTGCAAGAGAAAATACATATTTGCATCTTATAACGGATGCTTTGAAATACGATGGACATCCTCTTATCTGGTACTATCTTTTAAGGACACTTTATCTTTTACATTTTCCATACAGGCTGATATTTCTTGTACCATGGTTGTGTTCTGTGGTTGGGATCTGGTTGTTTTTGTTTAGATCCAAAATCCCGATATTTATTAAAATATTTTTTCCGTTTACATATTTTATATTTTTTCAGTATGCGGTTGTTGCAAGAAACCATTCTCTTATTTTTCCTATGCTGGCAATCATTGCTGTTTTTTACGGGAAAAGACTGCATAAACCATATATCTATGCGTTCCTTTTAATTTTACTAACAAATATAAGCGCTCAGGGATTTGTTTTAGCATTTGCGTTATTGTTATTTTTTATTTTTGATTTGTACAAAGAGAAAATTAAAAATATTGGAGCTCCTGCACTAATTTTTACAGGGCTTATTTTGACTGCAATATATATGATAAAACCTGCGGATTGTACTTTTGGTGCAGATATTCATATTCGAGGAATAACAAAAATATTTTATATTATAACCAAAGGATATTTTAATATTCTGGCGCCTGTTAAGTATTTAGAATGTGCTGTTGTTCTTGCATTTTATGTCATTGCAGGTAGAATTTTCTGTAAAAATATATATCAAATTTCTCTTTTTAGTATATTAAACTTTTCTATTGTGTCTGTTTTGTCTATATTATATTGTAATAACTGGCATGCAGGATATTTAATTTTGACTTTTATTTTTTCCTGCTGGCTTCTGTCAGATATGAATAATATTCAAAATTTACCGTTTAAAAAAAATATATTATTTTATGTTTTAGCCGCATTTTTGTTTTCTGTTCAGATTTTATGGAGTATTAAATGTGCTTTTTTTGATATCAAAAATGATTATTGTGCATCAAGAAAAGTTGCAGAATTTATAAAACAAAATAATCTTGATGAAAAAGTAATTTACGGACTTGGTTTTAAAACTGTTGCAATTCAGCCTTATTTTGAAAAGAGTATCTTTAAAAATTATAAAAGATATACCTACTGGGGTTGGAAAGCCGGTTCACAAATGAACGATGAAGAGATCGTGTCTTCTCCTCCGGATGTAATAATCTTTGATTTTTTTATGAATAAAAATTATCCTGACTCGTATAAATTGGCTCTAAAAAATTATGAACTTAATTATTTTGGCGCTTCAATGTATACAAAAGGTAAGTTCATGGAAAATAATTCGTTTGTTGTATTTGTGAAAAAATATTAAAAAAATCCCCCTTTTTTAAAAGGGGGATTTTTGTTATTATGATAACGGTTTTAACGATTCTCTGTAGATTTTTTCTACGATATCACGTCCATTTCCTGTTGGAGCAATTGCAAGTAGTCCATCAAGAGATGGCGTTGAGTATACGAGATCAACCAGTTTTTCTACATCAGATTCAGCAAAACCTTCATCTGTGAGTTTTTCTGTAACACCAACTGATTGAAGCCATTTTTCAACTCCCTTTGCGGCTTTTTCGGCATCTTGAGCTTCACCTTTTAAGTCAGGAACAATTGGAGCCAAAATATCTGCTAAAATATTAGCTTTTGCAGGATAAATTGTCTTGATTACTGCAGGAAGCAAAATAGCAAGTCCAAGACCGTGAGATAATTCAGGCTTTACGGCACTCAAAGGATGTTCAAGTGCATGAGTATAATGTAATAATCCATTATCAAAGCATACTCCGCCCATCATTGCTGCATATGCTAAAAAGTATCTGGCCTCTAAGTCTTCAGGATTTTCTAATGCTTTTGGTAAATATCTTGCGACAAGAGCGATAACTTCTCTTGCAAGAGTTACACAGTATGGTGAAAGTACTTTTGAAGTAGCCGCTTCAACTACATGGTTTATTGCGTCAATTGAAACGTATCTTGTTTGTTTTGGTGATAATTTTGTCATCAATTGAGGATCATCAATTGCAAACATAGGATAGATACAATCATATGCAATTGCAGGTTTAAAGTTCTTTTCAAGATTTGTTACAACTGCAAATCTGTTTGTTTCAGTACCTGTACCGTGAGTTAAGTTGATTGATACAATAGGTGCAGCTTTTTCAGGTGTAAACTTGAATTCATAAATTTCTTCAGCTGTTTTATCAGGATATTCAAGTAATATCGCAACTGATTTGCCTGCATCAGTAGGAGATCCGCCACCAATTGCAATTACAGCTTTTGCTCCGAATTCTTTTGCTAATTTTGCAGCATCATTTACATGATGAGTTGTAGGGTTTGGAGTAACTTCTGCATAGTTTACATAACCAATGCCGTTATCTTTTAAAGCTTTTTCTACGTAATCCCAAGCACCTGTTGCTTTGTAAGCGTTTCTGCCTGACATTACAATTACTTTATCAATACCTTTATCTTTTAATGTTTTTGCTATGTCATCAATCTTTTTTATAGCTCCGACACCAAAAAATACAGAAGTACGAGTTCTAATCTCTTTTACTTCATTAATGTTTATGTCTTTTTCCCACATAATAAACTCTCCTTTCTTACATCATAATTATAATTCAATGCTTAACATTTTGCAATATTTTTGGATAAAAAAGCAATTTTAGCAGTGGTTTTACTTTATTAGTATATCAATTTGTGTAAAAGGAGAAAAGTTATGTTAAATGCACCAATTCAACCAGTAATGTATAATACATCTCAACCTGTACAAAACATTCAACCACAACCTGCATCACAGTCAGTAACAAATCCACAGGATCCAAAAATAGCTCTTAGAGAACAAAGTATGGCAATATCCTCTGATATTGCAGCAGAATACGGTGCAGTTGCAAGACTAAATGGCATTTTAGTAGATTTGGCTAAAACCCTAAAAGAAGAAAAAGATCCTGAGCAGAAAAAAATACTTGAAGCAAGAGTGAATACAACAAACCAGATGATTTTGCAACGAGAAATGAAAATAAATCAAATGGAAATGGCAAAAGCACAAATTGATGCTCAAATAAAACAATAATTCAGGATTGTAAAATATATAACAATAAAAAAGGACGAGATAAAAATCTCGTCCTTCAAATTTATACTTTATCAGCCTATTTTTCATCTAGAGCTGCAACACCTGGAAGAACTTTTCCTTCGATGAATTCAAGAGAAGCTCCACCACCAGTTGAAACGTGAGTGAAATCTTCAGCTTTACAGAATTTCTTAGCAGCTGAAACAGAATCACCACCACCGATTACAGATACAGCACCAGCTTTTGTTGCTTCAACAATTGCATTCAATACTTCTTTAGTACCTTCTGCAAATTTAGGATTTTCAAAAGCACCAACAGGACCGTTCATCAAAATTGTTTTTGAAGATTTAATAACATCAGCAAAAGCTTTTCTTGAATCTTGACCAGCATCAACGCCTTCAAATCCATCAGGAATTTCATCAATTTTAACGAATTTGTTAGTTCCGTTACCAGAGAAATCATCTGCTGCAAGAACGTCTGTTGCCATAACAAGTTTAACGCCTTTGTCAGCAGCTTTCTTTTCGATTGCCTTAGCAACTTCCAATTGATCGTCTTCGCAGATTGAATTACCGATTTTTCCGCCGTTAGCTTTTACAAATGTATAAGCCATACCGCCGCCGATAATCATATTATCAACTTTGTCAAGCAAGTTTTCCAAAACACCGATTTTAGAAGAAACTTTAGCACCGCCTACAACTGCAGTAAATGGACGAGTAGGATTATCAAGAGCTTGAGATAAGCATCTGATTTCTTTTTCCATCAATAAGCCTGCAACAGCCGGTTTCAAAACTTTAGCTAATTTAGATGTTGAAGTGTGGTTTCTGTGAGCTGCGCCGAATGCGTCGTTTACATAAAAATCACCTAATTTTGCAAGTTCGTTTGCAAAAGTCATATCATCATCTTTTGCTTCTTCAGCTTTGTAGAAACGGATGTTTTCCAATAATGCAACCTGTCCGTCTTTCATTCCTTCCAATGCTTTTTCTGCTCCTTCACCTACAGGTTCTGATACGAATAAAACATCTTCACCCAAAACTTTTGACATATATTTTGCAACAGGAGCCAAAGAAAATTCCATGTTCCATTCACCTTTCGGACGTCCGAGGTGAGCCATTAAAATAATTTTTGCACCTTTGTCTTTTAAAGCTTTTACTGTAGGAACGATAGCTTGAATTCTTGTATCGTCTGTAACATTCTTGTCTGCGTCAAGAGGAACGTTTACGTCAACTCTGACTAACGCTCTTTTGCCCTTAACGTCTCCTAAATCGTTAATTGATTTTTTCATAATTTTCTCCTTATTTAAAATCACAAAAATCTTTGCATACTTATTCTACAAAAAACAAAACAGATTAGCAAATATAAAAAAGAGTCGTTTCTTTTTCGACTCTTTTTTATTTTATGCTTCGTTAAGTTCTCTTCTGATATCTTCTACTGTTACATGAAGAACAGGAGAATTTTCATCTTTTTTTAAATAAACATCTTTAATCCCTGATTGAACGATAAATCTTTTACACAGGATACATATAAAATTGTGCCCCCATATATACATTGTAGACCCCTTACATCTATCCTGACCTGCTTGAATAATAGCATTTTGTTCTGCATGAATTGAACGGCAGGTTTCATAACAGGTCCCTGATTTGATATTATGCTCTATTCTGTAGCATTTCCCTCTTTCATAACATGACTCAACTTTTGATGGGGTGCCGTTATATCCTGTTGCTTTAATTTTTTTGTCATCCCCGACAATTACTGCTCCGACTTGTGCTCTTATACAATTTGAACGGCTTGCACAAGTTTTAGCCAAGTCCAAAAAATAATCTTCCCAGCTTTTTATTTCCATAATTGTACCTCTATACTTACTAGTGTTTATAATTTTTTATTCCCGTGAATATCATTGCTATGCGATATTTATCTGCAAGTTCAATCATCTTTGCATCATTTGCCGAGCCTCCAGGCTGGATAATTGCTGAAATTCTTCCCGGAAGGGCCGCATATATGCAATCACTTGTCGGTAATGTATTATCTGAAACCATAACAGCTCCCTTCGCATTGTCACAGGCAATGTGCATTGCTGCTTCTACTGCTGTGACCGGCGAAATATGACCTTGAGCTATAGCCACCGTTTTGAAATCTTTTGCTATTACAATTGAATTTGAACGTGCATATTTTGATATTTTCCAGGCAAACACAGCATCTTCTATCTGCTCTGTTGTAGGTTTTGTCTGTGTTACGATTTTAAATGAATTTTTATTTAATTCGCTTTTATTAAAGTCCTGATAAAGCGTACCAAAAGGTGTTATATGTATATCTTTTTGAATGAGAGATTTATATTCACTCAAAGGTGTATTAAGTTTAATCAGTTTTATAAACGGATTTTCTCGTAAAAGTTCCAATGCCTTTGGTTCAAAATCAGGAGCCATAACCATTTTTACGGACATTGAATTTATATGTTTCGCTACTTCATAATCGATTGTTTTCGAAGCTCCTATTGCCCCGAAAAATGACGAGATAGGATCGCAATCAAATGCTTTATTGTAAGCCTCATCCAGAGTCTTTCCTAGTGCAACTCCGCAAGGGGCTGCGTGTTTTACTATTGCAACCGCATAAACGTCAAAAAATTCACTCAAAACATTTGCAATTTCTGTAAGACTTAAAATTTCATTATATGATAAAATTTTTCCGTCTATTATTTCATAGTTTGCCATGTTTGCTGTTTGGAACAACATTGCAGGCTGTTGCGGGTTTTCTCCATAATGTAGATCCCATAATGGTTCAAAGGTTCTCTCCTGTTCCAGCTCCGCAAAACCTGTTTCTGCTGAATTGTAAATTTGTACTTCAACTCTTTTTGCCATAATATTAGCCTCACTCCTATTGTTATAAAATTTAGCATAAAAAGGTGCTTGTGTAAATTTATAATTTTAGAATTGTAACAATATAAGAAGTAGATTATATTTTCTTGTAATAATTTTATTTTTTGAATATAATATAAGCGTTCAGATAAAAAAGGATTTATAAATATGAGTAGCAATAGAATGACCGAAGGTGTAGGGAAAAAGATTGTTGAAGCTTTGAAACAGCAATCTGATATTGAAATTGTTCCAGTTAAAGAAGCTCAAGGAGCACCTGAATTGACTAATTTAAGTTCACTCGCCTCAAAAAATAATTTGATTGACGATATGGTTTTAAATAATAACCTTAATGAAGAATCTGTTCAACAGACACCTACATTTAATTTTAATACACAAAACAACAATGTTGAAAATGCATTGAATAACACTATGATGAATTTCCAGCATCCAGAAGTAAATATCCCTGAAGTTGAAGAAATGGTACTTCCGTCTAATGTTGAAGTATTACGTCAACTTATTACAAAACTTCCTTCCGGAGTTTCAAAACAAACCGGAGCTATGATTATTAAGCAGACAATGGAAGCTCTTGGTATATCTATGACAAGTGTTTTGCAGGAAGCTCAGCAGGTTCAGGAAAATTTAACCCAGTCTGTAAGAGAATGTCAGACTAATGTTCTTGAACATAAGAAACAAATTAATATTTTAGAAGTACAAGCACAAAAGTATCAGAGACAGTTTGCTGCTATTAATGATATTATCAGCTTGTTTATACAGACTAATTAAAGACAATTTTTTTATCTGAACATTTTTTAGTTGTAAGTTTTATAGATCTGTTAAAATAAATATTAAGTAAGTTGTAGAAATGTAACAAATTGTGAATAGAGCGTAAATCCTTGGGAGATAAGCTATAATGCCGCATAGCATAGCATAGCATGCGAGGAGAGGCGAGGTGTTATTTTTTTGAAATTCTGGCTCTTACTTTTACTTTATATATATGAGAGGAGAGTAAGATGTCCCCATATAGAGAAGTAAAATTTAGTTTTTCTACTAAGATGCAGCAGTTGAAGGAGCTTAAAAAGCAACATGAAGCAAGAATGAAGCAGATTGCTCAATCTAATCAGCAAGATAAATGGCTTTCTTCTTGGACAGAAGCTAATGCAAATCGTACAGGTTCTACTAATGGGAGTAATCAATCTAAATTGAACTCTTTTTCTGAAATATCAGCAGCTATTGATACTATTAACTCTTTTTTAGGTGATACTGGTGTTTCAAGTGTTGAAGAAACTTCTACTTCAATATCTACAGGAACCAGAGCTGTAATCAATAATGGTTCTAATAATGTAGTTTCTACAGCAGTGTAAATGACGCATTTGATCAGTATTCCGGTTATGCTCAAAATATTAATACTAACGATTTATCTACAGATGTTAGCTATGAAACATTGGAACTAGTAAGGCAAGCTCTTGGGGGCTGGAATTCAGAGTCATTATCAAATTTAAAACCAAGGCTTGCGGAACAGGTTGTTAAGGTAAATCAATCTTTAGCACAAACTCAGGCTAATTATAATGAACTTTCCACTCAGAAAAGTACCGCAGAGGCTAATGTTAGCAGACTTGAAGGTCAAGTTGACGGGGCAAAAAATGAATCTGATACAGCTAAAGCATCTCTTGATAACAATACAAGTAAACTTAATTCTTCTATACAAGCCAGAGATCAAATGGATGAGCAATTAAGTTCCGTAAATAGTGAATATAAAGATGCATGTTCAAATGTAAAAACTCAAGAAAAGAATAAAAGTTCAGCCCAAACTGAAGTCTCCAGTGCAAAGACTTCTGTTGCAAAATCAGAAGCGGCAGTTAGCAATGCAACTCAGGCTTTAGAATCTGCACAATCACAATTAGACTCTACTCCTAAGACTTTAGAAGACGGAACTCCTAATCCTGAATATGAAACAGCAAAAGATGCTGTAAAGAAAGCGGAATCGGATAAACAGCAGGCAGAACAGAGTCTGGAACAGGCAAAAGGATTTTTGGAATCTGCCGAAACTAAATTCCAAGAAGCAGAAACTCAGCTTAATGATGCTCAGAAAGCAAAAGATAGTGTATTACAAAAATTACAACAGAGTGAATCTCAATACAAAAATCTAGCTGAAAAATGCGAACAAATGCAGGAACAAGTTGAAAACAGTCAGGATGCATATGACACATCTCTACAAATATACGATGATGCAAATGCAAATTATGAACGACTTAATTCTGAACTAGAAACCCAACAGGGTATTCTTACGCAGTATGAAGCCGTTGAAAATCAAGTTAAAGCTTTACAAGCCGCCGCAGATAGTGTTAATGATTTGAGTAAAAAACTTGATGAAGGTATAGAAAGAGCTAAACAGCGGGAAGCTGGTTCTGATGCAATAAGTCCTGAAAAGAAAGCAGAAATAGAAAACGATATATTAGAAAGAGCCAATTCTTCTGAGGGTTGTTCGGCATCAAAGACACCTCTTGAAAATATGATTGCATGTAAAGATTATGATATTCGCAAATGTACTGGAGAAGCTTGGGGTGAAAATCGTGTAAATACCTTTGGAACAGCTGAAGAATTTGAGCGTCAAGGATATATTAAAAATTCTGATGGCTCATTTACAGATCCGCGTACTGGCGCAACAATGGTGAATGTAACAGGTGATAACTGGGAGTGGATTCAGGCAGGACGTACTATTGGGATAGGAGCTGTTGAATACAAGAACCTTGTTAACAGAGATTGGGCAGGAGCAGTTGAAGCTCAAGAAAGAGCGAAGTCGCAAAAAAATATAACCCTTAACGGTTTTGATGGAAATGGTAAACCTAAATTTAAGTGGGAATAGCACAACAGTTTAATTGTTTAGCTTTAGTATTGCGCTATGACGATTAGTTGTAGCATTTTCTTTTCTATATGAGAAAAATAAATCATTATTACAGCAGGTGCAATATGGGCAGATATCAATTTTTTCTATTCCACATTCTTCAATCTGTCGTTTGTTTATATTTTTTAAATCCACAAAGATACTTCCGTTTCTTATTTCATAAAGTCGATTAAAATCTGAAACGGTTGATTTTAGTTGTCTGAAAACATCTTCTCCAACGTTATAGCAGCACATTGATATTGCAGGTCCTATTGCTGCTGAAATGTTCTGAGATTTACAATTATACTCTTTAATCATTTTTTCTATTGTTTTGGTCGCTATTTTCCCTGCTGTTCCCCTCCAACCGGCATGCGAAATAGCGCCTATATTTTCTTTCTCGTCATATAATATAACTGGGGTGCAGTCTGCAAAGTTAAGATAAATTGCAATATCTTTTTCTGTTGTAATAAGTCCGTCAGTGTCAGGATATGAAACTTTATTTGACGATGCGATTTCTATGTGAGAAGTGTGTGTTTGATTTGGAGAAATTAATTTATTTATACCAAGATAATCACATATCAGTTTTTTATTGTATTCAGTATGTTCTTTTAAACTTTTTTCTTTTGTTTGGATACATATTTCACGGGTTGTGAAAAAGTGTTCTGTTTTTATTATATCTGATTTCAGAATTTTTTTCCCGTTTATCTCTTCAAAGTAAAACATAGACTTATTTTATAAAAAAATTGCAAATATGTCTAATTTATTAATATCAAATATGAGACATAATAGGGTGTTAAATTTTACATATAAAAATAAAAGGAGAAATTTATGTTAGAAGATTCAAAAAAATATTTGGTAGAATTTATCGGAGCATTTTTTTTAATATTAACAGTAGGTTGTACAGCTTCTTTAAGAGGAGACGGATTAATGGCTCCAATTGCGATTGGTTCTGCGTTAATGATTATGGTATATGCTGGCGGGCACATTTCAGGCGGGCATTATAATCCTGCTGTATCGCTTGCTGCTTATATGAGAGGTGTTATTTCTGGGCAAAGATGTTTAACTTATATGATTGCACAGGTTCTTGGAGGTGTTGCTGCTGCATTTATCGTGAATATGCTATCAGACGGACCTTCTGCACCTTCTCCTCTCGGGTATTATTTCCCGGTTTTGATTCTTGCTGAATTCTTATTTACATTTGTATTATGTTATGTTGTTTTGCTTACCGCAACTGACGAGGAGGTTGAGGGTAATTCTTATTATGGTTTGGCTATCGGTTTTACTGTATTAACCGGTGCTTTTGCCGTTGGCGGAAGTGTCTGTCTTGGAGCGTTTAATCCAGCGGTTGCATTGTCGATGACGATTATGAGTGGATGTTGTTTGAAACTTGCGTTTGTAACTATTGCTGCAAATTTTATCGGTGCTATGGTTGCTGCTTGGATTTACAGAGCGTTAAAGTCTTAAAAGAAATTTAATAATTATGTCACTTGACTATTAGGGGCATTGAACATATCTGTATGTAGGTTAAATTCTTTAATGTAGAAAAAAGGAGTACATATAAATGTTAAACGATTCAAGAAAAGGTATTTATGATTTGTTGACGCCTGATAATAGCGCTTTAATTTTGATTGATTATCAACCTCAGATGATTTTTGGGGTAGGTTCAATGCAAAGAGAATTGCTTTTAAATAATGTGGAAGGCATCTGTCAAACAGCCAAACTGTTCAATGTTCCTACCATTTTAACCACGGTAAATGCGGATACATTTAGCGGAAAAATGATTAAGCAGATAACTGATATATTTCCGGATTTACCTGTGTTTGACAGAACAACAATGAATACTTATGAAGATGAAACGGTAAGAGAAGAAATTAAAAAACTCGGAAAGAAAAAATTAATTCTTGGTGCTTTGTGGACTGAAGTCTGTCTTGCTTTCCCTGTACTTTCGCTTTTGAAGGAAGATTATGAAGTATATTTTCTTTGTGATGCCTCTGCAGGTGAAAGTAAAGAAGTTCATAAGGCAGCTGTTATGCGTATGCTACAAGCAGGAGCAAGACCTGTTACATGGATGCAGGTCTTGTGCGAATACCAGAGAGATTGGGCCCGAAGCGAAACTTATGATGATGTTATGAAAATTATGAAAAAACACGCTGGGGCTTTCGGTGTTGGAATTTGTTATGCTAAGCATTTTTGTGAGACTAAGTAATTTAATATTTTAATTATTTAACTTTGTAAAAGTCGGATTTTTATCCGGCTTTTTTGTGTTACAATATAGCAAAAGGGTTATTAAAAAAAGGAGAGAATATAATGTTAACTAAAAATTCAGCTGTAAAAACAAGCTTTTCAGGTGTTGATTTTTCAAAATATTCATCAAAAGCATCTGATTTTGTTAAAGAGTTAGCATCTCGTGCTAACAAAAAAGGTCATTTCCTTAATTGGGTAAATCTTCCGTCTGAACAATTAAAAAGAGTTGACGAACTTTATTCAATGGTTGAAACATTTAAGAAACAAACAGGTGTTTCCAAATTATGCGTTATGGGTATCGGTGGTTCTAAGCATACGGTTGAACATATGCTTGGTATTAACGGCTTGAACGTATGCCATGACGTTGTTGATTTTTATTCTGATGTTGATTCCGTAAGTTTGAACAGATTTTTATTCAGACTCGGGGATGTTACAAAAGCAAATTACATGATTGCTTCTAAATCAGGTTCTACTTTTGAAACTAAAGATGGATTCTTGAGAATACAGGAAATGCTTATTGATTCATATAAATCTAAAGGGCAATCTCAAGATGAAGCTGAAAAATCCGCAGCTAAACATTTAATTGCGGTTACAGATGCTAATAGTGAAAAAAGTGAACTAAGAAGAACTTCTATTGCAAACGGTTGGCTTGGTGATTTGTTTATTCATGATGATGTTGGTGGAAGATTTTCAGCATTTGATGATCATGCCCTGTTCACTCTTATCTGGGCCGGAATGAAAAAAGAAGATATGGTTAAAATGCTTAATTCCGCTCAGGAAATTTCTGAACTTGCTTTATGTGAAGATTTGGAATTAAACGATGCTTTAAAAGAAGGTATTTTCTGGGCTGATGCTAAATTAAACGGTATTGAAGCTTCTGTTCATCAATATATGGGTTCTATGTTTGAAAATACTGTTTACTGGCATGCTCAAATGCAGAATGAATCTGTAAAAGACACTTTAAAACAGGTCGCTAAAGTTCCAGATGCTATGCACCACAGTGCAGAAGCTCATTTTAATCCTGCAAATAAACTTGTATTTGCTCTTACTGTGCCTGTTGATAAAGGTGATTGTTCTGAAAACGCTCAAGCTTATATTGGAGCTTTGACAAAATCCTATGAAATTACAGGTAATTTCTTTAAAGAAGAGGTTGAAACTTCTGATATGGGTTTAACTCCTGAGGCAGCTGGAGCCATGTCAATGATAAGAGCATACGCTACAGTTTATCAGGAAATAGTTGAAGCTGTTATGCAGGGGAAAGAATTGCCTGAAGTTCTTGACAGTGTACTCCAACCGCATGTTGAATTCTATAAAAAGAATCTTAAAGGCGGAGTTGTTGTTCCTGGTAGAATTTCTAAATAAGTCTTTTTATTAATTAAGAAAAAACGGACTCTATGATTAATAGAGTCTGTTTTTTTTGTTGACAATAGTTGTCCTGCATAGTACTCTATCTCTATAAATTGGGAATGAGAAATGGTTGCAAATTTTGATTTTTTAAAAAAGATTGATAAGAATTTATATGAAATTATCGATGAAGCTGAAAAACTTTATAGAGATGAGTATTTTGAGCAGTGCATGTCACAGACAAGACGATTTGGAGAAAATGTCTGTAAGAAAGTTCTTGGAAAAAATAGGTCAACAGAAGAAACATTTGACGAAATGCTTGCTACACTTAAAGATAAAGGGAATGGTGAAGAGCAGGAAAAAGAATTTATTGATGATTTGTATTTTTTGAAAAAACACGGGAACGAGTCAGTTCATTCTTCTAAGGTTAAGAAGAATGCAATGGATGCTCTGGAATGTTTGCAAAGAGCTTTTGAAGTTGCAATAAGTTATTCTGTTTATAATAAGGGAGCCAACCCTGATGTTTTAAAACTCAGATATGATACAGAACTTTTAATAACTGGTAAACGATCCCAGAAATCATTGGCAGAGCGTTATACAGAGGAAAAAAGCAGGATAGCTTCAAAGAATAAAAAGAAAAAATCGACAAAAAACGAAATAACTGTATTTCCTATTGAGAAAAAAACTAAAAAGTCTAAGCCTGCAGGCTCCAAAAAGAAATCCGACAAACAATCCTATACAATGTCTGCCAGAACTAAGAAAAAAGGCTTATCAATATTTTGGATTTTAGTCGGAATTTCTTTTGTTATTTCTATTCTATTGTTGTTTGCAATGTTTCTTATCAGCCTGTAAAAACTATCTGTTTTTAACGTAAAGTCTATATTTTGGAGTTTCTTTTGTTTCTTTCCCGTCAACGGAGATTGTAATCTGCCCTGCGCGTTTAGCTGTTAAGAAGTTTTTCATATCAGTTGTTACAAAACTTTTTGGTCTATATGAATATGCTGCAAAAGATTTGTCAGTATCGTTAATTATAAGAAAATTCTTCTTTGTAAACCGTTTTTTATATACTGTATGTTTGTGATATTTATTAAACTGTGAGATTTTTACAACTTCGTAATCAGGATAAAGCTGTGCGATTGTCTTATCAGTAATAGGAAAAACTTCTATCCTGCCAAGAGAATAAACGTATCTGCAAAATTTCATCTCTGCACTGTTTATACCAATTAAAGCACCGCTTTTGATAAATTCCGCATTTGTTACTGATGGTATTGCTCGTGCCCCATTTTCAAAAAGGTATTCATTTAGTTTGTCATTTCCGGTTGTTCCGTTGTGAATAATAGTTATATCCATTGGAGTTTGTTTTTGTTCACTCCAGGTCGTGTTTACAGGGTTAAAATAAATTTGTTGTCCTTTTTGAATATATGCATGTGCTGCACAATTACTTGCGAATAACCCGATAATTGTCATTGTTGTTAAAAATTTTTTCATATAAGCTCTCCTTGTTTCCATGTTAATTATTATAGCATATTTTTTTTATTTGGAAATAAATTCTTGACACAATGAACTTTTTTAGGAACAATATCGTTATTATTGTGTAGAAGGTAGGAACTATTTTATGAAAAAGTTTTTTGCATTAGTGCTTGTATTGACGATTTTTACAGGTAGTACTGTTTATTCTTCAGCTGTATATGAGACATATTCGGTTCAAAATGTCGCTGTATCTTTGGAACTTCCTTTCTATGCTTCAATGTATAATATTGATTCTGAAAATATTAAGGTTCGTTACAAAGAACTCAGTAATGAGAAAGAAAAAGATTTGACTAAAGAGCAAAAAAAAGAATATAAAAAAATTAAGAAGATTCAAAAATATATTACAAAGAACGAATTCCAAAAAGCTTTTGAAGAAGATTCATCATTTTTGCCAACATACATTCAATATTTTAATTATTGTTTAGAAACAAATAATTTATCAGATGCACTACACCAGCTAATTAAAATTCAGGAGATTAATGCCAGAGATAATATTCTTGATAAGCAAAAAGTTTCATATAAGCTTGGTATGCTTTATTATTTGAACAGAAACTTTCCTTCAGCTCTGACGTATTTAACTCCATTTGCTGAAGCAGATATTCCTAATCCGTCTGTTGATAATCTCTGGTTTGCGATGGCTGATATTCATTATAATTTGAATAATTATAGCACAAGTATTTATTATGCAAAGAAAATTTCCAGAAGTAGCCAGAACTATCTTGGAGCACTTGTAATTCTTTATAATGCTTATTATTCATTAAATAATATCCAAGAGGCAAACCGGCTTGCACTTGAACTGGTAAACCTTTATCCGACGGCAATTAATTATATGAGGCTTGGAACAACTTCAAAAAATGTGAATACTAAACTTGCTAATTACAATAAGGCAAGAGAAATCGCTATTTCTAATAAGAATAATTTTGAACTGGCACAAGCGGATATGAGAATAGCTAAAATTGAACAGGCTAAAATTGATAGAGCTGTTAAAGGATTGGCACTTTTTGTAGAAAAGCCTGATTGGAATAAGATTTATAAAGAAATTGAAAAAATAGACGACCCTGTTAATATTAGCAACAGGCAGGTACAATTTTTTAACAGTACAAATGCTTGTATCGCAAAATTTGGAGACAGGGAGCTTGTAAAATGTTTCGAGTCTGTAAATAAGGAACAGGCAAAACTTACTCAGGAACTTAAAATTGCATACCAAAAGGCTTATGAGGAGAAACAAAAGCAAATTGAATATCAGAGACAGCAGATGCTTTTAGAACAGCAAAGATATTATGATAGATGGTATTATAATGATTTCTTTTATATGCGTCATCCATATTTCTTTGGTTACTGGTAATATTAAATAACTATTTTACTTCAATGTATAGGGATAGTCGTCTTTGAATTCCCAACCATCCTGCTCTAATAGTCCTGCACAATTTATACTGTTAGTCTTACATCCTTGTAAAGCAGCTTCTCTGGAGGTATAGTGGCGTTGAGGTCCAAAAAATTTATTTTTATTTCCAAAAAATTGTCTTCTGGTTGCATCAGTAAAACACATCAAAAAATCGAACCTATCAGCTCCATATGTATTTGGGCCTTTTTCGCCATTACAATCATATATAACATCAAGACATGCTCCTGTTGCAAGGCCTGCCATAGAGCCATCAAGAAAGAAAATTTTAAATGTTCCATAGTCTTGTATCGCTTTTGCATACTTTAGTTTTGGAAGCAACATATTACGGATGAAGGAGGTGTCATCTCGTTCCCATTGAAGGGCAGAATCATTTTCTGCTTCTATCTGTAATATTGCTTGAGAAAATGCTGTATTAAACTTTTTAATTCTCGTCGAGTATTCGTATTTTTTGTAGCGCTCTATTATTCCGGGTAATGTCATGGCTGCTACTATTCCAATTATTCCAAGTGTTATCAATACTTCTCCAAGGGTAAATCCTTGTATGATTTTTAGCTTGATTGACATTATTCAATTTTCCTATTTATTAATTATTTAATTTAAATAATAATTAAATAATTATTATTTAAATTATATGATAACGTATTTTTAATATTTTGTCAATAAAATTATAATTAACTATATGCATATAAGGGAAAAAATAAAATCGCTTCTTGCGTTGAAATGTGTAACTATAACTAGACTGGCAGAATTAATGACAGAGAAAACAGGTAAAAAATATACTTTTCAATCGATTTCTCACAAGCTTCGTTTAAACAGGCTTACACTAGCTGAGGCATATATTATCGCAGATGTTTTGGGATACAGAATAGAGTTTATTGACAAAGAATTAAAGTAAAGAGTTATAAAATAGATTATTAGAAATAATAATAAAAAAGACCCGTTAAGGTCTTTTTTAAATAATTGGGCGATACAAGGCTCGAACTTGTGACCCCTTGAATGTCGTTCAAGTGCGCTACCAACTGCGCCAATCGCCCGTTTTTTCTGAAAAACTTACGATGTTTTCTTTTTGCTAAAATGTGACATTAATCTTCCAATTCCATTACGCATTTTTACAAATGGATTTGATGTGTGTTGTTTATCTTTTGAAACAAATTTGTCAACCTGAGTTTGATTTTTAGGAGGTTTAATTCTTGAAACTTTTGGTCCCTTTAAGATTAGCGGTTGTATTGCTTTATCAATTGTTGAAACCGGATTATCAGATATCCCAAAAATTTTTCCCATATAACCTCCTATTAAAAAAGGCGACACCCAGATTCGAACTGGGGGATAAGAGCTTTGCAGGCTCCTGCCTTACCACTTGGCCATGTCGCCTTGTTTCTTTATAATACGAAACACATAACTGATTGTCAATAGTTATAGGTTTATTCTAGAACTTTTGATACAATTTCTTCTGCAGTAATTTTTAAGCAATTTAAATTTTCACATGTTGTGAGTCTTCTTTCCCACAGACATGGTTTAAGCGGACAATTATCAGAAGCTTTTATTGCAATAACATTTTCAGATTGTGGAATTAATCTTTTATCATCAGTTGGTCCAAATATCACATAGGTTTTTGTTTTTAAAGCAACTGCCACATGCAGAGGCGCTGAATCAGAACAGAGAAATTTTTCTGAACTTGATATTAATTCCCCCAAATCTTTCATTGAACGGGTTTTTCCATAATAATTTTCAAAATTTTCAGAATTTTTGCAGGTTACTGTATTTAAAATGGTTTCAATACATTTTCTGTCATCTGGTCCGCCGGCGAGGATTACATGTTTCCCTTTCGCAACCAGTAAATCTACTGTTTTGGCCCAAATATCTGCTCTTATTGTTTTAATACATCCTTTTTGAATACTCATTTTACTTACGCCGGGGTGAATAAGGACAGTTTCAGGACGTTTAGACTGAGGTATTATATTGACTTCTGGAAGCTCTGTTTTGTAATCAGTAAGAGGAGTCACTAAATCATGATACATTGCACAGGCATATTGATTTTTGTTTAATTTTACGGCTTTAGTTAACAGTTTCTGACTCAAAGCACCAGTATCATACCCGTAGCGTTTTTTTATACCTGTAAGCCATAGTAAAATACTTATAAATTTATTCCCGCCAGATGAAATTGCAATATCAAAATTCCCATTTCTTGCAAGATATACAAGCTTCAACAACTCAAGATATTTATTTTTCCCTTTTATGTCGACTAAGAAAAGGTTATCAATTATATCTGTCAAATCTTTGACACTTTTACTTCTTGGCTCAAGTGCAAGAGTAATTTTTGAATTCGGAAACTCTTTTTTTAATGAAATTAATGCTGGCAGAAAAAATATTTCATCACCTATCCCGCCAAAATTTATTGCTAAAATATTTTTAATATCTTCCATATTTCAAATTATAGCATAAAGAGAAAAATCGTGATATAATCTACTTATGGTAAATAAGGTTACGACTGCAACAGTTATCGGTTTGAATGCATATAAAGTGGATGTTGAAATTGATGTTACAAACTCCCTTCCGGGAATTTCTATTGTCGGGCTTCCTGATGCTGCAGTGAATGAAGCGCGTGATAGGGTTCGTTCCGCTTCAAAAAATTCAAATCTTACTTTCCCTGACAGAAAAATTGTTGTGAATCTTGCACCTGCTGATTTAAAAAAAGAAGGAACCAATTTTGATCTTCCTATTGCTGTTGGTATACAGGTCGAGGAAGGCGTTCTTGAATCCCAAAAGCTTGATGATTACGCTTTTATAGGGGAACTTTCTCTTGATGGTAGTTTAAGAAGCGTTAGTGGCGTTTTGCCTTTGGTTATCGGGTTGAAAGAATTTGGAATAAAGAATGTTATTGTTCCTGAGGCAAACGCCAAAGAGGCTGCTCTTGTTGACGGAATTAACGTTTATGGCGCAAAATTCCTGAGTGAAGTTGTTGCGCATTTTACGGAAAATCCTCTTTCTCCAACGATTGTAGATATAAAAAAATATCTTTCAAAGGAGAGTTTGGAGACGTTTATCTATGATTTTAAAGATGTAAAAGGTCAGCAAAAAGCGAAACGAGCAATGGAAATTGCTGCCGCTGGAGGTCATAACCTTTTGATGATAGGTTCTCCTGGATCCGGGAAAAGTCTTATGGCAAAATGTTTCCCTTCAATATTACCACCTCTTGAACTTTCTGAAGCCCTTGAGCTTACAAAAATCTATAGTGTCTGCGGGCTTTTGTCTCAGGATGAACCTCTAATGGCAAAGCGTCCTTTTAGAGCAGTTCATCATACTGCTTCTGCAAATGGGATTATTGGCGGCGGTACAAATCCTAAACCGGGGGAAATAACACTTGCTCATAGAGGTGTATTGTTTCTGGATGAAATGGTTGAATTCCCCCGTTCTGTTTTAGAAGTCTTACGTCAACCGCTTGAGGATGGGGAAATTGTTATTTCAAGAGCAAAACATTCTGTGAAATATCCTGCAAAGTTTCTTCTGCTCGGGGCAATGAATCCTTGTCCGTGTGGTTATCTTGGAGATAAAGAGAAACAGTGTACCTGCACTGATTATCAGATTCAACGCTATCTTTCAAAATTATCCGGACCATTATTAGATCGAATTGATTTACAGATTGATGTCCCAAGACTTACTGCTGAAGAGCTTTTGAATTATAACGGACAGGAAGAAGCTTCTGCTCAAATAAGAGAAAGAGTTATAAAAGCTCGTAAAATTCAGGTCGAAAGATATAAAAATGACGGGATTTTAACAAATTCTGAATTGACACCGAAGCTTATAAAAAAGTACTGCAAAATTGATAAAGATTCGACACAACTTTTTCATTCAGCAATTATTAAGTATCAGCTGTCAGGAAGAAGATATGACAGAATTTTGAAGCTTGCAAGAACTATAGCGGATCTTGATGGATCGGAAAATATTGAACAGATCCACTTAATGCAGGCCTTACAATATAGGGTATTAAATGCATAAAAAACAGGTCAGAAAATGCCGGCCTGCTTATACTTAACTTTTAATTCCCCTGCGTTTCTATGTCCATTTCATATACACGTTCATAGTCATCCTCTGTGCATGTCCCTATCATTTCGCAGGTCATATCAACAACTTTCCCGCGTTTATTAATCGCAAGTAAATATAGATCAACATTTGCTTTATTTGGATTTTTGGGTCCATTAACATCCATAAGCATTGTAAATCCAAATAACTCATTGTTTTCATCTAACAGACTATTATGATAACCATAGATGATTCCATCCGGAGTTAAAAATGATAAATATGCTGTTTGGAAGACATGGGTAGGATCTACCGATATAATAGCATACGCAGGCGGGAAAAATATATTGCTTATGGAAGAAGTGTTATCAAGATTATATTTTATATCTTTTAGTTGATTATAAAAATCTGTATTTTGTGTATCCATCATTACTGAAAAGAGAGCTTTATTTTCTTCTGCAAGACATCTGCCGAGTCTGTCAATTCCTATATATTTGTCATAGCATTGTGCAATTGGTAATGAAAGTAAATCTCCTGGAGTTTCATTTTTTGCCATAGCAAGTTGTATTGCATTTGCAATAACGGACATCCCTTTTTTATAAGCCGTTTCCAGCGCAACTTTTTGATAGTTGGAAATAAGAGTTGGTAATGTCATAGCTGCAACCACACCGATAATTCCTAACGTGATTAACACTTCAGCTAAAGTAAATCCTTTTAGTTTTTTCATCCTTTTTATCATTTTTATCCTCCTTATGTTAATTCCAAGCATACAAATATGGCTAATATGAATAAATCAAATTAGTCTCAAAGTCGGTCAAAAAGCAAGCTTAGAGCTAGATAAGCCCTCTCCTCCTCATGAAAAATAAAGCTATGATTGAGTTTTGCATATATTGACATCCTCTTATATTATAACCTATTTCCTTAGTTTTTCAAGCCCATGTTATTGCAAAATATAAAAAAAAGAATTATAATACCTCTATGAAAGAGATTAAGATTGTGGCTCCTGTTAAGAAGCCAGAGGATATTGAGGTTTTCGCAAAGTCTACTGCTTGCAGAGACTATTATGTTTATTATAAAAAATTCCTTAATAATAATTTTGAATACGTTACAGAGTTTGTAAATTCTGCTAAAGCTAATAATTGTTCAATTTATATTAATTTTAAACACGATATTACAGAGGAAAATTTACCTGAAATTAAAAAGATGCTGAAGTTTTTAAAAACCGCAGGCATTGATGGGATCTTTATTAACAGTTTCGCCATTCTGGAAGCTATCAAGGTATTTAATCTTCCTTTTAAAGTTATAGTTGATTCTTATTTTGATATTCATAACCTTTCGGGAATAGATTTTATCAGTAATTTCCATAAAGTTGATGAAATTATTATTACGGAAGAAATATACATGAAAAATATTGAAAAAATTAAAAAATATACAAAACTCCCTCTTGCAATCGATACTGATAATCTTCCATATTGCGCAGAAGATATTAAAAAATCAGGTGCAATTGATAAGGTAGTTATCAAGGGGAAATTTGCTAATTCTGACGAGATTCTTGAGGCTATTGAGCTTATTCAAAAAATTCTGGATAAACCAAAATTATTTAAAAATCAAAAACTTCCTTTTAAACATGTTCGCAAAAGTATTTATCAGACTAATCACTTTTCGGGAGAAATGATTTGTGCTGAAGGCAAAGATTTTAAATTCAGCAGGAATATTCAAACATTTGAGTGGAATATTAAACGTGCAAAAATTGATAGAGAAATTAAGTATAAAAAGACTGACGAATTTAAGATTAACCTGCGTTTATCGGAGCTTGCTCAGCTTAAGGAACTTGATAAGTATATAAAAAAAATTGATTGTAATCCGGTTTACTCTATTGAATATGGAGAAATTCTCTCAACTTGTGACCTTTCTACAAGTAGTTTTAGCGAAATTATTACTAAAGTTAAAAGATTTTGTAATAAACGTGATATAAAATTCCAGCTTTCGACTCCTAGAATTCTTATTGAACGTGATTTTGACAGGGTGTTTGAATATGGAAAGCAACTGATGCTCTCATCTCCTCAACCTGATAGCGTTATTATTAACAATATAGGATATTTTTGGGCTTTTATTAACGATAATAAAATTAATCATATCCCTATAGAAATCGGTCAGGGAATTAATCTTTTAAATAGTTTGTCAGTTAAGTGTTTAAATAATCTTGCTCACATATCGACAGTTGATTTTACTTCTTTTACGGATATTGAAAGTGCGATTAAGACCGCAAAAAAATTGAAAAATATTATTCCTAATAAAAAATATACAATAGCAGGAAATATCAGAGTTCCTAGTCTGGGCTTGTGTCCTTTGAATAATGACAGTGCAATTATCTCCAGATTATCCTGTTCTGCACCTTGCCACAGGGGAGGTTTTGCTCTAAAAGATCCTTCTTTAAATAAAGTTTTTCCGTTTACATGTGATGGATTTTGCAGAATGCACATGTTTGAAGACAGGGTATTAGAAGATTTTGAAGATGTTGAAAAACTTCATAAAGCCGGATTTAACGAATTTGTATTTGATTTCTCGGCACTTCATTCAAAGTATGTTCCGATATTGCTTGACCGATTTTTAAAAGCTGAAAATAGTTTAATTATTTCCGAATAGCCTATTTATTATTGCTAATCATTTTTGAAAGCATATTTTTTGCTGTTTGAAGCTGAACATCTTCGCGATTTCTGATATTTTTTTCTGTAAACTGGACTTCAACATCTGGTTTTATCCCTTTTTTGTTTATATCTGTCCCAGCGGGAGTCAGATATTTGGCAACCGTAAGATTTAAGCCTGTTTCGTTTTCAAGAGGGATAATTTTTTGAACCATACCTTTGCCAAATGTTTTTGTTCCTACAAGTTTGGCCCGATGATAATCTTTTAACGCTCCAGAGAGAATTTCACTCGCACTTGCGCTGCCTCCGTCAACGAGAACTACGACAGGTTTTGTTATATTAAGATCTGTTTCTTGAGCCTGAATATCATATTTATAACCGTTTCTGCCGACAATACTTACAATTTTCCCTTCAGGAATGAATAAATTTGCGATAAATATTGCATTCGGCAATAGACCTCCAGTATTTCCTCGAAGATCAATTACAAGTCCTTCCGCTTTTTTTGTTTTTTCCATTGCTTCTAAAAATTCATTAGGAGTTGTAGAGCCTATAAAACTTGAGATTTGAATGTAGCCTATGTTGTTCTGAACTTCACTTTTTACGGTTTTGATTTTTATTTCTTTTCTCATAACCCTTTTGGTGAATTTATCATTATTTCTCAATATTGTAAGCTGTACAGACGTATTTTCAGGGCCTCTTACAAGATTTGCAACTTCTGCGACAGAAAGACCGTTTGCGTCTTTCCCATCAATATCAAGGATAATATCTCCTGCTTGAAGATTGGCACTTTGTGCTGGGGTTCCCTCAATTACGTTAATAATATGTACTTTCCCTGCAATAGTTGAGATATTAACACCTATACCCGTTATTTTGGAGTTAATTGAAGTGTTTTGATCGTTGTATTCTGCTTTGTCCATAAAGCGGGAATACGGGTCATTTAAGCTTGCGAGCATTGTATCTATTGCAACTTTTGCATCTTCATCGTTTTTTATTTTCCCGCTATAATGGTCTTTCCATCGGGACCATGATTGTTCATTCATTGAGGCATCGTAGTAATTTGTTTTTACAATACTCCAAACATTGTCAAAGAGCTTTTGTGAAGAAATGTATTCATGGTTAACCATCTCTTCATTAGATGTGTAAATCGGATTGTTTGCTGTCATAAATGCTTTATTAAGCACAAACAGCATGAAAACCATGACTATAAATATATAAAGCTCTTTTCTTTTCATACCAATATTTAACAACAAGGAATTTTTTTAATCAATATACTTTTTTAGTAGGTAATAAGACTAAACCGTGAAAATAATTGTTTAGCTATCAGAGCTTCAATAATTCGGTTTTATTATAAATCCTCAAATCCAGGCGATGTTGCAGGCAGATTTTTGTAACCTTTATTTGAATGTACGGTTTTTTTAATATATTTGTTTGAATAATTACCTTTTTCGAAAAGTTTTTTCAAAGTGTTTTCTCTTGTCACAAGAGGGTGTAAATTTTCATCACTCTCAGGATATGCCCTTAAAATTTCGCACCAGACGGAAGCTTCCATTGTCCAAGCATAAGTTTCTTCCGCAAGTGAATTGTATTCATCCTGATGAAGAGCCTCGTGCGAAAGTAATGCGGCTAATGCTCCCGGAGGTGCATCTTTGTGACGTGGGTTTATAAATATATAAAGGTTTTTGCCCTTTTTCCAGCCGAGTGCGTCAAATGATTTGTACTCCGGATTAATCTCTGCGAGATCTTTAAATTCTATCTTTACCGGGCGCTGTGTTAAATTATTTCCAAGAATTGCATTCCTTGAAAATTCTCCGTTTGTCCCCTTTAACATATCCAATGCTACATATATAACAGGTTCTTTCCCTACTTTTTTGTATACAGGAGTAATTCTTTCAATGTATTCCTTTGTATATTTTTCAGGAAAATTTTGTGGAAAAATTATGCCATCGTTATTATTTTTAGCATTCGCAGGTGCAAGCATAAGAAAATTTGCAGCGGCCAGTGTTAGTAATATTTTTCTCAAATCCATATAAACCTGTATCCTCCAGTCTTATCCCTAATCAATATTTACATTATACTTAGATTTTTTTATAAGGCAAATTTTTCTATCTTCTGTTTAAACTTGCGTATTCTCTGTATAAAATTTTGTATTCTTCCGAATGATTTATGCTTTCAGCCTCTTTTACATATTCAAATGCGGTTTTAATATCCCCGTTTAATTTATAAATTTTTGCCATCTCAGCATAGTATTTTGCATTTGTTACATCATATGTAATTGCACGCTTCATACATTCAATGGCTTCTTCGTAATCATTTTCTTCAATACGTACAAGCGCCAGATAATAATAGCCTTCAGAACAATTTATATCTGTGGATATTGCATTCTGAGCAAATTCTTTTGTGCGGTTATAATCCTTATTATTATATGCAGATTTTGCTCCAAGAATATAAGCATATATATAATTAGGATTTTCTGAAATTATTTCTCTTGCAATATTTTCTGCTTCTTCATATTTTTTCTCTTTAATAAGAATCTCTCCTAAATCACTTTTATAACTTAAGTTTTCAGGATTCCTTCCTGTAACGGTTTGAATGTATTTATGTGCAGCCTCAAATTTCCCGAGCTCAACTTCAATTTTTGCAAGTGAGGATAATGTGTAATCATCATCACAGCCGTCTTTAATATTTGATAAAAGAATTTTTTCTGCATCAAGGTAATTTTTATTTCGGTAAGAAAGCAATGCTTTTATTACTCTTGCCGAATAATATTTTCCATCTGTTTCAAGGATGAAATCAACTTCTTTTTGAGCTTTGTCATAGTCTTTATATTCATAATACAAATAAGCAAGCGAATATCTGTAATCAAGATTATCAGGACATATACATATTGCTTTTTTATACGCAGAAACGGCTTCTTCTTTCCAACCGTTCAGGAAATATGCATTTGCAAGGTTGTAAAGATATACTGGATTATTTTTATTTATGTTTGAGGCTTTTGAAAAATCCTTAATAGCATCGATAAAATTCATATTTTCCATCTCAAAAAGCCCCTGATAGTTTAATATTTCAGGATTTTGCGAATTTTTACCGAATTTATCAAAAACCGCTTTTGATTCTTCAAGTTTATTTTCATCAAACAGAATTTTCCCTATTAGAATTTTGCAATCTTCATTTTCAGGGTTATGTGATAACGCTTTTTGCAAAGTTTTTTCTGCTAGGTTGATTTGTTTATTTCTGTAAAGCGCATAAGCATATTCATATAAACATTTGTCGCTTTGTTCTATTTGAGAAGTATATTGCTCCAGCTCATCTGTTAAGCCAAGTTGCCCGTATATTTTTATCAAAGATGTAAGATTCTCATCTGTGCCTGCCAGACGGTATATTTTTTCTGCTGTCTCTTTGGCTGTAATAAGTTCATTTTGTCTTAGGTATATATTTTTTAATAAAATTAAAGCATCAAGATGATTTTCCTCAAGTGCCAGAATTTTTTCGGGGTATTGTATTGCACGGGGATAATTATGAAGTAAATAATATAGTTCTCCTACCTGAAATAAAATTTCGATATTATCAGGTTCTAAAGCCAGAGCTTTATAGAGCATTTCAATTGCCTGCTTGTAGCACTCTTGTGATTTCAGCTCAAAGGCACGTTTTATATAATTTATTATTTCTTCGTTTTCAGACATTATCTCTCCGTTTTATCTTTATCTTCGTGTTTGTTTTTTTCTTTTTTCTTGTTTTGCGGAGCTGGAGGGTTGTTTATTATTATCAAAACTTCTTTTTCTCCTGCCATTTTGAGATTATTTCTTGCAATTTCTTCAAGACTTGATGTTTTAGAGAAAAGTTTTATATCGCTTTTTAAATCTTTATTTCTCTGTTCGGCCTCATCTAGAACCCTTTCCATTGTATTTATTTTTCCTTTATAGGAAATAGTTTTAGATATATTAAGTATTACACCAAAGCCGACTTGAACAAGACAAAACAGTAAAACAAATGTTAAGAAGGAATAGTATACTCCGATTTTTTGTTTATGTCTTTTGGATTTTTTTTTGGATTTTTCTGCAAGTTTATTTTTATTACTGCTTCCCTTTGAGGTTGTGCTTTTCTCTTGATTATGTTCCATTTTGAAGGCTCCTGGACTTATTATATAAAAAATTCCTGAGACTGTCCAGAGTTATTTTTTACCATCTAAACTGTGTTTGAAATTTTACTTCAGATTTAATCATTGCCTTATTTTCGTCATATGTCTGTCCTGCTCCGAATTCAAATCGAACTCTGTCATCATTTGTTGGTTTTATCGATAGGATAAGGGAATTTTGTTTTCTGTTACGTGTTATATCTGAGGTTAAAACATTTTTTAATGACAGGTGTTCATTAAGTTTTAATTCCGGAGTTATTGAAAATTTATCAACTACACGACTGTATGCAACTCCTGCGTTTTTATCATATGAAGAACTTATTGAAAAATGTTTTCTGTCATATTTTGTATAAAATGATGTTGTAAATCCCAAATCAGAGGTATCAATACTTTCATTATAAGATGTTCCGAACGAGAAATTCCCCTCCTTAATGCTTGCACCAGTATCAACGGGAGCAATATTATATGTTAAATCTCCTGATCTGGCATATACATTTTGTGCAAAAGTTGTTTGAGGTAACGTTGTACTTTCTGTGGCGCTCCAACGTTCAAATTTTTGTGGTACTCGAAGATTTAAGACAAATTCGTTGTTATCATCTTTCAAATAAATGGCATCTGCATCTTCTGTATACTCTACATACCCTTTCATTGTGATATCATCATCCATAGAAAGAGGGATCTCCTCTTCTTCTATTCCTGTTTCGTTATCTTCTTCTGGGGTGTTTTCTTCTATTTCTTGTTCTTCATCAACGGTTTGAGCTGGTGTAGTATCAGGTATCTGCCAGATGAAAATTGAACGAACTTCCGTCTTTTGATCTCCTTCAACAGGCTTTTCTTCCGTAAATGCCGGATTTATATAACAGCATAAACCTAATACCAACAATGTTAATAACAGCCTCTTCATATCATTATTTTAACTCTTATTTCAACTTCCGTCAAATATATACTAACTATGCTGTTATGTTAATATGCTCTTCTTCTTCAGGCTGTTCTGTTTTTTCTTTTAAAATGTTGGCGAATTTATCAAGGCTTGCTAATAGAGGTGCCATATTTTTATGAAGGTCACGTCTGAAAACTTCCGTATCTTCAGGACAGTCTTTGCTTGCTTGAACTACTTCAAGATCAATTTTTGCCTGTACTGCTCCTTTTAGAATTTCAGGCATATTAAGAGCTGTTGGGAAGTCGCTTTCAAGATTGTCGTAATATGTATCTTCATAGTTGCTGTTAAGACGTAATTTCCAATTATTGTTAGATTCTACTCCGCCAATATTATATGTTTTATCTATTCCGAAGAAATCTGCAAAAGATATCTGGATGTTATTGGCGCTTGTAAAAAGTTCCATAAATTTTGCTTTTACCTGTTCCATAGGATTAGTTATAATTTTCTGTTTAAATTTCGCTCTATCCTTCTCTCTTGTTGGATCAGAATTTAAGTATCCAGATAAATAATCTACATTCCATGCATCATGGTTTCTAATCCAGTCTTTTTTTATCATTTTTATTGCAGGATCTGAATCATGAGATCCTATGAGTGCCGTATTGTTATGTGGAGAATTTTCTCCTCTGCACCACTCCAGTTGTGTAATTCCTGGTAATTTATTCTGAGCATAATATATATTTTTAAATGTCTCTGTTTGAGTTCCTAAATCTTCCCAAATGGCATCTTCTGGTTTGAGATCGTGTTTTTTTAGTAAAGGTAGTACTATTCTTTCTAATATTTTCTTATAATTCCCGTTTGGATCAAGATGTGGGAGGTTAGATAAATTATTTGCATAAAATTTACTTCTGTCTAAATATCCGTTTGTTATTGACACAGAGCGTTTATCATATATATATGGATCTACAAGACCTAACGCATGATCTATTCTTACGTTTTCACAACTTTCAAATGCAGATTCTATTTTATTTTTCAAAAGTTTTCCTGCTGGTCCAAGTGTCCCGTCTTGATTAAATAATTTATTAGGGTCTAATACCGGAATCTCCCATAATTGTGGGCCTAATTTCCCACCGTCAGGACAACCAAGCTTAAACCCTTCTAAAAAGGCATCTCTGTGTATCCATTCTTCGCTTGGGGAAAAACCGACAAGCAAATCATTAATATATACAAAATCCAGATCTTCACGAAATTCTTTATTTTCTTTCATTTGTTTATCTGCGATGAATTGTCCGAAAATAAACGTATCTATATCATTTTTATATCTTGAGGTAAGCTGATTATATCTTTCTATTGCTTTTGGGTCTCTTTTTCGAAGAAGAGTGATGAGATTTCTATCAACATCTTTTTCCCAAACGGAAGTGTCCATTGTTCCGTACATTCTGGTCAGAACCTGAAATAATCCTTCTTGTAGAGACTCTTCTCCTTTTTGGGCTTTGAATTTTTCAAATTCTTTGTTTAGATTTTGTAATGTTTTATCACCAATATTTAATTTAAGCTTAAAGTTCTTATATGCTTCTTTTAGTGCTATATCATAGATCTCAAAGGCCTCAAAAAATTCTGAAAACGTATAATTTGTTCCTTGATTTTCTTTTTGGGAATTCTGTAGAATAACATTTCTATATGTTTGTGGAGATAAAATGTTTCCGTATTTCTGTGTAGTGAGTTCTTTAAGATTTATAAATAAATGATTCTTTGCAAATACTGTACCAGAATATGGTGAAATATTCCCTCTTGTAACTTCTCCCATAGGTCCTAACTGATTCGCATTAAAACCATGAAGTTTTTCAAACTTAATTAGTTCTTCGGCCTGCTTGGAAAACGGAGAACCTATTCCACCGTCAAATTGCCCTCCCGCAGGGTAACAGGAACCATGAATTATCATGGATATATTTTTTATTCCAAGATATCTTTTTGCTTCATTTATTGCGGAACGATATTCCGGTTCCTCGTCCTTTCTTAATCGACGTGTGAAGTTTGGCATATAACTATGACTATGTATCATTCTTACAAGCATGCTTTTTCCCTTATTCTATTATTTTAAAACCTGAACAAATTTTTTTTTGCTATATTTGTGCAATTATTTCTATTGGATAATGACATCCTATTTCTTCTCTAGACAATACTGTTATATCATTTAAATAATTTGATAATAATGTGAATAACAGATGTCTATATTCAATCGGTACCAATAGTTTTGGACTATTTATTTTATATTGATGAGCTTTTTTGGCGACTTTTTCTGCAAGTTTTTCTGCGAAATCCCCATCAACCTTTATTATGTAATCGTCGTCCTCCTCAAAACTAGGAATAAGTTCTTCAAGAGTTTTATCGGATATCTCAAAAACACTTATCATTCCGTCCTGGTTTACATATTTTTTTATAATCTGACGTGATAGAGCTATGCGAATTTTCTTTAATAAATCGGATTTTGGAGAATCATCAGCATAATCATTCAATTTTTCAAATATGTAGATAATGTTTTTTATTGATACACCTTCTCTTATTAAACCCGTTAGTATAAATTTTAAATCCGCCGGAGTGACATAATCAGGGATTAGGTTCTCTACAAGAAAAGAATTTGTTTGTTCTACAATATTTACATATTTATCTAAATCTGAATAATCCAAGAGATCTTCTACATGTTTTATGCAGAAAAATGAAAGAACATTTGAAATGTATTCCGTACAATTTATTCCCTTTTCCCAAAAATCTTTTGTTTGTGACTGTTCTATCCAAATTATTTTTTTCCCGCTTATGCCGTCAATTCCGGATATGGAATTTTTCGGTTTTTTATCAAGATGTAAGTCTTCTGTATAAAACATTGAATAGCCAGGATAAACAAATGATTTGTATACTTCGATCCCGCGTATTTTAAGGGAAAACTCATACGGATTAAGGCTTTCATCATCTTTAAATATAATTTTAGGGATTACATAGCCCATCTCATCAGTTAATTTTAACCTTGTTTTCACTGTTGCTGCGACAAGATCTTCTTCTCCCATTGTGTTTTCAATATCTACAAGGTTAAGAAGCTCCTCGCTTAAATTTATTGAAAGCTTATCCTCTCTTAATCTTGAATACATTACATCAGGAGATGTTGTTTTGGCTAATTTATGTTTTAAATCCTCAAGCTCCTTAAGACCTGCGGATATTTTGTCATTAAGTTTTTTTCTGCCAACTGAAGCAGGTGCTTCCGAGTCTAGTTCAGTTTTTATTTTTGCAATTTTTTTCTGCTGTGATACAATCTTTGATTGTATATCAACACAGTTTTCATAAGGATTCATCTTTGGCGACAGCATTTTTTCCATCTGACTTTTAAATGAAGAAATATTGATTATATCGTTATTATCATTATCTTCCTGTTGCTGAAGTTCAGACATAAATATACAGTTATATTTAAACCCGTCATCAGTCTCAACTTCATTCATGCTGTATAGTTCCCAGCCATTCATGGACATTTCATTTAAAAGATTTTGCAGTTCCTGAACATTCTCACTTGAGCAGGTTTTTATAATGTACTGCATTCTATTATTCTTAAACATTTTTGAACCCCTTTTACTATTGCGTAATTATTTTATATATTTGTTTTTTTAAATCAGGTTTTTCGTTTACATATTCATATGCTTCATTGCAATATTTTTTACAAGCCGAAGTCTTTTCTTCGTCGTTTGAATATATTGTGTATAATATATCCCCTTCTCGAACCTGTTCCCCTGTTTTTTTATTTAAAAATACTCCAACACTGTAATCAATTAAATCTGTTTTCTTTTCACGCCCTGCACCAAGAAGTTTACAACCGTAAGCTATTTTATATGCATCTATTTTATTTATATATCCTGCATGCTCTGATTTAACTTCAACTTTAAATTTAGCCTGAGGAAATCTTGTGTAATCTTCTATAACTTCAGGTACTCCGCCTTGTGCTTTAATTAATTCCCTGAATTTTTCAATGGCTTTACCTGTATGGATAAGCTCTTTTAAGTAACTTCTTGCAGTTTCTTCATCTATAAACATGCCTGTTTGTGTTAAGGCTATTGTCGCAAAGTCATAGGTTAATTCAGCAATATCACCGCTTGTGATATGTCCTTTTAAAAACTCTAATGATTCAATTATTTCTATTGAATTTCCGACTGCACGTCCCAATGGTTCTTCCATTGATGTGACAACTGCAATTATTCTCTTCCCGAGTTTTTTCCCTATATTAACCATTAATTGGGCTAATTTTACAGCATCTTCAGGTGTTTTCATAAAAGCTCCTGAACCATATTTTACATCAAGAATAATATTATCGGCTCCAGATGCAATTTTTTTCGAGACAACGGAAGATGCAATAAGCGGAAGAGAATCAACCGTTGCTGTAACATCTCTAAGTGCATATAGTTTTCCATCTGCAGGAGTGAGATTTTGTGTCTGTTGTCCTATTGCAACTCCGATTTCTTCTACCTGTCTGTGAAGTTCTTCTATTGATAAACTTGTTGTAAAATTTGGAATAGATTCCAGTTTATCTATTGTTCCTCCAGTATGTCCAAGACCTTTACCGGATAATTTTGCAATAGGTACTCCCGCTGCTGCAAGAAGCGGGAGCAGTGTTATTGTAACCTTATCCCCTACTCCACCGGTTGAATGTTTGTCGATAATTTTTTTCGATAATTCTCCAAAATGAATTACTTCTCCGGATTTTATTATTGCATCGGTAAGATGTGCCGTCTCCTCTTCACTCATTGAACGAAACCACACTGCCATTAACCAGGCACTTGCTTGATAATCCGGCATAGAATTATCTGTTAAAGAAGAAATAAAATAATTTATTTCTTCTTTAGATAATTCTTTCCCTTGCTTTTTTTTATCGATAATATCGACTATACGCATATATTAAACACCGCTTTTCAATTTTTGGATTACCTGATCGGTTATATCAACACCGCCAACAAAGATAACTCTAAAATCAACGATTGCATCCAGATGTTGTTCAACAAGTACTTTTTTTGCAGCTGCCTGAATATTGTTAAACACCATTTCTTCTTTCTGGCTCTTCAGTTTGATATATGCATCCTGTTTAGCGTCTAATTCTTTAGCGGTTGCTTCTTCAAAGTTTTGTTTTTTTAGCGGCGTATCTAAAGCTTTGTATTGTTTTTCCTTATCTACCATAAATTGTTGTAATTCCAAAGCTTTTGCATCTACTTCTTTAATAGCCTGCTGTGCAAGAGGGTAACCGGCCTGTACTTTCTGATAATCAATGTAGCCTATACCTCCGGCAATTGCCTGTGTAGCTCCAGATAAGAGCAGTCCGCATCCCAAAACTGCCATTGCTAATTTTAAATTTTTCATAAAACCTCCTGAATTTCTATATCTTTAATAAATTAAATCACCTACACCAAAAGTAAAGTAGCCGTTTTCAGAACCGTGTTCTCCAACAGGTGTGAACGGAATACCATAATCAATTGATAATGGTCCCATGCCAGGAATATACAATTTGATACCTACACCTGCAGATACTGCATAAAGCGGTCTGTCATATAATGTTGATGATATTGTAGGGTTAAATATTTTACCTGCATCAACAAATGCTGTTAATCTTATATTGTTAAGGAATGAGACTTTCCTTGCCAATTTAGTTCTGTCAAGGAACGGAATCGGTGTCGCAAATTCAACAGATCCCATTACAAATGCATCCCCTGTTCCGACGGCACTCATCTTGTAACCTCTTACAGAATAAGGTCCGCCTAAACGATATGCCATAACTTCCGGCATGTCATCCCCGTGAATACGCCCCCCTGCACGAGCAAGGAAGGATAGAGAGGATTTCTTGCCAATTGGAACATATTGTTTGATGGATCCTGATAACTTACCGTGAGTTTTATCAAATCCGTCCAAGCCGATTTCTTCGTCAAATCTAATATTTGCAAGAGTTCCTTTCCTTGTAACGATTGAAGAATCTCTTGTATCATATACCATTGCAGGACTGAGTGATAAGAATAAACCACCGTCTAATTGTTTCGCACGTTCGCTTATAGGAATTCCGTATCTAGCATACATGCTTGCAATTTTGTTGAAATCTCCTTCTCTTACATCTACGTTTTCAACACCAAGTGAGAAGGTAGATGTTAAGTGTTTATTTTTCTTCATCCTGTGAGCGATAGTCATCTCACCACCGAATCTTCTTTCAATTGCAAGTGGAACCTGATATGAACCAAAGTCTCTAAAGTATAATTTTGACATCAAAGATGTATCTGCATTCAAAAAGTGCGGTTCAAAGAAACTCAATTCAACTTGTAAATTCATTCTTCTCTTAATAGATGAATCATTTAGAATTACACCGGAACCGACCAGAGCGTTTAATGCTAATCTCTGATTCATTCCTCTAAAGTTGTTATCTGCAATCCCGGCAGAACCAAATACACCAGTTACAGAATCTATACCACCGCCGAGTGAAATACTTGCAGTTCTCTGTTCCTGGACGTTTATTGTAATATCATATTTGTCAGGATCGTCTTCACAAGGTTCAATTTCGCGGGTTACATCTTTAAAAGACTGAGTAGCATAAAGTCTTACCAGATCTTGTTTTAGCTGGTTTTCGTTATAGACCATGCCCGGCTCTACAAGAATGTTTCTTGCAATAATATAATCTTTTGTCTTTTCATTACCGGAAATCGCTATTGAATTTACAGTTCCTTCTTTAATTTTTATATTAACGGTTCCATCAGGGTCGTCCGTTACTGATTCAATTCTGGCTAATATATATCCTTTTGAATTGTAGATTGACTGAATTTTTTCAATAGCCTCATTTAATTGTGCAATATTTTGCGGTTTTCCTTTTAAAGGTAATAATGGAGTAAGTATTTCATCGGTAGGAATAACGGTATTCCCTTCTATTGTAAAATCTGTGATAGGAGCGTTCTCTTCAAGAATAATTTTTAATGTAACGGTTCCGTCAGGATTATTAACAGGAATTGCACGCATTTTTTCCGTAAAATATCCCATTTGATATACATTTTTTAGACCATTTTGTATGATATCACGTTTGTAAGCATCTCCTTTATGAAAGTTCAGTTTTGATAAAATTTCTTCCTCAGAGACTACATTTATGCCATGAATTTCAATATCTTTAATATATTTTACATTTTTTTCAATGCTTTTTGTTGCTTCTGTAGCGACAGGAGCTGTATTTTGGGTAGTTGCATCAGCAAGACTCGGGAAATAATCCTCAGAAGCAACACTTGCAAGTGGGCATGTTATCACCAGCGCAAGAGCTGTTATTAACTTATATAGTTTAGGAGTCTTCAACATCCAATCCTTAATTACTTATATCCTACCCATTCAACATTATATCATAAACTATTAAAAAGGAAAACATTTACATAATATATCTTTATAATTTGAAGATTATGTTATTTTGCGGCTTTTAGAATATATGAATAAATTTCATTTTTATTTACATTATAAAGAGTTGATATAATTATTGAAACATCTTTTGCGGAAAATCCTTTGTTAATCAAGTTTTTGATCTTCTCAGAATAATGTTCCGCTTCTTCATTATTTTCACAGGCATGGACAATACCTGCGATTTCGCCTTTTAAAATATTTGTTTTGAAGTGTGAAATTACATCTGAAATTTTGCCGGTAATGACTTCTTCAAAGACTTTAGTCAGTTCTCTTCCTATTGAAATATTTCTGTCAGAAAAATTTTCTTCGACTAACTCTAATGTTGTCATTAATCTGTTTGGGGATTCGTAAAACACCATGTCTGTATTTTTATATTTATTTAATAAATCAATAATTTGAGATTTTGATTTTGGTAAAAAACCTACGAAAGCAAATTCTTCACTGGTTCTTGGAACCTGCGAAAGTAATGTTATGGCGGCATTTGCACCTGGTAATGCTGTCAGACTAATCCCCTGAGACCTTAATTCCCTTACAAGAATTGCTCCTGGATCACAAAAAAGAGGAGTGCCGGCATCAGAGACAAGTGCCATTTTTTTTCCACTTTTTATAATTTCCGTAAATTTTGCAAGACGTTCTTTTTCGTTGAATTTATGATATGATATACATTTTGTAGAAATTGAAAAGTGGTTGAGGAGCTTTTGGGTAACACGCATGTCTTCGCAGGCAATAATGTCTACACTTTTAAGGACCTCTACTGCTCGGTTTGTGATATCTCCCAAATTACCGATAGGAGTTGGAACTATGTAAAAATCATATTCTTTCATAAATATATTTTAACATAAACGGATTCTTTTAAGATGAAAAGCTTATAATTTATTAAGTAAAAAAAAAGAGCCTGTGTCAGGCTCGTTGGAATTAAGAATAGCTGGAAGTATGAAAAAGATTATTTATATTTAACATATTAAGTGTAAAAATTACAATTACCCAATAGGCTAATATTTAATTTTTGATATTTTTAGGCAAATATTATGTTTATTTATATATATTTTTTAAATTAGCCACATGTTTATAATCTGCTGTCTACAAGAAAACGTAAAATATTAGAATAAGTGTATTTTTGCCACTTTATGTAAATTCCTTGAGCTTCTTGAGTTTTAGCCTGCTTAACAAAACTTTATAAGAGGGGTTGACAAATAATTTTTTATCTTGTATAGTGAAAGTGTTAGATGAAGTGTTAAAAAAACACTTAATAAAAACCTCACAGAGAGGAGGACGCAAATGATAACAATTAATCCTGTAAAATTTAACAGTACTAAAAAGTATATTTCTTTCGGTGAAGGAAATATGAACAATGTAACTCCGAGTGTTGCTATTTTGGCTTTACAAAATCCAACTGCTCGCCGTGAATTTGAGGGTAATTTGAACAACGCTTTGCCATCTAACCCTATTATTTCGACATTGAAAAAAATTGCAAGAACTTATAAATATGTAGTAGCATCTGGTTCTACTCCGAATAAAAATCCTGACCAACATATTTCCTTTCTTGGTTAATCAATTTTTATTCAAGTAAAATTGTGATGTTAGTTATTTTATTTACCCCGAAAAAAATACTTGTGTAATATAAACATGTTACTAGGTATATTAATTATAATTTGACGTATCCTTTTCCTTGTAAGGAAAAGGAGGTCAAATTATGGATGATAAAATTAAAGAATTACGTAAAGATTCAGAAAAAGCTCAATGTTTTTTTAGAAAATGTCTGGCTTATACTCTTGGTCCAGTTGAATTAAAAAACATGATGGAGCAAGATAAGGCCATTGTTGTTGATGTTAGGGCTCATGAAGATTATGTAACTTCACATATTCCTGGCGCTATATCTATTCCTAAAGATAAGTTAGCCGAAAATGTTGAGAAGTTATCTAAGGATAAAATTACTGTCGTATATTGTTATAATCAGCAATGCAATCTTGGCGCTTCGGCTTGTTTGACTCTTGCAGAGTATGCATATCCTTGTATGCTCATGGAAGGAGGCTTTGATGTCTGGGTGAATGACTTTCGCTTTGCTACAGAAAGTTCTTCATAGTAAAAAGAGAGATTTTAAATCTCTCTTTTTTATTCGTTATTAATTATTGTATTAATTTTATCTTTATCTGTTTCTGGAATAAATTCTGTTCCATTAGAGTAACCGATTATTATTTGACCGTTTTCGCCGGTTCTTTCTTCAAGGTAATATCCTTTTTCATCCATCTTTTGCATTGTGGTTATTTCTTCTTCGGATACTTCGTTCATTGACATTGTTGCGTTAACCAGGCTGTCAGGACCGATTTTACCTTCGCCTAATTTTATAGCTTCTTTATACAATTTTGTAAGTTGATCTTTTGAAATACTGTCTTTACCGTCACTTACAGATCTTACAATACTATCTAACATTTCGTCTGGAAGTGTATTACCATTTTCATCTACTAGAACTTTTTCCAAGTGTTCTTTGAATTTAGTTATTGGAACGGATTCCCCGTCTCCGTTTGGATTTAATGCTGTAATTTGAGATTTCACAAATTTATCTACATCTTTTACCTCAAATTCACCATTTGTTTGCATTGCGGAAATATATTCAGCGTTACTGTTTTGTGCGGCTTGTATTTGTTCTTCGGATTTTGCTGTATTATTGGATTTGCCAAGTCCAAACATTTTTCCAATATCAGCAATCATGTTTCCAATTTGTTTCCCTGTTTCCATTGCACTTTGGGCTGTGCTTATTGAATCAGTGGAGTTTTGATTTTGTAATGATTGTATAAATTGAATTTGAGACATTGGTGTCTGACCATTCATCATGCACTGCTGATAGTACATTTGATATTGGGCTTGAATATTATTATTCATCCGCTGTTGCGTCATTATACTGTTTGGCAGATTCGGATTCCCTTTCGAGGAACTGGTGCGTTTTTGCCAATTATCGTATGCTTTTTCGTTTACTTTTTGCGGATCTTGCCAACCGCCAATTCTAGATCCAGTCATTATAAACCTCTCTCGTTTCTTATATTCTTATATATATAAAAAACTGCAATAATCCGGTATTTCATTTTTCATAAAAATCTTTACAATCTTTACAATTTCTTTACGCAAAAAAATTTATGTTTTACTTTATATAAAGTATGGTCAGAATTTTAAGTACAAATACCCCAAGTTTTTTAACCCCGCCTTTGAAGAAGGTTCCTGATTGCATTGTTACAAAATATTCTTTAGCGACTCCGTCAGGTCCGTTATTTCAATATCGTATGGCAGATACAAGATATGGCTCTATGGTTGGAGAAATGTTCGGAAGACCTGTGACTGAAACCATGTTTTCTGAATATTATCCTATAATGTCAAATTATAATTCTTTTTATATAGAAAAACTCATTATCAATGATAAGGGGCTGGGTTATGGAAGTAAATTTATAAACTTTGCAAAATCCGAAAGCTTAAAACTTGGATGCGGTGGTAAGGTGCATGTTACCGCAAGCAGAATTTATTCTCCTAAAAATCCTCCTCATCTGTTTTACAGGAAAAATGGTTTTACTTCTAGAGATACTGGTAAAATAGCTTATTTCGACAAATGTATAAAAAAACACAAACAAATTTCTCCTGAAATGGCAGATAATCTAGCTATGTATTTGCCTGTCTGCAGGAAGATTGTGCCTAAAAGCTCAGGAGTTCTAAGTTTTTTAATGAAATTGTTTAAATAGAAACGACCTCCAAGATTGAAAGCCGTTCCTATTATTATAATTATTTTACAACGATGTTAACAAGTTTTTTTGGAACAACTATTGTTTTTACAATGTTTTTTCCATCTGTAAGCTCCTTAATTTTTGGACTATTAAGAGCTGTTTCTTTCAATTGTTCTTGAGAGAGAGACTCGTCAACTTCGATTTTGTCCTTTACTTTCCCGTTGATTTGAACTACAAGTGTTATGGAACTTGCCTTTGCTAAATTTTCGTCCCATTTACACCATGCTTGATCGTGAATTGAGCCTTCTCCGCCAAGTTCATGCCAAGCTTCTTCTGTCAGATGGACGGCTACAGGAGACATTAGTTTTATCAGGCTTATAACTGCAAAGCTCAGGACATTTTTATCTTCCGCATCAAGTTCCTTTTTGCTGCCGCACCAGTCATAGATCGCATTGGTAAGTTCTCTATATTTAGAAATTACTGTATTGAATTGAAAGTCATTAGCAATATCATTAGTTATTCCTTTAATAGCCATATGTACGACACGTACAAGATCATCGTTATCTTTTCTGAGTTTATCAGATTTAACTTCTGTATTGTTAATGTCAATATTTTGTGCATTTGTTGAGATTAGTCGCCAAACTCTGTTAAGGAACTTGTAACAACCTTCAACACCTGCGTCCGACCAGTCAAAGTCTCTTGCTGGTGGAGAATCCGAAAGAATAAACAGTCGTGCTGTATCGGCTCCGTAATTTTCAAATATTTCATCAGGATCAACAGTATTGCCTTTAGATTTAGACATTTTTGACCCATCTTTAAGAACCATTCCCTGAGTAAGAAGATTTTTGAATGGCTCGTCAAAATCAAGAAGTCCTAAATCTCTTAATGCTTTAGTGAAAAATCTTGAATAAAGCAAGTGTAAAATTGCATGTTCAATGCCACCTACATATTGATCTACAGGAAGCCATTTATTGACTAAATCTCTGTCAAACGGTTTTTTATCATTTTTTGCATCTGCATAACGAAGATAATACCAGCTTGAACAAATAAATGTATCCATTGTATCAGTTTCGCGTTTTGCAGGCCCTCCACAGATGGGACATTTTGTTTCAATAAATGATTTTGATGTGGTAATCGGAGATTTGCCGACAACTGAGAAGTCGACGTCTTTAGGGAGCAATACAGGTAAATCTTCTTCTTTTACCGGTTGAATACCACATTTCTCACAATATACTACAGGAATTGGAGCTCCCCAGTATCTCTGACGAGAAATTAACCAGTCCCGCAATCTATATTGGGTTTTAAATTCTCCAAAACCTTCTTTTACAGATTTTTCGGTAATGGCTTTTTTTGCTTCATCATTTTTCATTCCATTGAACTCACCTGAATTTACAAGCACTCCTGGCTCTGTATAGGCAGAATCTTTACAATCACTCGGATTTTCAGGATTTTGAATTACAACTTTCATAGGTAGATTGTATTTTTTTGCAAAATCAAAGTCTCTTGTGTCGTGTGTCGGAACTGCCATTACAGCACCTGTCCCATATTCTACAAGTGCATAATCTGCTGTCCATAGAGGAAATTCCTCTCCGTTAAAAGGGTTTATACAATGTGTGCCAAGAGGAACCCCTGTTTTAACCCTGTCTGTTGAAAGTCTTTCGATTTCAGTCATTTTTCGGGCATTTGCTCTGTATGCTTCTACAGCCTCTTTGTTTTCTGGTGTTGTGAGTTTTTCTATATCTTTATATTCCGGAGCAACAACAAGATATGTTATGCCGTATACAGTGTCCGGTCTTGTTGTATAGACAGGAACTTCAAGTCCGGGAATTTCTTTTACTTTAAATTTGAAAATTGCACCTTGAGACTTCCCTATCCAGTTCGCTTGCATGGTTTTTACATTATCGCCCCAACCTTCAAGTTTATCTAAATCTTTTAATAAAACTTCTGCATAATCTGTAATTTTTAGGAACCACTGAGAGAGATATTTTTTCTCAACGATACTGTCACATCTCCAACATTTTCCATCAATTACTTGTTCATTGGCAAGTACGGTTCCGCAATTGTCGCACCAATTTACAGCAGCTTCTTTTTTATACGCAAGCCCTTTTTTGTAAAGCTGTAAAAACAACCATTGTGTCCATTTGTAATAATCAGGCTTACAGGTTGCAACTTCTCGATCCCAATCATATGAAAGCCCAAGCATTTTAAGTTGTTTTGTCATATAAGCAATATTTTCGTCTGTCCATTTTGCAGGATCTGCTCCATGTTTCATTGCCGCATTTTCTGCAGGAAGACCAAAGCTGTCCCAGCCCATTGGATGAAGAACATTATATCCTTGTGCTTTTTTAAATCTGGCGATTACATCTGTTATTGTATAGTTTCTGACGTGTCCCATATGAAGTTTCCCTGACGGGTATGGAAACATTGACAATGCATAATATTTTGGTTTGTCACTGTTATCCAAGGTTTTAAATACGCCTTCTTCTTCCCATTTTTTTTGCCATTTTTTTTCTATTTCCTGCGGAAAATATGCTTCTTTCATCTTTTTCTCTCCATAAGCATTTTAACATTATAAGGGTAAACTTTTCCCTAATTATTACTCCAAAATATTAGCACAAATATATTTGTATGTAAATTATAGTAGATTTTTAATAAAGATGATTATATTTGTGGACGATGTTAGTCAAGAATATTTCTTAAAACTTTACAAGGATTCCCTACCGCAACAACGTTTGAAGGAATATCTTTTGTAACAACACTTCCTGCACCTATTACTGTATTTGAGCCTATAGTTACTCCTGGTAAAACGGTTACGTTTCCTCCTATCCAAACATCATTCCCGACAGTGATCGGTTTTGCAGATTCAGCAAAAGTACTTCTTTCTTCTGCATCTATAGGATGAATTGCCGTATAAAAACCACAATTTGGACCTATAAGGACATTGTCCCCAAAGGTTATTTGTGCACAATCAAGCATTACGCAATTATGATTTATATAAAAATTTTTCCCTACCTTGATGTTATAGCCATAGTCACAAAAGAAATTGGATTCTATCAATGTATCATCAAAGCTTTCTCCCAAAAGATTTTTTATAATATTTTTTCTTTTATCTGTTTTTGATGGTGGTAAGGTGTTTAATTCAAAGCATAATTCCTTTGCTTTATTTCTGTCTTCTATCAATTCTTTGTCAAAAGGGAAATACATTTCTCCCGCAATCATTTTGGCTTTTTCGCTCATCTTAACCTCTTTTTAATGAAGTCCTTTTAATCTTGTCAGTGGCCAGAATACAAATACTGCACGCCCGATAAATCTGTCTTCAGGCAATAAGCCCCAGTATCTTCCATCCTGCGAATTTCCTCTGTTATCGCCCATCATCATATAATGTTTCTCCGGAATTGTAATTGGTCCGCATAGCATATCCTTTGTACAAGGCGTATAATCATAAGCACTTAACACATAAGGTTCTGTTAAAGGTTTATCATTTATATATACAGTTGATTTGCCGTTTTTGTCTGTTTTTATTTCAAATTTATCTCCCGGCATACCTATTACACGTTTGATATAAGCGATGTCTTTACAGAAAAATCCGGTTAATCTTGTAAAAACTTTCCAAGGGGTATTTTTGAGTTTTTCAAACGGTGGGTAGAATACCATTATATCTCCACGTTTAGATGTGGAGTAGAATCTGGAATACCGTTCAACAAAGATTCTGTCCCCCTCTATAAGTGTAGGGTGCATTGAACCTGACGGGATCCAGCGGATTTCTCCTACAAAAAATCTTATTATAATAACCATTACTATAACAAATACGATTGTTTCGATTGTTTCTTTTATAGCTGGTCTGTTCGTTTCATACCATTTGTTGATATTTTCTCTAATCTCTTCTTTACTCATTATTTATAATTTCCAAAAGTTCTATTATCGCTGTTTTATATTGGTTTTCGGGAAGTTCATTCAGCAAAGATTTTGCCGTCTCTATATAATTATCCAACAAAATTTTTGCTTTTTCAATACCTGTGAAAGGATTATTCGGGGATTTCGAATATATTACTGCTGCTGTATATATTCCGTTTTTAATATCACTGTCTGGTCGGTTCTCTATGATGTTTTTTATATCATCCCGCAGCTGGAAGGCTATCCCGAAATTTTTTGCAAATTCTTTTAATTTTGGATTGTCTTCTATACAAAGTATTAATGCTCCATTCATTGCCGTTTCAAATAGTGATCCTGTCTTATAATAAGTTTTGTTCAGGTATTCTTCCATTGTTGGGATATTGAATATTGACTGCTGTTGTAGAATTTCTCCTCTGCACATATCAGATAGAGTTTGAGCAAATAGATTTATCAATTCTATTGAGCCAAGATCCGCAAGATTTTTTAGCGCAAAAGATAATATATAATCGCCGGCTATAACCGCAAGATGGTTCCCTGATTTTTTATTAAATGAATCTTGCTTACGACGCTCTTTAGAGTCATCTATTACATCATCATGAATTAATGACGCATTGTGTACAAGTTCTACTATTGCCTGTAATTTTATCTGTTCTTTTGTTACTGGCATTTGCAATGCTTTAAGACACAAAAACACAATTAGCGCACGGATATGTTTTGATGGGGCATTTATGTATGCTTCTAATTCGGATTTTATTCCGGAGGCGCTTTGTATTTCTTTGAGTATTTCTGCTTTAAGTTCTGCTATTTCTTTGTCTGCAAGATCCCGTATAGCATTATACTTTTCTGTAAAACTCATATCATTATGTTAACATAAAAAAAAACGACTAGCATTGTTGTTAGTCGTTGGAAAATAATAGGAAAAAGGAAAAAGGGAAAGGAAAATCTTTTTCTTAGCCGAAAGTTTTGAATGAGCTTTCGGTGTTTTTCTCAATAACTTTTTGAACGGCATCAACTTCGTTTGAAATTGCATCCTGTTCCGTATCGAGTTGTTTTAGTCTTAATTCTAAGTTTTTATCTTGTGCCTGAATAATTTCAATCTTTGAATTAATATCTTCAATTGATTGGTCATATAAATATTTTTCATATTCATATTGATTCATTGCATCGTTGTATGCATCCTGATCCGTTGTTGTAGAAGTCGTCAGGGCGTAATCTGTATATACTGTTTCTATTGTTGGGTTCCCGTCTTCATCTACTCCGGTAATTACTTCCGGAATACTGATTGAAATAAATCTTCCAGAAGAATCCTTTTCAACTTTACAGTTTTCGATTGCAATGTGTTCTTGAACTTTCTGTTCACTCCCTATTGTGTAGCAGTTAATGTTTGATAGAGAAGCACCGGTCTGTTCGTCATATAGTGCATTGTTAAGATCATTTCTGCTATAGAAATAAGGTACTTCCGTTCCTGTTGTTGTATCAGTTACATATCTTACTAACCAATCAGTTTCCCCGTATTTGTTAGTTAACATTGTAAGCCAAGCTTGTTCTTCTTTTTGTTTATTAAGACGTTCTTGGTCATTTTCTATTGAAGGATCTTCAGTGCCTAATGCTCTTAATTCTGTTGAACCAATTGAATATACATAGTCAGGGGCTGTTCCTGTTCTTGTCACAACGCTTGTTGAAGCTGCTATTACAGAATAGTCATCCTGCCATCTTGCTAAGTAGCTTACGGTATATTGTCCATTTGCTTGTGCAATTAATGATGTAATTGTATTTGTAAGAGCTCCGTCTTCAAATGTATAAACTGTTTTTGTATAACTGTCTACTGAAGGCGGTGTAGGAACGGTCATACCGAGAAGATCGTTGTAGTAGTTGGCAGACTGATTTGACAACGTTGTACGTTGTTGGTTAATCTGTTGGCCTTCGAACTCAACGTTATTTTTTCGAGCGGTTAGACCCAAAAATCTAGCTTGTGAAGCTGCCATACCCATAACGGTTGTCCATTCCTTTCTTAGTTAGTACATCTGTACTCATGCTATCGACAATCATGGACGAAAACTTTAATTTTTGTATAAATTTTGTTAACAAATCGTAACATATTTTGTATTTACAAAATATATAAATCAGTATTAATGGCGTGTGATTACTAGTTTTTAAACCTATCTGATATGTAACTTAAAATTGCCCCACCAATTTCTTCATTCGGATCAAAAGGCATGTTCTGATCTTGTTTCATTGAATTTTGTATGAGCATTCTCACTAATGGTCCAAATGCATCGGGAACCTGTATTTTTCTGTAAATACCTGCCAGAAATGTTTGAATATTCGCAGATTGGGTATTATTAAATCTGGATAATGTCGGGTACATTTTATCTATTCCTTTGGTTCCGTTTTCAAGCATTCTATCTAAAATATACAGGGTTTCCGTTACTTGAGGCTCGCTGTTTGAATGAAGCAGAATTTCGTTGAGATATGGTAATGCCTGTTCTTTTTGCTTTACAAAATAATCAACCTTATTTTTATCAAAAATTGAATAATTTCTGTCATGTGTCGGAAGTTGAGGTTGACATGTATTATATAAAGGTTTGTATGAATATATATTAACAGATTGTACCATTTTATCTCCTTTTTATGAGTAAACAAACGGAGGTCCATTTTTAATTTCAAGTAAGATGTTTTCGGCCATTGTTTTTAACTGTTCCTTTGGCTTACCTTCATCAACCTGTTTATAAAATTCATCTACAAGAGGTTTAATAGCGGCATCTTTTTTGGACTTAAAGTTTCTTAATTCCGTAGAGACCAGTCTTTGTTGAAGATTTATTTCTGTCTGCGCATTAATTTTTTTGACCTGAACTTCTTTTATTGCATCGCCTATAAGTTTCCCACCATAGCTGATTCCAGCAAGTGCAGTCGTCCCGAAGAAAAGCTGTTGAAACTGCGGATTGTCTGGTTCAATAAGCAGGTTATAGAAAAAAGCTCTGTAGTCATCAACAAATGAGGATAAGGATGGCTTTTGCGTTCCATCTCCGCCGATGTTAGGATTTACTTTAACTGTTGATGTTTCTATTTTTTCTACTACATGTTTTATAAAACTCTCTTTTTCTTCTTGCTCCCAGCAAGTTTTGTTTATAATGTATTCCACCACATCTTTTTTTGCATTTATAAATTGAAGCCCGTGTTCAAGATATTCTTTTACAAAATTTTTATCTTTATTTGATTGGGCAATGAATTCCAAATCCTTTTTTGTTTTATCTACGAATTTGGAAACTTCTTTGCTTCCTGAACGAAGGTTTTTCATTGAGTATAATGATAATCCTATTATTGAAGCCACTGTGGCGGAACCAAGCATAAAATAATTTAATGCAGTATTTTTTCGCTTGTTTTCTATTATTTCTCTTTTACCAAAGGATAGTTCTTTAGCAGACTTAAACATTCCAAAAGGCTGTTGAGTCGGTTCATTATAGGAAAGGTATTTTGAAAACATTTTTGTTTTTTCTGATAATGCGTTCCTTATAATTTGAATTTTTCCACTGAAGGATTGGGTTTCAATACTGATTAATTGTTCTTGAAGATTTTTTTGAATATCAGCTTCTTTTTTCTTAACCCATACTTCTTTGAAGCCGTCAAAAAATGTTTTACCCATAAACGCTGTTGCTGAAAGTGTTAGAACTCCAAGACCGGCTCTTATTGTTTTTTCGTTTGGATTTTGAACCATTTGAACAAGTGCCTGATCGTTTTCATTGTTTATAGATATGTTTCGTGTGAATGAAGTTATCCATTTTTCTCGAGCTATTTCGTTTGTAATTTTCGCGTTGCGTTTTACAAACCAGGAAATCCCTGCAATAATACCCATGACACCTATTGCAACTGCGCTTATCGGAAGAAGACTTTTTTCCGGAGATGTCCTGTTATCTGCAAGTTGTTGGGGGAGTTTTGCTGTCTCAGATATAATTAGAGAGTCTTTTGTATCATCCAGTGTTAGTGATGGAAAATCTTGTTCATTGTCTCTTATAAAATTATTGACAATAACTCCTTCTCTTGTTTTATTGTTGTTTTTCCTTTGAATACCAGTCAGATTTCTTTGTTGACGCCTGGCTTCTCCGTCGTTAAAGGTTGTGACAATCATTTATGTAATTCCTTTTGTGTTTCTTCTTCCCCAGTAATCCGTTTATACAGGTCGTGAATGAATGTTTTTAGCTTGAAAGCTTTTTTTGTCTCATCAATTTGTTTTTCTTCGTTATCTGTGTTGTTTGGATTAAATATTGAGAATATAGATTTAAGTTTTTTCTTTAGTTCTTTCAATGGTTCTGCGATTTTTTTTGCAATAGCAGTTTTTAGTTCTCCGTATACTGCAGTTAATTTATCTGAGATATCCGTCAATTTCTGGTTAATTATCTGCGTAATGTTCTGTATTGTTGTTGGGATATTTTTTATTAAGTTAATTGTTCCGCCAATGACTGTATTTAAAATTAAATTCACAGGTTTGGAGATAATTGTCGGTGCGTTAGCTGAAATTACCCCTGTAATGTTTGCGAGTTTTTGAGATGCATTCATTATTGCATTTTGAAACGCTATTGCCTGCTGAGCAAAATTCTGTGCATCTTGCTGACGTGCCATACGGGCATTTTGCTGAGCTTTTAAAAAAGCTCCGATTGCAGCACATTCATTCCAACTCATTTCTCCGGGTTTAGCTGAAAAATCGGCTTTTTTCATGCCACCACCACCTCCCATACCGTTACATATCGGGCATGCTCCGAGAGGAAGTCCATGCGGGCAGGTTCCGGCTTTTACTATATTCGGCTGTATTGTGGCAAGTTGCAATTTTATATCCTCTTCATACATAAGAGGACATCTTAGAAAATTCAAAACATTTTCATATCGCACGTAAAAATGTTTTATTCCCGAGCATTCCGGCTTTTACGGTTGCGGCTACAGCCGAGGATATTCACCCCGTTTCCTCTTATTTAAATCCTAAAATAACCTATAGTCTTAAGTCAATAAATTGTTAAGTAATACGACTAAACAATACTAAAAAGTGAGTAGATTTGTTTGCTCCGGTTATATCTGTAGAGATTGGATGTTGAGGAATTTTTTTAGATCCGTTAAAAGTCACACTTGAAAATGCTAAAAAATCGATTATAATAAGTATAGAGAGTATTTTAAAGGAGGATAGTATGCAAAAGCTGAATATAATAAGGTTTTCGGGGGGGGGGGGCGTTCCTATCTAAGTCTCTCCAATGCTTTTCGGGTGATAGATTTTTCGTTAATGTAACCAAAAAACAAGCATTTACACTTGCAGAAGTATTGATAACACTTGGTATAATCGGTGTAGTTGCTGCCTTAATGATATCTTTAATAATTCCAAAGATTGAAAGAATAAAGAATGCATCAATTTTGAGAAGAGCATATAGCGATCTTGCAATTTATGTAAATGATTTTGCTGCAGAAAATGAATGTACTACAAAATTAACTGATTGTTGGCCTGATGGGGGTGAATTTGTTTGGAAATTTTCAGAGTGGCTTTACTCTAAACAGAAATTTATAGAACCGAATAAACGCTGTGAGGGCTCCCCTAACTGTTATACCTGGTTCAGATATAAACAAAATGGACAGTCTAACGGTATAAACTTGGGACAAATTTTTTCTGTTGTGACTCCTTATAAATCCTATTATCTTGAATCCCCAACTGGTTTATATGCTTATCATATTGCAGTATTTATGTATGATAATTATTATAACATAAGAGGAGATTTTTTTAAGGCAAGAGTTCATATTGTGACGGATATGAAATATCGTGGATTTTTTGAAAATGGATTTGGTGATGATGGTAACGGAAATAAAACTTATACTCCACAACTAGGACGAAATATGTTTGAGGCTTATGTAATGAATTCTAAACGTATTTTACCAAATGGAACTTCATTATGTAGCGGGATAGGTGGAAGCTGGGCGTATTATTGTCATCCACTGGATACTTCTTCAAGCGGGAATTGTAGTTACAATTCTGGAGATTATACGGCTTGTTTACAGAAGGTCATAGATGATGGCTGGAGAATCAGATATAAATATTAGTGACAGGTTCAAGATGTATTAATTGCATAAAAGCCGTCACACATGTGACGGCTTTATTTATATTTCGAGGTTGTATCATTATCCTAATAAATCTAGTTTGTTCGCAAGATGAGAGGTCCCTGCTATTATACCTTCAGAATCATTTGCTCTCGGATGACCGGGATTATAGTTGCTTGATGTGAATGCTAATAACTTCGGGGCTTCTCCCTGAATAGGCTGTATTGCCTGAGGCTGAATTGCTTGTGCCCGTCTTAAATCAAATACGTTTAATGCACCTATTGCTGATAATTGTGGCATAAATTTTACCCCTTAATTTTTCCTTACATATATATAAAAAAATTACAGCACAAAAAATTGCCTGAAAACAGACAAATATTAAAAAATATTAAGGTAATTTTTATCCGAGTAAATCCAAAGATCTTCCGAGTGTTGGACTCCCTTCAACAGATGGGTAATTTGGTGTATATGTCTTTCCTGTAAAAAAGTTTACACCAGATATCTGCTGTTGTTGATTATTTCTGTTATTTGATTTTTCATCCAGACTTACAGGCTGCACTCTGTATATTTGCTGCGCCTGTATGGCTTTAACCGAATCCAACATCTTGACCTCTTGAATTTTGCTCTCTTCTCTTATATAAAAAATTTTTTTTTAATCTATTTTCAAGTTTTGAAAAAATTGTAACATTTGTAATATTTATTATTTAATTCAATCTTTATCTATGTTTTGTAGAAAAAATTATACTTTAATCTAATTTAATATTCTTTAATTCCGATTATAATGACATTGGCTTTATATGTGAAAGGATGTGGAATTATGGAAAAAGAAAAGGAAACCCTGAAAGAGAAAGCCGAGCATGCTGCTGAAAAAGTTAAAGAAAAAGCTCATGATGTTAAAGAAGATGTCAAAGCTGGAATTGAAAAAACAAAAGATAAAGTCCATGACGTAAAAGAAGACATCAAGCATAAAGCGGATGAAGCTCATGCTAAGGCTGAACTAAAGAAAGAAGAAAAAGAAAAAATGCAGAAGAAAAAAACTGCATAACTCACTTTATTTTTTAAGATGAGGAAAAAGTAACGGCGGGTATTTCTCCCGCCGTTATGTCTATTGATCTGTTTCGTGATGATCGTTATCTTTCATTAATTTGGCAAAATCAGAAGGTTTTATACTCTGAACAAATTTTTTGAATTCTTGTGCTTCTTCTTCATCCTTTGCCGAATCAGTTGAAACAGAGCCGTTGGAAATTACGTTTGCCGTTACATAAATAGGTGCATCTACCCTTATTGCTATTGCGATTGCATCCGATGGTCTGGAATCTATTTCGATAACCTCATCTTTATCATTTTTTAAGAATAATGTTGCATAGTATGTATCTTTTTCTACATCATTAATTTCTATTTTTTCTAATTTATATCCTGTTTTTTCTATTACATTAATAATCAAATCATGGGTCATTGGACGAGCCACAGTAAGATTTTCAATTTTTCTTATTATCGCACTTGCTTCTGCTGAGCCAATCCATATCGGAAGTGCTTTGCGGTTTTCTTTATCGTGTAATACTACTATAGGTGAGCCTGTTCTTGTATCAAGGGCTATTCCCATAACTTTCATTTCTATCATTTTTTTTGCCTTTCTTGCTTTTTATGGACAAAGACTTTCCCAATCAGGTTCATTACTATCCTCGCCAGGTTCCCGTATTTGTTCTCCGCTTTCGAGCATTACCGTTAGAGAAAGTTTTAACTGTGTTTTGTAGTTTTCTCTTGCTTTCTCTATTGTTTTAGCACAAAAGCAAAAGCTCGGGATTTCTTCTATCATTATATAATGATATGGTTTCCCTTCAAAATCAAGATCTTCACCTTCTATTAGTGTCCAGTTAAGGTTCAGGTAGTAATCCAAATCTTTTGCCATTGTTACTCGCCAATAGAATTCTCATTTAACGGTTGGGTTATCATTATCCCGTCACCGCCTATTACGTCTGCCTGCTTCCCGTCAATATATAAATATGCGGGTTTTTCTGAATTTCTGTTAACCGTTTTAATTAATTGATATAATCTTTTATATACGCTGTCTGTGCCTCCGCCGGTTACAAATTCTGATGATAAATCTATTATTACTTTATCACTTGTTTCATTTATAGCTTTGATAACGGTTCCAGTCGGAACTTCCGAGTATATTCCTTTAGCTTTCTCATTCTGCGTCGGTCCCATAATTAAAGATGTAAGAGCATATTGCAATTTTGGACCATCTATTTTTTCGCTATGCTCTCTTTTTATTACCTTATAAACTTCTTCTCCTGTGTCATTTTTTCCGATAAAGACAATCTGAACATATTCTTTAGGTTGTGCTGGTTCTACAGGTTTAGGTTCTACAGGCTGTTCTTCAGACGGTTGTATCGCTACCCCAGGTGTTTCACTAGAATCATTTATGACAGGTGATAATATTTGCATACCTAGAATTATTGACATTAGGATAATGATTATTCCTACTAAAACTCCAAATAATTTTTGATTTTTCTCTTTACGCATGCTAAACCTCTTATTGTTCAGTTATAACATTTTTATCTACAGTTATTATACCACTCACATTTATTTTTTCATCAGTTATATTTATTTCTTTTATATGCAAGTTTGCATAATCATTTTTCATGATTTTCATCGAAAATTCAAGCGGATTCAGGTAATTAAGCAGACTAGATAATTTGTCTATATCTACTTTAAAATATTCAGTGTTCAGTGATGCTTCATCGAAAATTATTTCTCCGTTATGAACCGCAAGATTTGTTTCTACTGTTATGTCTTTTTTAACATTTAAAATTGGAATTGAAACTTTCATTATATAATTAAGCTTGTTGTCTTTTATTTCAACTGATGAGGATATAATATTGAACATTTTGTATGTATTTCCGATATTATTTACTCTTCGGATTATTTCTCCGTAACGTCTGTTTTGCATCGTTTTATTTAAATCATCGGCCGAAAATTGTATTGCAAATGCCATTCCAAAATTTTCTTTAAACGTAATGGTATTATCTTTGTTATCAATGTCTATATAATTGTAATCACAAAGAGTTTTTAACTTTATAAGAGAGGCATAAACTCCATCCGTTACGGTGTCGGAGCCAGTAATCTCCAAGGATTTGAATTTCCCGTCCCGTAATGCCGTAAAATTATATGATTCAAGATTTACCTTATATTTTCCAGTGGAATCCTTTAAGATTTGTTTTTTTATCAGGTAATTTGTAATTTGTTCTGCAAGAAAGTTCGTTCCTGTAACGTTGCTTATTGATAAATTTCCATCATAAGGGTTTTGAGGGCATTCAAACCCTTCACAGGTTATTGAATATCCTGCACATGTTGATATTAACATTGCTCCCAATAATACTAGAATCTTTTTCATATAAATACCTTTTTTACTTTAACTTTCTCTCCGTCATATACTCCTATGGCATCAATATTATTATTATAAACCAAAATTAAAAAATCACCACTTTTTATTTTAGTATTGTTTATTGTTACTGGCATTCCGTGAGAGATTTTTATATGTGCCGAGTTGTCAACGGTTATATTTTCTAATGATATTGCAACAAGCGGATTTTGGATTGCAGACTCAAGTTTTTCATCATCCAATTGAACGCTGTCTTCAAGCAGAAATTTTCCGGCTTGAGTTCTTACAAGTTTTATTAAATGTCCTAAGCAGCCTAATTTTTCTCCCAAATCATTCGCAATTGAGCGGATATAGGTTCCCTTTGAGCAACTTACCAATATTTCAGCCCTTTGATATCCTTCATCAAAATTTTTAAGCTCAATATTATATATAGTAACCTGTCGAGGTGTAATTTTTACTTCTTCTCCATTCCTTGCGTATTCGTATAGCTTTTTTCCGTTAACTTTTATCGCAGAGTATATTGGTGGAACTTGTGTAATTTCACCTTCAAAATATTTAAGCGCATATATAACATCTTCTCGTTGAACTTTTTTATCGCAGGATTTTGTAATTTCTCCTTCTATATCAAAAGTCGAAGTAGATGAACCAAATTGGATCGTTGCAAGATATTCTTTATTATCGTCAAAATATTCAATAAGACGAGTTGCTTTTCCTATACAAACAGGCAATACACCTTCTGCAAAAGGATCTAATGTCCCAGTGTGACCGATTTGCCTTATATTTAATCTTTTTCTTAAAACTCCAACAACGTCATGAGATGTCATGCCTTTGGGTTTATAAACATTTAAAACCCCGAACATAAATGTTTATATTTCACCTCTTGAGATTTTGTCTATTATCTCGTTAACTTTAGAACCTTTTTCTAGAGAATCTGTATATACGAATTTTAATTCAGGAGTTAATCTTAAACGAATACGTTTTCCAACTTCATAACGAATTTTAGGAGTGCTTTTTTCGATTGCTTCTTTCGTTTTCTCTATCTGTTCTTCTGAACCAAGAACACTATAAATGACTTTAGCAAAAGAGTTATCATGAGAAACTTCCACATCAACTATTGATACAACACCAAGTAATCCTCTGATTTCTTTTCTCAAAATTTCAGAGATATCCCTCATTAATTCTTTTCTAACTCTTTCGTTTCTTAATGTCATTTTTTATTTCCTTATAAACTTTGTCTTTCAACTTCTTCTGTTGTTGAAACTTCTATTATATCACCGACTTCAATATCATTCCATTTACTGAATGAAATACCGCATTCGAAGCCCTGTGCAACTTCTTTAACATCATCCTTGAAACGTTTAAGCTGGTCAATTGCTCCGGAGAATATTTTTTCTCCGTTACGAATAAGAACGGCATTTTTAGAGCGGACAATTTTACCTTCGGTAACATAACACCCTGCAATTCTTGTTGTTTTACCAATTGTAAATACCTGTCTGACTTCCGCTTTCCCGAGTTCAACCTCTTTAACTTCCGGTTCAAGAAGTGATAGCATTGTTTTTTCAATGTCTTCAAGTATTTGATAAATAATATCATATTTCTTGATTGTAACCCCTTCTTTTTCAGCGGCAGCAACAGCGTTTGCATCTTCTTTTACGGTAAAGCCCAAAATCAATGCTCCGGATGCCGATGCCAACATTACATCAGCTTCTGAAATATCACCGACTCCAACATGAATAATTTTTGTCTTAATTTCTTTTGATTCCAGCTGTGCTATTGCTTGAGATACTGCTTCGGCAGAACCGTGAGTATTTGCTTTAATAATCAGGTTGAGTTGAGGGATATCATCATCCCCTGCAGCAGATTCTCTTCTGATATGAGCCGGAAGCATTGCTTCTAAACGTTTATCACGTTCTTTTTCTTTCCGTTTGTCAACAATTGCTTTCATTTCTTTTTCGTTTTTAACAACTTCAAATCGATCTCCTGCCTGTGGAACTTCTGTTAACCCCAAAATTTCTACAGGAGTTGAAGGTTCTGCTTTTTGAATTCTTTCTCCGCTATCTGAAAGTAATGCTCTTACACGACCGCATGCTGTTCCTACTACAACACAGTTCCCTACACGCAGTGTTCCGTTTTGGACAAGCAGTGTTGCAACAGGTCCTTTCCCTTTATCAAGGTTGGCTTCAATTACAACCCCAGAGGCTTCGGCTTTCGGGTTGGCTTTTAAGTCCTGAACATCAGCTACAAGAAGTATATATTCAAGTAATTCATCAATACCTGTTCCCTGAAGGGCTGATACCTTAACGGTAATTGTCTCACCGCCCCATTCTTCCGGAACCAATCCGTGTTCTGTTAGCTGTTGTAAAATCTTATCAGGATTTGCTCCAGGTTTATCAATTTTATTTACTGCGACTATAATCGGTACATCAGCAGCTTTTGCATGGTTAATAGCTTCAATTGTCTGTGGCATTATACCATCATCAGCAGCTACTACAAGAATTGCAATATCCGTAGCTTTCGCTCCTCTGGCTCTCATTTCCGTAAATGCTTCGTGACCAGGTGTATCTACGAACACAATCTTTTTCTCTTTATTGTTATCTAAATATACTGTGTAAGCACCGATTGACTGAGTAATTCCTCCAACTTCTGTTGCAACAATTTTATGTTTTGAAGCTCTGATGCTGTCAAGCAATGTTGTTTTTCCGTGGTCTACGTGTCCCATTATACTTACAACAGGTGCCCGCTTTTTAAGGAGTTTTTTATCAACTTCCGTTAATGCTTTTTTCTCCTCTTCTTTTTCCATTTCTTCTTCTATATATGCATCCAAATCTTCTTCCAAAACTTCAAGGTTATATTCGGCACATATTTTTTTAATGACGTCTACGTCTATAAGCTGGTTTACCGTTGCCATTATGCCGTTCATCATTAAGAATTTTACGATTTCTGCAGGTGTATGATTAATTTTTTCGGATAATTCGCTTATTGTCATCGCATGTGTTACGACTATTGACGTAATTTCTTTTATTTCTTCTTCTTTGTGCGATCTTTTTTTATGTTTTTGAGCAGCGGCTTTTTCCAATGAAATTCTTTCCTGCTCTTCTTTTTTATTGAAATCTTTATCTTTTTTTCTTGAATTATCGTTTCTTTTTTTAGAAGGCCCTTTGGTTTCATAAATTTCCTGAGAAATTATATGACGCTGAATAGGTTTCTTTGAACTTTCGGGTCTTTCAGGTCGTTTTTGTTTGTTTTCAGTTTTTTCACCAGAAGCAGAAGAGTCTCCTTTAGGAGGAAAAGGTTTCTTTAAAGGTTTTTGTTCATTATCTTTTTTAGGACGTTGAACTATTACAGGTCCAGGTAAAGGTTTTATCGCTTTTCGTACAATTTCCAAACGATTTTTCGGCTGTTGTTTAACTATTTCAACTTTAGGTGTTTTTGCCGGTTCCGGTTTAATTGTTTCTACTTTTGCTTTAATTTCTTCTTTTGGAGATACGACTTTTTCGACTTCTTTTGATTTTTTTACGATAAATGCCTTCGGCTTTTGTGGTTTAACTTCTTTTTCGCCATTAGCAATAAATTCTTTTATTCTTCTTACCTGATCCGGAGTAAGGGTGCTTGAATGAGTTTTTCCCACAATAGATATTTTAGAAAGTTTTTCTATCAATTCTTTGTTGGTTAAATTCAATTCTTTTGCTAATTCATTTATTCTTATTGTTTCATAACTCATTTATTAATTTCCCTTTCAACTCTTCCGGTATAGGAGTTTTTAATGTTTTTTGCAATCTATTTTTTTTGAATGCGCTATCAATACAAGATTTATTATAACAAAGATATGCCGATCTGCCAAATACCTTGGAATTTCCGTTTACGACAAGGGTATTGGCTTTATGGTCTCTGGTAATTTTGATTAATTCATCCCGATTTTTAATTTTTCCGCAGCCAATACATTTTCTTTCGAGCATACTTTATCCTTTTTATTCAACTTGAGCAAGTTTTTCGAGCTTAAGTTTCTGGTCGTACTCCATAAGAAGTTTTATAAGTTCATCGAGATCTCCATCTATGACAGTCCATACGTTAAGGTTATGGTTCAATCGGTGATCGGTCAATCTGCCTTGCGGGAAATTATAAGTACGAATTCTTTCACTTCTATCTCCGGAACCTACCTGGGAGCGGCGAAGGTCTGTAATTTCCTGCATTTGTTTTTGAACTTCCATATCATAAAGTTTTGCTTTTAAGATTTGCAGAGCGCGTTCTTTGTTTTGTAGTTGAGAACGTTCTTCTGTACAGAATATCATAATCCCTGTTGGTTTATGGAATACTCTTGCGGCAGTTTCAACTTTGTTAACGTTTTGTCCACCGGCGCCACCGGAGCGTGCCGTAGTAATTTCAACATCATTCATATTAAGTTCGACTTCAACATCATCAACTTCTGGCATAACTGCAACGGTTGCTGTTGATGTATGCACTCTTCCTTGAGATTCTGTTGCCGGAACTCTTTGTACCCTATGAACACCTGATTCATATTTAAGTTGTGAGTATACGGCGTCTCCTTTTATTGATATAATAACTTCAGATACTCCGCCTGCTTCACAGTCGGTTTTGCTTAAAATCTTAGTTTCCCAGCCTTTTTTATCGGCATATCTAAGGTACATTCTCATTAAATCGCCGGCAAAAATATTTGCTTCATCTCCTCCGGCGCTACCTCTGATTTCTAACATAATGTCTTTATCATCCATAGGGTCTCTAGGAAGAAGAAGAACTTTCATTCTTTCTTCAAATTCAGGGATTTTAGCTTCATTTGCCTCTATTTCCGATTTTAAAAATGCTTTCATTTCCTCATCATTTTCGGAATGCAACATTTCTTTTGCATCGGCTATAGCATCTGTTGTTTTTTTCCATTCGTAATAAAGGTGGACTGTTTCTTCCATAGACTTGCGTTGTTTAGACAGGTCTCTGAAACGATTATAATCCTGAATTACAGCTGGATCCGATAAAGTTTGTCCCAGTTCGTTGTATTTCTTTTCTATTTGTAAAATTTTGTCTAACATATCTTTCATACCTAGAGTATAACAAGAACATGTTTTTTTTCAAACGAATGTTAAATAATGTTATTTGCCATTGCAGGAAGTTTGTTTATCTGCCCCCCAGCCGAGTTTTTCCGGACACCGTTTATAGTCCATGTTTTCATTTTGTAATACCCAGGCGGTGCAGTTATCGTGGTATGTTGCGTTGTATACATTTCTAGCCATACATGTAGACGAAAATCTTAACACCCCACTCCATCTCCAACCATCTGTACCCTGTGTTCCCTTCGGCACAATTCCATCTTGTACTACATAAAAACCAAAATAATCTTCAGAGGTTCTGTTAGGTTTTTTTAAGCCATTTATATCGATATTTATTCCAAAGCACGTCCATAGCCAAAATTCTTCTTTTTTTGATACATCATAGCTATATGTTTTAATATTTTTTGAACAATCATAATTCCCGTCATCGTCCGGAAATATCAAAATCATTCCGTTTTCTAAGACCATCGAGTTGGTACTTGTCCATAAGGTTTGTGCTCCAGAGTTAGCTTGAGTTTTACCAGTACAACCTAAGTAACCGTCCGGTTGGCATCCTTTAACTCCTTTAGGACACATTTTTACTATTTTTAAATATTCTGGCATTATCTCTTTAAATTTTTGAATTCTTTCTGCTGATGTTTCTCCCCAGGTATCAATTGTACCATATTCTTCAGTTGCCATTTGTACTGCCGTATTTACTCTATTATATGCAACTTTAAGTTGATTTATCAGAATTTTTTCCTGGACATTTTCTATTACTCCTGGTAAAGTCAGGGCTGCTACGACTCCGATTATTCCTATTGTGATTAATACTTCTGCAAGTGTAAATGCGCTAAAATACGCTTGTTTTGCCCCCCCCCCCCCACTGGAAAACCTTATTCGACAAGTGTTTCATGCTACTCTCCTTTTTCTCTAACTATTATTCCTAATTATACAATGACATATATTTTTAATCAACCTAATTTATTGCATTAAACGAAAAAATATGATTTAATTAATTATAGTTTGGAGGAGATGTTTTTTATGTTGCAATATTTTTTAGGCTCATATATAGTTACGATTGCCGGAGTTATTGGTGCTTATTTCTGGGGAAATCATGTGCATGCTGGAACGGGCTGGCAATGTGTTTTTATCGCTCTGGTTCTCGGAGTGTTGGAGGTGAGTTTATCTTTTGACAATGCTGTAGTTAATGCTATGAAGCTTGAAAAAATGTCGGAAGTTTGGCGTCACAGGTTTATTACGTGGGGCATTTTGATTGCCGTTTTCGGGATGAGATTTCTGTTCCCGATTTTAGTTGTTTCTATTTTTGCAAAACTCAGCATGATAGAAGTCTTTAATATTGCAACGACTAATGTAGATAAGTATGCTTATTATCTGCATCAAACCCATGCGCCGATTGTTACATTCGGCGGAATGTTTCTTATTATGCTTTTCCTTAACTATTTCTTTAATCATGAAAAAAATGTTCACTGGATTAAACAAATTGAAGCCCCTCTTTCTCATCTTGATCATTTGAGAGGAATTGAAATTGTTATTTCATTAGGTTTTCTCCTTGCAGTACAGAATTTTGTACCTGATGAGCAGAAGGTGCATGTTATGATTTCGGGAATAAGCGGGATTATTACTTATTTGTTAATTGATGGACTTGCTCATTTTCTGGAAAAACATGAAGAGATGAGAGCTGCAAAATGTAATCTTCAATCGGCAGCCTGTACAGGATTTGTAAGCTTTATGTATCTGGAATTGATAGATGCTTCATTCTCTCTTGACGGGGTACTGGGGGCTTTTGCTTTAAGTAAGGATATTATAATTATTACAATAGGTTTATCAATCGGTGCAATGTTCGTTCGTTCTCTTACTATTATGCTTGTGGAAAAGAAAACTCTTGCAAAATTTTTATATCTTGAGCATGGTGCCCATTGGGCAATAGGAGCGTTGGCACTAATTATGCTTATTTCTACTGTTAAAGAAGTTCCTGAGGTGATTACCGGGATAATAGGATTAGCCTTTATTCTTGCTGCGTTTATTTCGTCAGTTATACATAATAAAAAAATAGCAAACCAAGAAGGTGAAAAATAATGCTTAAAACTCCACTTGTAAGTTTTATCGTTACATCGTTTAATTACGAAAAATTTGTTATAAAAACACTGGAAAGTATTGTTAATCAAACTTATAAAAACTTTGAAATTATAGTTGTTGACGACTGTTCCTCTGATAACTCTGTCGAAAAAATTGAACAATTTATGCGTGTAAATCAGGAGGTCAGAATAACACTGCTAAGGCATGATAAAAATCAGGGACAGCTTGCCTCAATGCTCGCAGGACTAAAAATTGCGCAGGGACAATTTATTTCGTTTATAGATTCGGATGATGTGATAGTAGAAGATTATGCTGCAGTTCATCTGCGGGTTCATCTTGCATCAAGTGTAGCGTTTACTTCTGCTCAAATTATTGAAATTGATGAGAACGATGAAATACATACAACATTTTCTGTTGCTTCTCCTCATAAAGTTTCTTTTGTTGATGCTAAAAAACTTGAAGATTTGCTGAAAATTAATATTGATAATATTGATTATAAATTTTTGGATAAACATAAATTCGGGGGCTGGTACTGGTCGCCTAATAGTTCTGCAATGTTTAGAAAATCAGCTTTAGAAATATTTCTGAATTACAAGCATGCTGATAAATGGAAAATTTGTCCTGATAAGTTTTTATTTAATTTTACGGATTTAATAGGCGGTTCTATAATTATTTATGCTCCGCTTGTCGGATACCGCCGCCACAAGCAAAATGCTGGGGGGAGTGATTATGTTTGCGGAAACGTTAAATATATTTCCGATAAAACTACTAAAATTAACTTATGCAACAATATAAAAATTCGTCCAGAATCATTCAAATTCCTATTTGAAAATAAAAAAGAATTTATCAGCAAATTTGGGACAAGAGGCTTTATTAAATTTTTGATTTCGATAATGTTTTAATTGTAAATTTTTATTAACATAATCCCTTTGTTTCCTAAAGATTTTTATATCTTCTGCCGTAAATACGAATAATAGGACTCTATTGTACTAAGAATATTGAAAGGAAACGTAAGTACCTATGGGATTGGCAGCATCACAAGCAAGATTTTTGGCTATAACAGCAAGAAAGGCAAATTGTGAATTTCAATCTTTACAAATTGCTCAGCAAAAGCTGTCATTATCCCGTGATATGGAAAAGATTTCTGATGAATACCAGAATGCAATCAACCAGACTACTCTGGTATGGGATCCTGACGGTAATGGTACTGATTTATATGAATTATCATACAGTCTTATGATGCAGCCGTCAGAACTTAATAATTATCTCCCTTATATGGTTTCCAGACGGGATGGGAAAATAGCTTTGAATGCAGAATTTGCAGAAGCCGCAAAAGCTGCCGGAATCGGAGAAGATGGATTTAATGGTGATAGGACAACCGCATTCACGGCCTTTATTAATGCTCTGCATGAACAAAATGCATTATCTCTTCCATTAGGTCTTGGAGCTTCCACTTTGACATATATACCTGGAGCAGGTCTTGGAGGAGAACTTCTTGGAAGAGAATATAGTAATAATGTAACATTAACATCGTTAATCAGTTATGTTGATATGATTTCAGAAGTTTATGCAGAAGGAATGAAATCTCAAGGGCATTACTATGAGCAAGGCGAAGATATGTGGTTCGACTTTACTGATGATAGCATATATGCTATTGCGAAGAACACTAATCCTTCTTATAAAGACGATGCTGTTATTCTACAAAATGGAGCATATAATAATGAATCCTTTAATTTAGCAGATTTGTTAAATGAAGATGTCACTTTATTACAAAATGGTGGGAATGACTATAGCGATGTTATTAAAGCTTTAAGAGATGCAATTAAAATTGGTGCTGATACAGGTAAGTTTTCAGCTATTATAAACGAAGATGTAACTACTTGGTATAAAGATGTATCTGGAGTTGCATTTGACAGTTTGGAAGCAGAAGAACAAGCTTTAGTTGGCTTTTTTGATAAACTGGCAAAATCTATGTATACTCTACTTATGCCGGAAGAACCTTTAGAAACAGATATAACAGCATTTTATTTGGCTTTGGATGATTTAATTGCGCGTTTAGACCCTAAAGATGCTACAAATGTTACAACAAAACATCTTCCTTTTGTAAGCATGTCTTCTGAATCATACGCAAAAGAAGCTACTAGAGAGGCAGAAAATTATAATGGCTGGGTTATAAATGGAGGTTACTATGCCCTGAGCTTATCAAATTTAACAGAAACATTCTTAACTAATTTTGTCAATGGCATGAATGGATTCTCAGATGAGTATAATGTATTTGATAGGGTCAGAGATTCTTATTATATTACAGACGATCCGGGCTATATTTATTCAATTAACAATAAAGCAACAACAGAGTCAGAAGATCAACTATTGTTCCTATCTGAATTCTATAGCGTAATGTTTAATACAATATGTCAGAACGGCTGGTATGAAAACGAATATGTCGATGATGAAGATTACTTATCTAATGCTTTGAAGAATGCTCAATTGTTTGTAGTTTCTAAAGGTGCAGACAACTACTTCTATCAGGAAAGATATGTGGCAATTGAAGGCGGACATATTATGGAAAATACAGATGATGACGCAATCGCAGTTGCAGAAAGAGAATATACTTCTAAGAAAAATAAAATTAATACAAAAGAAGAAGAGCTCGATCTTAAGGCTCAAGAACTTGACGCTGAAATTTCTGCTCTGACGACCGAATACGATACCGTTAAGAGCTTGATTAGCAAGAACGTAGAAAAAACCTTTACACTATTTAATAATTAATAAATGTCTAAAAACCTTTGTTAATAAAGATATTTCCGTATAATATTTATGGTTTATATTAACATTTCTTAGCATATTTTGAAATTTTATAAAAAAAATGTTATAATATACATGCTATTTATATTTCGGCTAGTGTAAATCTTAACAGGGGGGGAATGAAATCACTTCCTGTTTTTTTTATGCAAAAAATCGGAGCTTTTCAACTCCGATTTAAGAACTATATTACATCATATTCTTTTTAATTTTTTCTTTAGCTCTGTCAATTTCTTTTATTCTTTTTTCTGTTTCTTTGAGTTGTTTGGATAAGTTAGCTCGTTCTGTTTTTAAAGCATTGTATTTTGCATCTACTTCAGCATATTGTGTTTTATAATTTAGCAACTCATTTCTAACCTCTATTTGTGCGTTGTCTAGTTCAGAAATTGCACTCTGCATTTTTTTATTTCCGGTTAAATCTGTTGAAGTAGTTGAAACTGCTGGTGTAGTATTGCTTGAAGATGCAACAACATCATTAGATGTTGAATATGCGCTTGTGTAAGTTGCATTGCCAAAGTTCAAAGGTGTGAATTCAGTCGTGCTTTCGGCTAAAGCACAGCCGCCAAATGCGACTATTACCGCAAAAGAAATTGCCATTCCATAAATTTTATTCATTGATTACTCCTTTCATCATGCCATGCTAAATAGTCAATATGATTATAATTTAGTTTTTATAAAAAAACTTCATACAAAAAAATGAAATAAAGAAATTTCTCAAGATAAATTTCTGCGAAAAAGGCCATAATATAGCGCATTTGTCTTAATATTAAATAATGTAACAAAAAAACAAAAAAAATACTTGATTTTAAAATTTGACCATGTAAGATATAAATTGTGTTCGGTTGAACACAGCGCACTTTAAGAAATTATAAATAGTTCGTTAAGAATAATTAAATTTTTAAAAAATAATACTTGACAAAAGATTTTTTTATTCGTAAAATGATAAATGCGCATCAGGCGCTCAAATAATTTTTTTTAACAAAAATAATTACTTATAATTGTTAATTATTAGGATGGCTGAACCCCCAGAATGTATATCTGGTGAACTGTTTGAGACAGTTGGCATAAGTGAGGCGCTGGTTGAGCAATGGAGCCTCTCGTACATTGAAAACAGAATAGCTGAAGACGAAAAATAACTTGTTAATTCTAGAAGAAAATGATTCTAAAAAAGACAAGCT